>CAWIUA010000019.1:0-137049 GCA_963839135.1 uncultured Alphaproteobacteria bacterium
CCAGCGGACGCACTCGGGCCGGAGGCCCTGCTCGGCTTGGAGCTGCGTCGCCCACAGCGTCACGAGCGAGAACAAGCCGAGCAGCGCCGGCGTGGTGCGGATGCGCAATTCGATGCACAAGAAGCACTGCGCTGTGCACTACCACTCGCCGATGCTGCACCCCGAGGCAACCTTGAGGAGGGGGGCAATCTGCGCCGGAGGTGGTCCTCCCAGTCTTCGCGGCCTGGCCCGCGGCGCCCGCCGCGGTCCTGCGCCGACCGGTCCTGCCCACCACGCAGACCATGGCGCCCAGACCGATGCTGAACTAACATTCACCCCGGACCACCCATCGGGGGCCGATCAGGTGGCATCGCTCGTCCCGGGAGGACATCATGGTGGAATCTCCACCAGCTTCGCCGTCGTACGACCAGAGCGCCTGGGAAAATGAAATCTGGGCCTTCGTCTTCGCCACGATAGGTGCAAGCGTCACCTATGGGGGCGCGCCGCCTGACAGCAAAATGATCGCCCTGCTCACGCGTGGGAAAGTCTTCGCCAAGCATGCCCTTGGCCTCGACCTGGTGCCCAATCCCTTCTTCGTTCTCAATGGAATCTGCGAAGCCGATAGCGACGACAGTCCGACCACCGCGGCCTACCTGCGTGGTCGGCTCGGGAAGTCACTCGCTAGCACTGCGCAAGGTATCGCAACAGGGGCCCTCAAGGCGTTCACGGTGGTGGATCCCGTCACGATAGCCGTTTCCGGTGTTTCGGTCGGCAGTACGATTGCTCATACGGCCGCCCTGTCCGCGATCGCGAAGCAATGGCGCAACAGCAAGACGATCTGCAGCTGGGTGGACTGCTTGCTCGCGTTGAAGATGGCGAAATTAGGCCACAAAACGCTGTCTGTCGTCTCGGCGGCGATTCCGTATGTACCGCCTGGGGCTTCTACTGCATTGCAACTGCTGTCCGAGCTGCCAACAGCGATGGGAGTCACCGGAGCCCTCGGAGTGTCAGCCGCCACAGGGAGCGTGGTCAGGCGGGTTGCTATCGAGTTGCACTGGCGTGCCTACCGCGAGCAGGTTCTCGCGCGATCTCATGGGGCCGTCGGCCCGGCCTCGGCCATTTTGGTCGAGCTGTTCACGAAGCGCACGGAGTCCCGTATTCTGGGGAAGCACGATATTGGCACGATCATCGAAGAACCTGCCGGTTGGATGGCGATCAGCGATAAGATCGCGCTGCTCTAAATCTTGGGGAGCATGAGGATCCGTGCGGTGCCTGCGACGGAGCGGGGTGGTCGTGGTGGAAATTCGTGCGGGTTAGGACCGCTTCGGCCGGCGCGCCACCCGGGCAGCTTACTGCCACTCACTCCACTGTGCCGCGGGCACCCCGCGGATCCTCATGCTTTCTAGCAACGGCCAGACTTTCTAGAAGCGGCCAGCGCCGAGCACCTATGGCCTGATGGGAACGGCAGCTTGGCGACTGTCGCTTGTTGGGGAGCAGCCTACGCTAGCACTACAGACGCTATGGGGCGGGCGGCGAAGCGTAGCACCATCGTCGCTGGGAACCACCGATGGAGCACCCCATGCCACAGCACAACGACCTGAGCCGGTCCCTTGTTGCACTCGAGCAGGACAGCACCTTGATCGCGGTCATCGAGATGAGCCAGTCGAGCTGGCTTGTCGCCGGGATCGTGCCGGGTGTTGACCGTCACCCGCTGAAGAAGCTTGAGCCGGACGAGGAGGGCGTGCTGCGGCTGCTCCGACGCTGGCAGGAGGAGGCGACCCGGAGCGGGACGGATCATCACCCGAGTTGCTGTCGCGTTCGAGGCGGGCCGCGACGGCTTCTGGCTGGCGCGCTGGTTGCGGGCGCGCGGGATCGAGGCGCACGTGATCCACTCTGCGAGCATTCCAGTGTCGCGCGAGCACCGGCGCGCCAAGACGGACCGGCTCGACACCGAGCTGCTCAAGCGCGCCTTCCTGGGCTGGCTGCGGGGCGAGCCGGATCACTGCAGCATGGCCGCGATCCCGACGCTCGAGGAGGAGGACGCCGAACGCCCGACCCGTGAGCGCGAGAACCTGGTCGGCGAGCGCACGCGCATCGTGAACCGGATGAAGGGCGCACTCGCCCGGCTCGGCATCCGTGGCTTCAAGCCGACGCTGCGCCGCGCCCCCGAGCGCCTGGAAGCGCTGCGCACGCCGGACGGCGCGGCGTTGCCGCCGAACACGCTGGCCGAGCTGCAGCGCGACATGGCGCGGCTGCGGTTCGTGCGCGAGCAGATCAGCGAGATCGAGGTGGCGCGGCTGGAGCGGCTGGAGCGAGCACCCGGAGAGGGGCCGAACGCGATGGTCTGCCTGCTGGCCCGCGTCGTCGGCGTCGGCCTCGAGACGGCGGACATGCTGGTGCATGAGGTGCTCTCGCGCCCCTTGCGCGACCGCAGGGCGGTCGCGCGCTACGCGGGGCTGACTGGCGCACCGGACGAGAGCGGGGCCAAGCGGCGCGAGAAGGGCCTGGCCAAGGCGGGCAACGCGCGGGTGCGCCGGGGCATGATCCAGCTGGCCTGGCGCTTCCTGATGTTCCAGAAGGACAGTGCCTTGGCACAATGGTATCGGGCACGCACCGCGGACGCTCGCGGCGGCACGCGCAAGACGATGATCGTGGCCCTGGCGAGGAAGCTTCTGGTTGCCTTGTGGCGGTTCGGGGCAACCGGCGAGGCGCCGGAGGGCGTCGTCCTGCGTCCGGCAGCCGCGTGAGGACGCACCCGCTCGGCGCAGGCCGCAGCTAACCCATTTCGTAACCCGTCACGCCCGACGGGCTTGCGGATCACGGTCCGAGGTGGCGGTGACCCGAACTCAACTATGGCTTCGACGCCGCACTACAGAATGGGCCCGCCGCCCGGAGCTTCGCCGCCGATGCGCATGACTGCATCATGGTCCGGACCCGCAAGGTCCAACCGAATACAAGTTCGTGGCGCGATGATCCGCGCCCTATGGCGAGCTCCCCTCGGCTGTCGTGATCCAATCGAGATTAGCCTACCACCAATGGAGAACCGAGTGGAGAGAAGGGGTACGCCAAGCGAAATTTCTGCTTGACAACAAGCGCCCCATACAAGTTGCAATCTGACGCGGATACCTGATCTCCTCTGTGGTGCGGGAGGGCCTGGATGAGCGGTGCATCGATCGAGACGACGTTGGAGCTGTGGGCGTCGGAGTTGCGAGGGGCGAAGGCGCGGATGGGGCCCTTGTTCACGCAAGAGCGCGTGGCGGCCTCGGCAGGCCTGTTCCTGGATGGTCTGCTCGGGCCGGAGCGGCGCAAGGCGGGCTGGATGCGCGCCGAAGCCGCAGGCGACCCCGGCCCCTGGCGCCAGCAGGCCATCTTAGGGCGCGGCCGGTGGGAGGCGGATGGCTTGCGCGACCTTGATGCCGCTCCGCGGCATCTCCCTTGTAAGCAGGGGTCGGCAGGTGCGATTGGCCGATTGCAGCTGCCGCGGCGGTGATCCTGTCTGTCCCTCGGGCCCACGTGCCCGTCCCGGAGATGGGGACCCGCCGCAGCGTCTGCCTCCTGGCTGAACGGTATGCGGGGCGCCAGCTTGGCTGGGCAGCCTGATGACAAGGGTGGCCGATGGGAGGCGGGCCGGACAGCCGGATATGGAGACCTCATGGACATCATCGGCATCGACATCGCCAAGGCCAAGTTCGACGTCGCCCTCGTGATCGGCGAGCGCATCAAGCACGCAGCTTTCTCCAACACCGAGGCCGGCTTCGAGCAGTTGCTGACCTGGCTCGCCAAGCACCGCCCTGACCCGGAAGCGCCGTTGCACGCCTGCATGGAGGCGACCGGCAACTGGGTCTGGACCTGGCGGCTTTCCTGCATAGCCGCAGTATCCGGGTCAGCATCGTCAACCCGGCGCGCATCAAGGCCTTCGGTGAAAGCGAGCTGGCGCGCAACAAGACCGATAAGCTCGACGCAGGCCTGATCGCGCGCTTCTGCCGCGCCCACGTCCCGCCTGCCTGGGCGCCGCCGCTGCCCCACTTGCGCGAGCTGCGCGAACTGGTCCGCCGCTGTGATGCGCTCAAGGCGGCGCGCGTGCAGGAACTCAACCGCCAACAGGCCGGCTTCGCCTCGCCCGCGGTCGCAGCCTCCATCACCGCCCATCTCGAATGGCTG
Source organism: uncultured Alphaproteobacteria bacterium (assembly GCA_963839135.1). Taxonomy (GTDB): domain Bacteria; phylum Pseudomonadota; class Alphaproteobacteria; order Acetobacterales; family Acetobacteraceae; genus CAWKEH01. The sequence goes on from CAWIUA010000019.1 coordinate 4,141, forward strand.
AACCAGCAGATCGAGGCCGTCGCGGCGGCGGTGCGCCAGCTCATCAAGGCCGACCCTGTCTTGAGCAAGAACCTCGCACTCCTGCGCAGCATCACCGGCTTCGGCGAGATCTCGGCCACGGTGCTCCTGGCCGAACTCCCCAACATCGCCGAGTTCACCCCCAAGGCGCTCGCCGCGTTTGCCGGCCTCTCGCCCCAGGAGCACAGCTCCGGCTCCTCCGTGCGCAAGCCAGGCAAGATGAGCCGCATCGGAGCCGAGCGCCTGCGCAGCACGCTCTACATGTGCGCACTCAGCGCCAAGCGGACGAACAAAACCCTCGCCGCCTTCGTCCAGCGCATGATCGCCGCCGGCAAGCCGCCCAAGGTCATCCTGATCGCCGTCGCCCGCAAGCTCCTGGTCTACGCTCATGCCGTCGTCAGGACGCAGAAGCCGTTCGATCCCTTCCCGGATGCCCTTCGCCGACTTGACCCGCAACACGGTATCTCCGGGGGTCAGCTCGCGCGATGGCCGCGGTGTTCTCGGGCCAGGTGGACGCGCAGGAGACGGCGAAGTCGGCCGAAGCTGAAGTCGAGAAGCGGCACGCCAAGATCGGCCAGCTCTTGGTGGAACGGGATGTTTTGGCGAAGGCCTGCGCTCGATGAGTGTCGAGCGGAGGCGGCAGCTGATCGAGCCGGATCACGAGCAGCTCTCGATCGTGCGCCAGTGCGCGCTGGTCGCGATCAGCCGGTCGGGGTTCTACTACCAGCCCGTGGGCGAGACGCCGCTGAACTTGGAGCTGCTGCGACTGATCGACGCGCAGTTCCTGGAGCCACCCTGGTAGGGCTCGCGTCAGATGGCACGCCATCTCCGGCGCGAGGGCTTCATCGCCGGGCGCAAGCGGGTGCGGCGGCTCATGGCCAAGATGGGGCTGGTGCCGATCTACCAGCGGCCACGCACGACAGTTCCGCACCCCGAGCACCGGGTCTATCCTTCCCTGCTGCGGGGGGTGGCGATCGAGCGCCCGAACCAGGTCTGGTGCGCGGACATCACGTACATCCCTAGGCGGCGCGGCTTGCTCTGCTTGGTCGCGGTGATGGACTGGGCGACGCGCAAGGTGCTGGCCTGGCGGGTGTCGAACACCATCGCGCAGCGATCCCACGGAGTGATGTCGGCGAAGCCGACAGAGGACGTGGAGTTCTGTCTGGAAGCCCTGGAGGAGGCGCTGGGGCGGTTCGGCCGGCCCGAGATCGTCAACACCGACCAGGGCAGCCAATTCACCTCGCCGCGCTTCACCAGCATCCTGCACAAGGCGGGCGTGCGCATCTCCATGGACGCGAGGGGCCGCTGGATGGACAACGTGTTCATCGAGCGGCGTGTTCATCGAGCGGCGTGTTCATCGAGCGGCTCTGGCGCAGCCTGAACTACGAGTGCGTCTACCTGCACGCCTTCGAGACCGGCTCGGCGCTGCGGGCTGGGCTCTCGCGCTGGATCGGCTGCTACAATGCCCGGCGGCCTCACTCAACTCTGGCCGGGCGCACGCCCGACGAGGCATAGGGGGCGACCGGGATGGAGAACTTGGCGGCCTGACGACAACCAGAACCAAGCTTAGCCACGCCGCCAAACCGTCCGACCAGGCGGGACCAGCTCAATTTGCCAGATGGTCGTAGGATTGTGGTTCGGCCTGAGAGTAGAGATGGACGGCCTACACTCGAGATCCAGGATGGTCGGAAGCGCATCAAGGTGAGGTATGGGCCATGAGAGACTATGTCGCGCTCTGGCAGGATGTCGCCGCCAATCGGCGTTTCGAACTGGACGAGCTGCGGGACGGCGTGGCCGGGCTTCGCCTGGAGCTGAGCGACGACGCGGGCCGGAAGGTGGTGATCCTGTTCGACTCCCAGCTCTGTTACCGTCGTATGGACGAAGGCGACGATCTTACCGATATTACCGATCTGAGGAAGTCGGCAGGACTGGGAAAGGTGTTCTATGAGGTGCGGGATTCCGACTTCCTCGCGTGGTTCCATGAGCGGAGTCTAGGGTCTCTACCTGGACCGCTCTCTACGGCATTTCGCGATCTACACCTCGAATGACATGATCGACGTGATTGCGTTCGGAGAACCTAGCATCCAGTCTGACCCGCTGACCTGACGCGCTGACAGGGCCTGCAGTCAAGCCGAGTTCCAGGGGCCGAGATCGCGGAGGCGGAGACGATCGCCCGGTCGGGCGAGCCGCCCAGGAGCTTGGGACGCAAGTGCCTGGGCGGGACGGTGTGGCTCGGCGGGAGCCTGCGGCACCGGGCTCGCCCTGCTGCCTCGTGCTGACCTATCTCTCCCGCTTGCCGCCTCCCGGCAAAGGGAGTAGCACCGCGCCGCCTTCCGGGCCGCCGGGCGCCCTGCGTGGCACGTCTCCCGCGCCCGGCAAGGACTCCCCAAAGGACGTCATGCCCCGCAGCAAGATCGCCCTCGTCGGCGCCGGCAACATCGGCGGCACGCTCGCCCACCTGATCGGCCTCAAGGAACTGGGCGACGTAGCGCTCTTCGACGTGTTCGGGGGCGTCGCCGCCGGCAAGGCGCTCGACATCATGCAGAGCGGCCCCGTGGACGGCTTCGACAGCCACATGCAAGGCAGCAGCGACTACGCCGCCATCGAGGGCGCGGACGTGGTGATCGTCACCGCCGGCTTCCCGCGCCAGCCCGGCATGAGCCGCGACGACCTCGTCGCCAAGAACGCCGGCGTGATCGCCCAGGTCGCCGACGGCATCAAGCGCTACTGCCCGGACGCCTTCGTCATCGTCATCACCAACCCGCTCGACGCCATGGTCTGGGTGATGCAGCAGAAATCCGGCCTGCCGCCCGCGAAGGTGGTCGGCATGGCCGGCGTGCTCGACAGCGCGCGGTTCCGCCTGTTCCTCGCCCACGAGTTCCAGGTCTCCGTCGAGGACGTGACCGCCTTCGTGCTCGGCGGCCACGGCGACACCATGGTGCCGCTCGTGCGCTACTCCGCGGTCGCCGGCATCCCGGTGCCGGACCTGGTCAAGATGGGCTGGACGACGCAGGACAAGGTGGACGCCATCGTCAAGCGCACCGCGAGCGGCGGCGGCGAGATCGTCAAGCTCCTGGAGAAGGGCAGCGCCTTCTACGCGCCGGCCGCGAGCGCCATCGCCATGGCCGAGAGCTATCTCAAGGACAAGAAGCGCGTGCTGCCAGCCGCGGCGCACCTCGACGGGCAGTATGGCGTGAGCGACCTCTACGTGGGCGTGCCCGTGGTGATCGGGGCGGGCGGCGTCGAGCGGGTCGTGGAGATCGAGCTGAATGCCGAGGAGAAGGCGGCGTTCGACAAAAGCTGCGCTTCCGTGCGCGAGCTGATCGAGGCCAGCAAGAAGCTGGTAGGCTAGGCCGTGAACATCCACGAGTATCAGGCCAAGGAGCTGCTCCGGGGCTACGACGTTCCAACGCTCGAAGGCTACGTTGCCTGGACGCCGGCAGAGGCCGAGGAGGCGGCGCGCAAGCTTCCCGGTCCCGTCTTCGTGGTGAAGAGCCAGATTCATGCGGGCGGGCGCGGCGCCGGGCGATTTCAGGACGATCCGGCGGAAAAGGGACATAATGGCGGCGTGCGGCTCGCGCGCTCTCCGGAGGAGGTCCGGGCCACGGCGGAAGCCATGATCGGGCACGTGCTCGTCACCAAGCAGACGGGGCCTGCGGGGCGCCGGGTGAGCCGGGTCTATGTCGAGGCCGGGTGCGATATCGCGCGCGAGCTCTACCTCTCGCTGCTCGTGGACCGCGGCACCGGGCGCGTGACGCTGGTCGCCAGCACCGAGGGCGGCGTGGAGATCGAGGACGTCGCGGCGCACCATCCCGAGCGCATCCTGCGCGCGGCGATTGACCCGGCCACTGGCATCCAGCCCTTCCACGGGCGCGCGCTGGCCTACGGGCTGGGGCTGCAAGGCAAGCAGGTCGCCGCCTTCGGCCAGTTCGCCGCCGCCATGTATCAGGCGTTCATGGAACTCGATTGCGCCATCGTCGAGATCAACCCACTAGTCGTCACGGGCGCGGGCGAGATCGTGGCGCTCGACGCGAAGGTGAGCTTCGACGACAACGCCCTCTACAGGCATCCCGAGCTGGAGGCGCTGCGCGACGAGGCGGAGGAGGACCCGAAGGAGCTGGAGGCCGCGAAGTACAGCCTCAACTACGTCGCCCTCGACGGCACCATCGGCTGCATGGTCAACGGCGCGGGCCTCGCCATGGCGACCATGGACATCATCAAGCTCTACGGCGGCGAGCCGGCCAACTTCCTCGACGTGGGCGGGGGTGCGACCAAGGAGCGGGTCACGGCGGCGTTCAAGATCATCCTGTCGGACCCGAACGTCGAGGGCATCCTCGTCAACATCTTCGGCGGCATCATGCGCTGCGACGTGATCGCCGAGGGCGTGGTCGCGGCGGCGAAGGAGGTGGCGCTCGACGTGCCCCTCGTCGTGCGGCTGGAAGGCACGAACGTGGATCTGGGCAAGGAGATCCTGGCCAAATCCGGCCTCTCCATCGTCAGCGCCGACAACCTCGCGGACGCGGCCGAGAAGATCGTCCGCGCCGTGAAGGAGGCCGCGTAGTGGCGATCCTGATAGACGGGAACACCCGCGTCATCACGCAAGGGTTTACGGGCGCGCAGGGCACGTTCCACAGCGAGCAGGCCATCGCCTACGGCACCAAGGTCGTGGGCGGCGTGACGCCGGGCAAGGGCGGCACGAAGCATCTCGACCTGCCCGTGTTCGACATCGTGGCCGAGGCGGTCGCGGCGGCGGAAGCGAGCGGGCCGATCAACTCCCTCGCGAGCGCGATCTACGTGCCTCCCGCCTTCGCCGCCGACGCGATCCTGGAGGCGGTCGAGGCCGAGGTCCCGCTGATCGTGTGCATCACCGAGGGCATCCCGGTGCTGGACATGGTTCGGGTCAAGCGCGCTCTCTCGGGCAGCAAGTCGCGGCTGATCGGGCCGAACTGCCCCGGCGTCATCACGCCCGAGGCGTGCAAGATCGGCATCATGCCGGGCCACATCCATCGACGCGGCAGCGTCGGCATCGTCAGCCGCTCCGGAACGCTCACCTACGAGGCCGTCGCGCAGACGACGGCTGCCGGACTGGGGCAGAGCACCTGCGTCGGCATCGGCGGTGACCCGGTGAAGGGCACGGACTTCGTCGAGGTCCTGGAGATGTTCCTGGCCGACCCGGAAACGCAAAGCATCGTCATGATCGGCGAGATCGGTGGCGCGTCGGAGATCGAGGCCGCCGAGTTCCTGCAGGCGTCGGGGACGAAGAAGCCCGTCGTCGGCTTCATCGCGGGCGCTACCGCGCCGCCGGGCCGTCGCATGGGCCATGCTGGCGCCGTCATCAGCGGCGGGCGCGACACGGCGGGGGCGAAGATGGAGGCGATGCGCGAGGCCGGCATCCACGTCGCCGAGAGCCCCGCCGCGCTGGGCAGCACCATGGTGCGAGCGCTCAAGGCGTGAGCACGCCTGTCATGCGTCCAGTGCAGGGCAGGTTCCGCGCCCTCGGTTAATCGGTCAACCCCAGATAAAGGCCGGGCGGGTAGAGTGCCCGTCGATTCGCCCCGTCAGAGGACCGTCCAGATGCCCGGCGCAGACATGCTCGCCTCCGCCTTCAACGGCGCTAACGCCGCTTACCTCGCCGACATGTATGCCCGCTGGGCCAGCGATCCCGGCAGCGTGGACTCGAGCTTCGGTGCGCTGTTTGGCGCCATGGACGATGACGCGCGCGCCGTGATGGAGGACGCGTCGGGCGCCTCCTGGGCGCCGCGCCGCCTCGTGGATGACGAGCCGGCGCCGGCACCCAGCGTGAACGGCGAGACGGCGGCTCTCCCCGCGGCCGGGGCGACGGTCGAGGAGGTGCGGGCGGCCGCGCTCGACAGCCTGCGGGCGCTCATGCTGATCCGCGCCTACCGCGTGCGCGGCCACCTGCAGGCCCAGCTCGACCCGCTCGGCTTGCAGGTCCCGCGGCCCCACCCGGAGCTCGACCCAAGATCCTACGGCTTCACCGACGCCGACCTCGACCGCCCGATCTTCATAGACAACGTGCTCGGCCTCGAGACGGCGACCGTGCGCCAGATCATGGCCATCGTGCGGGCGAGCTACTGCGGGCCGATCGGCGTCGAGTTCATGCACATCCAGGACCCTGGGCAGAAGGCATGGATCCAGCGGCGCATCGAGGGCGCTCCCTGGGCAAAGGGGCTGCCCGCGGACGAGAAACGCGCGATCCTGCGCCAGCTCACGGAGGCTGAGGGCTTCGAGGCGTTCTGCCAGCGCCGCTACGTCGGCACCAAGCGCTTCGGCCTGGAAGGCGGCGAGGTCACGATTCCGGCGCTGCAAGCCATCATAGGGACTGCCGCCTCGGGCGGCGTGCGCGAGATCGCCATCGGCATGCCGCACCGCGGGCGGCTCAACACGTTAGTCAATGTCGTGAAGAAGCCGTTCATGGCCGTGTTCGGCGAGTTCGGCGGCTCCTCGTTCAAGCCGGACGACGTGCAGGGTTCCGGTGACGTGAAGTATCATCTCGGCACCAGCACCGATCTTGAGCTGGCCGGGCACCCGGTTCACCTCTCGCTCCAGCCCAATCCGTCGCACCTGGAGGCGGTGGACCCGGTCGTCGTCGGCAAGGTCCGGGCGCTGCAGGACATGGCGGGCGACACCAGGGCGCGGCGCTCGGTCATGGCGATCCTGATGCACGGGGACGCGGCGTTCGCGGGCCAAGGCCTCGTCTATGAGACGCTCGCGATGAGCCAGCTCATCGGCTACCGCACGGGCGGCACCGTGCACGTCGTCGTCAACAACCAGATCGGCTTCACGACCGTCCCGGCCCACGCCTATTCGGGCCTCTACTGCACGGACGTGGCGAAGTCGGTGCAGTCCCCCATCCTGCACGTGAACGGCGACGAGCCGGAAGCCGTGGTGTTTTGCGCGCGCCTCTGCGCCGCGTTCCGCCAGGAGTTCGGCACCGACATCGTGCTCGACATCGTGTGCTACCGGCGCCACGGCCACAATGAGACGGACGAGCCGGCCTTCACCCAGCCGATCATGTATCGCGCGATCCGCGAGCGGCCCACGGTGCGAACGCTCTACGCCGAGCGCCTCGCTGCGGAGGGCGTCGTGCCCGCTTCCGAGAGCCAGGCGATGTGGGACGAGTTCCAGGGCGAGCTGGAGGCGGCCTTCAAGGCGGCGCAGTCCTACCGGCCCAACAAGGCGGATTGGCTGGAGGGCCACTGGTCCGGCCTCAAGCAGTCCGGCCAGGAAGACGAGCGGCAGGAATGCCCGACGGCGGTGAGCATGGAGACGCTGCACCTCGTCGGCGAGGCGATCTCGCGCGCTCCGGACGGCTTCGACCTCAATCCCAAGATCGCCCGGCAGCTCGACGCCAAGCGGCAGATGATCGAGACCGGCGAGGGCGTGGACTGGGCGACGGGCGAGGCGCTGGCTTTCGGCAGCCTGCTGCTGGAAGGCAGCCGGGTGCGCCTCTCGGGCGAGGATACGCAGCGCGGCACCTTCAGCCAGCGGCACGCGGTGCTGATCGATCAGTCAAACCAGAACGAATACGTGCCGCTCAACAACATACAGCCCGACCAAGCGCGGATCGAGATCTACAACAGCCTGCTGAGCGAGGCCGGCGTGCTCGGCTTCGACTACGGCTACTCGCTCGCCGACCCCAGGACGCTCGTGCTCTGGGAGGCGCAGTTCGGCGACTTCGCTAACGGCGCCCAGGTGATCATCGACCAATTCCTGGCGAGCGGCGAGACCAAGTGGCTGCGCATGAGCGGGCTGACCTTGCTGCTGCCCCACGGCCACGAGGGGCAAGGGCCGGAGCACTCCTCGGCGCGGCTGGAGCGCTACCTGCAGCTCTGCGCCGAGCGGAACATGCAGGTCTGCAACCCGACCACCCCGGCCAACTACTTCCACGTCTTGCGGCGCCAGCTCCGCCGCAACTTCCGCAAGCCGCTCGTGCTCATGACGCCGAAGAGCCTGCTGCGGCACAAGCTCGCCGTGAGCCGCCTCGCCGAGATGAGCGGCGGCAGCGCGTTCCAGGCCGTGATCCCCGAGGTGGACGCGATCGCGCCGCCCGATCAGGTCAGGCGGGTCGTTCTGTGCTCGGGCAAGGTGTATTACGACCTCCTCGCGGAGCGGCGGGAGAAGGGCGCGAACGACGTGGCGCTCGTGCGGCTGGAACAGTTTTATCCGTTCCCCGAGCGCCGGCTCGCGGACGCGCTGCGTCCCTTCGACGGTGCAGAGGTGGTCTGGTGCCAGGAGGAGCCGGAGAACATGGGCGGCTGGTGCTTCGTGGACCGCCGGATCGAGCGCACGCTGGGCACGCTGGGCCGGGCGCAGCGCCCGCGTTACGTGGGCCGCGAGGCGGCGGCGAGCCCGGCGACCGGCCTTGCCCGCGCCCATGCCGCACAGCAAGCTGCCCTGGTGCGCGAGGCGCTGCTGCTGGATTGAGGGGAGCTCAAGCAACACAATGGCCACCGAGATCAAGGTGCCCACCCTGGGCGAGAGCGTGACGTCAGCGACGGTGGCGCGCTGGCTGAAGAGCGTGGGCGATGCGGTGGCCGTGGACGAGCCGCTGGTCGAACTGGAGACCGACAAGGTCACCGTCGAGGTTCCCTCGCCGGCCGCCGGCGTCCTGGGTCGGCCCGCGGCCGCGGAGGGTGCCGAGGTCGAGGTCGGCGCCGTGCTCGGGACCGTGGAGGCGGGCGCGGGTAAGGGACAGGCGGAGCCGGTCGGCGTCGCACCCTCCGCCACGCCCCGGCCCGGTCCGACGGCCGTCGCCACCGCGCCCGCGGCGAACCCCGGCCCAGGCGTGAATCCCCCGCCGCGCACCCTCGGGCCGGTGTCCCGCCCGGCGACGCCGCCTGCGGACATCGCGGCGCACGGGTCGGCCCAAGGAACGACCCAAGGGGCAGTGACACGCGAGCGTCCGCCCATGCCGTCGGCCGCCAAGATCCTGGAGGAGAAGGGCCTGCAGCCCGCCCAGCTCGGCGAGGGCACGGGCAAGGACGGGCGCATCACCAAGGGCGACGTGCTCGCCTTCCTCAACCGCCCCCAAGGCGCTCCCTCTTCCGAGCAGCCTCCCGCGCCCGCACCCCAGCCGCGGGCTGAGGATCCGCGCGAGGAGCGGGTCAAGATGACGCGGCTGCGCCGCACCATCGCGCAGCGGCTCAAGGAAGCGCAGAACACGGCCGCCATGCTGACCACCTTCAACGAGGTGGACATGACGGCGGCGCAGGCGCTCCGGGCCGAGTATCGCGAGGCGTTCGAGAAGCGGCACCAGGGCGCGCGGCTAGGCTACATGGGCTTGTTCGTCCGCGCCTGCGTCTCGGCACTGCGCGAGTTCCCCGCCGTCAACGCCGAGATCAGCGGCGACGAAATCATCTACAAGCGCTTCGTCAACATGGGCATCGCGGTCGGCGGGTCGAGCGGCCTCGTGGTACCCGTGCTGCGCGATGCGGACCGCATGGGCTTCGCCGAGATCGAGCGCGCCATCGCAGAGTTCGGCCGCCGCGCGCGGGACGGGGCGCTGAAGCTGGAAGAGCTGTCGGGCGGCACGTTCAGCATCACCAACGGCGGCGTCTATGGCAGCCTGATGAGCACGCCGATCCTCAACCCGCCGCAGAGCGGCATCCTGGGCATGCACAAGATCCAGGACCGCCCTGTGGCCGTGGGCGGCAAGGTCGAGATCCGGCCGATGATGTATCTCGCCCTGAGCTACGATCACCGCATCGTGGACGGCAAGGAGGCGGTCTCGTTCCTCGTGCGCGTGAAGGAAGGCGTGGAGGACCCACGGCGGCTGCTGCTGGACTTGTAGGCGAGGCAGCCCCACCTTTGAGTGAGACGCTGGACGCCGAGGAGCGGGAGCTAAGGATGGCCGTGATGCGCGCGGACCTGGAGAACAAGCAGGCGGACACGGCCTATAAGCAGGGGCTTCTCCGCTACGAGCCGTGGAAGGTATTCACGACCGCCGTTGCCGCGTCCGCGGCCCTCTTCGGCGCGATTGGGGGCGTGATCGGGTATTTGCTGGCGCGCATGCATTAGCCGCGCCGCTTCCAGGAACCAGAGAATGAGCGACAGCTACGACGTCATCGTCATCGGCGGCGGCCCCGGAGGCTACGTCTGCGCCATCCGCGCGGCGCAGCTCGGCCTCAAGACGGCCTGCGTCGAGAAGAGCGCGACCTTGGGCGGCACGTGCCTCAACATCGGCTGCATCCCGAGCAAAGCGCTCCTGCAATCCTCCGAGAATTACGAGGAGGCGCGCCACGCCTTCGCCGAGCACGGCGTCCTCGTGGACGGGGTAAAGCTCGACCTCGACCGCATGATGGCGCGCAAAGGCGAGGTGGTCGGCGCCAACGTCAAGGGCGTCGAGTTCCTGTTCCGCAAGAACAAGGTAGCATGGCTCAAGGGCGAGGGGCGCATCGCCGGGCCGGGCCGCGTCGAGGTGGACGGCAAGAGCTACGACGCCAAGGCCATCGTCATCGCGACCGGCAGCGAGAGCCTGACCTTGCCCGGCGTCGAGGTGGACGAGGAGGCGATCGTCACCAGCACCGGTGCCCTGGAGCTGGACGAGGTGCCCCAGCGCTTCGCCGTCATCGGCGGCGGCTACATCGGCCTCGAGCTGGGCAGCGTCTGGCGCCGGCTCGGCGCCGAGGTCACGGTGATCGAGTATCTCGACCGCCTCGTGCCGGGCATGGACGCGGAGGTCGCCAAGCAGTTCGAGCGCACGCTGGGCCGGCAGGGCATCAAGTTCCGCCTCGGCACCAAGGTCGTCGCGGCCCGGCACGGGCAACGATGGCGTGACTCTCACGCTCGAGCCCGCCAAGGGCGGCGAGCCGGAGGAGATGACGGCGGATGTCGTCCTCGTCGCCGTCGGCCGCAAACCTTACACGGACGGTCTCGGCCTCGCCGAGGCGGGTGTCGCTCTCGACGAGCGCGGGCGCGTGAAGGTGGACGCGCACTACGCGACGAACGTGCCAGGCATCTACGCCATCGGCGACGTGATCGCCGGCCCCATGCTCGCGCACAAGGCCGAGGAGGAAGGCGTTGCCTGTGCCGAGCGGATCGCCGGCCAGGCCGGGCACGTCAACTACGACGTGATCCCCGGTGTCGTTTACACCTGGCCCGAGGTCGCAAGCATCGGCCAGACCGAGGACACCCTCAAGCAGCAGGGCACCGCCTACCGCGTCGGCAAGTTTCCGTTCACGGCGAACGGCCGGGCGCGTGCCATGGGCAGCACGGACGGCTTCGTGAAGATCCTCGCCGACAAGGACACTGACCGCATCCTCGGCGCCCATATCATCGGGCCGGATGCGGGCACCTTGATCGCCGAGCTGGCGACTGCCATGGAGTTCGGCGCCTCTTCCGAGGACGTGGCCCGCATCTGCCACGCGCATCCCAGCCTGAGCGAGGCCGTCAAGGAGGCGGCGCTCGCCGTCGAGAACAGGGCAATCCACATCTGATGGTCATAGAAACTCCGAAGGACCACGCCTACACCGTCACCATCACCTGGACGGGCGACAAGGGCAGCGGCACCAGCGCTTACCGCGCCTATGCCCGGCAGCACGAGATCACCGCCCTCGGCAAGCCCGCGATCTCGGCGAGCAGCGATCCGGCCTTCCGCGGCGACCCGGCGCGCTACAATCCGGAAGAGCTGCTCGTCGCCTCGCTCAGCGCGTGCCACATGCTCTGGTATCTGCACCTCTGCTCGGTCAACGGCGTCGTCGTCACCGCCTACGAGGACTGCGCCGATGGCTTCATGCACGAGCAACCCGGCGGCGAGGGCAAGTTCACGGAAGTCGTCCTGCAGCCCGAGATCGTGCTCGCGCCGGGCAGCGACGTGGAGCGCGCGCACGCGCTGCACGAGGAGGCGAATGCCAAGTGCTTCATCGCCAACTCCGTGAACTTCCCCGTGCGTCATGAGCCGGTGATCCGGATTGCTGCAAAGGCGCAATCAGCGGCGCAGGAATCGGCAAGTGAGGTCACGCCTGAGTAGGCTGCCTCTCGCCCTGACCATAGGCGACCCCGCCGGGATCGGCCCGGAGATCACGCGGGCGGCTTGGGACGCCCTGCGCGCCACGGGACCGGCCTTCGTGCTGGTCGGCGATGCGCAGCTCGGAACCGCGGTTGCATCCACCGCGGAGGCGGCAGAATGCTTTCCGCATGCCTTGCCCGTTCTGCCCGTCGCCCTCGCTACCCCGCCGCACCCCGGGCGCCCCGATCCGCGCAATGCGCCCGCGGTGATCGAGAGCATTGAGCGGGCGGTCCGGCTCGCGCTCGCGGGCGAGGCGGGCGGCGTCGTCACCAACCCGATCAGCAAGGCTACCCTCTACGGCGCCGGCTTCGCCTACCCCGGTCACACAGAGTTCCTCGGCGCGCTCACGGGCTGCGCGAGACCGGTGATGATGCTGGCGAATGCTTACCTCCGCGTCGTGCCGGTGACGGTCCACGTGGGGCTGCGCCGGGCGCTGGAGGATTTGAGCGCGGATGCAATCGTGACGGCGGCGCGCATCACCGCGACGGCGCTTCGCGAGCAGTTCGGCGTCCCGTCGCCCCGCCTCGCCGTCGCCGGGCTGAACCCGCACGCGGGCGAGGGCGGCGCCATGGGCGACGAGGAAGCTCGCCTGATCGTGCCCGCTATCAGGACGTTGCAGGCAGAGGACATCGCGGCGAGCGGTCCCTGGCCCCCCGACACCATGTTCACACCGGCGGCGCGGGCAGGCTACGATGCCGCGATCTGCATGTATCACGACCAGGCGCTTATCCCGCTCAAGACTCTGGACATGGCAAGCGGCGTCAACGTAACGCTAGGGCTGCCTATCGTGCGGACCTCGCCCGACCACGGAACCGCGTTCGACATCGCGGGCGCCGGGCGGGCCGACGCGGCCAGCCTCATCGCCGCGATCCGCCTCGCCGGCGAGCTTGCGGCCCGGAGGAGAGCATGACCATCCGCCTCGGCGTCAACGTCGATCACGTCGCAACGATCCGCAACGCGCGCGGCAGCACGTACCCCGACCCGTTCGCGGCGGCCCTCGTCGCGGTCGGCGCGGGAGCGGACGGGATCACGGCGCATCTGCGCGAGGATCGGCGCCACATCCGCGACGCCGACGTGGAGCGCCTCGCGGAAGCGCACGCAATCCGGCTCAACCTGGAGATGGCGGCGACCGACGAGATGGTCGCCATCGCCTGCCGCCTGCGCCCAGCGGCGTGTTGCCTGGTTCCAGAGCGCCGCGAGGAGGTCACGACCGAAGGCGGCCTGGACGCGGCCGGGCAGGCGGAGACGTTGGCCTCCAAGGTCGCCGCGCTCAATGACGCCGGCATCCGCGTCAGCTTGTTCCTCGACCCCGACCCAGCGCAGCTCCAAGCGGCAGCGGCGCTGGGCGCCGCGTGCGTGGAGCTGCACACGGGCGCCTACGCCGAGGGCAAGCCCGGCGAGATGGAGCGGCTGCGCGAAGCGGCGCGGATGCTGCCGGCGCTCGGCCTCGAATGCCACGCCGGGCACGGCCTGACCTACGCGAACGTCACGCCCGTCGCTGCCATGCCGCAAGTCGCCGAGCTGAACATCGGCCATTTCCTCGTGGGTCAGGCCATGTTCGCCGGATTGGCCGGGGCGGTCGCGTGCATGAAGGCCATCATGGAGGCGGCACGGCGGTGAGCAAGGTTACGAGCCTGACCGAGCTGGACACACTCTACGGCGAGCCGGTGCCGGCGAGCCTGGCGAAAGTCGCGGATAGGGTGATCCCGACCTACCGTGCCCTGATTGAGGCGTCGCCATTCTGCGTGCTCGCGACGTGCGGGCCAGACGGCGTGGACGCGTCGCCGCGCGGAGACGCGCCCGGCTTCGTTCACGTCGAGGACGAGCGCACGCTGATTCTGCCCGACCGCCGCGGAAACAATCGGGGCGATAGTCTGCGCAACTTGGTCGCCGACCCGCGCCTCGCGCTGCTTTTCCTTATCCCCGGCGTCGGCGAGACGGTGCGGGTGAACGGCACCGGCGAGGTCCACGCGGACGCCGCCTTGTGCGAGCGCTTCGCCGTGCAGGGCCGGGTGCCGCGGACGGTGCTCGTGGTGCGCGTCGCCGAGGTGTATTTTCAGTGCGCGCGCGCCGTCCTGCGTGCACGCCTGTGGGAGCCGGAGAGCCGGGTTGATCGCGCGAGCCTGCCGACGCCGGGCCGCATCCTGGCCGAGGCGAGCGCTGGGCGAATCGGCGCCGGGTACGACGAGGGGCTGCAGGAGCGGCTCCGGGTCAACCTTTATTGAGGCAACTCGCCTCGCAGTCGCGCGCTACGGCTGCGGTTGCAAGGAGACCGAGGATGTCCGACAAGCACGAGCAAGCCCGCGAGCTAGGCGAGGAGGCGCTGGAGGCACTCGACAAGGGCGACGAGAAGAAGGCCGACGATCTGATTGACAAGGCCAAGAAGCTAGACAAGACCGCCCTCAACGAACTTGTGCAGGACCTGGACGAAGGCTCGGGAAAGACGCCTTCGGAGTAGCGGCGGCGACAGCGGAACACGAGACGAACAAGGAGCCGGCACGTTCCCGAACGTTGACACGGCGCGCGCACTCTGCCCCTATAGTCACGCCATCGTGTCGTTGTCTGGCCTGATAAGCCCCGCTCCCCGGGTGCAACCCACGGCTGAAAGGCGGCCCGGTCGCGAGCGAGCCTGGGCGCTGTTGCCGGGCACGGAGAGGGGGGAAGGTTCAGAGATGGCGACTGGCACCGTGAAGTGGTTCAATGCAACCAAGGGCTTCGGCTTCATCATGCCGCAAGACGGCGGCAAGGACGTGTTCGTTCATATCACGGCGGTCCAGGCTGCCGGCCTCAAGGGCCTGAACGACGGCCAGAAGGTCTCTTACGAGATCATGCAGGAGCGTGGCAAGGCTGCGGCGACCAACCTCAAGATCATCCAGTCTCAAGAGGCGCCGAACTTGAAGGCCATGTAACTAGCCCGTCCACGACGAGGCGCTGACGCCCGCGGTCAATGCCTCGTCAGCGCGCGTGATCAGCCTCGTCTCTGTCGCGCCATTCTCGCGCATGATCTGGGCCGCCTGATCGCCCTGCGCCTGGTCCGCGACGTGGACTGCGAGAACCAAGGTGCCAGCCGCGCCGCGCCGATCGCGTTCGGCGACTTGCGCCTGCTCGGCCGCATGGCCGATCCCTTGCGCGACGGCCGTTGCTCCGAGGCCGGCGGCTGCCGCCGCACCGATCGCGAGCGCCGCCGCTCCGCCCGTGGCCACCACAGCACCGGCGGCAATGGTCGCGCCCGTGTAGCCGGCCATACCCGCATTCATGGTGCGGATCTGCTGCCGATCGATGGACGTGTCGGCGGCCGCCGCGCCCTCATCCGGCGTCGCTGCAGCCGGGTTCGTCAGCACCTGCTCCTCCGGCAAGCTGAAATCCGCGCGGTCATAGCCGGCAAGCGTTAGCTTGCCGAGTGCCCCCTGCAGCGCGGCGTCGTTCGGGAACCAACCCTGCACTTCCTGAAGGGTCGCGCTCAGCGCGGGGCCTTCCTTCGCATTCTCGCTCATCATTGCTTCTCCGTGTCTGCTGAGCTAACGCCCTACACGGCCGCGTGTTCCACTGCGCCTACACGAGCTGGTGCCGAGCGCGAGCGCCACGCTCGATGGCTGTTGCGACGAGAGGGTCGAGGTGCAGCTCGGCCGCCACGAATTCCAGCATGCGCAATGCCGGCTGCGACGCGAACCCGTCCGCGGCGACGACCTCGCAGGCCAGGGCATACGCCGTCTCGCGAAGGCGCGGCTCCAGCGCATCGCGGATCAGCCGCCCCGCGTGCGCCAGGCCTTCATCCTCCTCCAGCAGCGCCACGGCTGCATCGGCAGCGACATCCAGCCGGTCGCTCTCGAAATCGGCGAAGACGGGCAGGGTCTGGACGATGCCCGCCATGGTGCCGATCTCCCGGTCGGTGAGATCGCCGTCGCTGGCGGCCACCAGCACCATGGTACAGACCAGCGCCTCCTGTGCGTCAAGTCCCGTCCGGGCGAGCATTCTATCCTCCGTCATCGTGCGCGGACCCTGCGTCAGCAGCCTGCCGCGATCAACGCACGGGTTCGCGAGTCTCGGCAAGGAATGTTCTTGTGCGCGTCACGGCCTCGGCGAGGCCGACACGCTCGACGCGCACGCCCGCCGGGAAGGCCGAGAGCAGGCGGGATGGTGTGCGCGCGTCGAGAAGCGCGAACACGCCGCGGTCGTCGGCGGCGCGGACGAGGCGTCCGAACGCCTGGCGCAGCCGCAGCCGGGCCTTGGCATCGTCGTAGCCGCGCGGGTCGCCGCCTGAGAGATGCAGCCGCCGCTCGCGGTGCAGGATGTCCGGGCGTGGCCAGGGCACGCGCTCGAACGCCACGAGCCGCAGCGCCCGGCCCGGCACATCGACCCCGTCGCGCATCGCGTCCGTCCCCAGCAGGCAGCTCGCCTCCTCGGCGCGGAACACGTCCACGAGCGTGGCGTTGTCCATCGCGTCCACGTGCTGCGCGAGCAATGGGATGCCAGCCTCCTCCAGCGCGGGTGCGAGCCGGGCATGGACCGCCTGCAGCCGGCGAATAGCGGTGAACAAACCCAGGCCGCCGCCGCCCGCCGCAACGAACAGCGCGCGGAACGCGGCAGCGAGCGCGGCCGTGTCGCCGGGCGGAACATCGGTGACGACGAAGGCGAGCGTCTGGCGCGCGTAGTCGAACGGGCTCGCGACCTGGACGCGCAGCGGCGGCGAGGGGAGGTGGGTCGCGCCGACCCGCGCCTCGGCCTCGGCCCATCCGGCCTCGGGACCGCCCGCGCCCGCATCCCGCAGCGTCGCCGAGGTCACGAGCAAGCCGTGCGCCGGAGCGGCCAGGGTCGCGGCGAAGGGGATCGTCGGGTCGAGCCAGTGGCGGTGCAGGCCGACGTCGCGGTCCTCATCCCCCCATCCTTCACGAGTGCGCCGGTCGAGGCGGATCAGGTCGACGTAGTCGGGGCGGACGCCGGGCTCCGGCATCGGCTCGCCCACGGCCCGCAGCATGGCCTGCCAGGCAGCAAGCCGGTCGAGCGCCCGGCGCTTGAGCGAGCGGCAAACCGCCTCGATCCGGTTGCGCGCCTGGGTGTCCAGCTCCTCCGCCTCAGCATCCAGCCTGTCTCCGAGGCGAGCGACGAGGGTTTCCAGAGGCTCGGCAACTCGCCGCAGCGCCCGGCCAAGCCGGTCTGCGGCGTTTTCCAGGCCAGGCACGGGCGGGTGCAGCGCGCACTCGATCATGCCCATTGGGGCGCCGGGTCCGGGTTCGCTCTCGGCCGTGCGGGCGAGGACCTGGGTGCGCGCGAGGCGGAGAAGGGCCTCGAAAGGGTTGTCGCCGCCGGGCTCGGCCAAGCGCTCCGCCCAGCCCGGCAAAGGCAGCATGGCGGCAGCGATCAGCGCCGCTTCCAAGGGCGCCAGCAGTTCCGGCTTGCCCGCCACGAGGTCTTCGAGCCGCCGCAGCAAGCCTCGCGCGCGGGAGCGGCTGCCCTCGGCGCCGAGCAGCCATCGCCGCAGATCCATGCCCGCCCAGCCCGACAGCTCCGCCGAGAACGCGCCGTCCGCGGCATCGAACAGGTGGTGGCCCTCATCGAACACGTAGCGGACAGGCACGCTGTCGTCGTCGAGGCCGCCCCAGGCCGCCTGCGCCATGACGAGCGCGTGGTTCGCGACGACGAGGTCCGCGCCGCGCGCGCGGCGGATCGTGTGCTCCACGAGGCAGGTCCGGTAGTGCGGGCAGGCGCCGTGGATGCATTCCCCGCGGCGGTCGGCGATGGCGGGCAGCAGGGCGGGGCCGAACAGCTCCGGGAACCAGCCCGGCAAGTCGCCGCCCAGCACGTCCCCTTCCACCGTCGCGAGCGCCCAGCGCGCGACGAGGCCGAGCGGGACGATCCCAGGTGCCCCGCCAGCCCCATTTCCCCTTGAGAGCGCCGCGTTCACCTGCTCCTCGAAATTCAGCAAGCAGAGGTAGTTCTCGCGACCCTTGCGCACGACCACCCGGCGCCGCCGCTCGTCCGGATCGGGCACGAGCCGCGCTGCCTCCGCCTGAACCTGGCGTTGCAGGTGGCGCGTATAGGTGCTGATCCAGACGGGTGCGCCGTTGCGCTCGGCCCAGAGGCTGGCCGGCGCGATGTAGCCGAGAGTCTTGCCCGTCCCCGTTCCGGCCTCGGCGAGCACGAGGCGCGGATCGCCCGGCGCATCGCGCGGCAGGAAAGCGTCCGTCGCCGCGGCGGCGTAGTCGCTCTGGCCGGGGCGCTGCTCCGCCTGCGGACCGAGCAGGTCGGCGAGGCGCCGCCGGGCGTCGGCTCGCCGGACGGGGACGCTGCCAGGAGGCGGTGGCGGCGCCCGTTCCTCCCATTGCGGCAGGGTCCGCCAGACGCGCAGTCCGTCCACGGACGGCACGGCCTCCGGCGCGTCGATTGCGTCAAGCACCGACGCAGCCCATGGCCAGCCGGAGTCACCCATCCGCGCCGCAAGCCCGGCCGCGTCGCGGTTCAGCGCGAGGCTGCGGCCCTGCCGAAGCCGGCGCAGCAAGCGCGCCGCGAGCCGGGGCAGGAGTATCGCTTCCTCCTCCAAACTCCGCGGCACCTCCTCATCGAGCGCGAGCGCGAGGCCGCGCGGTGTCGGCGCCGCCGGGCGGGCAGGCAGGACCGAAGGCGAACAACTGGAGCAGGTCGAGACAAGGCGTGCCGGGCGGCAGGCCCAGGCGTCGCCACGTCGCCGGCGCGTGGACGAGCAGCGGCGGCGACGCGAGACGGACGAGGGTGGCCGCCTCGGACCTGCCGAGCAGGAGCAGCTCGCCGTCCTCGGTGAGCATCGCCGTGCGGCCGTGGCCGGCGACGAGGGCGGGGGCGCTGAACCTAGCGGAATTGAGGGGAGGCGGCATTCCCCGCCATCCTAGGGCCGGGAGCCGGTGCCGGGTAGCTCCGGAGCCGAAGCCGGGGCGTTTGCGCCTGGTCGGTTGTAGATGTATAACGAAAAACCACTTTTTGTTGCGAATCAGCCGTGCCGACCCTGCTCTTCATCTCCCATCGCATCCCCTACCCGCCCGACCGCGGCGAGAAGATCCGCGCCTTCAACGTGATCCGCCATCTGGCGACGCGCTACCGCGTGCTGCTGGGCTGCCTCGTGGACCAGGAGAGCGACTGGCAGCACCTCGAAGCCCTGCGCGGCATCTGCGCCGAGGTGGGCGCGTTCCCGCTCGACAAGCGGGTTCAGAAGTGGCGCGCGCTCGCCCGCATCCGCCCGGGCCGGCCGCTCATGCTGGACTACTACGCGAACCGGGACCTCCGTGCCTGGATCGACGCCGCGGTGGCGCGCGAGCGGCCCGACATCCTCTACATCTACTCGACGGCGATGGCGCCCTACGGCCTGCGCCACGCCGGGCGCCGCATCCTCGACATGACCGACGTGGACTCCGAGAAATGGGCCGAGTACGCGCGCGACGCCCGGTTCCCCATGCGCCTCGTCTGGGCGCGGGAGGCGCGCACGCTGCTCGCCTATGAGCGCCGGGCGGCCATGGCGTGCGAGCGCACGTTCCTCGTCTCCGAGCCGGAGTGCCGCCGCTTCCTCGAACTCGCCCCGGAGATGCAGGGCCGCGTGGTGCCGATCGAGAATGGGGTGGACCTGGAACGCTTCGCGCCCGGGCTCGCTTTCGAGACGCCCTATACGGATCCGGGGCCGCACCTCGTCTTCACCGGCAACATGGATTACTGGCCGAATGCCGACGCGGCTGGCTGGTTCGCGCGCGAGGCCCTGCCGCTCGTCCGCGCAGCGACGCCCGGCGCGCGGTTCCACGTCGTGGGCGCGGACCCAGGGCCGGACGTGCTCGCTCTAAAGTCCTTGCCCGGCGTTCAGGTCACGGGCCGCGTACCCGACGTGCGGCCCTACGTCGCTCACGCCGACGCCGTCGTGGCGCCGTTGCGTATCGCCCGCGGAATCCAGAACAAGGTCCTCGAAGGCATGGCCATGGGCCGACCAGTCGTTGCGACGCCGCAGGCATTCGAGGGCGTCAACGCCGAGCCGGGCCGGGACATGCTCGTAGGCGAGGGCGCGGCAGGGTTCGCCGCGCTCGTCACCGAGGTGCTGCGCGGCGCGCATCCGGGATTGGGCGCCGCCGCGCGCCGGATCGTCGAGCAGCGGTATGCCTGGAGCGTCTCCATGCAGCGGCTCGACCGGATCCTGGACTGAGGGAGCCCGAACTGCCGGCAGCGGTCTCGCCCGCGTCGTGCGCCCTTGCAGCAGCTTCCCGTGCGCGCCGAAGATAACGGCCACGCTCCTTGCTGCAACGGCCACGAGGCCCCCTGATGTCCGAGACCCAAGTTCTCGTTGTCGGCGCCGGTCCAACCGGGCTGGTCCTCGCGCTGTGGCTCGCTCGCCTGGGCGTCCGTGTCCGCGTCGTGGACAAGGCAGCCGAGCCCGGGACCACGTCCCGGGCGCTGGCCGTGCAGGCGCGCACGCTTGAGTTCTACGGCCAGATCGGCCTGGCGGCTGCGGCGGTCGCGGCTGGGCAGGAACTCGCCGCGGCAAATCTCTGGGTTCGGGGCAGGAAAGCCGCACGCGTGCCTTTCGGTGCGATCGGAGCTGGGCTCAGCCCGTTCCCCTACGGGCTGATCTACCCACAGGATCAGCACGAGCGCTTGCTGATCGAGTATCTCGCGGTATCCGGCGTCACGGTCGAGCGCCCGACCGAGCTGCTCCGGTTCGAGGACCAAAACAGCCGCGTCCTGGCGCGGCTACGGCGCCGCGACGGGACAGAAGAGGATTGCGCTGCGGACTACCTCGCCGGGTGTGACGGCGCCCGTTCCACGGTGCGCGAGGCACTCGGCACGGGGTTCCCAGGGGGGACATATAGCGATCTCTTCTACGTCGCCGACGTGGACGGCAGCGGCCCGGTGATGAACGGCGAGCTGCACGTGGCACTCGACGAGGCCGACTTCCTGGCCGTGTTCCCCCTGCGCGGGACCGGGCGCGCGCGGCTCATCGGCACAGTGCGCCGGGACGCTCCTGATCAGCACGCAAAGCTGGCCTGGGAGGATGTGAGCCCAGCCATCCTCCGGCGCATGGGCATCTTGGTCGAGCGCGTGAACTGGTTTTCGACCTACCACGTCCACCACCGGGTCGCCGCCCGGTTCCGCGAGGGGCGCGTCTTCCTCCTCGGGGATGCAGCGCACATCCACAGCCCCGTGGGCGGGCAGGGCATGAACACTGGTATCGGCGATGCGGTGAACCTCGCCTGGAAACTCGCGGAGGTGCTGGCTGGGCGCGCCGATCCGCGGCTCCTCGACAGCTACGAGCCCGAGCGCATCGCCTTCGCCCGGCGGCTCGTAGCCACCACGGACCGCGCGTTCACGCTGGTGACCAGCCGCGGCGCCATCGCCCGGCGCGTGCGGCTGCACCTCGTGCCGCGCCTCGCTCCGGCACTGTTCCGGCTGCGGGTCATGCGCCGCTTCCTGTTCCGCACCATGTCGCAGGCGCGCGTGAACTATCGTGCGAGCGGCCTTAGCACCGGGCGCGCCGGGCGGGTCAGGGGCGGCGACCGCCTGCCATGGGTCGAGGGCGGCGACAACTTCGCCCCCCTGGCGGCCTTGGATTGGCAGGTCCACGTCTATGGGGACCCGACGCGCGAGCTCGTCGAGACGTGCGCGGCGCGGCGGCTGCCCCTGCACGCCTTCCCGTGGCGGCGTGCGTGCCGGCGGGCCGGTCTGCGGCGGAACGCAGCTTATCTCGTGCGGCCGGACGGCTACGTTGCTATGGCCGATCGCGACGCCAGTGCGGTCAAGCTAGGTGCTTACTTGGATGCGCATAGGTTGCGGCCAAGGAACGCAACCTCGGCGTGAGATTTCCGCGCCGCCTTCGATGCAGCGATACGCTCAGCAAAGCGTCCCGCGGCTGGCCCTATCTGCGAACGCGTTTGGCGGGCAGCTCCGCCACCTGCGTCGTCCGGCGCGTTGTCGGGAAGAGGGTGAGCCGCTTGCGGCCTGACATCAGCGTTGCCAAGGCTAAGTCAGGCGCGGGCGCGAAGGCGCCGAACGTATAGGATTGCGGCGCGAAGGCGGCGAACGTGGCGCTGCGCGGCGGCCACGCCGCGTAGGGGCCGCCCTGCTTCGACTTCGTGGCCGTCATGAAGGGGTTCCCGCCGGGGATGACGAGCGGCGCCCAGCCCGGCAAGCCGGCCAGCACACGCTGCTGGTAAGGGATCCCCAGCTCGGGCGTCTGCGAATGGTAATCCGCGATCGCCATCGGCCAGCTTCCGGTCTGGTGGAAAAGTGCTGCGAGGAAGCGCGCGCCGTAGGCGGCGTTCGTCGCCGGGTCGAACGCCGCGTCGAGGCTGGCGAAGGCATCCGGATGCTGCAGCAGGTTGACTTGCATGCATCCCACGTCGATCGAGCGCACGCCGCCCGCTTGCAGCGCCTGCACGGCGGCGATGGCCTCTTCCTTCGTCGCGAACGATTGTCCCTGGCCCTCGACGTCGATGGTCCAAGGCCAGGGGCGGATGCGGCTTTTCGAATCCGGGTCGGGCCGGCCGCTCTCGACACGCCCGATCGCGGGAAGGATCAGCGGCGGAATCGACTGAGCGTGCTCCGCGGCACCTATTGCCCTCTCGCACTCGTCATACGGTGTCGCCGGTGGCGGCGGCAGTGGGGCAGCCTGCGCCACATGATGGCGAGTGGACCGGTGCGGTGTCCCCCAAGCAGCAGACGAGAATAGCATGGCAGCGAGAAGCAGAAAGAATCTCATATCTACACCATGCTTCGGGGATCTGCTTAGGGTGTCTCACGTTCAACACGATCCATTAAGCTGCTGTCAACCACGCCGTACGGATATTCAGGCTCCGCGACGTCATGCGCCTGCGGGCGGCGCCGTCCTGGCCAGCTCCGGCCCCGCGGCCAAGGACTCCTGCCAGTGGGCGAGCTTAGGCCGCCCCTCGCGCCACCTAGCTTCCCCGAAGCGCAGGTCGAGATAGCCGAGCGCGCACGCGATCGTGAGAGTTCCGATGTCGGTATGATACGCTGGCGTATCTGCTTCGAGTAGATCCAGCGTCCGCGCGATCGCCGCTTCCTGCCGCGCTATGACTGCGTCCCGCGCCGCCTCGCGCGGGCGGCCTTGCTCCATGCGGCGCAGTACGGCCGCGTCCATGACTCCGTCGCCGATCGCCTGGAAGCGCAGCGCTCGCCAGCGTGCAGCGCCGTGCGGCGGGAAGAGCGGCATCACGTCGCCGACGCTGTCCAGGTATTCACAGATCACCGGACTGTCGAAGAGCGCGAGACCGTCTTCCGTTATGAGGCAGGGCACCTTGCTCAGCGGATTGTCGCGCAGCAGGAGGGGCGGCGATTCGTGCGGGTTGGTCTCGATTCTCTCGATGCGCTCGTCAATGCCGCGGGCGATGGCGCAGGCCAGCACTTTCCGCACGTAGGGGCTCGTCGGCGAGTAGTAGAGCTTCAACGGAAGCCGTCCTTCTGCTTGCGAAGCTCTGCGAAGCGCGCGGCGTCGGGCGCGCGGACGAACGGGTTTTCCGCCAGCTCGTCGCCGAGCCGGCTCGGCACCGTGGGCTTGCCCGCCGCCCGGAGGCGCGCGACCTCCTCGGCGCGGGCACGCAGCGCCGCGTTGTCCGGATCAACGTGCCGCGCGAACCGCGCATTGCTCTCGGTGTATTCGTGCCCGCAGCAGACGAGCGTGTCCGCGGGCAGTTCCGCGAGCTTGCGCAGGCTCGCGAACATCTCCTCCGCACTCCCCTCCAGCAGCCGTCCGCACCCCAGGCTGAACAGCACGTCCCCGCTGAGCAGCACGCCCGGAAACGCGTAGCAGATCTCGCCCCGCGTATGGCCCGGCGTCTCCAGCACCCGCCCCCGCAACTCCCCCAGCGCCACCTCGTCTCCATCGTGCACGGCGCGGTCCAGCCGCGGCAGCCGGCGCGCATCCGCCGCCGCCCCCACCACCGGGCAGCCGAACCGCTCGCGCACCGCATCCGTCCCCGCAACGTGATCGGCGTGGTGATGCGTGAGCAGGATCAGATCGAGCCGCCCCCCATCCGCCTCGACCGCCCGGATCACGGCCTCCCCGTCCGCCGGGTCCACGACGGCGCGCGCTCCCGTCGCGTCGTCGCGCAGGAGCCAGGCATAGTTGTCCGCGAGGATAGGCAAGGGCTGCGCCAGAAGGGTCACGGCGGTCTCCGATCTGTGGGCGCCGCACCCTGCCCGCCGCCGCCGCTCTGTGCAAGGGTCGCGGGCGCGAGTTGCGGTCGTCAGGCCCGCCGCCGCACGCTCCAGAAGATCGGGAAACCACGCAGGATCCCGGTCAGGTCGGCGCGGTAGGCGCTGGGGCTGTAAAACAGCCCGAGCGGCAAGTATGGCACATCCTCGAAGGCCTGCGCCTGGATCTCGGCCGCAATCCGCTTCCGCGCGCCCGGTCGTATTCGGGCTCGCCGGTCAGCACCGCCATCCCGGCGTCGCTGGCCATGGGCGAGCCCGGCGGAAAGAAGCCGCATGGCACCCTCCGAAGTGTGGGGCCGGTGCCCGCCACTGCGATCATGGCCTCGGTCTGATCGACGACGCCGAGGAGTGCGCGCCGCACCGCCGGGTTGTCGAAGGGCGGGAAGAGATGATTGGGCCGGAGCAGCATGGCGCTGCCCATCTCATAGACGAGCTCCAGCTTGAGCGTGCGGTCGCGCGCCAGCACCGGCAGCAGATCGCCGCTCGGCAGCTCCCACCCGTCCGCCTCGCTCGATTGCAGCGCCGCCGCGGCCGACGCCGCCATGAATGCGCGCCGGCTTATCGTCATCGTCGCTATGCCGGCCGGCGCAGCGTCTCGGATGGCAGCTCGCCGAAGCGACCCGCGTAGGCGGCGGCGAAGCGGCCGGCGTTGCTGAAGCCATAGCGCCGAGCAATGGCGGCCGCGCTCGCCTCCCCGCGCGCCAGCGCCGCCCGCGCCAGCTCCAGCCGCGCCCGCGTGAGCGCCGCGTGCGGCGTCGTGTCGCGGAACTCCTGAAAGGCGCGCTGCAGCGCCCGCACGCTGCATCCCGCCGCGGCCGCGGCGTCCTCCATCAGGATCGCCTGATCCGCGTGGTCGCGGAAGTAGGCTTCAGCCCGGCGCACGCAAGCCGGCGTCGCGCCGTCCCGCTGCCGCGCGAGTCGCTCGGTGTAGCTGTGCGCCAGGCCCCGCAACGCCGTATGCGTGACAAGATCGGTGAAGGCGGCGAGCGCCGGCGCGCTCGCGGCGAGACCGCCGCCGGGCTGCGCCAGCTCCTCCGTGAGGTGCAGCACGAGGCGGTGCAGCCCGGCGCCGGCGCCGCTCTCCCAGTCGAGCCCGGGCGCGAAGACGAGGGGCGCGCGCAGCCGCTCGCCGAGACAAGCCTGGAGGGCAGCCTCGACCCGCGCCACCGCGATCCAGACATTCGTGCGCGTGGTGCCGTCCGCGGTCAGCTGCCGCAAGCCGGCCCGGCCGCTTTGGATGACGCCGTGGCCGGGTCCGGCCTCCGTCGTTCCCGGCGTGTCTGGAGTGGTCATCGCCATGCGGCCCGAGCGGATCAGCTGGAAGCAGTAGGCCGGCAGGCCGGGCTCGACGATGCCGATCTCGGTTCCGAACCGCTCGGCCATGGCCGAGCAACAGGCGCCGCCTCGTCGCGTGCCGGGCGAGCAGCGGCCTGGGCTGGCGCGGCGCAGGGCCGGATCGCGCAGCGTGTAGGCGTGCACGCTGTGGCGCCCAGGCAGGCGCTGGGACATGCGCGACCGCTCATCCATCTCGGCCGGATCATAGACCTCGATGACCGTGAAGCCATGCAGCTTCGGCGACACCGGGGTGCTCCTCCTGCCCTCCCCGTGCCCCCCGTCCCCGCAGCAGCGACGCGGAGAGGCAAGCGGGACGATCATAGGGCAAATCGCGACGCCGTTGGACAGATTGCGACACAAAATTTATCCGGCCGTCGCATGGCCCTTGCACCCGGGCCAAGCCCGCATCTCTGCTGTGAAGAAGCCGCGGGCACGCAGCGCAGCCCGCCCTGATCCGACGCCGTGCGGCGGTAGCCATGGGCCGCGCCGGGAGACACAACGTCCAAGGAGCACGCCCATGTCCGGCTCGAACAGCACCACCATCCTCAACGACACCACGCCCGGCCCGACCAGCGTGACGTTCAAGGCGCCAACGGACACGGCACGGCGGCGGCGGCAACGCGGGCGCAGCGGCGGTACCGGCACCTTCCGGGGGAACCTTCAATACCGCCGCCTCGGAGGACGCGGAGCGCCAGTCGGCGGCGGGCGCGCGCCAACGACGGTCGGCGGCGGCGGGGGCGGCGGCAGCTTCGTGGTCCTGCCGGGCGCGACACCCACGCCTGAACGCGGGCGCGGCGGCAGCGGCGGTAATTCCGGCAGCAACACCAACGGCGGCAGCGGCGGTGCCATCGCCGGAGCGGCGGGCAGGCGGCAGCGGCGGCGCAGCCGGCTTTGATGGCGGCTTCGGCGGCGGCGGCGGGGGCTATACGGCGGCGGTGGAGGGGCGGCTACAGCGGCGGCGGCGGCGGCGGCAGTTCGTCGGCCGGCGGTGCGGCGGCGGCGGCTCCTTCGACGCCGGCACCGCGAACCTGGTGCAACAAGCGAGCGTGCAGAGCGGCAACGGCTCGGTCACGATCACGCCGCTGGTCCCTCCCGATGCGTCAGCGGTTCCGGCGAGACGACGATCAGCGGCACGACGACGGTGACACCCACGGGCGTGCCATCACCCTGACCCCAAGGCCCAACCCGGCCAATCCTGGGGCCCGGCGACAGGTCACGTCGCCCCGATACCCACACGGGCGGCACGCTCAGAGGGGCGGCGGTGACCGCCGTCGGCGCCGGCAGCGGCGCGGTGCAAATCAACCCGAACGCGGCTCTGACCTATACCGCGCCGAGCGCCCCCGTCGCCGGCAACACGCAAGCTTCACCTACACCGTCACCGACACGGCCGGCTTTGCCAGCACCGCCGCCGCCACCATCGGCCTGACCACGCCGCTCGTGGCCTCCACCATCACGGTCCCCGCGTCGGACCAGCCGCAGACGACCACGGGCCTCGCAACTGTCAAGCCCTTCGCGGGCGTCACCATCAGCGACACCAACTCCGGCGGCCGACCGAGACGGTCACCGTCACCCCCAGCACCACCACCAGCGGCACGCTCTCGGACCCGAACGCCGCCACCGACCACAGCACCCCCAGCAACGGCGCCATCACCCTGACCGGCCCCGCGAGCACGGTCACCACGGACCTCGACGCGCTGACCTTCACCCCCGCCTTCGGCCAGTTCGGCACCACCAGCTTCACCATCGCGGACACCAACTCGGCCAGGCCCAACCAGACCCCCGGCACGGCGTCCGTGACCGTGAACCCGCCACCCCCGCCCACGACGGCGCAGCTCAAGCAGATCGGCACCGACCTCTTGCAGTTCTACAAGGACGATCTCGCCCACAAATCCACCACCGCCGACGCGGGCAAGCTCGCGACCGACTTCACCACGCTCGACCTCTCGCAGGCCGAACTCGGCCAGTTGCTCGGCCAGACGCTGACCTCAGCCACGCTGGCCAGCCCGGCCGCGACCACGCTCGGCGCCGACATCGCCGCCATCTACTACCCCAAGATCACGACCGACCTCGCGCACAGCGGCCAGGGTCTGCCCGGCGACCTGACCGCGATGATCGGGACCACGGTGGCGGCGGGTGCGGACGACCTGCTGCGGACGCACTTCGGTCAGACCGCGACCGCGGCGCTGACCGCCACCGTGCAGGACTTCAAGCTCGCGTAGCCGGGCTGGGAGGGGCGGCGCTGGCGCAGCGCGCGGTGCTGCAGGGACAGTGGCGGTAGCGCGACGCTTTCCATCACCTTCACGGGCTGATGACCGCCGAACCGCGCGCCCGCATCCGATTCGTCGCTTGACCCCGCCGGCGAGAAACCCCTTTCTCCTCCTCGATGTCTCCCTGGGCCAGCCTCTCAATACCGGCCCCGACCGAGGCAGCGCGACCAGGACGCCAGCGCTGCATCCTCGACGAAGTCATCGACAGGACGACCTCGCCCGCGCCGTCCACCGCCAAGCCACCGCGGAGCCGGCCCCAGCCGCCGCCCAACCCCAGCCCGACCTCACCATCCCCTTCGACCGCATCGCCCGGACCATCCGCCGCACGCATCGCCCTCGCCCGCAAGCTCTCCGGGCCCGACCGCGCCCCGCCCGCCCCGAAGCATCGCTGGACCGAGAACGACGACCGCTGCCCCAACGGGCACGCGCGCCGCCCCAGCCCCACCGAGACGGACGCCCTATACGCCGAGCCGTGCGAACGCCCCGAGGAACCCGATTTCGACGCTGACGAAGACCTCGACGACGACCTCGACGACGACTTCGACGACCAGTCCCTCGCCGACCTCATCGCGAGCCTGCGCCACGACACCGGCCTCGCCAACCTGACCGACGCCCAGCTCCGCCAGCACCGCACCGCCCAGAGCACCCAAGCAAGCGCCCCAGGCGAGACCTGCGCCCTCTGCGCCCGCGGAGCAGGACCCACGGCGACCCAACCTCCAACAACCCAGCCCAGCACCGGGGACCCACGCCCCAAATCCCCCCCGCGCCCCGGCACCGGCCCGCCGGAACCCTGATCCGCCTCGCCAGGCTCAAGGACTGGGCCGCTAGCCGCCGTGTAGTGCTATACCGTCGCCATGGCAGCGGATGCGCATGCGGCGGCGGATTTCTACGGCACCCTCTGGGGCGCGGTCGCTGGGGCGCTCGTGCGCGAGCGGCTCGCGCTGCTCTGGCCGGATGTCGCCGGTCAATCCATCCTCGGCGTCGGTTTCGCGCCGCCCTACCTCCGCCTGTGGCGCGAGCAGGCGGCGCGCTGCGTCGCCGCCACGCCCGCCCAGGTCGGCGCCGCGCGTTGGCCGGTGGGCAGCCCGAACCTGACCTGCACGGTCGAGGAGGACGCGCTCCCGTTCCCCGATTTCACCTTCGACCGCGTCCTGCTCGTCCACGGCCTCGAAGCCGCCGACAACGCCCGCGGCCTCCTGCGCGAGATCTGGCGCGTTCTCCGCGATGACGGGCACCTGCTCGTCGTCGCCCCTAACCGGGTCGGGATGTGGGCTCATGTCGAGGCCACGCCGTTCGGCCATGGCCAGCCGTTCTCGCCGGGCCAGATCGGCAGGCTCCTGGCGGCGTGCATGTTCCACGTCGAGCGGCGGGACAGCGCGCTTTACCTTCCTCCCGTGAGTGCCCGCATCGTGCTGCGCGGGGCCCGCTTCTGGGAACGGGCTGGGCGAGTCGTTGCGCCGCGGTTCGCGGGCGTGACGATCACCGAGGCGGTGAAGGATCTCTACGGCGCCGTCCCATCCCGGCCCGTCGCTCGCCGGCGCATCATCCTGTCCGAAGCAGCCTAATGGTGTGATTCAGCTGACGCCTGCTTCCCACGCCTGCGAGCTGCCTCGCCCGGCTCGTGCCCTGGCTCGTGTTGTTCGCCACCTGCGTGTTCGCCTGGGTCAGCCCGGCGCTCACCGCAGGTTTGTTCCTGTGCCATCAATAGGGTAGGCTTGGGTCATGCCAGCCGAGTCGTCCGACCTCATCGCCCTGCCCGACGGCGCCGTCCCGGTCGCCTGGCGCCGGAGCGGGCGGGCGCGGCGCGTGAGCCTGCGTATAGACCCGCGGGAGGCGCGCGTCGTCGTGACACTGCCGCCTCGCGCGGCGCGGGCGGCGGGCGTAGCACTTCTGCGCGCCCATGCGGACTGGGTGGCGCGCAGCCTGGCGCGCCTACCCGGCGCCGTGCCGCTCGAGGATGGCGGGAGCGTGGCCCTCGAGGGCGTTGCCCATCCGATCCGGCACCTGCCGGGCGAGCGCGGCGGCGCCTGGATCGAGGCGGGTGCCATCCACGTGGCCGGCGGGGTGGAGCACGTCTCGCGCCGGGTGCGTGACCTCCTGCGGCGCGAGGCGCGGCGGCGGCTCGGCGCGCGGGCGGTGGCGAAGGCCGCGCTCGCCGGCACCGCCCCCCGCCGCGTCGCGATCAAGGACACGCGCTCGCGCTGGGGGAGCTGTGCCGCCGACGGCACGCTGATGTTCTCCTGGCGGCTCGTCATGGCACCGGAGCACATCCAGGATTACGTGGTCGCGCACGAGGTCGCGCATCTCCGCCACATAAATCACGGAAAGCACTTCTGGTCCCTGGTCGAGCAGCTCACGCCGCACCGGGCCGCGGCCATAGCGTGGCTCGCGGCAGAAGGAGCGCGGCTGCATCGGGTTGGATAGCATGGCATTGATTTCGGGCACCGGAGGCGAACTCTTCAGCGCGCGCGCTGTTTGAGCTCACACTTGGATTTTGGAGACCGAAGCTATGCGAATGGTTGCGTCCTTCACCGCGGCGGCATTGCTGGCGGCCAGCGTCGGTTCGGCACAGGCCGAGCCGGGAGGCTGCCTCAAGTACGGTGCTGCCGGTGCCGTGGGCGGGCACTTAGTGCACCATGGATTCCTCGGCGCCTTGGGCGGCTGCGCGACGGGCATGTGGCGGCGCCATGAATACCGCAAGCACGAGAAAGAGCTGTCCCGGCAGGAGGACCAGCATCACTACGACAGCCAGCAGCAGGGTGCCGCTCCCAACGACGACCCCTTCGCTCGCTGACCGTCGCGGTGCACGGCGAACGCTGCCGAGGACGCCCGGAGACGCGCGCCTACTCGAACGGGTTCTTCACCGTTCCCGGGCTCGAAGGCGGCGGCAGCGCGTCCGGGAGGTCGCGCA
Organism: uncultured Alphaproteobacteria bacterium; assembly: GCA_963839135.1. Lineage (GTDB taxonomy): Bacteria > Pseudomonadota > Alphaproteobacteria > Acetobacterales > Acetobacteraceae > CAWKEH01. The sequence continues at coordinate 34,877 of CAWIUA010000019.1, forward strand.
CCGCCTCCAGCGCCTTGACGGCGTCCTGCGCCAGGCGAAGCAGCGCCCGTGCGTGCGCCAGGCCTTGCTTGTCGCGGGTGAGGTCGAGGCTTCCGTAGATCGTCACGCAGTCGCGGCCGTTCTCCACGGTCAGCTCGCCGATGCTGGTCGAGGCGGCGTCGTCGGCATAAGGGCGCAAGACTGTCATGGGGAGATCCTCTCTCGGCTGCGACGCTCGGACTGGTAGCGGCGGCGGCGCAGTTCGGGGGCGGGCAAAGTCAGTGGCGCCGTTGCGACGGCGACCCCGGGAAAAGGGTTGACGCTCGCCTGCTGCGCGAGTTGGGCGAGGCCCACGTCCTGGCATTGCGCATCGTCCACGTTGGGGCAGAGATAGGCGGCGGCTTGGCCGCGCGTGGGGTCATAGACTGCCTTGTAAATCGCGCTCGGCACCAGCACGCGGCCGCGAAGCTGCCCCAGTTCGGCGCCTTGGAAGACTGCGCCGGTCACGACGTAGAGATCGTCGTCCTGCCGCGCGAGCTTGCGCACGGCCTCCTCGATGGCTGCCCACAGCTTGCGATTGAGCTGCGGCGCCTGCGGGACCACGTTGGCTAGGCTGAAGCTGTCCTGCTGGCTCTCGGGCGTCGCCATGTCGCCGCTCGGCGAGAGATGCCCGCGGTCGAGGCCGCTGCGCACGTAGTCGGAGAGATTGGCGCGCTCTGCCGGCGGCAGCCGCGTCTCGGCGTGGAACCTGCCCTCTCGCGGCAGTTGGCTCGCGGCCACGACCCGATCCGCCGTGAGGTGCTCGGCGCTCCACAACGCCGTGCGCGTCACGGCCGAGTGCAGCACCGCGAACGCATGATAGCATAGCAGGCGTGTGCCCGCGCCGAGCCGGGGGTTGAGCAGCACCGGCGGCTGGCCACCTGCGAAGGCCTGCGGGCAGGGCACTGGCTGCGCTCGCGCGGGCAAGGAAAGCGCCAGCATCGCGAGGACGAGCAGTACACGGCGCATCGGGTCGAGCCTCCAGCCACGACCCTCGCACAGGCAGAGCGGGCGACCAAGACAGCAGGCTCTTGCAACCGAACAGGCGACGGTAGAGTCTCAGGCGGGCCTTAGCGGAGGCAATCATGTCGGACCTGGCGCAGCTCTATGACGAGGATTTCGTCCTCTGGACGGAGGTCCAGGCCAAGGCGCTGCGCGATGCTGCCCGGACCGGTACCAACCTGCCGCTCGACTGGGAGAACCTGGCGGAAGAGGTAGAGGACTTGGGCAAGTCCCGGCGCAGCGAGCTGAACAACCGCGTTGCAACCATTATCGAGCATCTGCTGAAGCTGGAGCTTTCCCCGGCTGCCGCGCCACGGCGGAGCTGGAGCGAGACCGTTCTCCACGCTCGCGACGCGATCGAGGAGCTGCTCAAGGAAAACCCGAGCCTGCGCCGGACGACTGGTGAGGCGGTCGAGAATGGGACGCGACGGGCGAAGAAGCTGGTCGCGTTGAGCTTCCGCCTCTACGACGAGGCGAACCCGGCCGTGCTCGCCAAGCTCGCCGCCACCTCCTACACGGAGGAGCAAGTCCTCGGCGACTGGTTCCCCGCCGAGCCCGGCGCGATCACGGCGTGACCCCCGTATCGGCTCACGTCGAGCATCGCATCGCCGTCATCCAGATGCATGAGCCAGCCAAGCGCAACGCGCTCGGCCCCGCCATGCTTGGCGCCCTCACCGCTGCCTTCGACGGCCTCGCCGGTCAGGACGTGCGCGCCGTCATCCTGCGTGCCGCACCCGGCGACTCGGTCTGGTGCGCCGGATTCGACATCACCGAGCTGGCGCCTGGCCGCGATCCCCTGGCGCGCGACGGCGCCCTGCAGGCGTTGTTCCGCCGCGTGGCCGAGTGCCCGGCGCCCGTCATCGCGATGCTGCATGGCTCGGCCTGGGGCGGGGGCACCGACCTCGCGCTGCGCTGCGACCTCATCGTTGGCGATGCCACGGCGAGCCTCGCCTTCACGCCAGCCCGGCTCGGCCTGCCCTACGATCCCGAGGGCCTGCTCAATGCGCTCTTGCGCCTGGGACCGGGTCTCGCCCTGGAGATGTTCGCGACCGCAGCGCCGGTCGGCGCCGAGCGGCTACACCGGGCGGGCGCGCTCGCCCATCTCGTCCCAGAGGCCGAGCTGGAGGCGTTCACGCTCGACCTCGCGGGTCGCATCGCCGCCAACGCACCGCTCTCGGTCGCGAGCGCGAAGCAGCAGCTCCGTGCCCTAGCCGACGCGATGCCGCTCTCCCCCGCACTCACCCAGGTCTTGCACGAGGGCCGTCGCCGGGCGCTCGATAGCGAGGATTACGCCGAGGGCCTCGCCGCTTTCCGCGAGCGCCGGACGCCCGAGTTCCGCGGCTCGTAGCTACGATCCTCGCGCTTTCTTCAGCGCCGCCCGCAGCGCCTCGGCGTCATACGGCTTCGTGAGCCAGACAGCGCCGTCCTCCTCGCCTGGATCACCCGTGGCGATCACGACCGCGAGTCCCGGCGCCCGCTCGCGCGCCCGCCGCGCCAGCTCCCTCCCGTCCGCATCAGGCAGGCCGATATCCGTGACAAGCACCTCGACCGCCTCATCGAGCACGGCGAGCGCACCCTCGGCGGTCTCCGCCTCGCGCACGTCGTAGCCCATCTCGGCGAGCAGGTCGGCGGTGACGATGCGGACAAGCTCGTCGTCCTCGACGAGCAGGAGAACGGGCCGGCTCACGCCTTCCACAGCGGATCCTTGAGCTTGGAGAGGAACGCCTCGTGGGCCGCGAGCTGCGCCGCGCTGGGCGTCACGAGAACCACCCGGCGCGGCCCTGCAGGGGCGTAGCTCGCGATCCCGCCTGCTCCCGCCGCCGCGAGCTCCAATCCGCGCTGCCGTCCGCCCGTCAGCTCCACATAGACTTGGGCGAGCAGGCGGCAGTCGAGCAGCGCGTTATGAGTGGTGCGCTCGGAGAGATCGATGCCGAAGCGGCGGCAGAGCGCGTCGAGGCTGTTCGGCAGCCCAGGGAAGCGCGCGCGGGCCACAGCCAGCGTGTCCACCATGCGTGCCGGGTCGAGCCGGGGCTGCCCGAGGCGCTCGAACTCCGTGTCGAGAAAGCCGAAGTCGAACGCCGCGTTGTGCGCGACGAGCGGCCCGTCGCCCAGGAAGTCGAGCAGCTCGGGCGCGACCTCGGCGAAGCGCGGCTTGCCGCGGAGCTGTGCCGTCGTGATCCCGTGGATCCGCGCCGCGTCCTCCGGCACGTCGCGCTCGGGATCGATCAGCGCGTGGAAGCTCCGCCCCGTCGGCAGATCGCGCACCAGCTCCAGGCAGGCGACCTCGATCACACGGTGGCCGCCGCCCGGGTCGAGACCCGTCGTCTCGGTATCGAACAGCACGGACCGGCTCATGAATGTATCCCCTGGAGGCGCATCTTCCGGATCAATGCGCGCAGTTGGCGCTGCGCGTGATGGCGCGACAGGCCTGTGCGCACGACGACGTCCGCGCGCTGGCGCTTCTCGGCATCCGGCATCTGCCGGGCGATAAGCTTGCTTGCCTCCGCTTCCGTCATGCCTCGGCGCAGCCGGACACGCGCCCGTTGAACGTCCGCCGGCGCCGAGACAACGACGACTTGGTCCACCGTGCGATCACCGCCCGTCTCGAACAAGAGCGGGATATCGAGCACCGCCAGCCCGTGCCCCGCCCGGCGGGCGGCGGCGAGGAAGCGTCGCTCCGCCGCGCGCACGAGCGGGTGGACGATGCCCTCGAGCCTGGCGAACGCAGCCGGATCCTCGGTCACGATGGCACGCAGCCGGGCACGATCCACGGCGCCGCCCCGCACCGCGCCCGGAAACGCCGCCGCGATCGGTGCAACGGCGCCGCCGCCGCGGGCCTGCAGCCTGTGAACCTCGCGGTCAGCGTCGAACACTGGGATGCGCGCCCGGCGGAACGCGGCCGCTGCCGTGCTCTTGCCCATGCCGATCCCGCCGGTGAGGCCGATCACGCGCACGCCTCCTCCTCTTGGATCTCGCCGAGCAACGCGGCCCGCGCCGCCGCGTCAGCTTCCGGCCACGTGCCGAACCAGGCTGCGAAGCCCGGTCGCGCCTGATGCAGAAGCATCCCGATCCCTTCTACGGTCCGCAAGCCGCGTGCCCGCGCCTCGGCGAGCAGGGCGGTCTCCCGCGGCACATAGACGATGTCGGCGACGGTAAGCGTGGGCAGCGCCCGGTCGAGGGGCATGTCGAGCGATGGCTGACCTTCCATTCCGGCACTCGTCGCATTGACGAGCAGAGCCGCTTCTGCGAGCAGGCCTACGCGCGCGTCCCACGGCACGATCCTGACACCCGGCACCGCAGCGGCCAGCGCGTCGGCACGCGTCGGGTCGCGGTTCGCGACGAAGGCGGAAGGTGCGCCAGCCGCGCGCAAGGCCTGCGCGATGCAGCGAGCAGCGCCGCCCGCGCCGAGCAGGAGCGCCGGACCGGAGGCTGGGTCCACTCCGGCCTCGACGAGGCTCGCGACGAAGCCTGGCCCGTCCGTGGCGCTGCCCTGTATCCCGTCCTCCTCGAACACGAGGGTGTTGCACGCGCCGGCCGCTTGCGCGGCTGGGTCGAGAGCGGTGCAGAGCCGGGCAGCCTCTTCCTTGTGCGGCAGGGTGACGTTGCAGCCGCGGAAACTGGCGGCGCGCAGGCCGCGCACAGCGTCGCCGAGCATGCCCGGCCGCACCGGGAGCGGAACGTAGGCGCCATCTATCCCATACCGCCGAAGCCAGTGATTGTGCAGCCGCGGCGAGCGCGAATGCGCCACCGGCCAGCCGATTACTCCCGCGAGCCGCGTCGCGCCGCTGATACCTTCGCCGCCGATTCGCTGCATGAGACTCAAGAAGCATGGCAGCAGCGTCCGTTCAAGCGTCCGTGAATGGCGTCAGTGCCGCTGCGCCGCATGGGTGCAGACGAACGAGAGAAGGGCAACCAGGGCAAGCGTGGCCGCGACGATCCAGGGGGAGCCGCCCTGCCAGTGCAGGAGCCAAAGCGCGGCGAGTGGGGTGAAGCCGCCCACGACAGCGGAGACCTGATACGCGAACGACAATCCAGTGTAGCGCACCCCGACGGCGAACAGCTCGGCGAAGAAGGTCGGTTGCACGCTCAGCATGAGGGTGGGGCCGAGATTGTAGAACACGATGAATCCGATCCAAACCGCCGCGGCGGTGCGCGCCTGCAGAACCCAGAAGAGCGGGAACGCGAGCGCGCCGGTGAGCGCGGCGCCGGCGAGGTAGAGTGTCCGCGCGCCAACGCGGTCGGCAAGCGCGCCGTAGAGCGGCGTGACAACCATTCCCACGGCCGAGGTCACGACGAGCGCGTTGAGTGCGACGTTCTGGCTGAGGCCGAGATGCAGCGTGACGTAGGTCAGGCCGAAGGACTTGACCAGGTTGCCTGCCACCGTCTCCGCGAGGCGGGCGCCGGTGGCGAGGGTTGTGGCCCGTTGATGCGTATGCAGCAGCTCGACGATGGGCGCTCGATGCACTCGCTGGATCGCAACGAACTGCGGCGTCTCGGCCACGCGAAGGCGCACGACCAGGCCGAAAAGGAGCAGGACGCCGCTGACCAGGAAGGGCACGCGCCAGCCCCAAGCCACGAACGTGTCGCGCGGCAGCAGCGAAGCCAGCCCGAACACGGCGGTCGCGAGCAGCAGGCCGCCGGGCGAGGCCGTCTGCGGCAAACTGCCCCAGAGGCCACGCCGGTTCGGGGGGGCGTGCTCGATTGCGAGCAGGCTGGCGCCGCCGTATTCTCCACCTAGCCCAATTCCTTGCGCCACTCGCAGGACCACGAGCAGCACGGGCGCAGCTACACCGATCTGGGCGTAAGTCGGCAGCACGCCGATGAGAAACGTCCCCGCCCCGATGATGGCGAGCGTCGCGATGAGGCTGGTCTTCCGCCCGATCCGGTCTCCGAGATGACCGAACAGCAAGCCACCGAGGGGACGGGCGAGGAAGCCGGACGCGAAAGCGCCGAACGAGGCCATCGTGGACGCGACCGGATCGCCGGTCGGGAAGAACAACTCTCCGAATACGAGTGCCGAGGCCGTGGCGAAAACGTAGAAATCATACCACTCCAGCAATGCGCCCACGATGCTCGCGGCGCCGGCCCGTCGCATGGACGTCACCCTGGTGATCACCTCTCAGCGTGTCGAGAGCGCGCCCGATGCGCCAGCATCGCTGCCGGCGACCCACTGCGCCGCGTCGCGCAGCGCCGCCCGCGCGGGATCATCGAGGTACATCATGTGCCCACCCGGCACGACGAGCAGCCGTAGCCGCCCGGCAGCCACGGGAGACGGCACTTGGTCGAGCAGGAGCTTGCTCGCGAAATACGGCGTCACGAGGTCGTAAAGCCCGTGCGCGACGACGACGCGAACCGCAGGGTCGAGTGCGAGAATGCGGCGCAGCGCACCCGTGCTCTGCGGATCGCGGTCATCGCCGTAATCCCAGTCGCGGGCGATGCTCTCGTTGAGGACGTGGTAGGTGCCCTGTCCTCGCCAGTGCAGGCGTTCGGCATACAGCGCCATCGCGGCGCTGCCGATCGGCCCTCGGAGAGAGTCGAGCACCGGATCGGACGCGGACTCGCTGCCGGCGGGGAACGGGTCCAGCGCGGTGATCAAGCCATCATAGGGACTGCCGACAGCACCCGTCGCCTGCCCGCGCTCGCGCAGGAACGCGTGGGCGTCCACCCGGCCGTCGCGCCGTCTTACGAACGCCGGGTCGAGGCCGGAGAGCGCCGCGACGCGCTCGCTCATGCGCGCGTCGGCGTCGGTGTCGGCCTCCCCGCGCGTGAAGTCGAGCAGGTAGTCACTGGCGGCGTAGCGTTCCGCGTCCTGCACCGCGTCCCGGCTCGTGGCGCCGCGCGCGATGGCGGCGAAGCTGGGCAGGTGCGTCATCCACGGCCACGGGTCGTTGGTCCGGTCCCGGCCGCCGAAGTCGAGCACCGGCGAGAGGAGCAGCAGGCCGCCGACGCCGACGCCTTGCTGCTGGCGGAGCGCCTCGACGAGCCGAGGGCCGCGGAAGCCGCCGTAGCTCTCGCCGGCGATGATCTTGGGCGAGCCGAGCCGCCCGTTAGCTTCGAGCCAGTGCCGCACCGCAACCGCGAGAGCCGCGATGTCGCCGTCCACGGACCAGAGCCGCTTGCGGGCATCCTCGCCGCCCAGCACGCGCGCCCAGCCAGTGCCGGACGGATCGAGGAACACAAGGTCGGTGAAGGGTAGCCAGCTCTCCTGGTTGTCTCTCAGACCGGGCGGCTTGCTCGGGCTGATCGTCCCACCCTCGATGGGCAGGCGCCAGGGGCCGAGCGCGCCGAGGTTGAGCCAGGCCGACGAGGCGCCCGGGCCGCCATTGACGGCGAAGGTGACGGGCCGCGTCCTGGGGTCGGAACCCGGCACCGTGAAGCTGGTCGCCACCACCTCGCCCGGCTCCTTGCCGTCCGTGGTGCGGATGGGAATGGTTGAGACCGTCGCCACCAGGTCCAGTGTCTTGCCCCCGATCGTGACCTGATGCCGGGTGGTGCTGTCGGCCGGCGCCGGGCTGCCTTCCGCGGTGCCTATGCCTGCGGCTGACGATCCCGGGTGAGGGGCTTGAGCAAGCGCCGGGCTGGCGAAAGTGAGAAGAAGGGCGAGAGCGACGCGTTTCACGGGGCAGCCTCCGCGCGCCGCCGCAGCCAGCGTCCGTCCAGCACGGCGAGGCCCAGGGCGATGAGGAGCGCGCCGCCCATCGCCCGCCCCGTTATAGCCTCCCCGAGCACCAGGGCACCCAGCGCGAGCGCTGTAACCGGCACAAGGTAGGTCACGAGCATGGCATTGGCCGGACCAGCACTCGCCACGATACGGAAGAAGAGCAGATAGCCGAAGGCCGTCGAGAGCAGCGCGAGGCCGGCCAAAGCGCCCCATGCGCTCGCGGACGGCAGGGGCAGCGTCCAAGGCTGGTCGAGCAGAAGCGCGGGGAGAGCCAGCAGGAGCGTGCTCGCCGCGAGCTGCGCCGTTACTGTTACGAGCGGCGGCAGGCTGCGTAGCGATGGCATGAACAGCGCGGCTGCGGCGTAGCTCACGGCTCCTCCGACGCACGCGAGCATCCCGAGCGCGTCGCCGCCTGCGAGGGCGCCCGGCCCGACCAGCACGAGCACGCCAACGAAACCCAGCGCGACGCCTGTCCAGCGATGCAGCCCGAGCGGCCCTGACCGCCCGGCGGCACGGATCGCCAGCACCGTGAACACCGGCGTAAGCGCGTTGCAGATCGCCGCAATCCCTGACGGGATGGCGTGCTCGCCCCAGGCGATCAGCGTGAAGGGAACGGCGTTGTTGAGCAGACCGAGCGCCAGGAAGTGTCGCCAGTGCTGCCGTGCCTGCCAGACCCGCGGCGCCTGGCCGAGCAGCAAGCCGAGAACCGCAGCAGCGATGCCGACCCGAGTGAACGCCACCGTGAGCGGCGGAAACGTGCTCGCGAGCATCCTGTAGAACAGGAACGTGCACCCCCACGGTACCGAGAGCAGAATGAGGAGCAGCCAGTCGGAACGTATCATGGGTCGGATGCTACCGCGCCGCCCGCGCGAGCGCCGATCCGGTTCTTGCTCCTGCTCTGCCTCCTGCTCTGCGGCGCCGACGGCCTGGGAGGCGACGCTCCCGGCCTCAGCGCTCCGGCATCCTCGCCGCGTTCTCGTTCCGCCCCTGAATCTCCTGTGTCCGGGCGCTCCTGCGGATCACCGGGGCGCCTGTGCCCACCGGGCTGCCCGGGATCCCTACCTGCGGCGGAGCGACAGGGACGGGCGAGGGCGGCGGCGGCGGCGGCGGCTCGACCTGCTTCTGCGGGGTGAGCGGAATGAGGACGGGCTGCGCGGCCGCAGGGATGGCAAGAAGTCCCGCTGCGAGAAGCGAACACGCGAGTTTCATGGTCTCTCTCCCCAGGACTCAACGCCGGCGTCCACGAAGCAGGAAACGTGACTAGACCCTTCAGGTTCTGCGCGAGGCGTGCTGCCGGGCTACGGCGTAGTCTTGAACACGCGCGTGCCGTCAGCACCCATCGTGAAGACGCCGATGTAACCGGCCACGTGCTGGTAAGCAGGTGCTCGAGAGGGAAGCACGGGTGCCGCCTGAGGCCGCAGCGCCTCGCGATCCAGCGGAAACGGCTCGGATTGCGACCGGGACCCGCCGCGCTCAGCCAGGACGCTATCGTCGCCTATCTCTGAGCTGCCCGGCATCCGTGCGGGCGCTGCACCCTTCCGGACCAACGAGCGCGGCCTCCGGCGGCTGGGCTGCGCCGGGACCGGCGGCGCCAAGGGCCCGAGCGCTAGCAGGTCGGCAGCAGCAGTCGAAGGAAGCGAGGCTGCCGCAACGGGCTGATCTGCGTGCGGGGGCGGGGACGGCGGAGCCGTCTGCGGGCCGTCCTTCGGCAGCCCGCGCGCGGCAGGCGGACCGAGGATCTGCAGCGTCGCCGCGCCGACCGCCAAGAGCGAGAGGATCGCGGTCCAGACACGGAACAGCGGACGGTATGACTCAAGCACGATGCATCCCTCGTCCCTCCCGGGCCCAAGCCCTATATTGGACCGGCGTCGCGGCACATCCAACCATGCCATCGCTAGCCGAGGCGCCGGCTCGCTGGCGTCGGCGTTGCATCCGCGCGAGAAACCCGGCTGAACGTAGCCCATGCGGCATCACGGAGCCACTATGAGAAGACCAGCCGTTCTCGCCCCTGTCCTCGTTCTCGCCGTCAGCGCCTGCACCATGGTGTATCAAGCCTACCCAAGCGTGCCGCCGCCGCAGGCCGAGCTTGTGCCGACGCCGCCGCCCTCCTCCGTCCCCCTGATCTGGCAGCCTGGCCATTACGACTGGAGCAGCGCGGGCTTCAGTTGGGCGCCAGGACGCTGGGTCGTCCGCGCCGGGCACGGCACGCTCTGGCAGGACGGCTATTGGCGCCGGCAAGCAGGATCATACATCTGGGTTCCTGCCCACTGGATGTGATCTGCTGTCGGGTTCCGAGGGGCGTGCCCAGGCTTGCGGAAACCTCGTCTTAAGGAAAGCGGCGCAAAGGTGTTCGCGTGGCGACGCGACACCCCCATTGTGGATGGCTCCGGACGCTGCCTCGCGACGCAGAGCGCCTCGCTGGCGGACCGCCGCGGTCACCGTCACAGCGGCAGCGCGACGAGCTCGGAATACAGGTTCGAGATATCGGCGTCGCTGAGGTCCCTGCCGCGGTAGAAGCGTGCCTGGTCGTCTGGCCTTCTTACCGCAAGCGGGGGAGCGACGCTGAAGAATCGGCGCTGCACCCGGCTCGCAAAAAGGCCGCGGCGCAGCAGCAGGTGACCGCCAATCGCCTTGCTGTAGCGCCGGAACAGCTCGGGGTCGCTCACATAGACGATCGCTGCTGCCCTGAGACGGCTGATCCGCGCGGAGCGGTAGAACACCAGGCAATGGTGCTCGCCGCGCCCGATGATCAGGGAGTCCAGCCAAGGCAGGCTGCAGTGGTCGCGATAGACGCGTGCGACCTCGCTCGGCAGCACCTGCGCTGCCCGATCGCCAGGAACCACGCTCAGTCGATTGGCGGCAGGCGGCATTGGCAGATGAGGCAGGACGTAGTCACCGCCACCGATCCTGCGGAATTTGAGCAGCCTCGAGATTTTCTCGACGGCAGGATTCGGCGTGAAGTTGGTGAAGTTGTATTCGGTCTGGCCCAAGCATTTTGCAAACAGGTCGAGGGTGCGTCCTCTATACTGGGGCAGCACGCACAGGCTGGTGAGATTGCAGAATCGTTGCCGGTTTCCGCCCGCCTCCTGCTCGGAGTAGATCGCACCGAGAACGCCGACAATTCGCTCGTCGTCCTTCAGCATGAAACCATTGTTGGGCTTTTCGGCCGCCCAGCCGTGGCTGAAGGCGGCGATCCAGGTCTCGTGCGGGATGGCATGATTCAGCTGCTCACGCATGAAGCGCGTCGCCTCGAACAAATCTTCGTTGGTTATGGGCGCAATCGCGATCATGATGCCTTGCGAGCAGCGGATGCCTTATGAGCGATGGGGAACAAGGATAACCGTATTCAAACCGTGCTTCCCTCACAAGGGAACGAGGGCTGCCAGGGCGCGCCAGCGCTGGCGGCCCACTGACGCGAGGGCCATGCGCCGCGCCGTTGGCGAGCGGCGCTTAGCGGAGGCGATATCTGCTCTACGCAGCGTGGGATCATCAGCACACGAGCGAGTCTAACGGACCGTGGAGGATGAAGGACTCAGGAATGGCAGAGGCTTCGGTGAGAACAGGCTCCGTCTCGGACTTCACTGTCTTGTCCGATTTCAAGGCCCGCCTAGACGGTTCGCTGTTCCGCGCTCTCGGGAAGGGAGTGGACATCATCCATGCCGAGTTCGGCTCGGATTACCTGACCGATTTCGACCATCATCTACGCCTGCTGCGCCGAGCCTATCCGGAGCGGCCCTGGCCTGCGTGGCCCGCGAACGGCTACATCTCCTTCAACCGCATGGTGCTCAAGGAAGAGCTGGCATTCCGGGAGTCCGGTACATACTCGGCCGGTGCCGAGGATATGAACCGGATCACCGCTGATATCTATGACAGTGACGAGGTGATGGACGGCTACTACCTGGTTGGCCTGTACGCGACGTACTTCATCTGGCCGCATCACTATCGAATGCTGGACTACTATCGGCGCAGCTTCCTGGGCGTCGAGGAAGGGGAGGTGACCCGCTTTGCGGAGTGGGGCGTCGGCCACGGCCTGCTGTCGGCCGCGGCGCTGGCGCGCTGGCCCCACGCGCGAGGATGGCTGTTCGATCTCAGCGCCCATAGTCTTGGCTTCGCGAGGCGCCTGCTCGATGCTGCGGGACATGCAGGCCGGTGCCAATTCGTGCAAGGGGATGTGGTGACGGAACCCGAACTGCCGGTCGTTGACCGCCTCGTGTGCAGTGAGGTTCTCGAGCACGTGCCCCGCCCCGACCTCGTGCTGGCTCGCGTCCGCGCCGCGCTCGCGCCGGGCGGTCGCGCATTCCTGACGGCGGCGATCAACGCTCCCCAGGCCGACCATGTGCATCTGTTCCGCAGCGACAAGGATGTGTTCGCGATGGCGGACGCCGCCGGTCTTGCGGTTCGCTCGCACCTCTCCGTTGTTCATCCGAATCGGGCGGGCGAAGCCTGCCCGCCGCAGGTCGTAGGCATGGTGGTCGAAGCATGAACGCCGTGCTGGATACGGCCCAGCCGACAGCCGCGCTGTTTCCGCCGGGCGTGGCACGCGACCTACACGGCAAGCCAATGCTGCCGCTGCAGCCGGACCGGCTCTACGCGTTCGGTCACCTCGTTCGCCAGACCGAGCGCCTGCTGCTGGACCTGTTCAGCAAGGGGCTACTCTCCGGCACCACGCACACCTGCATCGGCCAGGAACTCTGTCAGATGGCGGTCGTGCGGGCGCTGGACCGGTCCGACGACGCGGTGCTGTCCACCCACCGCAACCACGGCCATTTCCTGAGCTATTCCGGCGACGTGCTCGGGCTGGTTGCCGAGATTATGGGGCGCGAGGCGGGAATTTGCGGTGGCCGCGGCGGTAGCCAGCACATCATCCATCGGCATTTCCACAGCAACGGCGTGCAGGGCGGCATGACCGCCCTCGGCGTCGGCCTCGCCAGGGCGCGTGAGATGGCCGGTTCGGACGGCATCGCCGTCGTGATTGTGGGAGACGGCACGCTGGGCGAGGGCCTGCTCTACGAGAGCATGAACCTGGCCGCCGTTTGGTCCGCGCCAGTCCTGTTCGTAGTGGAGGTGAACGCCGTCGCGCAGACCACGCCGACGCGAGACACCATCGGCGGCGACATCGCCGCGCGCGGTGCCGCATTCGGCTTGCGGACCTGGCGCGTCAGCGATTCCGACCCGACCCTGTGGCAGGTTGCGGAAGAGGCGGTCCGGACGGTGCGGCATGGCCGTTGCCCAGGCTTCCTGGTGGTGGATACCTGCCGTCTGGGACCGCACAGCAAAGGCGACGATCTGCGCTCGCCCGAGGAGATGGACGCGATCCGGGCACGCGATCCACTTGCTCGGCTCGGTGAGCGCCTCGATCCCGACCTCCGTGCCCGCATCGAGGCGGACAACACCGCGTTCCTCGCCGAGGTCGCCGCGGCAGCGAAGGCCTCGCCCGAGGCCCACTTTTCGGCGCCGCCGGCCTCGGCCTTCGCGCCGACCGACGCGGTCTCGGCTTCGCTGGCATGGCCGGCAGCGAACGCGCCGCAATCCGTGCGCGTGGCGCTGAACCAGGCGCTGCGCCACCTGCTGGACCATGACCCTCGGGTCCTACTGCTTGGCGAGGATCTCCATGATCCCTACGGCGGTGCCTTCAAGGTCACGGCCGGACTCTCGACCGATTTCCCAGGGCGTGTCGTCTCGACCCCGATCAGCGAGGCAGCGATTACTGGCGCCGCGATCGGTCTCGCCCTGGCGGGGATGCGCCCAGTGGTCGAAGTCATGTTCGCGGACTTCCTCTCGCTCTGCCTCGACCAGCTCTACAATCACGCCGTCAAATTTCCCGGTATCGAAGCGTCCGCGCGCGTGCCCGTGGTGATCCGCACGCCGGCAGGCGGACGCCGCGGCTACGGGCCGACGCACAGCCAAAGTCCGGAGAACATCTTCACGTCCATTCCTGGCATGACGGTCGTCTTCGGCAGTCCGCGCCACGATTGCGGCCGCCTGCTGGCTGACGCGGTTCTGCGCTGGCCGCATCCCACCCTGTTCGTCGAGCATAAGCTGCTCTACGGCGAGCGGCAGGCGCCGCTCGACTACGTCGCCCTCCCGGCCCATGCCGCGGATGCCGGCACGTCGCTCTTCCCCACGCTGGTGCGTCGCCGTCCCGGTGCCGACCTCATCATCGTGACCTACGGCGGCATGGTCCCGCTCGTGGAAGACGCCGCGGCGACGCTGGAGGAGGATGAGGAGTTGGCGGTTGACATCGTGATCCCCTCGTTGCTGGCACCGTTGCCCCGGCACGGTCTCGCGGCAGCGCTCGTCGCCTGCCCGCGGGTGCTGATCGCCGAGGAGGCCGTGACCGAGTTCGGGGTTGGAGCGGAGATCGCGGCGTCGCTCCTGGAGGCGGGCTTCGCTGGCCGTCTCGGCCGCGTTGGCGCGCTACCGGTGCCAATTCCCTCGGCGCGCAGCTTGGAGGCCGCTGTCCTGCCCGATGCCGCCCGTGTCGTGGACGCCGCGCTGCGCCTGTTCTGAGCGTTGCTACAAGCTTTGCTGATTCGTTCATTTCCGATACAAGGCTGCTGATGCCGCTCCCGATCCACATCCCCCGTATCAACAACAACGACGATACGGTGCGTGTCTCCGTCGTGCCCGTGGCGCCGGGCGTCTTCGTGCGCGCGGGGGACACGGTCCTGGAGATCGAGTCCGATAAGGCGGCGATCACGGTCGAGGCGGAGCGGGACGGCCACGTGCTCGCCGTCCTCGCCCAAGAGGGCGAGACAATCGCCGTGGGCACGGTCGCGCTATGGCTGGGTGAGCACGCCGGCGAGACCGTGCCGAATGGTGCCGTGCCTGCTGTGTCGAAAGCTACACAGCATCGCCCGGCCACCGCAAAGGCCAAGGCGCTGCTACAGCGCTATGGGCTGTCTGAAGGCGACATCGCTGCCGTGGGCGACCGCCTGTCGGCGGCTGATGTTGAAGCCCACGTCGCAGCTCATGGCCTCGCCGAGGCGGTGTCTCGGCCGCCGGCCGCGACCCAGGCTCCCGCGCCGCTAGGTCCCGCGCTTCCGGCGCCCGCCACGATCCGATCCGCGCAGCCAGCCCGGCGCGGCATGATCGCCTCCGTGGGATGGCAGCGCGACCACGCATCGGCAGCTTACCTCGAATTCCCTTATGACCCCACGCCGTGGGAGAGCTACGCGGCGGGCTTCGCCCGTGCGAACCGGCTGCTGTTCAGCCCGCTTCTGTCGCTGATGGCATATCGGCTCGTCATTCTGGCGCGGGAGATGCCGATCGTGAATGCGACCGTGCTCGAGCGTCCAGACGGCCCGGTCGAGGTCGTCTATGATACGGTCAATCTGGGCTTCACCATACAGGGTGGCGACACGCTGTATCTTGCGGTGCTGGCCGGTGCCGACGGCCTGGACGAAGTGGGTTTCGCTGCGCGTTTGGCGGACCTGCAGCGCCGGGCGATCGCTCGCAAGCTCGAGCCGGCCGAGCTGCGCGGCGCCACGATCGGCTTCTCCAGCATGGCGCGATGGGGCGTGTCGCGCCACGTTCCGATCCTGGCGCCATGGACGGCCGTCATGGTGGCCCACGCTGTCAGTGGCTCGGGCGCGTCCCGGCAAGCCGTGCTCGGCGCAACCTACGACCATCGCGTGTTGAGCGGATTCGATGCGGCCCGCCTGCTTCGCGCGCTAGCGGACCCACCAGCTCTCTCGCCGTCGTGATCAATCCTATTCGGCAAGAGATCAATCCATGAGCAGCGAGCAGCGAGCGGCCATCATACAGCGACTTCGGGAGCGCCTGAATCAAGTGGCGGCGGGCCTGGGCAACGACGCGAGCGGCCTCTCCGACACTGACATCATCCCCGACGCCGAAGTCGTCGATTCGGCCGGGCTGCTCGAGTTCGTGGTCTGGTATGACGATGCATTCTCGCTCGACCTGCAGCCCGAAGAAATGACCGTGGACAACCTCGGATCGTTCGCCAGCATGGCTGATTTCGCGCTGGCGCGCATGGCGCGCTGATGCCGGCCGGTCCCGCCTGCACCGACGAGCGGCCCGCCCTCACGGTCGTCGTTGACACCGAGGAGGAGTTTGACTGGTCAGCCCCGTTCGACAGGCGCGCGACTGGGGTGGGTCATATGCAGCGGATCGGTGCCGTGCAGGCGGTCTGCGAGCGTTGGGGGATCCGGCCGGTCTATGTCATCGATTACCCCGTCGCTTCGCAGGAGGCGGGCATCGCGGCCTTACGCCCGCTGTTGCGGAGTGGCCAGGCTTTGGTCGGCGCGCACCTGCATCCCTGGGTGTCGCCGCCGTATGAGGAGGAGGTCACCGGCCATAACAGCTTCCCCGGCAATCTGCCGCCCGCGCTGGAGCGTGCGAAGCTTGTGGAGCTTTGCGCCTGCATCGAGGCGGCGCTGGGCATGCGCCCGCTGATGTATAAGGCTGGCCGCTACGGAATCGGTCTGAACACCTTCGCTATCCTCGAGGACCTCGGTTTCACCGTTGACCTAAGCCCCTCTCCACCGTTCGATTACCGGACGGCCGGAGGGGCGGACTTCTCGCGTCGCGGCCTCGCGCCGGAATGGGTTGGGCCGCGCCGGAGCGTGCTGTCCATCCCTGGGACGGGTGCGCTTGTCGGTTGCCTCCCGAGCCTGTGGCTGTACCAGGTCGCAGCGTCTACGCGTCTGGCGCAGCTTCGTGTGCCGGGCATCCTGGCACGGCTGGGCGTCGCGGAGCGCGTGAAGCTGTCGCCAGAGGGGCATAGCTGCGCGGAGATGACACGGCTGGTTCGCTGGCTGCACGCACGAGGCCAGCGCTTGTTCGCGCTGAGCCTGCATTCTCCGTCAGTCGAGCCGGGTCACACTCCTTACGTTCGCAGCGAGCAGGATTTGCAGGCGTTGCTGGCCGCGCTGGATGGCTTCCTGCACTTCTTCATGACCGCGCTGCGCGGTGTGCCTACCGACCCGCTCGTCGTGCGCGCGGCTTGCGCGGCCGGGGAGCCGCCACACCGGATTTCGACGATGCCGCTCCCTGTGGCGCACGGCGAGACTCCCGGCTGCGCACCAGCTCTTCAGTCTCTGGGCCTTACCTGAAACCGCTGCCACGCGCTCGCGGCGTAGTGCCTGAAGTCCCGACCGATACTGTAAACACGCCATGCGTAACGGCCGGGTACCTGGGTGAGCGGTGCAACGACGGCCGTCTCGTTCGAGGCGGTCGCGAACACCTCGCGCGGCCCCGCCGGGTCTAGGACCATGAGCTGAAGGAAGAACCGCGCCATCGTTTGGGCCGGTGCGATCCAGACCAGCTCGATCGTGTTCTCCGAGTCAGAGGCCAGGGCAGAGACAGTGCTGCCGTCAGCCGGGGCGATCAGCTGTGCCGGCGTGAGCGTCGCGCTCTGCTCGGCATTTGCGGGCAGGTGCGCCCGGCCACCCCGCTGCATGGCGGCCAGCTTGTCCTCTGCCGCAGGCAATGCAGCCGCGGCGGCGCGGAAATAGGCCTCGGCCTGATCTGGATTGCGCGGCACCCCGTCTCCGCTGGCGTAGAGCAGGCCCAGATTGTATTGGGCGCGCCGATTGCCGTGCGCCGCCGCGCGCGCGTACCAGAGGGCGGCTGCGGCAGCGTCGTGCGGCGCGCCGTCTCCCGTGTCGCGCATCACCGCGACGTCGAACTCCGCGTCCGACAGGCCCGCCTCCGCCGCTCGGAGATATAAGCTGTAGGCAGCCGAAGCGTCGCGCGTCACGCCCTGGCCAAGGTCGTAGAGCGTGCCCAAGCCAAGCTGCGCCTGCGGGTCGCCGTTCTCCGCCTGCGGCACCCAGAGCCGACGCGCCTCATCGTAGTCGCCGGCGGTGTAGGCGCGCTGCGCGCGCTCGTCCGCCGCCGTATCGGGACGCTGATGAACGTCCTGTGCATCGGCGTAGCGAAGGCTGACGGTTAACCCTGCTGCCAGCGCCAGCGCAGGCCAAGCGACCCCGTGCGCCCGCGTCTCCGCCTTCGGCGCCTTCAGCGCCAAGTGATCTCGACGCGCCTGTTCTGGGCTTCTGCAACACCCTGCGGTGTCGGCACGGGAAGACTGGTTTCGCCTTTGGCGAGGATTTGCGTCCGTTGCGCCGGGATACCGCGCGCGAGCAGGCCGTGCGCCACTGCCGTCGCCCGCTGCTGGGAGAGGGTCAAGTTGCGCTCCGGCGAACCCGTCGTATCGGAGCTTCCGCTCACGATCATGATAATCGGCTTGCCCTCGCGATAGAGCCGCGACGCCTTGTCGAGGATTGCCTCGTTCTGCGAACCCAGCGCGGCGCTGCCCGTCCCGAAGAGCAGGACGAGCTTGCCCGCGGCCTTCGCTCCCTCCGCGTTTCCTCCAGGCGCCGCCGCGCTCACCGGCCCGGGTGCCGCCGAGTTGGCGCCTTCCTGCGGCGTCGCCGCCGGCTGCTGCGGCTCCGCCGCTGGGGACGGCTGCTGCGGCTCCGCCGCTGGGGGCTGCTGCTGCGCTGCTGCGATCTCCGCGCCGCCAAGCAGGAGGGCAGCGGCGAGGATGCTCATTTTCGCTGAGATGAACATGAGGGACTCTCCTCGTGGGCTGTTGTCATGACCGTCCATCACCCGAAGGCTGCCGGCGGTTGCCAGCCTGGGGCTGGCCGGGCGGCACGGTCAGCTCGATCAGGCCAGGGCGCGGCAAGGCGTTCAACCCTTTCGCGTCGGTCAGAGTTCCTTTGCCGGCCAGCCCGGCGGCCCGGAGAACGGCGTCGGCGGTGGCCTGGTCCTCGGTGAAGAAGTAGCGCGCGCCGGGCTTGATGTCGGGCGGCGCGACAGGAACCAGCGCGTCCACTGTTATGCCGGCGGCGCGCAGCTCAAGCGCAAGATTGGCGGCCCACGCCGCCGCGTCGGCGCTCCCGCGGACGTAGCGCAGCACCACATGGGCTGGTGCGCCAGGCGGCAACGCCCCGGGCTTGGACGGCAGCGGCGGGGTCGCGGGCAAGGCGCCGCGCGAACTGGCCGGCCCAACGCGAGGCGTAGGCGAAGATGCCGCGACCGGGACGGAAGGCGCCGGTGCTTGCCGCTCTGCTATCATCGGCGGCGATGCATGTCGGGCGTGGTCGCCGTACCACGCCGCGACGATCCCCGCGCAGGCCGCGGCGACGCCAGCCGCGACCCCGAGCACCGCGTTCCGCCTGTGCCGCGGTGCTGGCACGCTGCTCGTGGGCGCCGGTAGCGGCTCAGGCCGCTGGCACGGGGTCGCGCCTAGCACAGCGGCAGCCACGGATGCTCCGGTATCCATTTCTTCTCCGCCGCCGCGGAGAGCCGCCGCCTGGTCCACGTGCGCAGGCTCGAGGCGGTGCGCACGCTCGGCGCGGGCGAGGAACAGCGCCGCACCGGCCAGCATATTCAGAACGCGCGGCACGCCGCCCGAGTGCTCGGCAAGCTGAGCAACGGCTCCTTCGGTCAGCAAGTCCGTTCCCAGCCCGGATTGGGCCAGCCGGGCGGCGACGAACGCGCCAACCTCGCCCGGCGGCAACGCGGCGAGGCGCACCACCGTCGCGGCCGCCGTAGGTGATCCGCCAGGTTGCTCATCGCCAGGGTCGCGAGTGCCGGCGAGCACGAACGCCCGGGTCCCGAGCCTCCCGAGGTGATCCAGCGCCGCCTCGGTCGTCCGGTCCGCCTCATCAATCAGCACGGCCCGGCGGCGGCGCCCCGCGCCAGCATCGGCCAGCTCAGCCTCGGCCGCATCGATGACGAGATCACCACGCGGCAACAGCAGCACGTCGGTTCCGTCAGCCCGAAGCGTGCGAGCGATCTCCTGCAGCAGCAAGGTTTTGCCGGTGCCCGGCGCGCCCAGCAAGAGGACGAGGCCGCGACCGGCGAGCAGGACGGAGAGCACTCGGTCGCGTGCCTCGATCCACCCACGGTGGGCCACAGCTTGCTCCGGACCGATCGTGATCGGGAACGGCGAACCCAGGCCGGGAAGGGGAGCAGCGATATCCGGCCTGCTCACCACGTCCACCGCGCACGCGCCAGCCAGTAGGTGCATCCAGGCTTCCTTGATCTATTTCACTTTTCAATACTACGAGAGAAAGACGATTGTGGATCAGGGTTTGCAGGTGCCTGGGAGGCTAGACATTGCCAGCGAGTGTGCAGGTATCAGCCACTCTCCAGCGGCGGTGTCAATTTCACGACAAGGTTATCTCACCTTAGCGTTCTCAGCGCCGGACAGGGATTAACAAACGCCGACCGATGGCAACTTGCCTCGGCGAGGTCGCATCCGGCGACCTGCGTGACGCAAAGGTCTTCGGGAGGCAACCCACATGGTGCTGGACGAGATTGACCCACAGATCACTTTTCACGCTCAAACGGACGAGAGTCCTGGGCGTGATCCCGAGCCGCAGGAGCAGGCGGGCCGTCGCTTGGCCCTCCGGCAGATCGGCTTGCGTGCCGCCGGTGTTGCCGCCGCGCTTGCCGCAGGCGTCGCGGCAACGGAGCCAGCTTCGGCGCAGGCGTTGACCGATAACGACATCCTGAATTTCGCGCTCAACCTCGAATACCTCGAAGCCGAGTTCTACCTGCGCGCCTTCTTCGGGACCGGCATCTCGAGCGCCGACGTGACCGGCATGGGCACGCAGGGCACGGTGACGGGCGGCACCCAGGTGCCGTTCCAGAACAAGGCCATTCAGGCCTACTGCCAGACCCTCGCCGCAGACGAGCTCGCCCATGTGCAATTCCTGCGCTCGGCGCTCGGCGGGGCGGCGGTCGCCGAGCCGAACATCAATCTCTCCACGAGCTTCACGACCCTCGCCCAGGCCGCCGGGCTGATCTCGTCGGGCCAGACGTTCAACCCGTTCGCCGACGACATCAGCTTCCTGCTCGGCGCCTACATCTTCGAGGACGTGGGCGTCACCGCCTACGCGGGCGCCGCGCGCTACATCAGCAACCCGACCTACGTGTCGGCCGCGGCCTCTATCCTCGCGACCGAGGCCTACCATGGCGGCGCCATACGCACCTTGCTCGCCAACATCGGTGGCGGTCAGGCCGCCAACTCGATCTCCGCCCTGCGCGCCACGCTCTCGGGGGCGCAGGACGACCTCGGCATCGACATCCCGGGCGACAGCTACAACTTCGTTTCGGAAGACTACAACGGACTCGTGTTCCGCCGCACGCCCGCGCAGGTGCTGAACATCGTCTATGGCAGCACCACGGCCATCGGAACCGGCGGGCTTTTCTTCCCGAACGGCATGAACGGCACGTTCCGCTAGCAGGCTTCGCCAGACCCAAGGCCGCGCGGACCGCGCGGCGGCACCCAGCTCAGGAGACCGCCAGATGGCACTCGATACGACGGAATCCCAGATCCCGGCACCGGGCATGGATCGGCGCGGCGTCCTGCGCGCGCTCGGCGCAGGCGCCGCGAGCACCGCGGTCGCGGGCACGCTCGCGGGCGGTGCCCTCACCCTCGCCGGCAGCCCGGCATCGGCTCAGACCCTCACCGACACCGACATCCTCAACTTCGCGCTCAACTTCGAGTATGTCGGCGCCGAGTATTACCTACACGGCTTAACCGGCCAGGGCCTCGCCTCCTCGCTTCTCACCGGGACTGGAACCCAGGGCACGGTCACGGCCGGGAGCGCGGTTCCGTTCCAGAACCCCGCGATCAGGCAGTATGTGCAGCGCCTCGCCGTGGACGAGCAGGCGCACGTGGTTTTCCTGCGGGCCGTGCTCGGCTCCGCGGCCATTGCCGAGCCGACCATCGATCTCGTGAATCCCTGGACGACCTTCGCCGTCGCGGCCGGGCTGATCCAGCCGGGGCAAACCTTCGATCCCTACGCCAGCGACATCGGCTTCCTGCTCGGTGCGTATGTCCTCGAGGACGTGTGCGTGACCGCGCTCGCGGGCGCCGCGGCGCTCCTCACCAACAAGGACAACCTTGAGGGCGCGGCCGGCCTCCTCGGCGTAGAAGGCTATCAGGCGGGCATGATCCGCACCCTGCTCGCCAACGCCGGCGCTGGCGTAGCCACCGACGCGATCTCGGCGCTGCGCGCCAGGCTCTCGGGCGTCGGCGACCAGGGCACGCTGACCGCGGACCAGCCCTATAACTTCACCAACACCGACTCGAACGCCTTGGTTTATCGCCGCACGCCTGGGCAGGTGCTCGCCATCGCTTACGGCGGGGGCACCACGAGCGGCGGCCTCTTCCCAAACGGGGTGAACGGTGCGCTCACCACTGCGACGCCCGCCGCCAGCATGACCAGCGCTGGCGCGACCGGCACCACCAGCACGACTACCACCACAGGGACGACCAGCACGACTGGCACGACGGGAACGACCGGCACCAGCACGATGGGCACGACTGGCACCAGCACAATGGGCACGACTGGCACCAGCACGACGGGAACGACTGGCACGAGCGGCAATCCCGGCGGCACGGCGGGAACCCCTGTCACGACCGGCACGAATACGCCTGCTTAGGCACCCTGGCGGGCGTGGAGGTCGTTATCCCTCCACGCTCACGCCCGGCCGACCTTCGTCCAGGTGGCCGATCAACGCGGCGCTGCCGAAACCGGCTTGCTGTACCATGTCAAGCGTTTCCCTGGCCGCCGCTGGCGCCACCGCGAGCAGAAGCCCGCCGCTGGTCTGCGGGTCGCAGAGCAGCCCCTGCCACCACGGTGCGATGCTGGAAGCGAGGTCCACCTCCGCACCGTAGCTCGCCCAGTTCCGCCGGGCGGCTCCCGTTCCCACGCCGGCTTGCGCCAGCTCCCTTGCGCCCGGCAGCAGCGGTACGTCCTTCGCCCGCACGATCGCCCGCACGCCAGACCCGCGGCACACCTCGAGTAGATGCCCGAGCAAGCCGAAGCCCGTCACATCCGTCATCGCGTGGACGCCGGGCGTCTCCGCGAGCGCCGGCCCGATCCGGTTGAGCTGCGTCGTCGAGGCGAGCATCGTCGCGTAGTCCGCAGCCGTGAGACGCCCCTGCTTCAGCGCCGCGCTGAATACGCCGATACCGAGACCCTTGGTCAGGATCAAGGCATCGCCAGCGCGGGCATCCCTGTTTCGCCGCACCCGGTCCGGCCGCACGAGGCCAAGCGCCACCAATCCGTAGATCGGCTCAGCGCTGTCTATCGAGTGCCCGCCAGCAACCGGGATGCCCGCCTCGGCACAGACGCGAGCGCCCCCAGCCAGGATCGCCTGCACCGTAGCGGCGGGGAGCTTGTCCACTGGGTAGCCGACTACCGCGAGCGCCAAAATCGGAGTGCCGCCCATGGCATACACGTCAGAGAGCGCGTTCGTCGCCGCGATGCGGCCGAAATCGTGCGGATCATCCACGACGGGGGTGAAGAAATCGGTCGTTGCCACGATCGCCTGATGGTCGTTCAGGCGATAGACGGCGGCGTCGTCCGCGGTCTCAGTGCCGACCAGCAGGGCGGGGAACGGCCCAGCTTGCGGCATACGTGCGAGGATTTCGCGCAGCACCGAAGGCGCCAGCTTGCAGCCGCACCCGCCGCCGTGAGCGAGCGAAGTCAAGCGCGGCGCGTTTGAAACGGTGTCAAGGTCGGCCATGGTGCTCCGCTCCCGCTGACATGGCTGCCGTGATAATTGGACTCTGGAGAGAAGGCGAGCGCGCGAAGACGTCATGGACGCGATGAACAGGAGCAGCCGGCCGGGGCTGCGCGCCCTGCCGCAGGTGCAGCGCCTGCTGGAGATGCCGGACGCTGCGCCGCTGCTGGCTACGGCCTCGCGCCCAGCCGTCGTGACGGCGCTGCGCGCGACTCTCGCGGCGGTTCGAGCCGGGCTGCTCGCGCCCGGCAGCGCGGCAGCCGTCCCTGAACCGGCCGAGATCCTGGCCCGCGCCGCCGCCGTCCTGCGCGCGGGCGAGCAGCCTAGCCTGCGCCGGGTGATCAATGCGACCGGCATCCTCCTGCACACCAATTTGGGCCGAGCCCCGCTCGCGCCGGAGGCGGTATCGGCAGCCGTCGAGGTGGCGGCCGGCTACTCGAACCTGGAGTTCGACCTAGAGTCCGGCGAGCGCGGCTCGCGCACCGCCGGGATTGAGCCGCTGCTCCGCCGGATCACCGGGGCCGAGGCCGCGCTCGCCGTCAACAACAATGCTGCGGCCGTTCTGCTCGCGCTCTCAGCGCTTGCCGGCGGCGGCGAGGTGATCGTCTCGCGCGGCGAGCTGGTGGAGATCGGCGGCGGCTTCCGCATCCCTGACGTGATCCGCCAGGGTGGCGCGCGGCTGGTCGAGGTCGGCACGACCAACCGGACCCGGCTCGCCGACTACCGCGACGCGATCACGCCCGCGACCCGCGTGCTGCTCAAGGTTCACCAGAGCAATTACCGCATCGTGGGCTTCACGGCGGCGGCATCAACGGCGGAGCTGGCCGCGCTCGCGCGCGAGCGGGATTTGCTGCTCGTCGAGGACCAGGGCAGCGGCACGCTCGCGGATTTGGCGCGCCTTGGCCGCTCCCGTGAGCCGACGGTCGGGGAAGCGGTCGCGGCCGGGGCGGACCTCGTCGCGTTCAGTGGCGACAAGCTGCTGGGCGGCCCGCAGGCGGGACTGATGGTGGGCAAGAGCAAGGCCGTCGACCCGTTGCGGAGACACCCGCTGCTGCGCGCGCTCCGCCTCGACAAGCTGACGCTGGCCGCGCTTGAGGCCACGCTGCGCCTTCATCTCGACGAGGACGGCGCGGTCCGGCGCCTGCCCGTGCTGCGGATGCTCGCCCAGGGCGAGGCCGCGCTGCAGGACCGCGCCGAGCGTCTTGCCGCCCTGCTGCCGGCTGTCGCCGCCGCCGAGATCGAGCCGACGGCCGGCTACGCGGGGGGCGGGTCGCTGCCCGACGAGGGTGTGCCGAGCCGCGCCGTGAGGATCGCGGCGCCCGGCTTCCCGGCCGGTGAGCTGGCCCATCGCCTGCGTGCCGGGTGCCCGGCGGTCGTCGGCCGGCTCCACGACGGCCGCCTGCTGCTCGACGTGCTCGCCGTCGCCGACGCGGACCTGCCGGACCTCGCCGAGGCTATCCGGAGCGTGCTCGCGTGACGCGGCTCGTGCTGGGCGTGATCGGCCACGTGGATCACGGCAAGACTGCGCTCGTGCGGGCGCTGACCGGCATGGAGACCGATCGCCTGCCCGAAGAGCGGCGGCGCGGCATCTCCATCGCGCTCGGCTTCGCGCACGGGCGGATGGGCGGTGCTGAGGTGGATCTCGTGGACATGCCGGGACACGAGCGGTTCGTCCGCACGATGGTCTCGGGGGCGACCGGCATCGGCGCCGCGCTGCTCGTCGTTGCGGCGAACGAGGGCGTGATGCCGCAGACGCGCGAGCACGTGGACATTGCAGGACTGCTCGGGGTGACGCGCGCCGTGATCGCCGTGACCAAGACAGATCTCGTTCCGCCCGAGCGCAGCGCGGCGGTGGCCCGGGAGGCAGCCGCGCTCGCGGCGGGCGCGGGCCTGGCAGCCGCGGCTCCGGTCCTGGTCTCGGCCGCAACGGGGCAGGGGATCGAGGCGTTGCGGGACGCGATAGGCGACGCCTTGGGCACTGCGCCCGAGCCCGACAATTCCGGCTTCGTTTATCTGCCGGTGGATCGCGCCTTCAGCGTGGCCGGCCACGGCACGGTCGTGACGGGCACGCTCCGCCGCGGGACACTCCTGGGCAGCGACGAGATCGAGGCAGTGCCGGCGATGCTGCCTGTCCGTGTGCGCGGCTTGCAGGTCCATGGGGCAAGGGTTACGGCGGCGCGCCCGGGGCAGCGCGTGGCGGTCAACCTCCGCGGTATCGAGCCGGCGCGGGTGCGGCGTGGCACGGCGCTCGCGACGCCCGGCCTGCTGCCCACGTCCAACTGGCTCAGCGTGGAGCTGCGCGCCGTGGAGGGCGCACCGGCGCTGCCGGGTGGGGCGCGCCTTGTGCTCCTGTTCGGCACGGAGGAGGTGAGTGCTCGGCTGCGATTGCTGGACCGCGAAGCGCTTGAGCCGGGCGATACGGCGCTGGCGCAGGTGCAGTGCGCGGAGCCGGTCGCGGTTCCGGCGCGAGAGCACTTCATCCTGCGCACGGCCTCGCCCGCCCTTACCGTCGCGGGAGGCCGCATCCTCGACCCCCAGGCACGACGGGAGCGGCGGCAGTCGGCTCCCGTGCTTGCCCAGCTCCGGCGGCTCGCGACCTCGACGCCTGCGGAAATCTTGGCGTGGGAGGTCGAGACCGCGGGCGCTGCCGGCATCCCGCTCGGAGACCTCGCCCGTCTCGCCGGGCTGGCTCCTGCAAGAGTCGTAGAGGCATTGCACGCGCAGCGCCCGGCGCCGATCGTGCTGGCCCGCAGCAGGGTCATCGTCGCGCGGCCCGCGTTCGAGACGGTGCTCGCGCGGCTGCCTCAGGCGCTTGCCGCGCAGCAGGACGCTCACCCGAGCGGCGTGTCCCGTGACCAGCTCGCCGCCCTGATTCCTGAGACATCCTCTGCCGTGCTAGAGGAGGCCATTGCCCAGCTCGTCGGGAAGGGCACGCTGCGCCAGGAGAGCGGCTTGATCCGGGTGCCGCACGTGGCGCGGGAGGCGGACCGTGCGCGCCAGGAGAGCGCCGCCGCTGCCAGCTTGGCCGAGCGGCTGCGCCAGGGCGGGCTTGCGCCGCCCGACGCAGGCGAGATCGCGCCTGACCCGTCCTCCCGCCGCCTGCTCGACCGGCTGGTGCGCGAGGGCACCATCGTGCGCGCCCTCGACCGCGTGCAGAAGCGCGAGGTCCTGTTCCATCGCGACGCCGTCGAGGCGGCGCAGCGACGGCTCGAGCCGCTGCTTGCCCAGGTGCCGGGCTTGCTGGTGAAGGAGGCGGGGGCTGCGCTTGGCATCTCGCGCAAATACAGCGTGCCGTTGCTGGAGCACCTCGACGCCATCCGCTTCACCCGGCGCGTCGCCGACCGGCGCGTCCTGGCGCAGCGTCCGTGAGGGATGCTAAAGGTCGAAGGTGGAGGCGATAGGGGTCTGGTGGCCCCCCTGGTCTTCAAAACCAGAGGCTCGCCAGCAGCGAGCGGTGGGTTCGATTCCCATCCGCCTCCGCCGGGTCTGCGCTGTTTCTGCCAGTTGACCTGAATGCTGCTTGGTCCGGCCGCTGACCGTAGGGGCCGGGTCAGGGTTGCGGCGGGCCGGTGCTGGGGCGCGGGGGCCGGGGCGGCGCGGGCGCTGTCCTGGGCGGCGCGCTGCGCAGAGCCCTGCGGCGCATCGGCGCATGGGGCGCGCCGCTTGCGCGCTTGGGGGCGTGCGGTGCTGCCGAAGCTCGGCGTCGGTCAGGGTGGCGAGACCGCTGTCGTGGCGCAGGCTCGCGATGAGGTCGGCGAAGGACTGGTCGTCGAAGTCGTCGTCGAGGTCCTCGTCGGCGTCGCAATCGGGTCCCTCGGCGCGCTCGCACGGCTCGGCCCACGGCTCGGCATCGGAGGCGTCCGTCTCGGCGCAGTCCGCGCGGCGCTGCTTCGGGCACTCGTGGAGGCGGAGCTTGGGGCCGGGCGCCTCGCGGGCGGGCTCGGAGAGCTTGCGGGCAAGCGCGATGGTGCGGCGGACGGTGCGGGCGAGGCGGTCGAAGCTGGTCGCTTGGTTCGGGGCTGGGGCTGGGTGCTGCGGGCTCGTCCTCGGGCTGGCTCTGGGGCTGGCGGGGCGGCGGGTTCTGCGAGAGCTTGGCGGTGGACGGCCTCGGCGAGGTCGGTGCCCATGGCGATGAGCTTGTGCAGGACCTGGCGGTAGTATTGGGCGTCCTCGTCGCGCTGGCGGGCCAGGTCGGCAGGGTCGAGGGAGGGCGGGGGCGGAGGACATCGGGCAGGATAAAGGAGTTTGTCGCGGGCGGGGTCAAGGAGTGAGTTTGCGGCAAGACGCCCATGATGACCGTGGTGACGGCAGGGATCTTCATGTCAGGGCACTGCCCGACGCTCCTCTGGCTTGCGTCGCGACTGTAACGCGGGCAGGGTTCTTGCTTGTCTCGCCTGCAACGCTCCACCCGCACCCGGTCCGCCGCATCGGCGCCCGAGCCGGAACCGAAGGTTTATCGTCACGCGCAGGAGGCCATAGCGAGGCTAGAGGCGGGCGCAGCACCCCGGTTCCGGGCGAAGCGCGAGAAGGCCAACTGCCCCTACGACAGCAGTCTGTCGCCGGCGCTCGACTGAGACGTCCAACCTGCGCGCGAGGTCCCGGCGTGGCTGCTTGCCCAGATCGAGGCGGCGCCGCCGCGCACAGGCGATATCTCGGTGTTCACGAGCAAGCCGGTGAGGGGGCAATTCGCAGCCACGTCAATCTCGCCGCGTTCGACACGGTCGCTTGGGAGCAATCCGCCGCCTACACGCTGGACCATTATCCGGCGGTGCAAGCGTTCGTGAAGAACGAGGGGCTAGCCTTCACCGTGCCGTATTTACACGACGGCGCTCGCCATGACTACCTGCCGGACTTCGTGGCTCGGCTGGCGGGCGAGGAGGCGCGATACCTGATCGCGGAGGCCAAGGGTTTCGACAGGCAGAGCTTGGCCGAGATCAAGGCGCAGGCTGCGCGCCGTTGGTGGGCCGCGGTCAACGCCACCGGGCGGCTCGGGCGTTGGGACTACGTGCCTGTCTACAAGATCGCAGACCTCATTAAGCACCTCGACGGGCTCACGGTGCCATAGGCGGTGGAATAGGGTAGTGTCTCAGTTTGAAATTGGCCCATCTCTATGCGCGTGGACAGCTTTCCCGACAGCGACACGATATATGAAGGCCGCCACAAAGGCATCGCGGCTTTCCAACTTCAGGGCAATCGTAGCGATCAAATAACAACATGGAGAGAATTTGGACGCACTTGGCAGTCGGGAGTTTTTTATGCCCAGAATGATATGAACCTTTTTACTTGGCGTCAAGCAGACTTTCAGGTCATCCGGTCGTCATCGCCAAGGTCCAGTTGCTTTTGACGCCCGTATGCCCTTTCATAGAGCGTCCAAAAAAACTGACGATTGTTGTCCGGTGTAGCCCGTAGAAGCGCCATCACACCCGAAAGCTGGCTCTTGAAATAAGTCAGGCCCGTATCCTCAGTTAAATGCTGATGATGCCGACGCTTTCTCTGCCACTTCCTGTTGGCAGGGTTGATGCGGTCAAGTTCAGGAAGAACCGGAGACGGCATCGGCTCATAGATTAATTTACGAATGAGCTTGCTGGCATATCTAGGCCCACGATTGTCGGTCGAATAGCTCCACCCGTAAACCCGATACACCTCTTTGGTAAACTCGATAGGCAGAACTGCTTTCAGCCAAGGCCGATGCTCAGGAAGGATGTAAGCTGAAAGTATCTGCTGCAACTCGTTGTGGGCGCGAACCTGCTGATACCCCGTCGCCTCGTCGACGAGCGCGACCATCGCAACCTTCGGCAACGCACTAAGGAGACGCTCGGCATGGTCCGCAATGTGCGTCTGCGTGTGATGCAGTCACACCTGCATCGCGGGCCTTTACGAAGACCTCAAGGATGATCGGCAGAGCTTCGGCATCTTGGCCGTAGGCGATGGCGAGCCAGCCCTTGTGAGGCGTGTAGCCCCCCGATTTTGGTTTGTAGATAATAGTCCTCGTTGACGCCTCTAACTCATTGGATACGAAAGGCTTTAGGTTCTTTGCCCTCAAGAATGCAGGGCCTTCGTCGACGGATGCGCCCTCACCACCTTTGGCCCTTCGGGAACGACCCAGAGCCAATAAAACCCCTTCCTAAGTCAACACGCGCTTGCCGTTTTCGAGCACGGCGCACGGGAACGCCGCGTTGCCGATCCGCAGCTCGCCTTCCGCGACCGCCCAAGGGATCGTCGACATATCGCGCGGAGCCTGCTGACTTCGCGCCAAGCCGCCTTTGCGCGCGATTTCGGAGCGCTGCTCACTCGTCAGCTTCTCCGAACGGGCTTTGCCGCCCTTTTGCTGCGGAAATTCGTCCATGTTCACCTCATGCTTGCTATCGCACGAGACATACTCAGCTTGCTGAGGTTCAGCAAGCTGATTCTTTGTTCAACCTGAGCGCTGCTTGCTAACGCGTCCAGCGTTTAGCCGCCGCCTTCCGTGCGATCTCCGCCGGCTGCTCTGGGGTCAAATTCCGGGCGCGGGCTGCACCGCCCTTCCGCCCCATAGCTGCAGCAGCCGGGTCCTTGCCCGGCTGCGGTGCGTCCAGCTCCTCTGTCTCCTCGCCAGTTGCAATTCGCATAACCTTCACCGCCGCGCAGATCACGTCGGCGGGCGTTTCTCGCCTCGGCGGCCTCTAGGCATATGTCACCTTTCCGGTTTGGCCGCACGCGGGACAGGTCGGCTTAAGGTATGCCAACACGTTCTTAGGCTCAATACTGTTCACTTTATCAGCTGGATTGCGACGGCGAAATCGACACGGGTCGTCGGCTGTGGTCCGCGAGGCCGTAGCGGATAGCTGCTCATCTTGCGCTTGACCCCGCGCGGCACCTGCCGACCGCGTGAGCTCGAGACGCGCTCCTCCAGGATCTCGTCCAGCACCGCCTCATGCAGGGTAAGCCTGGCCCGAGGGGGGAAGCGCCGCGAACAGCGGCAGCTTGCGCCGGACGACGCGTACCGCGTGCGAGAAGGAAAGCCGGTCCGGGTCCTCGTCTGCCGTCAGGGCCGCTTCGTGCATGAGCCCACGCACGGCGAAGTGCGCCAGCAGCAGGCCCCAGAACTCCTGGCGCACCAGGTCCGGGGTCTTGCTGCGCAGCACCACCTGCGCCCCGCGGAGCTGTGTCTTCAGCTCGGCGAGCGCGCCCTCGACCTCCCAGCGTTCGTGGTAGAGGGCGGCCAGTTCCGCAGCGGCCGCCTGCGCCGGATCCAGGATCGTGGTGATCAGCCGGTAGAACGGCTCGGCCTCGACGATGCCCTCCAGCCAATACTCGACCACGCGCACCTGGATGCCGCCGCTGCGGTGTCGCCGGTCCTTGTCGCTGGGATAGACCGTCGTCAAGTAGGAGCCGTCGGCTAGCACCGCTTCGCGCGGCAGTCGCAGGTTGTGCTTGCCGCGCCAGAGCAGGTCAGCGCCGGTGGCCGTCGCCGCCAGCCAGAGCGCGTAGCCGAAGAACTGCCGGTCGGCCAGGCACAGCATGCCAGGCCGCAGCGCCGCGAGCACGTCATGGGCCAGCGTCGTCTCGCCGTCCGCGTAGCGGCCCAACTGGGCGCCGAACAGCACGTGCGTGCCGTTCTCCGCCAGCGCCACGAAGCGCAATTGTGGGAACGCACTCTCGCCACGGCTGGCTCCCGGCAAGCCGAACTCGGCGCGGTTCGCCTCGGTGTCGGCCACATCCAGGCACGAGCCGTCCAAGCTGACCAGGCGCCAGTCCCGATACCACGCGCCCTTGCTGGCGCGCGTGGCAATCGGCCGCACCAGGGCCTCGTAGAGCCGGCGCAGCGGCGCTTCACCGAGGCGGCTGCGCGCCTGCGAGATGCCGCTCTTGCCCGCCACCTTGACCGCGTCCGCGCCCCAGAGCCAGCGCAGGCCCTCCAGCAGACAGCGCAACACCTCGCGGGTGCTGGATCCCATGTAGAGCGCCAGGGCGATGGCGTAGTAGACCATGACCTGGGCCGGCAGGTCGCGCTCGCGCTCGCTCGCCTTGCCGGTCTCGGCCAGCACCTGACGCACCTGCTCGGGCGGCACTGCCCGGGCGATCACGCCGAGGCTGATGTGGTCGCTGAGACGCACGCCGGCCGGAAGGCCGGCAGGAACACCGGCCATCGCTGCCGCTCCCACGTCACCAAGCAGGCAGGCTACAACCCTTTTCAGACAAAGTGAACAGCATTGTTCTTAGGCTTGTCTGCGTAGCTAGTCACAGTCAGGATGTCGCCCTCGAAGCCGATCAGGCTGTAGTCTTCCCAAAGCCTGCTATAGGGCTGGTCGTTTTCCTCGCACGCGAGATAGCCCTTATGGCCGCACTCGCAAACGATCGCGTCTCGCGTTCTCGTGGTCAGTTGCCGCCTCCATGCTTTGCGCTAAGCATACAGGAGGCGCGAGCTGGGGACGAGCGGGCCGGTTAGCCAGCCCGAATTTCAAACTGAGACACTACCCGGAATAGCGTCCCGGCCGGGACGCGAGCCGCCCTGTGAGGCTCACTGCGCCGTCGCACTCGCCTCGCTGCGCGTGGCGCCCGCGCGGGCCGCTAGCGCCGCGGCCATGAACTCGTCCAGGCGGCCGTCGAGCACCGCGGCCGGGTTGCCGGTCTCGACCCCGGTGCGCAGGTCCTTCACGAGCTGATAGGGGGCGAGCACGTAGGAGCGTATCTGGTGCCCCCAGCCGATGCTGGTCTTGGCGCTCTCCTGCGCGCTCGCCGCCGCCTCGCGCTTCTGCAGCTCCTGCTCGTAGAGCCGCGCCTTCAGCATCGCCATGGCGTTCGCGCGGTTGCGGTGCTGGCTGCGGTCGGTCTGGGAGGCGACGACGATGTTGGTCGGCAGGTGCGTGATGCGCACGGCGCTCTCGGTCTTGTTGACGTGCTGTCCGCCGGCACCGGACGCGCGATACACGTCCACGCGCAAATCGCCCTCGTTGATCTCGACCTCGATGCTCTCGTCCACGACCGGATAGACCCAGACGCTCGCGAAGCTGGTCTGCCGGCGCGCGGCCGCGTCGAACGGGCTGATGCGAACGAGACGGTGGACGCCGGCCTCGGTCTTGAGCCAGCCGTAGGCGTTCGGGCCGGTCACCTGCAGGGTTGCCGATTTGAGCCCGGCCTGCTCGCCCTCGCTCGCCTCGACGATCTGCACCTTGTAGCCGTGCTGCTCCGCCCAGCGCATATACATGCGGAGCAGCATCTCGGCCCAGTCCTGCGCCTCCGTGCCGCCCGCACCGGCGTTCACCTCCAGGTAGGCGTCGTTGCCGTCGGCCTCGCCGGACAGCAGGCTCTCGCTCTCGCGCCGGGCGGCTTCGTCGGCGAGGCGCCGCAGCGTCGCTTCGGCGTCGGCAACCATCTCCGAGTCGCCCTCGGCCTCGGCCAGCTCGGCGAGGGCCTGCGCGTCGGCGGCCTCGGCCTCGATGCGCTGCACGGCCTCGATCTGGGTGGCGAGGTGGTTGCGCTCGCGCATGAGCGACTCGGCGCGCGCCGGGTCGTTCCAGAGGGCGGGATCCTCGGCGCGGTGGTTCAGCTCCGCGAGGCGGGCTTGGCTCGCATCCCAGTCAAAGATGCCTCCTCAGCAGGGCGAGCGACTGCTCGATCTGCTCGGAAAGGGCTTGAGTCTCGGCGGACATGGCTGCGTCCTTCGGGCGTGTCGTATTCAGGGCCGCGCCTAATACAGGCCGCCCATGCCGGTGTCCACGCCGACGCCCGCGCTGGGGTTCTCGCTGCTCGCGGTCAGCCCATTATCGCCACCAGAGCCGCCGCCGCCGTAGCCGATCACTCCCTCACTGCCGCCAGGCGTCTGTCCGTCCTTGAACGCGTCGGTCCGCGGGCCGAATCGCGTGCTCCAGCGCGCGAGCTTCACGCCGTCCGGGATCAGGAACTTGAGATTCGGCCGGTCGCGGAGCGCACTCTGCATGAAGTCGTGCCAGATGGGCGCGGCGACCCGGCCGCCTTGCTCATTCTCGCCGAGGCTCGTGTTGTCGTCTTTGCCGATCCACACGGCCGTTACCAGGTCGGGCGTGAAGCCCACGAACCAGGCATCGTTGAAGTCCTGACTCGTGCCCGTCTTGCCTGCGATCTCCCGGTCGAACCCGGCGCCGGCCTCCGTGCCGGTGCCGTGCCTCACGACGCCCTCCATCATCGTCACGAGCTGGAACGCACTCTGCGGATCAGCGATCTGCTTGCGCTGGTCCTCGATCTGGGGCGGCTTGTCCGGATCGCCGCAGGCGCAGGCGAGGCCGGGCGCCTGGAAGACCACTTGACCGTGCTGATCCTGAACCGAATCGACGAAGCTCGGCAGCACCTCGCGCCCGCCCTCAGCGAAGCTAGCGTATCCGGCTGCCTGGCGCAGCACCGTGGTCTCGACCGCGCCGAGCGACGCCGGCAGCACCTTCGGCATCTCGTCCACGACGTGGAATGCCTTGGCAGTATCCGCGACGGCGTCCATGCCGAGCTTCTGCGCGAGCCGCACCGTGGCGAGATTGATCGACTTTTCCAGCGCGATGCGCAGCGGCACCGGGCCGAGGAAGGAGTTCAGCTCGAAGTTGTTCGGCCGCCACGGTCCGGAGGCGGTGTTGATCGTCATCGGCTCGTCGAGCACCTTCTGGCTCGGCGAGTATCCGTCCTCGAGCGCGGTCAGGAAGACGTAGGGCTTGAAGGAGCTGCCGGGCTGGCGCTGCGCCTGCGTCGCGCGGTTGAACTGGCTCAGGTCGAAGCTCCAGCCTCCGCTCATCGCGAGCACGCGGCCCGTCGCCGGGTCGAGCGCCACGATCGCGCCCTCCACCTTCGGCACCTGGCGAAGCTGCAGCCGCTCCACTCCGTGGGCCGAAGCCTGTCCCTCTGAACGAGGCTCGACCATGATCACGTCGCCCACGTGCAGCGTATCGCCGACCCGGTGCCGCCCCCAGCCCAGGTCGCCAGGCTCGATCAGGCCGATGCGCGGCGTCGCGTCCGCCGGCGCCTGCCCTGGCGCCGCGTCGAGCCAGCCAACCCGCGCGTCTCCGGCAGTCTCCTCAAGCACGACGCCGACCCGCCACTCAGGCAGCAGCCCAGGCGGACGCGGCAGGGCGGCAAGCTGCGCCGCCCAGGACTTCGCGAGCGCGGGGCCGGCCGGGAGCTGGGCAACCGGGCCGCGCCAGCCGCCGTGCTTGCGATCGTAGGTCAACAGGCCTGCCCGCAGCGCATGGTCGGCGGCCCGCTGCAGCACGGGGTTGAGGCTCGTGCGAACCGTGAGGCCGCCGGTGTTGACCGCGTCGATGCCGTAGCGCTGCACGAGCAGGCGGCGGACCTCTTCGGCGAACCACTTGCTGTCCGGCACAGTGTCTGGATCGTGGTAGGCGGCGCTGGGCGTGACCGGCTGCGCCTTCGCGGCCTGCTCCTGCTCGGGCGTGATCGCCCCGTCCTCGCGCATCCGATCCAGCACGAAATCGCGCCGGGCGAGGGCAGCATCCGGGAAGCGGAATGGGTTGTACGCATTCGGTGCCTTGGGCAGGCCAGCGAGGAGTGCCGACTCGGCAAGGGTGAGCTGATCGAGCGGCTTGTTGAAGTAGGCCTGCGCCGCCGCGGCGACGCCGTAGCTGCCCTGGCCGAGGTAGATCTCGTTGAGATAGAGCTCGAGCACCCGCTCCTTGCTGAGCGACTGGTCTATGCGGATCGCGAGGATGGCCTCCTTGATCTTGCGCGAGAGCGTGAGCTGGTTGCCGACCAGCATGTTCTTGGCGAGCTGCTGCGTGATGGTGGACGCGCCCTGGGGCCGGCGGCCAGACCCTCGCTGCCGAAGGTCGCGCAGGCCAGCGCGGATGATCGCCGCTGGGTCAATCCCGTGATGCGTCCAGAAGGTGTGGTCCTCGGCGGAGATGAAGGCCTGCTGGAGCTGCTTCGGAATGGCGCTGATGGGCACGAAGATGCGCCGCTCGGTGCCGAACTCGGCCATGAGCTGCGAATCGCCGGC
The DNA here is from genome assembly GCA_963839135.1 of uncultured Alphaproteobacteria bacterium. Classification (GTDB taxonomy): domain Bacteria; phylum Pseudomonadota; class Alphaproteobacteria; order Acetobacterales; family Acetobacteraceae; genus CAWKEH01. The sequence goes on from CAWIUA010000019.1 coordinate 70,027, forward strand.
GTAAATGCGGCTCATCACCTTCGGATCGTAGTGCTGCAGCGTGCCGAGCGAGGGAAGGTCGGCAGCGAAGCGCTCGTAGGCTTGCCAGCCCGCGATCCCGATGGCGGCGGTGCGCGAGCAGGAGAAGGGCGATCAGGACGGCGAGCGTGCGCCGGGCCATCCGGCCGACGAGGCTCGCGAAGCGCCGCGGACGTCGCTTCCGGGATGGCCCCTGAGGTGCACCGCCCGGCAGCGTGGGCGAGCGTGACAGACGCTCGCCAGCCGTGAGCGGCGGCCGCCCGAATTGGTCCTGACTTGCCATGCGCTCTTCCTAGAGCCTTCCCAGGATGCCTGACAATGTCTCGCAATGATATCACGTCTGCATGAACGAGAAGTAACAGCGAGTTCTGCGGGACTCCGCGCCCTGCGCTAGCCGAAGGTGCGTGCGCCGTGGCCGGCCGACGTGAGGTAGGCCTCGATCGCGCCGCGGACGGCGGCGGCGACCTGGGCGCGGTGCGCCGCGGTGCGCAGCGCTGCCTCGTCCTTCGGGTTGGACATGAACCCCATCTCGATCAGCACGCTCGGGATGTCCGCCGCACGCAGGACCATGAAATGCGCATGCCGGGCCGGGTTGGCGAGGAGTTGCACCTGCTTGCTGAATGACCCGACCACGCTGCGCTGCAAGTGCGCCGAGGCGGCCTTGGTTTCCTGGCGTACAAGGCTGGCAAGGATGTTGGCGATCACTGGCGGTTGGTCGCGGAAGGCGGGGCCGCCGAACCGGTCGGCGCTGTTCTCGCGCTGGGCGAGCGCGGCCGATTGCGCGTCGGATGCGGTATCGGAAAGGGTATAGACGCTCGCGCCGCGAACGTCGTGATCCGCGACCGCGTCGGCGTGGAGCGACACGAACAGCGCCGCGCCGCGCCGCTGCGCGTAGGCGACGCGTCCCTCCAGAGGCACGAACACGTCTCGCACTCGCGTCGTCTCGACGCGGCACGTGCGGCCGAGCACGAGCTGCCGCCGCACTTCGCCAGCAGCGGCGAAGGCGATGTGCTTCTCGTACGTTCCGGAGACGCCGATAGCGCCTGGATCCTTGCCGCCGTGGCCGGGATCCAGCATGACGAGGGGCAGGGGCGGGGCTGGCTTGCGGAGTATGGCAGGCCGGACAAGCGGGCGGGCAACGGCCGTCCCGGCGATACCGGCACTGAGCAGGATGAGGCCGCGACGAGTCGTGGTCGTCACCATGATGGGAATCTTAGCGCAGAATCGTCGTCCACGCACGCAGTGAGACGGCGCGACGATGGTCTAAGCAGCTTTATCCGCTACTTGTAGGAAGACCGCCACACCTCCCTGTGCCGCCACGCTCGGCCGACCAGGTCGTAGAGCTGCGCATGGCCGTCAGAGCAGGCTGATCCCTCGTCTTGCGCTCAGGACAGACGGTCCAGCGCCTGACCCAGCCGCACGAAGCGCCGTCGGCAGAATCCCCGCCATCCCTTGCCGCTCGTTCGTCGCCGGTCCTGAATCGGTTGCGGCTCTTCGGATACGGCCGGGGCTCGGGGACGAGGTTCGAGGATGCTCGTGAGGTCGGCCCATGCCAGGCCATGCTTCTCGACGAACGCGCTGGCGAGCAGCCCGGCGGCGGCGCGCTCGCTCTCGTAGGGTGAGGCGAGCCGCGCCAGGATGCCGGCGAGCCTCGCCCGCTCGCGCGGCGTCAGTGCCTCGATCCTGGCATTCGCAACGTTTTGCTCAGGGTCTTCGGACACGGCGGCTCCTCAAGGCGCGAGGCGAGCGACGTTGCAGCCGCCTTTCTGCTGCGGCCGCGCCCCTCGGCTTTGCGACACGCCCGTGGTTCCGCTCCGCGACGGCGCCAGCTTATCCCGGCAAAGGCTAACAGCGCGTTAGCCTTGCATCCGTCTCGCATGGGCTTGCAGTCCCCACCCGTCCGCGCCACAATGCTCAGAGTCCGGCGGCGCATCCCCGGGCCATCCGCGGCGCCATGCCGCAGCCTACCCGCCATGCCGCGGTCGCTGTTCGTCAGCGAGTGGCCTGGGCCGGCTGCCGGCGCTGTTCGTCCCGTGCGCCGCCTGCACTTCCAGCGCGGCGGCTCCTGCTGCTCCGGGACCGCGCATTTTCAACCAGGGCTCCGTGCCCGCCCAGAGGACCTGCGAGCGCACCGTGCCCGCCCTATCACATTCTTCCGGACACGCGTCGTGCCGCCCCACTGCTGGCGCATCACCCTTCCTCCCCACGCTTTCGCGCCGCAGCAACGCCCCATCGGGGCGCGCGCATGCGGCGTCTTGGAGTTTCGCCGATTATGACCAAGCGTATGCTGATAGACGCAAGCCACGCCGAAGAGACGCGCGTGGTGCTCCTCGACGGCAACATCATTGAGGACTATGACATCGAGACCGCTGGCCGTCGCCAGCTCAAGGGCAACATCTACCTCGCCAAGGTCGTACGCGTCGAGCCGAGCCTGCAGGCCGCGTTCGTAGAATATGGCGGCAACCGGCACGGTTTCCTTGCCTTCGGCGAGATCCATCCGGACTACTATCAGATGCCCGTCGCCGACCGGCAGCGTCTGCTCGAGATGCAGGAAGCCGAGGCGCGCGAGGAGGAGGAGGAGGAGGACCGCGCGGCCGAGCGCCAGGCCGAGGCCGGGGACGACGCCGACCCGGACGGCGAGAGCGATCCTGTCGCCGCCGTGCCTGGCGCAGGCGCGGATGCCGCCGCGCAAGCGGGTTACGCTTTGCAGGCCGACCCGGATGCTGCGGCAGATGCTCTCCCCGAGCCACGCCAGGTGGCGCAGGCCGCTGTCGTCGCCGCCGAGATGCGTGTGGCGCCCGAGGAGGCGCGTGACGAATTCCCGCCCGCTCCTGCCTTTACCGACGCGCTCGAGAGTGAACCCAATGATCTGCTGGGGGCAGACCTTGCCCCGGAGGCGACCGAGCCCGCGACCGAGCGTCCCGGCGATCGCGACGCTCAGCCGTCCCAGGCGGAGGAACTCCTTGAAGGCCCGCTCACAGGCGAGGTGCTGCCCGCCGACGATCGGGCCGACCAGGACGACGAGTTGGGGGATATGGCCGAGGATTCACGCCCGGCCCCAGAGACGGTGGGCGGGGAGGGCGAAGACCGGCGCGAGCGCCGCTCAACGCCGCGCTTCCTGCGCAACTACAAGATCCAGGAGGTGATCCGCCGGCGCCAGATCCTGCTCGTCCAAGTTGTCAAGGAGGAGCGCGGCACGAAGGGCGCGGCACTCACGACGTACATCTCGCTCGCCGGACGGTTCAGCGTGCTGATGCCCAACTCGCCACGCGGCGGCGGCATCTCGCGCAAGATCACCTCGGCGTCCGACCGGCGGCGGCTCAAGGAAGTCACGGCCGAGCTCGACCTCCCGCGCGGCATGGGCCTCATCATCCGCACGGCCGGCGCGAACCGGCCCAAGGCCGAGATCATGCGGGACTGCGAATACCTGCTCAACCAGTGGGACCAGATTCGTGAGCTGACGATGCGCTCCGTCGCGCCCGCCCTGATCTACGAGGAGGCGAGCCTCATCAAGCGCGCCATGCGCGACCTCTACTCGCGCGAGGTCGAGGAGGTACTCGTCGAGGGCGAGCCCGGCTGGAAGTCGGCGCGCGATTTCATGCGCATGCTGATGCCCGACGCCGCCCGCAAGGTGCAACTCTGGCGCGAGCCGCAGCCGCTCTTCACCAAGGCCAACGTCGAGCAGCAGCTCGATGCTATGCTGGCGCCCACCGTGCAGCTCCGGTCCGGCGGCTACCTGGTGATCAACCAGGCCGAGGCGCTGGTCGCGATTGACGTGAACTCCGGGCGCAGCACGCGCGAGCGCGGCATCGAGGAGACCGCGCTGCGCACCAACCTCGAAGCCGCCGAGGAGATCGCCCGGCAGCTCCGCCTGCGCGACCTGGCCGGCCTCATCGTCATGGATTTCATCGACATGGAGAGCCGCCGCCACAACGCGATGGTCGTGCGGCGGCTGAAGGAGGCGCTGAAGAACGACCGCGCCCGCATCCAGGTTGGCAGCATCAGCCACTTCGGTCTGCTGGAGATGAGTCGGCAGCGGCTGCGCCCGAGCCTCGTCGAGACCAACTTCGTGCCGTGCCCGCACTGTGGCGGCCTCGGGCACGTCCGCGGCGTCGAGAGCAGCGCGCTGCATGTGCTGCGCGCCGTCGAGGATGAGGGCGCCCGGCGCAAGGCAGCCGAGATCCTGGTCCACTGCGCCGCCGAGGTTGCGCTCTACATCCTCAACCACAAGCGCGGCCGCCTCGCTGAGATCGAGGCCCGGTTCGCGATGCGCGTCACCTTCTCGGCCGATGGAACGCTGCTCGGCGCGCAGGTGCGCGTGGATCGCATCCGTACTCAATCTGTCCCGGAGACGCCGGTCCCGGTAAGCCAAGTCGCTTTGCCCGAGGTGGAAGCGGACGTAGCGGACGTGGAGGAGCCGGCAGCCGAGGCGGAGGGCGTCGAGACGATTGATGCCGAGGCGCCGGGTGATGAAGGCGAGCAGCGGCGCCGGCGCCGGCGCAGGCGCAGCCGTGGCCGTGGTAGGACGGAGGCGTTGGACGGCGAGGTTGATCCACAGACGGTCGCGCCACCGGACGATGCTGTGGATGCCGAGACGTCCATTGGAGAGACGCCGTCGGATGCAGGCGTCGCGGACGGTGAGGCCATGACGGCGCCACCGGCGGGAGAGCCAGCGGCGGAGGAAACCGAAGAGCAGGGCCGGAAGCGGCGTGGGCGTCGCGGCGGCCGCAGGCGGCGTCGCGATGGTGAGCTGGAGGCGCCTCCTCCTGCCGAGCCTGAGGTGCCCGCCTACGCCGGGCCGACGCCGGCTGACCCGTTCGGCGGCTCGTTCGTGGACATCTTCGATGTGCTCGAACAGGCCGAGGAGCAGCTGGCGAACGCCGCCGCCGTGCCGATGCCTGGAGCTACGCCGGAGCCGCTCTTGGAACCGCTGCCGGAACCGCCCGGCGCCGCGGAGGCACCTGCGACGGAAGCTTTCGCCCAGCACGCGACTGCGGAGGCCGATATCCCGCCAGAGCCTGAGCTAACCTCGGCCGAGGCCCCGGCGCCCGCCGAACCGATAAGGGGGGCAGAGGCTGAAGGGACGCCAGTCCTACCCGAGTTCGCGGCCCCAGAGACGGTCTCTCCTGATCCGGCCGACATCGAGCCCGTCGAGCCGGAGCCTGAGCCGTCACCGGCCATCGTTCCAGTCCTGGTCGGGGCTGGCGATGCCCCAGCGTCGCCTAGGCGGGGTTGGTGGCGCCGCTGATCCAGGGTGTGGCCGGCGCGGGGAGGAACCTACTCCGCGAGATGGAAGTCGAACGTTCCGTCCCTGCTCTGCCATTGCTGCACGGTCAGCACCTTGGCGCCGCCGCGGCTCTCGTGGGGGCCGTGGACTTCGCCCGCCGCGTGCGTGAGAAACCCGCCAGGCCCGTAGCTCTGCCCGGCGTTCACCAGGTCACCCGACAGCACATAGTGCATCTCGGCGCCTCTCTCGTGCCGGTGCGCCGGGATACGCCCGCCAGGCGGCAAGTGGACGATGGTCGTGACCACGCCTCGCGCCGCATCCTCGTTCAGCAGCTGGATGCGGAATTCGCCGCGCGCTCCAGGGATCTCGAACGGGGCCGGCTCCATCTCTTCGGCGTTGAGCGCCAGCGTCTCGGTCATGGTGCACCTCCTTCAGCGCCGCCAACGCTGCCGCGCCAACCCCGTTCCAGGGCTGAACGGGGCTCGACGCCCACGAGAGAGTGATGCGATTGAACCCCCGGTCGGCAGAGCGGCGGCCGGTTCGCACGCCCATTCGTCACAACGCGCAGTGGCTTGCCTATGCGGCGAGGGGCACCCGCCCTTCCCAGGGGTGACGCTCTTGAAGCGCTCCAGTGACATGCCCGGCGGCGTGCCCTCATGGCCTTGCACACGCAATCGCGAACAGTGCCGCGCCAAGTGCCGCGTATAGGGTGCCGTCGCACAGCGAAGGATAGTGGCCATGAGTGCGACCACGATCGCCGTTATCGGTGCCGGGTTCAGCGGCACCCTGCTCTCGCTTCACCTGCTCCGCTGCTGTCCGCGGACGACGCGCGTGGTGCTGATCGAGCAGGGTGGCCAGTTCGGGCGGGGGCAAGCCTACTCGACAGGCAATTCTAGCCACCTGCTCAACGTGCCGGCAGGACGGATGAGCGCGTTCCACGATCAGCCCGACAACTTCCTGGACTGGCTGCGCGAGCTGCCCGAGGCGGCGCGGGACGGTGTCGAGCCGGTGGCGCAAACCTTCGTTCCCCGCCGGCTCTACGGCGCGTACATCCGTGACCTGCTCAAGGCGGAGATCCGGCGTGAGCCACGAAGCCGCTTGCAGCTCGCGCGCGGAGAGGTGACCGGGGTGGACCGCGGCGGCCCCATGCTGCGCTTGCTGCTCGACCGCGGGCGCGAGGTCGCGGCCAACCTCGCCGTGCTCGCGGTCGGCAATTTCCCGCCGGCTCCGGCGCCCGTCGCGAACTCGTCCTTTTACGATACGCCCCTCTATCAACCGGACCCTTGGGCGCCCGGCGCCCTTGCCGACCTCGACCCGGCCAGCCCGGTGCTCCTGGTCGGCACAGGCCTGACGATGGTGGACGTGGTCATCTCGTTGCTCGACCAAGGGCATACCGGGCCGATCCATGCGCTGTCCCGCCGTGGCCTGCTGCCGCGCCGGCACGGGGGCGGGCCGTTGCCGGACGCGGATGAGGTGCCGGAGCTGCCGAACCGGCTGAGAGACCTGTTGCGGTTCCTGCGCTGCGAGGCCCGGCGCGCCGCAGCCGCGGGCGCGAGCTGGCAGCCCGTCGTGGACGGGTTGCGTCCGTTCACGCAGGATGTCTGGCAGACGATGCCGCATGAGGACCGGGTGCGGTTCCTGCGCCACCTGCGGCCCTGGTGGGAAGTGCACCGCCACAGGATGGCCGGCCCGGTCGCGGATCGGATCGAGGCGGCGCAAGCGTGCGGGCAGATGCAGGTCGGTGCCGGGCGCATCCGGGGCTACGAGCCGGCGGCCGACGGCATGGTCGAGGTAGCGTATCGGCCCAGGGGTCGGGGGAGGCTGGGCGAGGAGCGGCTCGCCACGCTGCGGGTCGCGCGCGTGGTCAACTGCTCCGGCCCGGGTGCTGACTACGACCGCATCGCCCATCCCCTGGTCCGCAGCATGCTGCGCGACGGCACGGCGCGGCCGGACGCGCTGCGCCTCGGGCTGGACGTGACCAGCACGTGCGCGCTGCTGAACCGCGAGGGAGGCATCTCACGCCGGCTGTTCGCGGTGGGACCGGTGACCAAGGGCGACGTTCTGGGAGATGACGGCGGTGCCGGACATCAGGCGCCAGTGCGAGTTGCTGGCCCAGCATCTCGCCATGCTCGCCAAGCCGGGTCCGGCACCGGCGCCGAGGGGGCTCGCGCCGGCGCCACGCGGCGGATGTCGCGGCATTTCGTCATCGTAGAGCCGGTCTAGCTCCGAGCGCGTTTCGCTCACGTCAGATAAATAATGAGATTTAGGCTAGCCGCGGGAGACGCGCTGCTGATAGGGTCATGCGTCCGGTACCGAACCGACCGGGCAGCCATGTCCAGATCGGAGCGGAGGCGCTTGAGCGCTTCCAGGGACCCGCACCAGGCCGATCGTTCGCTCTGGCGCTGGCTGTGGCGCCCGGTGCTGGAACATTGGCTCGCGCTGGCTGCGATCGGCGTGATCGTGAAGCTGTCATCATGGCAGTATCGACTTGGGTACTGCCGCAGAGGCGCCCCACAGGGTCGATCTGGTTGCCTGGGACGCGCTGATGCGCGAGTGGGCAACGGCAAGACCATCCGGCGGGATGCCGGCCCAGCCTTGGAACCGGCTCGTATTCATCGACGTGAACGATGACACGTGCCGCAAGTGGACAGCAGACACTCCAGAGCTGCAGTCAACGTGGATGCACGATGAGCAGCCTGACGCAGCGCGACAAGCTCGCCGGCGTCATCGACGAGATCAGCAAACATAAGCCGGCGCTGGTGGTCCTGGATATCGACCTCGCCCCCGTCGCGGACGCCAGTCACGCGAACGATCAAGATGCTGTGCACCAGCGTCGTTGCGCTTGCTCAGCACAGACTCCCGTGATCGTCGTCCGGCCGATCGTGATTCACGTGGCGCGCAAGCCCCAGGAGGACCGGCTTGAGGGCCATGCATCCCTATTCGATGCTGCCTTCGATCCCGACCGGCGCGAAGCATGTTCCCCTCGTCCTGCGGAAGCGGCGGATGGGACTCAACGGCCGCCCAACCTGTGGTTCGGCTCGGCTATCGTGTGGGACGACGGCGACGGCGTTGTCCGCCGGGTCGGCACCGGGCAGCAGGTCACGATCGTCGATGAGCGGGCCGGGACCGAATACGGCACAATCGCTTGGATCGCTCGGGCTTATTGGCGGCGCCCTGCTCGCCGATATCGATACGGACGAGCTGGCCTGCTTGTTCCCCGGCTCGGCGCCGCGCCTGTCCGTCCGCCGCTCGAAAGGCCGCCGTGTTCGCAGGAATGCCGAACTCCGAGACCTGCCAAGGACGCTCACAGCGGTTCCTGAAGACCAAGCCGTCCAACCGACGCCCGTAAGGATTCTCTTCTCAGTGCCGATTGGTGGGGGCCGGAAGAAAAGCAGGACCTATCCGTAGTGCCGAACGCTACTCTGCCATATACCGGCCAGCAACTACCTGGATTTCTCGCAGGAACAGCCGCCGGGCTCTGCATCTCAGTCGATACCTGCGGCCGTCAGGACGCTCTGTCGGGCGCCGTGGTCGTGATCGGCGGGAGCTACGCCGCATCAGGTGACTTGCGCACGACGCCCCTCAACTCGGATGTCCCCGGCGCCGTGGTCCACATCAATGCGATCCGCGCGTTCGCGCAGGCGCTGGCAGTAAACTGATGAGCTGTTGCGCTTGGGTTTTCACGACGAGGGACGGTCTGGCTTGACTGGGCCCTGATCGCGGTCGCGGCGCTGCTGGGCGCCTGCTTGCGGCTCGACATACTGGCTGACTGGCTGCGCGCGGGGCAGAGCCGCCCGGAAAGGCGCTCATCATGTCGTGGTGTCGCTCCAGGCGGGACGACCGTCGAGGTCGTTGCTATTTTCGCGATCACATGACTTTCGGCGCGGGGCAGCTACTTCGCTGGGAACTGGCTGAGATCCTGACGCCGCCGCTGTTCCATCGCCTTCGAGGGGTTGGGCAATGTCTTCTACTTGCCTGCACGAGCTTGTCGTGGCATCTTCGACGGGGGTTCGCATGGCTGCGACGGGACTATGCCTGACCTTGACGTTTGGCCACGCGAATAGGCGGAGTGATCAGCATACAGGCCGCCGCACTAGCGACTGCGGCATACGTTGAGAGCCGAGGCAAGATCTAGCGCTCGCGCAGGGCATGGAACGATGGCTCGCAAGATCGCCCGGGGCTGCCGCAATGGCTCCTCGCGCTCGCTGTGGCTGCGCCTGGTCTCCCGCGCTCGCCAATACTTGGCGATGCGTGTCCTGGACCTGATCAGCGAGCTGATCGGCCACGACGGCGAGGACGCGCAGGAACTCGCCCGCGCGACGGTCGCGGCGACCCGGTCCAACAAATTCGTCCCAGAGGACGAGCAGCCCGTCGCACTCGGAGGCGCTATCGGCACCGCCCCGCAGAGCGTTGACCGCAGCCGTCCACTGCGGCTCGCGTGGCACGGCGGCCGGCCGCCGTTCCGCGTAGAGGTGGCGGCCACGTCCGGCAGCGAGCCGTATCGAGACCTGACCAGCAACGCGACGCGCCGCGGTGCTCGACCTGGCGGACGTGCCGCCCGGAACCTATCGCCTGATCATCAGCGCGGCTGACAAGAACCGGCTGTCGCTCCCGCTGACATTGGTGGAGCCGGCGGACATCCCGGCGCCGCCGCAATCCGCCGAGGCCGCGACTGACGAGCAGAAGGCGCTGCTGGAGGCCGTGTGGCTGCTGATGCGGGGCAAGATCAAGTGGCACCTGGAGGCGCTGTCGGAGCTGCAAGGCCTCGCGGAGGTGCGGGGGAACGGTGTCGCAAAGCTGATCCTCGCGCCGCCGTCGTGACGGCCGCCGCCCAGCGCGGCGGCGCTCACTTCGTCGGTGTGACCCGCAAGGCGAAGAAATCGTTGCCGTCGAAGTAGAACTTGGGATGCTGCGTGTTTCCGCTCGCGTCTTCCACGTGCGCCTTCGTGTATTTGTCGAGATCGTCGATGTCGATGCGCCCCGTGTGACCAATATCGGCGTCGCCTGCGAGTCCGCGCAACACGAACGACGAGAACAGACCATGTCCCTTGCCGTTGCCGTCGCGGTTACTTCCGTCGTCCGTCGCGGCATGGTCGCCGTTGTTGGCTGCTGGCTGGCGGCCGTCGTCGCGCGCCTCAGCGATCGCGCCGGAGAGAACGGAGCGGCCGACAGCATGGGATAGCGCACCCGCCATCGTGTCGTTCTCCTCATCACGACGGACCACGGCATCGGGAGTCGCTAGGAATGCCGAGTAGCAGGTGTCCAGCAGGATCGCCACGTGTGCAGCCTTCATCGACGAGATCAGCGGCAGGATGTCGTCCTGGCTCAGCCCCTCCTTACGATAGAGCTGGTTGAATGCCTTGTCGTAGGAAGCGGCATCCTGCGCGACCGATGCAGCGTGATAGAGATCATGGTCGTGGGTGCCGAGGTCGTAGGGGGCGAAGTAGTAACGCCCATCAACGGCCGCGCCGTGGCCGGCAAGGAAGATCATCACGAGATCGTCCGGCTGCACCTTCGCGGCGATGTCCTTCAGCGCGGCGACGATGTTGGCGCGCGTCGCCTGCTCGTTGAGCAGCGGCGGCGGCGCGTCCACCGCGGTGGAAACGGGCGGCGTCGGCTGTCGCATCATGTCGGCGAAGGCTTTGCCGTCATTGGCGGCGTTGGGGAGGATGCCAAGGAGCGCCGGGCGTGCGTAGGTATTCACCCCGACGCTCAGCACGTGGAGCGTCACCGGGTGCGGCGCCGCGGCATCCTCGGCGGCGGCGTCAGCCGTCTCCGCTTGCGGCGCACCGCGTATCACCGGCGCGCGATCGACTCTCATGCGCGCGCTCGCCCGGTCGCTCGCCTCGACGTCGCCGCCAGGGCTCACGGGCGTGAAGCTGATGTCGTTGACGCCGCTGCCGAGCGGGATCTCGGCGGTCGCCGTGCGGCTGTGCGTGCTCTCGGACTCGACCGCGACCGGCGGCGCGATCACGGCGCGGTCGCGGCGGATGATGACGCCGCCGACCTCGCCAGAGGGGCGGTCAAGCCGGAACCGTATCCGCACCGTGTCCGCGCTGGTGGTGAGCAAGGCATCCGCGGCTCCCGGACGGCTTGTCGGCACCGGGTAGCGGGGCGCAGGACTCGGCTGGGTCTCCGGCCGCGCGTGCGCATACGCTGAGCAGCTGGAAGCGGGGCGGCAGCCCGCGCGCCACGATCATCGGCACGGACCCAAGCCGCTCGTGCTGATCGTTGATCGCGTCACGCGACACGGCGTCGTCCCGGAACGACAATCCCACGAGATCGGGGCGGAAAAAGCGCGGATAGAGCTGGCCGATCTCGATGAACGCGTTCGGTCCCGATCCCCCCTTCGCGGTCTGATAGCCGACCATCGTGCGCCCGTCGGGCTGGCCGTCCGCGCGGCGGTCGTGATCGAAATAGCCCTCGGATGTGGATAGCACCCATCGCCCTGTCTCGGGGTCGGCGAAGAGCGCGAGCAGCTCCCGCCCATCGGCAGCGCGATACCAGTGCACGGTGCCGTCGCCGAGGCCGGCGAGGACGAGCCGGCCGTCGCCGCTGACGTTGACCGCCCAGGCCGGCGCGTTCGTGACGGCTTTCCAGCGTTCGCCGCCCGGCACGACGTAGCGGACGAAGAAGTTGGTCCCTATGGCGACACCGCTGCCGTCCGGAGCCACGGCCGCGGCGTGGGCCAGCTCGGGCGGCTCCAGCTGCACCAACTGGCCGTTCACGCGCGGAGCATGGTTGTTCAGCCACTCCGTGACCGCTACGCCGCTCGAACCGGCGAGCGGGTTGGCGAGCGGAACCGTGACGGCACCGGTCGGGAGGAGGCGGCGCCCAATCACATCGAAGACGACTGAGGCGCCGAATCGTCCGGCAGCCTGCGCGGCCCCCGAGGTGCGGGCTGGCAGCTCGATCAGGGTGCCGTCAGAGGAAACTCGAAAGCTCGTCTGGCCCGCGTTGCGGAAGTCGATGTGCCGGGAGCGGCGGAGCGCGACGAGCCGGCCGGTTTCGTCGAGCCTGCCGATGGCCGGCTCCGCGGTCGTGAACATCACCCCGGACTCCGTCGCGACGAGGTCGGTGACGGTGTCGGTCGCGACCGCGGTCTCGCCAAGGGCGCGTCCGTCCAGCGTCCAGCGGCGCAGCAGCCGCGCGGTCAGGCCGCCCACGGCCGCCGGGTTCTTGTATGTCCCAGCGGCGAACAGCGTGTGGCCGTCGCGGCTGAATGCGACCACGCCGAGCGCACCCTGGCGCTGCGGCGCACCCTTGAAGTCGCGTCCGAAGCGCGCCGTGGCCACGTCGAAGATGTGGACGAGCGGCGCCTGTCGGTCGCCGATGGCGATCCGCGCTCCATCCGGGGAGAACGCGACGCCCCAGGGCTTGGCGCCGCCCGGAAGCTGGTACGGCGTGCACCCGCTGCGCCCGGCGCCGCAGAGCCGCAGCGTGCCGTCGTCGGCCACGACCGCCAGAGTGCCGTCCGGGCCGAAATCCATCCACGTCACTGCGCCGCTGTAAGAGCTGTCGTGCACTCTCTCGGTCTGGGCATCCAGGTCCAGGACGCGAACGCCGCCGCCGTCCTGCATCCCCACTGCGAGAAGCTTGCCATCGGCGGAGAAGCGCAGCGCACGGATCGGCTCGGGAAAGTGGGCGATGCTGCCGGCCGAGTGGAGGCTGGCGCGCGCGAAGAACTGCACCGCGAACTCGCCGCCGGCGTCGCGGATGCGCCCGGCGACCGCGATCCGCTGTGACGACACCGCGACGGCGTATAGGGCGCCGTCATCGGCCGGACCGATCGCCGGTCGCATGACCCCTTCGGGCTGCAGGGTATCCGCCGACCACGCCCGCGCGGTCTTGTCGTCCGCCGCGGTGAAGACGGTCGCGCCGTCCGGGGCGACCGCGATGCGGTTGATGGTCGCCTCGTGCTCGCCGGTCTCGATGCGGAAATAGAGCTGGCTCTGCTCCGGCGCGGGCGCGCTGTGCGCGCCGCCGAGGGCGGCCAGGCTTGCGAGCAATAGAGTAAGGGTGAGGCGCCGCAGGCTAAGCATAGCGCCTCCCGTCGTCCCGACGTGAGCTCTCGCCGCCCTCGGTACTCAGATTGAAGGCGACGTGGCTCGCGGTCTCCGCCTTCTCGACCGCGCGGTCGAAGTTCGCCCGCTTCTCCGGAATCGTCTCGGTCGCCGCGACCTGCGCCGCGCCGCCGGCGTCGCCTCTCGACCGGCGCGATGGGCGATTTTGTGCGAGCTGCGCCGTCGCGTTCTGGAACTCATTGCCCCGCTTGGCCATGGTGGCGCCATACGACTGGGCTAGCCTGACCTCCTCGTCGAACCGGGCGCGCTGATAGGAGAGCTGCGCCTCGGCCGTCGGACGGTCGATCTGATGGTGCCGCAGTTCGGACTTGATGAGCGCGGCCTGCGCGAACCGGCACTGCCGCAGCCGCCCGAAGGTCGCCAGCGTATGATCGATCTCGGTGCCTTCGGTGCGCAGGTCCGCGTTGACCCTCGAGGCGAGTTCCTGGCGGTCCCTGTATTTCTGGGACATGGCCTGGTAGTACCCTGTGGCGAAGCCCGCCCCGGCGCCGACCCCTCCGCCGATGAGCGCGCCTCGCAAGATGTTGCCGTGCGTCGCCGCGGCGGTGATGCCGCCCAGAACCGCCCCGCCGCCGGCTCCGACGAGCGTGCTGCCGAGAATCTCGTTCGTGAAGTAGTTCTTTGACGCGCCGAACTGCTCGCGCTCGCTCCTGCAGGCGTCGTTCGGATCGAGCGCGAGCGAGCCGCCGCCGCCGACGAGGCTGTTCATCTGCGCGCAGCCACTGACCAGACTCGCGGTCAGGATCAGAACAGAACAGAGATGCAGCAACCACGCTGCACGGCTCGCGGAAACGCTCAGGACACCCTCGACGGCACTATGAACGCAACAGTATTAAAATGTGAGTTCTAGTGCAAATCCTGATTGCATCGCCGTGAAGGTCGTGAAAAGCGTTGGCTCTGGGCGTCTATCGAGACGAATCCTGCAATCGCGACAGGTCGGCCACGCGTCGGCGTGTCGCGACGAACGATACGGCTGCATATTCCGTCACGAGAATGTGAACCGAGGCTGCCCGTCCGCGAGGCGCGGCAAGCAGTCTGCCGTTACAGCGCGCCGGAGGTGACCTTCTCTGCAGGTTGGGCTCTGCAGGTTGGGGAAGGTCGTCCCGCGCCGGCAACATTCACTCCAGCCTGACCCAGCTGGTGGTCAGGGGCTTATCGCAGATCACCGGGATGCCCCGGTCAAGAAAGGCGCGAGAAGCGGCGTGGTGCACGTGGTTGGGTGTGACGATGCTCGGCACGTCCACGCCCTCCGCGCGCCCGGCCTCGGCCGCGGCCATGCTCGTGAAGTCCTCATACGCCCGCCCGGGCGCGATCCGGAGCGCCGCGGCGGAGGCTCGTGCACGCGCTGGGTCGGCGGAGAAGGCGCCCGCGACCAGCTCGTACTGATCGTCAAGGCGGCCCGCGATACGGTGGACGGCGCCGATGAAGGCGCCCTGGCCACCGCCGACCATGCCTAGGCGCAGCCGCCGGGTCACGCCGGCAACTCCGGGCCCGGCATCCGCATCTGCACACCCGTGGAACTGCGCCGGAGAAAGCGCAGGTCCATTTCGGATCCTCACTCTCGCCCCTCCTCCGGCCGGCTCGCCTGGCTGCGCCGTTGACACGTTACACCAGCTGTTCGGCCGCGCCAGCCTCCGAGATAGGGGTGCGGTCCCGCAGTACGCAGCCTCACGATTTCGAGCGAAGCCCGCTGCAACCGCGACGGGCCTGATGCGTCCTGACCCGGAGCACGCGCGATGCCGATTGCGCGAGCGGAGGGAAGTCAATCAGGAGCTTAATGATGAAACGTATCGTCCCCGTCCTCGTCGCGGCCAGCGTCGCCGCCTACGGGACGGCGCTTGCGCAGACCACGCCCAACAACAATGCCCTCACGACGGGCATCGCTCCCGGAAATACTAGCGGCGCCGTGACGCCCGGCACTGGACCGAATACCCGGCCGACGGGGATGTCGCCCACGATAGGCGGTGCGGCATCGGGCACGGCACCGGGAATCGCGGCGGACGGCACGCCGCCGACGGTCGGCAACACGGCAGTGGGCGGGGGCATGGCACCGGGCGCGACGCCGATGATGAACGCGAGCCAGCGTCCGGCCAACGGCGCTGCCAGCGCTAATGCTCAGAACGGCACGAACCAGGCCCCAGTGCCAGGGGCGAACAGCTTCACGAGGGGCCAGGCCCGCGCGCGCATCCAGCACGACGGTTTCACCCAGGTGAGCGGCCTGCACAAGGATCGTCAGGGCGTCTGGCGCGGCAAGGCCATGAAGGACGGCCAACCCGTGAACGTCGCGCTGGATTACCAGGGCAAGATCTTCGGCCAGTAGCATGCCGCGTGAGTGCTTGGGCCACGAATGCTAGGAGAGATACAATGACCACGATTGTCAGTCGCTTGTTCGACACCTATGACCATGCCCGTCAGGCAGTGCAGGACCTTGAGGCGAGCGGCATCCCGCACAGCGATATCAGCATCGTCGCGAGCAATGCTGATAACCGCTACGGCACCGGCACCCTGACAGGGGGCACCACCGGCACCTTTGCCGAGGGCGGACCGGTGACGAGTGACTACGGCGAGCCTTTGACCGCGCCCGGCGCTACGCCCGGCCTGACGACGACGGAGGCAATGGACGCGACTGCCGCCGAGACCACCGCTGGCGGGGCGGGCGCCACGATCGGCACGATCCTCGGCGGCGGTGCCGGGCTGCTGGCCGGCCTAGGCTTGCTCGCGATTCCTGGCGTCGGCCCGATCGTGGCGGCGGGCTGGCTGGTCGCGACCATCACCGGCGCCGGCGTCGGCGCGGCGGGCGGCGGCATTCTCGGCTCGCTGGTCGGCGCTGGGGTGCCGGAGGAGCACGCCCACGTCTATGCCGAGGGTGTGCGCCGCGGCGGCACGCTGGTCACGGTGCGGGCGGACGACGCGCAGCGCGGTACGATCGAGCAGATCATGAATCGCTACACGCCGGTGGATCCGGACGCGCGCGCGGCCGAGTATCGCGCCGGCGGCTGGAGCCGCTTCGACGAGAACGCACCGGCCTACACGGCCGGCGGCGCAGCCACGATGGGCACGCCGACCACGACCGACGTGGCGGGCACGGGACTTGGCACGACGGGCACCGGCGTTGCGGGCACGATGGCCGATGCGACGACGCCGGGCGATGCGAACGTTGCCGGGCCGGGGACGCGCACAACTTCGCGTCTGTGAAACGGGCCACAAGGACCTATCTTGCGGGGGCGGCGCTGGCCAGCGCCGCCCTCTTGCTTCCCGCCGCGCCTGCATCGCGTCCTCAAGCCGTTCCAGAGAGGCCCGCCCATGCCCACCAACGTTATGAGCGACCCTCGGGCGGGCCAGATCCTCGATATCGTGGCTGCTGAGAGCGGCGTCGCGCGCGAGCGTCTCGTACCCGATGCGCGGCTGTCCGATCTCGACGTAGCTTCGCTCGACCTGGTCCAGGCGATCTTCACCATCGAGGAGCGCTTCAACGTCGAAATCCCGGTGGCGGGGTCGGGCGGCGGGGCCGAGTTCGAGACGGTGGGCGACCTGCTGCACCATGTCCTGCGCACCATGGGACCGGCGTGAGCCGCGTCCCGTCGAGCCGCCGCGTTGCTGTGACGGGGCTGGGTGCAGTGAGTGCCCTCGCTGCAGACCTGCCCGGGACCTGGACGGCAATCCTCGCCGGGCGGAGCGGCATCGCACCGTTCTTGCCTGGCCGAACCGCCGCCGCGGCGCGCGGCTTCGATGGCGGCGGGATCGACGCGCGGCGGCTTGGGCAGCTCGACCGTGGCGCACAATTAGCACTCGCCGCTGCACAGGAAGCCTGGGCTGAGGCCGCCCCGCCGGCCGGCGATGCCGCCCGGCGCGCTGCCGTGCTAGGCGCGATCGTGGGTCTGGAAACGCTCGATCAAGGCTACAAGCGCCTCTACGGCGAGGGCAACCCGCGCGTCCATCCGTTGACCGTGCCGCGCGTCATGCCGAGCGGAGGCGCCTCCGCCGTCTCCGCCGAGTTCGGGCTGCGCGGACCGAGCTTCGCCGTCGCCTCCGCCTGCGCATCGGCCGCGCACGCCATCGCGCAGGCTGTGCTGCTGATCCGCGCCGGACTCGCGGACCTTGTCGTGACGGGAGGCGCGGACGCGCCGCTCACGCCGGGCAATCTGCGCGCGTGGGAGGCGCTGCGCGTGCTGAGTCCCGACGTCTGCCGCCCATTCTCCGCGGACCGGCTGGGGCTCGTGGTGGGCGAGGGGGCAGGAATCCTCATCCTTGAGGAATGGGAGAGCGCCGATGCGCGTGGCGCCCCGATTCTCGCGGAACTCGCGGGCGTCGGCATGACCAGCGATGCGGGCGACCTCACCGCTCCGGACCCGGAGGGCGCCGCCGCCGCGATGCGCGCGGCACTCGGCGATGCCGGGATGGAGCCGGACGAGATCGGCTACGTGAACGCCCACGGCACCGGGACGCGGCTCAACGATCAAACCGAGGCGGCAGCGCTTCATGCCGTCTTCGCCGGGCGGCCGCCGCCCACCTCGTCCAGCAAGGGCGCGCTCGGCCACACCCTCTCGGCGGCTGGGGGGATCGAGGCCGCGATCACGGTAATGGCGCTCCGCGAGAGTATGCTGCCGCCTACGGCCGGGTTCGAGCGGGCGGACCCGGAATGCGCTCTCGACCCGGTTCCGGAGGCGCGCTCGGCGGCGATAAAGGCCGCGCTCAGCAACAGCTTCGCGTTCGGCGGGCTGAATTGCAGCCTCCTCTTCAGGGCCGCATGACCGTCGCGGCCTACATCAATGCGGTCACCTCTGCCGTGCCGGAGCACGACATCCATGCGGCGTTCGCCGAATATGCGCGCGGCCTGCTGCCGGGGCGTGCGCGGCCGCTGTTCGATCGAATGACCGAGCGCAGCGGCATCGACCATCGCTGGGCGCCATTTGAACCGCATCCCGAGTTCAACGCGCCCGGTTCCGAGTGGCTGGACGTGGACGGGTTCTACCAGCGCGGACGCTTTCCAGCGACGAGCGCCCGCATGGCGGCCTACGAGCGCTTCGCTCCGGCCCTCGCCGAGCAAGCCGCGCGCGGGCTGGATCTCGACGGGGTCACGCACCTGATCTGCGCAAGCTGCACCGGCTTCATGGCGCCCGGCCTCGACCAGGTGCTCGCCGAGCGGCTCGCGCTCGCGCCGCACCTAGAGCGCACCGTGATCGGCTTCATGGGCTGCTACGCCGCCGTGCCCGCGCTGCGCGCCGCCTCCTATGTCATACGGAGCGAGCCGGAGGCGCGTGTGCTCGTCGTCAACACCGAGCTCTGCAGCCTGCACATGCATGAGTTGGCCGATCTGGAGACCGTGCTCTCCTTCCTCCTCTGGGGCGACGGCGCGACCGCGGCCCTTGTCAGCGCCGAGCCGCACGGCCTGCTGCTGCACGACTTCCGCAGCGTCGCCCTGCCCGGCACCGCAGATCTCATCACCTGGCGCATCGGCGACGCAGGCTTCCGGATGCACCTCTCGGGCAAGGTGCCAGCGCGCATTGAGCGCGCGCTGCGGACCGAGGCGGCGCGGAACGACGGCCACGGGATCCTGCGCGGCCAGGAGCCGGAGGCGGTAACGCATTGGGCCGTCCACGCCGGCGGCCGGACGGTGCTGGACGCCGTCGAGCAGGGCTTTGGCCTCGGCTCGGACGCGCTTGCCGCCTCGCGTGCCGTGCTCAGCGACCGAGGCAACATGAGCAGCGCCACGCTGATGTGCGTGCTGGAGCGCATCCTGCGGGCGCCGGAGGCGGGCGAGGGCCTGGCGATGGCGTTCGGGCCGGGGCTGTGCGCCGAGACGTTCCGATTCAGGAAGGTTGCATGAGGCTCGACACGCGCTCGCGCGAGGATGAGTGGATGGACACGGTCGCGGTGTCGCCGGACGACTTCGCGTCGTGCCTCGGCGATTTGGCGCGGGTGAACCTGGTGACGCGCGCTGCAGCGCCGACGCTCGCGTTCCTGCGCCGGGCGACGCGGCACTGGCCGCGGGAGCGGGCGCTGCGCGTGCTCGACGTGGGCAGCGGCGGCGGCGACATGCTTCGCCGCGTCGCGCGCTGGGGCCGGCGGCGCGGCCAGGCGCTCGACCTGGTGGGCCTCGACCTGCATCCGCACAGCACGCTCGCTGCAGAAGCGGCGACACCCCCGGGGCTGCCGATCCGCTATATGACAGGCGACGTGTTCGCGCTCGACCCGGCGCAGCGATTCGACATCGTCATGAGCAGCCTGTTCACGCATCACTTGGACGACGCGGACGTTGTGCGGTTCCTGCAGTTCATGGAGGCGCGGGCGGGCCTGGGCTGGTTCGTCAACGACCTGCATCGCCACGCGCTCGCGCTGCACGGCTTTCGCGTGCTCTCGGCGGCGATGGGATGGCATCGCTTCGTGCGGCACGACGGCGCGGTGAGCGTGCGCCGGGCGTTCCAGGTCGCGGAGTGGCGGCGTCTGCTGGCCGAGGCAGGCATTCCGGAGGCGCGGCTGACTTGGCACATGCCGTTCCGCCTGTGCGTGGAGCGGATCAAGGCCAAGGGCGCGTCGTGAGGCCGATTATCGTCGGCGGCGTCGCGGGCGGGGCCGCCGCCGTGCAGCTCGCGCGGGTGCCGGCGACGAGCCGGACACCGCCGCTCGTCGATACAGGATTTTTTGCTGACGTGTGGAATAAGCCGCTGCGGTGACGCGTCCACCCGGTGAGAGCGGGCGTCGCTGGCGGGATGCGGATGATGGCCAAGCGGCCAAGGTCCAGCGTCCTCGCTGAACGAGCCTCGGCGCCCAGGGGTATCCGTTTACGGGAGGTCTCACCATGCCGCACGGCCTAAACCATCCTTCACGGCTCTTGCCGCTGGCCGCCGCGATGCTGGCGCTGGCGGCGCCCTCGGCGCGCGCGGAGATGCTTCAGGTGCTGCCTCTCGTCACGGACGATCAGGCCGCGCACCCCGCGCAGATCACCGACCCCATGGCCGTCAACACGTGGGGCGTGTCCTTCTCGCCCACGAGCCCGTTCTGGGTCTCGGACAACGGGACCGGCGTATCCACGCTCTACAGCGTCGCCCCGGCGACCAACGCCGTGAGCAAGCTCGGCCTGACGGTAACCATCCCAGGTGACGGCAGCGTGACCGGCCAGGCCTTCAACACCGGCGGCGCGAGCGCCTTCAACGGCGACAACTTCCTCTTCGTGAACGAGGACGGCACCGTCTCGGGCTGGCGCGGCGCACTCGGCACGGCCGCGGAGACGCTGCAGCCGGCCGTGGACGCCAACGTTTACAAGGGCACGGCGCTCGCCAGCACCGGCGGCCACAGCTACCTCTACGCCGCCAACTTCCGCGCCGGCACCGTCGATGTGCTGAAGGGCGACGCGGCGGCACCGGCCCTCACGGGCCAGCTTCGCCGATCCCAACCTGCCGGTCGGCTTCGCGCCGTTCAACGTCAAGCAGATCGGCAGCAGCCTCTTCGTGACCTACGCGAAGCAGGACGCGGCCAAGCACGACGACGTCGCCGGTGCCGGGAACGGCTTCGTGGACGAGTTCGACCTGAACGGCAACCTGATCCGCCGGGTAGCCTCGGGCGGCCCCCTGGACTCGCCCTGGGGTCTGGCCGCTGCCCCGGCGTCGCTCGGCGCCCTGGCGGGGGACCTGCTCGTCGGCAACTTCGGCGACGGCACGATCGACGCCTTCACGCCCGGCACCGATGCCTTCGCCGGCCAGCTCCTCGGGGCGGACGGGATGCCGCTCTCGATCGATGGGCTCTGGGCGCTCACGCCGGGCAACGACGGTTCGGCCGGAAGCGCTCAGGACCTCTACTTCACGGCCGGCCCGGACGGCGAGACGCACGGGCTGTTCGGGGCGATCTTGCCCGCCTCCGAGCCAGTGCCCGAGCCGGCAAGCCTTGGTCTGCTCGCGCTCGCCGTGGGCGCCACGGTGCTCGCCCGCCGCCGCCGCGCCTGAACGGCACCGGCGGGACGGCTGGCTGCGGGCACCTGCCGCTTGTTGGCCCTACGGCACGCCGCAGCAGGGTGAGACAGGTCGCGTGACCGCTGGCGTCGTTCGGGACTGAGCCAGGCTGCAGCTCAGGTGAACGGGCTGCGCGGCGAAGTGGGAGGACGGGGCAGTTCGAAGATGACGGCGGCTGTTCTGAGAGTAGGTGACCATCGTCATAAAGCTTCGACATCTTGGAATAAATGACGTCGGTAGACGTCCTCTATAGCGCAGCGATGCTGTGGCCGCGGACATCTGGTTTGGCATGATGTGTAGATAGGTGAACGCACTCAAGCCCAGATCTGATCCGATCCGGACACCTTGTCTCGGAGAGGGTTGACTTGGGCAATCATCGGGGGAGACCCATGCCGCTCGCACGCATTGCCCTCTCCATTTCCGGCATCTCGGTCGTCGTGACGCTCGCAGCAGCTCAGCCGGCACGGGCGCAGGATGCCGCCGACGGCCGGAGCGTCTTCCAGTCGCAGTGCAGCATCTGCCATTCGCCACAGCCCGGGCGGAACATCATCGGGCCCAGCCTCTTCGGCGTCGTCGGCCGCCATTGCGGCCAGATCCCTGGATTCCACTACTCGTCAGCCAACCTCGCCTCCGGCCTCACCTGGGATCCGGCGACTCTCGATCGCTACCTCGCGAGCCCGCAGCAGGTCGTGCCGGGAACGCTGATGACCTATCCCGGCCTAAAGGACCCGCACAGGCGCGCCGACCTCATCGCCTACCTGAACACGCTGCACCGATGACGGGCGGAGCGCGCACGATGCGCAATGTGCATTCGAGGCTTGGCGTCCTGATCGCCCTGATGGCGCTGGCCTGGCTCGCCACAGCCGAGCCGGCGCGAGCGGTGCCGTCCTTCGCGGCGCAGACCGGCCAACCTTGCACGGCCTGCCATGTCGGCGGGTTCGGGCCGCAGCTCACCCCGTTCGGGCGCGCCTTTAAGATCGGCGGCTACACCCAGACGGGCGGGACAGGGTTGGCTATCCAAGGTCCCGCTCGCGGTGATGGTCCTGGGTTCCTTCACCCACACGGACACCGCCCAGCCCGACGCCGCCGCCCCGCACTTCGCCCGCAACGACAACCCGGCGCTCGACCAGGTCAGCCTCTTCCTTGCCGGGCGCATCACCGATTACGCGGGCGCCTTCGTGCAGGGCACGTATGACGGCGTGGCCCACGCCTTCGCCCTCGACAACACCGACCTGCGCCTGACCAAGCTGTTCGACCTCGGCACGATCGACTTGCGCCTCGGGCTGTCCGTGAACAACGGGCCGACTGTGCAGGACCCGTACAACTCCACCTTCGCCTGGATCTACCCGTTCGCCACGTCGGCGCTCGCACCCACCCCGGCGGCCCAGCCGCTGCTCGCCGGCGGGCTCATCGGCAACTCGGTGGGTGCTACGATCTACGCGTGGTATGATCGCCGCCTCTACGTCGAGGCCGGCGGCTACAACACCTACGGCCCGACCCTCCTCAGCGCGACCGGCACCACGCTGGGGCCCGGCGCCACCGCGAACCTCGCGCCCTACGCCCGCGTTGCCTACGAGTGGGACTGGGCCGGGCAGTCCGCCCATGTCGGCGGCCTCTTCCTCCACTCCAACCTGAACCCGGCCACGGGCGACCGTTCCGTGGACGGCTCGTTCGGCCGCGACAGCTACACCGATCTCGCCTTCGACGCCGGCTACCAGTTCCTCGGGTGGCGGCACGCACATCGCCACGATCGACGGCATCTTCACCCACGAGAGCCAAAACCTGCGTGGCTCGCTCGCGCTGGGGTCGTCCAGCCAAGCGGGCAATCACCTGGACCAGGTCCGGGTCAACCTCTGCGTACTGGTTCCAGAACACCTACGGCCTCAACCTCGGCTGGCAGGAGACGTGGGGCAACGCCAACCCTGCGCTCTACGCGCCCGCCCCAGTCACAGGCAGCGTCAACGGCAAGCCGAACAGCAACAGCTTCGTCGTCGAGGCGGATTGGGTGCCGTTCGGGAAGGCGGGCTCCTGGGGCAGGCCGCTCGCCAACCTGAAGCTGGGCGCGCAATACACCATCTACACGCGCTTCAACGGTGGGAGCAGGAACTACGACGGCTCGGGCCGCAACGCGAGCGACAACAACACGCTGTTCCTCTACGCCTGGCTGGCGTTCTAGCGAGTCCCGACGGTCGAACCGACGGTCTTGGCAATCAAGGATGTCGCGCCGGGGCCAGGGCGGCGCGGGCCGGAACGCGAAGGACGCCACGGATCTGCGCTGCAAACCAGTTGAGTAACAGGGCAATCCGGCCTACGCTTGGGAAACTGGCCACCGTGAGCCGACTTGACGACGCGCGCGGTACAGGCGTTGTCGGTCAGTTAGGTTGGGACGAGATAAGAGCGCCGAGGGCACCTAAAACGTAGGCCACAACTCGTTCCCCGGCGGTGCCATCGCCCGTAGCCAAGTCTTCGTGAGGTGCCCGATGCACGATGCGCCCGTAATCATCGGCGGCGGCGTCGCGGGCGGGGCCGCGGCCGTGCTGCTCGCGCGCGCCGGCCATCGTCCGCTGCTCCTGGAGCGCGAGCAGGCGGCCCACGACAAGGTGTGCGGCGAGTTCGTGAGCGGCGAGGCGGCGCGGCTGCTTGCCCATCTCGGCCTCGACATGGCGGCGCTCGGCGCGGCCCCGGTCGGACGCGTGCGCCTCGTCCACGGGACTCGGACGGCGGAAGCGCCGCTGCCCTTTGCTGCCTGGGGCCTGTCGCGCCGCCGGTTGGACGCAGCGCTGCTCGACGCGGCGGAGCGGGAGGGCGCGGAGGTGCGGCGCGGCGTGGCCGTGCGCGGCATCGGGCCGGACGGCACGGTGCTGCTGCCGGGCGAGCAGCTGCAAGCGGGCACCGTGCTTCTCGCGACTGGCAAGCACGATTTGCGCGGCGCCGGGCGAGAGGCGCGGTCTGAGGCGCTGGTCGGGCTCAAGCTGCACCTGCGGCTCGCGCCCGGGCAGGCAGCGCGCCTTGCAGGCTGTGTCGAGCTTTACCTGCTCCCGGGCGGCTATGCCGGATTGCAGCCGGTGGAGGATGGGATTGCGAACCTTTGCCTGATCGCGCCGGCCGCACGCTTCGGCCCGGCGGGACGCTCCGCGGCGGCGCTGATCGAGGCGGTCGGGGCGGAGGCACCGTTGCTCGGCGCGCGGCTCGGGGGCGCCACGGCGCTCTGGCCGCGCCCGCTCGCCATCGCGCGCGTGCCTTATGGCCACCTTCACCGTCCAGCACCCCGGGATGCGCCCCGCGTCTTCCGGCTCGGCGACCAGGCAGCCGTGATCCCGAGCCTGACCGGCGACGGCATGGCCATCGCACTGCACAGCGCGATGCTCGCTGCTGCGGCTTCTGACGCCGGCGCGTATCACAGCCGCCTCGCCCGCGACCTCGCGCCGCCTATGCGCGTCGCGGGCGCTCTGCATATGGCGATCCGAGCCTTTCCCGGCACGGCGGCGGCCATTGCCTCGACCGTTCCGGGGCTGCTCGGCGTCGCCGCCCGGCGCACCCGCGTGCCGGAGCGGGCACTCCTCAGCCTCGCCGCCGAGAACGCCGTTGCCAATTCCGTGAGCCGTGGCGCACACTCTCCATCGAAGAAGGCGGTGCCATGAGGCGATAGACCGCCACGGAAGGGGGAATCCATGACCGACAGCTCAGCCTTGCCACCGGCCCGGCGCCGCGATTTGTTCCGCGCCGCAGCGGCCTCGGCTGCCGGCGCCAGTTTGCTGGGCGCCTTCGGCGTCAGCCCGGCGATAGCGGCCGAGGTCGGGCGCTCGCAAAAGCCGCTCAAGGCCGCGTTCTCCAACGCCGGGCTGCAAGCAACCTGGTGCGCGCAGGGCAAGTCGGCTGCCGAGTGGTGGGGCAAGCTGTTCAACGTGGACGTGACGTGGTTCGACGGCGAGCTGAACGCCACGAAGCAGCGCGCGGCCATCGACGACATGGCGTCGCAGAAATGGGATTTCGTGGCGATCCAGGCATTTGGGATCGGCACGCTGACGGCGCCGGTCAAGAAGATGATCGCCGCCGGCATCCCGGTCATAGACATGGACACGCTGATCGCGCCGCTCGATACGATTGACGTTCACTCGTTTCTCGCGCCCGACAACGAGTTCATGGGCGCGTCCGTGACGCAGGCGCTGGTGGACGCCATCGGCGGCAAAGGCAAGATGGTGATGACACAGGGGGCACTCGGCCATACCGGCGCGCAGGGCCGGGCGCGCGGGTTCGAGTCGGTCGTGAAGAAGTATCCCGGCATCGAGGTGCTGGACACCACGCCCGCCGACTGGGACGTGACCAAGACGGCCCGCATCTGGGAGACGCTTCTCACGAAGTATCCCGAGATCAACGCCGCCTACTTCCACAACGACGACATGGCGCTCGCCGCCTACAACGTGATGAAGGCGCACGGGCGGACCAGCATCCTGATCGGCGGCTGCGACGCCATGCCGCCTGCGCTTCAGGCGGTGACTCGACGGCAAGATGCTCGCCACCGTGCGCAACCCGTCCTGCCGCATCCACGGGGGCGCGATCGTGGCCGGCGTCGCGGCCGTGGTCGGGGAGGAGAAGACGGGGGAGGGCGGCATCCCGAAGCACGTCATCACCGACGGCCCGGTCGTCACCAAGGCGAACGCGCCGGGCATGATGTGGATGGAGAAGCACTTCCTGATCTAGGCAGCGATCTTGGGATCGCCCGGCCCGCTGCTGGAGATGCGGGACATCTCCAAGCATTTCGGCGGCGTGGCGGCGCTGACCGGGGCCGACTTCACGCTCGCGCCCGGCGAGGTCCACGGCCTCGTCGGCGAGAACGGCGCCGGCAAGAGCACGATGATGAAGATCATCGCGGGCGTTCATACGGCGTATGAGGGCACGATGCGGGTCGGGGGCGCTCCGGTGCGCTTCCGCTCGGCGCGCGACGCCATCGATGCCGGGATCGGCATGGTGCACCAGGAGCTGTCCATCGTCCCGGAGCTGTCGGTCGCGGAGAACGTGGCGCTCGGCAAGCAGCCCGTGAACCGGCTCGGGATCGTGGATTGGCGGGCCATGGTGCGCCAGGCGGAGGCGCAGCTCCGGAGCCTGGGCATCGAGGCGGACCCGCGGGCGGCGGCCGGCTCGCTGCCGCTCGGCTTGCAGCAGATGGTCGAGCTGGCGCGCGTGCTGTCCTCCGGCGCGCGCATCCTGATCCTGGACGAGCCGACCTCGGCGCTCTCGCCGCCGGAGGTGGAGAAGCTGTTCGAGCTTCTCGGCCGCCTGCGGGCGACGGGACGGGGGATCGTGTTCATCTCGCACTTCCTGGACGACGTTCTGCGCGTCTCGGACCGGGTCACGGTGTTCCGCGGCGGCCGCGTCATCGAGACCGCCGCGACGGAGGGCATCGACAAGGCCTGGATCATCCAGCGCATGATCGGCAGCGGCCACGAGGAGCTGGCCGAGAGCTACACGGGCGAGATCCAGCTGGAGGACCGCTCCGGCGGCCCGGTCGTGCTGCGGGCGGAGGGGCTGGCGAGCGCGGGCGCGTTCCGGGACGTGTCGCTCGACGTTCACGCGGGCGAGGTGCTGGGGATTTACGGGTTCATGGGCGCGGGCCAGCTCGACCTGGCGCGGGCGCTGTTCGGCAAGCAGGCTCTGGACGAGGGAAGGGTGCAGGTCGCAGGGCCGGCCCGTCCGCCTGCGCAACACGAGTGCGGCGAAGCGCGCGGGCATCGCCTTCGTGCCCGAGAGCCGCCGGGCGATGCTGTTCGCGGGGGAGCCGGTGTTCAAGAACGTCTCCATCGCCATCCTCGACCGCATCTCCCGCCTCCTGCTTCGGCCCGGCGTCGAGCGCGCCATCGCGGCGGGCCACGTCGAGCGCCTGCACATCCGCCCGCCGCTCGTGGACCGGCCGCTCGGCACCCTCTCGGGCGGCAACCAGCAGAAGGTAGCGCTTGCCAAGTGGCTGACGCACCTTCCCAAGCTGCTGCTGCTGAGCGAGCCGACGCGGGGGATGGACGTGGGTGCCAAGGACGACGTGGTGCGGATCGTGCGCGGCTTGCGCGACCAGGGCGTGGGCGTGCTCGTCGTCTCGACCGAGCCGGAGACGGTGCTGTCGCTCGCCGACCGCATCCTGGTGATGCGGCGGGGCCGGGTCACGGGCGAGTTCGCCGGCGTGGCAGTGAGCAAGGACCGGCTGCTCGCCGCGGCATGAGAGGCGCCCCATGACCCTGCCCGCGACCGACACGCCCGCCCCGGCTGCGCCGCGCCCGGCAGGGGCCTGGCTGCGCGGCCAGCTCCGCAACGTGGCGCCGTTCGCGACGCTGCTGGTGCTGGCCGTGCTGTTCAGCGTTCTGAGCCCGTCCTTCGCGACATGGGACAATCTGAACAACATCCTGCAGCAGATCTCGGTGACGGCGATCATCGCGGTCGGCCTCACCTTCGTGATCCTGTGCGCCGAGATAGACCTCAGCGTGGCGAGCATCGCGAACGCGGTGGGCATCGTGCTCGCCTACTTCACGGCGCAGGACGCGAGCGTGAACATCGCGAACGTGCCGTTGCCGGGTGCGGCGGCGATCGTGCTGGCGCTGCTCGCGAGCCTGGCGCTGGGCGGCGTGACGGCGTTCGGGGTGACGAAGATCGGCATCCCGTCGTTCATCATGACCTTGGCGATGCTGCAGATCGCCGCCGGCATCTCGGCCATGCTGGTGCGCGGCCAGATCGCCTACGCGGTGCCGCATCTCGTGCAGACGCTCGGCAACGACTCGCTCGGGCCGGTGCCGTGGATCGTGATCGTGGCGGCGCTCGTGCTGCTCCTGGGCCACCTGGTCCTGACCTACACGCGGTTCGGCCGCTACATCTACATGGTCGGCGGCAACCGCGAGGCGGCGGAATACTCGGGCGTGAACGTGCGCGTGATCATCGGCAGCGTGATGGTGATCTCGGCCGCGTGCGCCGGGCTGGCCGGGATGCTGGGGGTCGCACATTTCGGCAGCGCGCAGCAGGACGAGTTCGAGACCTACCTGCTCGACTCGATCTCGGCCGTCGTCGTGGGCGGGACCAGTTTGTTCGGCGGGCAGGGGGGGATCGGGAATACGATCATCGGGCTGTTCGTGCTGGGCGTGCTGAACAACGGGCTGGATCACATCCGGATAGACAGCTTCCTCAAGATCCTGATCCGCGGCCTGATCCTGCTCGCGGCGCTGATCATCAACGTGTATGCGCAGAGGCTGCGGAGCCAGCGGTCGGCGGCGGGGTAGGTTTTTTTTATGCTAGCGGCGTGAGATGGCAGGTTACTTTTCCGCAGAGGACGTATCGGCACTGCATCGCCGCCATCAAGAGGTTCATGCACAGTGTGCGGACCTGCGGGTGCACTACATTTCACGAAAGTTCACAAACGACCGAGCCCGCGAGCATGCCACGCACGGATTTTGTCGGCGGCTGGGTATGCTCGTCCGCGCTATCGATCAAGTATACGAGGTTCTACCACCGGAGAAAGAATATATTCCCGAGCACAACGAGGTCATGGGTGCGACAATTGCTATTCAGTCGTTTGTCCTGAACACATTCGGATGCCTCGACAACCTGGCTTGGATTTAGGTCTGCGAAAAGGGTGTGAAGAAAGAGAACGGAAGCGAGCTACCGCGTGAATGGGTTGGACTTGGCAGAAGCAACGAGCGGGTTCGTAGTTCGTTCTCGGATAGGTTCCGCGCTTACCTGGATAGCCGCGAAACGTGGTGCAAGCAGATGAGGAGCTTCCGAGACGCACTGGCTCATAGGATTCCTCTCTACATCCCGCCATATATCGTTCCCCCCGATGCCCAGGGCCATTCAGTTCTGCCTTGAGATGCCGAGGGCAAGCAGCCGGTCGAAGCTGAGCGCGTTGACCTGGAGCGCTTCGCGGACGTTCTGGACGCCGCTGGCGCGCAGGATGTTGAGGGCGAGCGAGCGCAGGCGGGCCATCACGTCTGGCCGGTTGCGGATGCGGCTGGCGTCCTCGTCCAGGCTCACGTCCCGGACGTAATGGGACCGGTTCTCCACGCCCCAGTGCGCGCGGATAGCGCGCGCCATGGTCTTGGCATCGTAGTGGACCTGACAGGCGTAGTAGCCGACCTCCTCGCGGGTGGGCCACAGGCCGGAGCGGGTGTCCTTGACGTACGTCAGGCGCGAGACCCGGGCCACACAGGCGACCAGCTCCTGCCAGGGCGCATCCAGCTGCTCGGCGGTGTCGAACACTTCAACGCAGCGGTGCTCCTGGCGGCCATGGCGGCGGCGGTCCACGGTCTCGCAGCAGCCGACAGGAGACTGCTCGGCGCAGAGCCTGGCCAGGGTCGCATGCAGGGTGGGCTGGTTCTCCTTGACCCGGACCAGCAGCGCGTTGCCGGTCGCGGCGGCTTGTGCGAACCCCTCGCTCTGGCAGTGCAGCGCGTCGGCGGTGAACAGCACGCCCGTAAGACCGAGGTCGGCGATCAGCCGCGGCACCGCCGCGATCTCGTCCGGCGCACCGGCCAGCTCCTGATGGGCGAGGATGAGAGCGGCGTCGCTGGCGAAGGCGCCGAGCACGTGCGCCGCCCTGCGCTCGTCCACACGGTCGAAGCTGCCGCGCAACGTCTTGCCGTCGAGCGCGACCGTGCGCGTCTCTCCTACCCCGATGCTGGCGCTCAGCGCGCGAGCATGGCGGCGAAAGGCGGTCTCCAGGTCATCGCGGTCGAGCGCCAGGAAGAGATGCCGCAGCGTGTTCACGGCCGGGGCGCGTCGGAAGCGGGCGCCGAAGACGGCGTTCAAGCGCTCGCGCTGCAGGGTGATGAAGGTGATGATGCCTCGGTAGGAGGTCGCCCCCGCGAGCACGGCGAGGACCGAGGACAACAGCAGGTGGCGCATGCTGTAGCGCTGCCCCTGTGCGCGGCGTGGGTCGCGCACCTCGGCGAGCGCGGCAAGCAGGGAAGCAAACGGCACTGGGGCGACCTCCACAACTGTGAGAGGTCGCTTCCATAGGTCCTGTCCTACCTTGTTGCTGCTCGCGCTCCGGCCGACGCGCTCAGGCTGTCATGGCAGAACTGCATGGCCCTGCCCCGATGCCATAGCCTGAAGTTTGCACTGTCGAAGACGGCAAGCTGCTGATCGAGCACAGGATTGTTCGGTTCAGCCTGGCGCGTTACTGGACACGCGGCAGGGGAGTTGCGAGCAGCTCGAAGGCGGCGGTCTGCAGCGGCGTCGGCTTGCTGAGCAGCGTGAAGGTGGCGTTCGGCGCCTGTGGTGAGGCGACGGTGTTCAGCGTCTGCGTCGCGAGGTGCGCGATCAGGTCGCGCCAGCTGCTGGCAGGCAGGCCCGCGTCACTGCGGCGCCGACCGCGCTTGCGCTGGGCCGCCTGGGAGATCTCGGCGCTGGCCACCGGCGAGGCCTGCTCCTGCCGCGCGTTGGCGCGGTCATGGTCGGCGAACAGGAGCGGCGCCCAGGCCTCGCGCAGGTGCCATTCGACGTAGTAGGCGAGCAGGCACAGGAACACGTGGGCGCGCACGCGCGGCTCGAGCCAGTGATGGACCGGGCGGATCTGCAGGTCGATCCCCTTCAGCGTGCGGAACGCCCGCTCGACCCGAGCCAGGTCCTTGTAGGCACGCACCGTCTCGGCCGCGCTCATGGCCGCGTCAGGCACGCTGGTGCGCACAACGTAAATGCCGTCCAGCCCGGCCTCGTGCGCGATGCTCTCGGCGTTGCGGCGGAAGGTGAAGTGGCCGTCGCTGATGGCGAGCACGAAGTGCTTGCCCACTTTGCGCCGGTCGAGCACGGCGCCGACCGCCAGGCCGATCTCGGCGGCAGCCTGCGGCTTGCTCCGCGGCGCGGCAGAGCGACGCTGCACGGCCGCGGCGATGCGCCCCAGTTCGCGCTCGGTCGCGGTGAGCAGGGCTTCGCGCTTGCGCGCCCGCTCGCCGGCGAGGTCAGGGTTGCGGCAGACAATCAGCCGCTCGCCGGGGTAGGCAGGCGCGGTGATCTCGGCCAGGTCGCGCTCGTCGAACAAGCAGAGCTGCAGCGGCCCAGCCTCGGCCAGCGCCTGGATGTCAGGCGCCCGCAGGCAAGTGATCCAGTCGAGCCCTGCGGGCTTCAGGTCCTCCCTGATCCGCGCCTGCGTGAGCATGCCGCGGTCCCCGACCAGCACCACATGGCGCAGGCCGAACCGGCGCTTGAGCTTGGCCACCTGCGCCGACACCGTCGCGGGGTCGCCGGTGTTGCCGGCGAACACCTCGACCGCGACCGGCCGCCCCCCGCGGTCGCACAGCAGCCCGTAGACGATCTGCAGCCGATCCGGGCGATGATCACGGCTATACCCGTGCCGGGCCAGCGCGCAGCAGCGTCCCTCCAGGTAGGACGAACTCACGTCGTAGAGCACCAGCGTGCCGTCCTGCAGGTGCCGACGCGCCAGGGTCTGCTCGACCCGGGCCTGCTGGTCGCCCAGCCAGTCCAGGGCGGCGTAGATCTCGCGCTCCTCCACCGCGCCCAGCTCCAGCATCCGGCCCAGGCTCGTGCTCGCCGTCTCGGGCGCCAGGGCACGCACTGTCGCCAGCTTGGAGCCAGGGGCGAGGACGCGGCTGGCGATCAGCGCCAGGGCAAGGTCGCGCTCACGCGCCTTGGTCGGCTCGTGTCGCCCGAGCAGACGCGCCAGGTCGAGCTTGCGCATCATCGCCATCACCGCGCTGACGTGCCCATGCGGCAGCGCGCGCTGGATCTCGAACGCCTCCTCCGCTCGTGCCAGCACCGTGCCGCCTGCGAGCAGCACGCGCAGGCCGTCCACCACGGCCGACGGCAGTGCGCCGAGGTTGGCCAGGGTGCGCTTGCGCACCCGCTTGCCCTCTCGATAGCTCTCGCGCAGCAGCACGGCTGGGGCCGAGCGGCCATTCGGCACGACGTCGATGAACATGCATGGAGCGAATCACATCGCACCGCGTCGGCGCAAGCCCCGGTATGGACACATACAGCCAGCCAAACCGGCCCCTTGTGCCCGTCCCGCCTGCCCATTCACCCAGGGCGATCGCATATGGTTTTCGGGGGTGGGGTTGCCTGGTGAGTGCGGCTGGACTTTAGACCGCAGGGTTCAGCGTTGAGGCTCTGCCATGGAGGAGTTCGTCGCCTGCTTTGCCGAGGTCACCGACCCCCGGCGGGACAACGCCCGCCATGATCTGCATGAGATCCTGCTGATCGCACTCTGCACGATACTGACCGGCGGCAAGGATTGCTCGGACATGGCCTTGTTCGGAGAGATCAAGGAGCCGTTCCTGCGGCAGTTCCTGCGCCTGCGGCACGGCATCCCGAGCCACGACACGTTCAGCCGCGTGTTCCGCCTGCTCGACCCGGCACCGTTCGAGGCCTGCTTCACCCGCTTCATGCAACGCTTCGCCGAGACCTTGCAGGGCGTGGTGGCGATCGACGGCAAGACACTGCGGCGCTCGTTCGACCGAGCCGCAGGCAAGTCCCCGCTGCACATGCTTCATGCCTGGTCGGCGGACCAGCGACTGTTGCTGGGTCAGCTTGCAGTCGATGGCAAGTCCAACGAGATCACGGCAGTGCCGAAGCTGCTGGACCTGCTGTCGCTCAAGGGGCGCATCGTGACCGCTGACGCCCTTAACTGCCAGCGCGTCATTGCCGCCAAGGTGGTGGCCCAGGGCGGCGACTACGTGCTGGCCTTGAAGGGCAACCAGGGACGCCTGCACGACGACGCGCGAACCTTCCTTGACGATCCCGCGCGTTCGGCCGAGATCTCTCACACCGTGGTGGACGGCGACCATGGCCGCATCGAGACCCGCACCAGCCTGGTCTCAAGCGACATCGGCTGGCTACAGGAGGAACACGCTTGGCCGGGGCTGATGGCGATCGGCAAGCTCGTGCGCACCCGCGAGATCGGCACTCAGACCAGCACTGAAACCGCTTACTACCTGCTCAGCACAGCATTGTCTGCGGTGCGTTTTGGCGAAGTTGCCCGTGCTCACTGGGGTATCGAGAACGGCCTACACTGGGTTCTGGACGTGACCATGAACGAAGATGAGGCTCGCAACCACAAGGATAACGGACCACAGAACATTGCCTTGTTGCGGCGGTTAGCCCTCAATGTTGCCAGGCTCGAAGACACGAAAGACTCCCTCAAAGGCAAGTTCTTCCGCGCTGCCTTGAGCGAGGTTTTCCTTATACGTCTCCTCGCCCAGTTCGCCAAAACCCAAATGCGATAGCCCTGCCCATTCACCACACGCCAAGTGAAAACTTGGCATAGCCGACTACAACCGGCTGGAGCAGGCGTCCGTTAAGGCATTGCAACGGGGAGATTTCGAGGAGTACGACAGGCTTCAATCGGAGCAAAAGCAGTTCGTCCTGTTTCGACCTTGGATGACGCACTCGCAGTATGAAAGTGCTCCTACGATAGTCTTTCATCGGCAATTGCTAGCGGACTACGCTACACTCAACGAGTTCGGCCGAGCAATGCTCGAAGAACTGGACCGCTGACGTTTTGTGGCCATCCATCTTTGCGGCGAAACCCCACAATAGGTCGAGGGCGCTCATCCAAATGGGGCAATCTATCGCCCGCCCGCCATCAATCTTGCAATCTCATCCGGGTTCGCCGCTGCAGTCGGGCGCTCCCCGGCCTTGACGCCGCGGCGGAGCACGACGATCCGGTCGCTGACCGCGAGGATATTGGCGAGGTTGTAGGAGATGAAGATCACGCCCACGCCCTTCGCCTTGAGGGAGCGTATCAGGTCCATCACCTTGCGCTGCTCCGGCACGCCGAGGGCCGCCGTTGGCTCGCGCCCGAGGAACAGGTTCGCGTCCACGTCGAGGTTATCAGCGAGCGCGAGGCGGCGGAATACTCGGGCGCGAACGTGCGCGTGATCATCGACGCCGTGATGGTGATCTCGGCCGCGTGCGCCGGGCTAACCGGTCTGCTATGCTAGGCGGCGGGATCGGGGCCTGGCCATGACTCAAGTGTCGAAGATCGAGATTCCCGTCGCGGAGGCTACCGCGGCCGCCTTGTCTGACGCGCGCCGCCGCGAGGCCGTTGGTCGTCTCGTTGATCGGCTGGTTCGGCCCGAAGGCGACGATCCATTGATCGCACTCTTCGAGCGGACGGCCGCCGAGGCACGGAAGACCGGTCTGACCGAGGCTGAGATCGAGGCTGAGTTGGCCGCCTACAATGCGGAGCGCCGGGGCTGAGCATCTACGTTCTCGATGTGAATATAATCGTCTCAGCCGCCTTGAACCCGAATGGACTGCCCCGCCGCGCCGTCGCTGCTGCGCGGGCGAAGGGCACCATTGCCCTATCGGATGCCGTGTACGGGGAATGCACCGAGGTCCTGTCGAGACCGAAGTTCGCGCGAGTTCTTACCGAGGATCGGTGTCGCGAAATCCTGGAGTTGCTGAGCGCGGCAGCGCTTTGGGTTGAACCGAGAGAGAAAGTACAAGACTGCCGGGACAGCAAGGATAACCCCTATCTCGAACTCGCCCTAGCGGCCGGTGCGACCGCTATCGTGTCCGGCGACGAGGATCTGCTGGTGCTCAATCCCTGGCGCGGGGTCCTGGTGCTGCGGCCCGCTGCATTTCTCACATCAGCTTGTCGAGCGTGATCGGCAGGTCGCGGACGCGCTTGCCGGTCGCGTTGTAGACCGCGTTGGCGATCGCCGCGCCGACGCCGGTGATGCCGATCTCGCCGATGCCGCGCGCGCCCAGCGGGCTGTGCGGATCGGGGATGTCGGTCCAGATCACGTCGATCTCGGGCACGTCCATGTGGACCGGCACGTGATACTCGGCGAGGCGACGGGTTCATGATGCGGCCCGTGCGCTCGTCGAACAGCGTCTCCTCGGTGAGCGCCAGGCCGATGCCCCATGATGATGCCGCCACGGAACTGGCTCGCCGCCGGTCTTGGCATTGAGGATGCGGCCCGTGTCGAAGGAGCCGAGAAAGCGCGACGACCCGCGTCTCGCCGGTGACGGCGTTGACGCGCACCTCGCAGAACTGCGCGCCGTAGGAATGCATCGAGCATTTCTGCATCTCGAGCGGCGTCGGCGCCTCGGCCTCGCACGTGACCTCGTCGCGCCCGGCGCGCGCGAGGATCGAGGCGTAGCTCTCGCAGCGGCCCGGCTCGTCGGGCTTGCACAGACCGCCGTCGCGCGCCTCCACCTCCTCCGGCTTGAGCCCGGCGAGCGGCGAGTCGTTGCCGGCGAGCTTGAGCAGCTCCTTCACCAGCACGTCGATACGCCGCGATGACGGCGGCGCCGATCGAGGCGGTCTGCGACGACCCGCCGGCGATGGTGCCGCTCGGGAGCGAGGTGTCGCCGTATTCGAACGTCACCTGCGTCGAGCGGCAGTCCGAGCCGCTCGGCGGCGTGCTGCGCCTGGACGGTCGCGGTGCCCATGCCCATCTCGTGGCTCGCCATCTGCACGACGGCGCGCCCGTCGGCGGTGAGCCGGATGCGGGCGGCGCCGCCGGGCATGCGGTAATAGGGATAGGTGGCGGTCGCGCACGCCCATGCCGATCAGCCACTCGCCCTCGCGGCGCGAGCCGCGGCGCCGGGTTGCGCTGCTCCCAGCCGAACCGCTCCGCGCCGCGCCGGTAAGCCTCGACGATGTTGCGCGAGGAGAAGGGCAGGCCCGAGGTCGGGTCCTTCTCCGGCTCGATGCGGCGGCGCAGCTCGATCGGATCGATGCCGCATCGCCTCGGCGAGCTCATCGATGGCGCATTCGAGCGCGAAGGTGCCGATCGATTCGCCCGGCGCGCGCATGAAGGTGTTGGCGAGCATGTCCATGTCCGCCACCTCCTGCGCGACCTTGATCGCGTCAGCGGCGTAGAGGTGGCGCGCGGGAAAGGTGAACTGCTCGGGGCAGGCGTTGTGCGCCGTCATCGCCGCGACGCCGGTATGGATCAGCGCCGCAAGCGTGCCGTCTGCCTTCGCGCCGAGCGCCACGCGCTGCTCGGTCGTGGTGCGGCCGCCGACGATGCGGAACACGCCCTCGCGCGAGAGCACCATGCGCACCGGCCGGCCGGCCAGCTTCGCCGCGGCGGCGGCGAGGATCTGGTGGTCCCACAGGCATCTTGCCGCCGAAGCCGCCGCCGACATAAGGCGACAGGACGCGAACCTTCTCCTCCTCCATCCCGAACACCTGCGCCAGGGTCCAGGCGCGTCGCGTTGACCAACTGCGACGCGTCATGGACGACGAGCTTGTCGCCCTCCCACGCGACCGTCGCGGCATGCAGCTCGATGGCGTTGTGGTTGTAGCGCGGCGTGCGATAGGTCTGGTCGACCTTGAACGGCGCGCCTGTGCAGCGCCGCCTCGGCATCGCCGGTCTCGACTGACGGCGGCTCGCCCATGATGGTCGCGGGCGGGTGCGCCTGGCGCTTGGCGGCGTCGAACGCGGTCACCGCCGGCTCGGCCTCGTAGGTCGACGCGCACCAGCGACGCGGCGTGATCGGCCTGCTCCTGCGTCTCGGCGAGCACGACCGCGACCGGCTGGCCGTTCCAGTGGATCTCGTCGTCCTGCATGACGGGCAGGTCGCTCGGCGCCCGCGGCCTTCGGCGCTGACAGGAACACCGGCGGCGGCTTCATGCGCGGCGCGTTGCGATGCGTCATCACCAGCACGACGCCGGGCGCCGCCTCGGCCGCGCGCCGTGTCGAGCTCGGCGATGCGGCCGCGCGGCGATCGTGCTGTAGGACCAGCGCGGCGTAGGCCAGCCCGGCGAACGGCACCTCCGCGGCGAAGCGCGCCTTGCCCCTGTACCTTGAGCGGCCCGTCGACGCGCGACACCGGCGCGCCGAGCGCACCGTGCTTGAGCATCAGCGGGTCGGGCGTCCCGCCGGGCAGCCAGCTCTCGGGCGCGAGGCGAACGGCGGTCTTCATCGCCTTCTCGGCGAGTGCTCATGGCGTCGCTCCTTCCGTGAGCTCGGCCCGAGCGTGGCGACGATCGTGCGCCTGGCGAGCTCGATCTTGAAACCGTTGTGGCGAAGGCCGGCCGCCGGCGCGAGCTCGGCCTCGGCTGCGGCGCGGAAGCTCGCCTCGGTCGCGGGCGCGCCCCGCAGCGCCGCCTCGGCCGCCCAGGCGCGCCACGGCTTGTGCGCGACGCCGCCCAGCGCCAGGCGCACGTCGCGCACGATGCCGTCCGCGCCGACATCCGAGCGCCGCCGCGACCGAGACCAGCGCGAAGGCGTAGCTCGCGCGGTCGCGCACCTTGCGATAGGTGGACCGCGGCGCGAACGGCGAGCGGCGGCAGCTCGACCGCGGTGATCAACTCGCCGCGGCTGCAGCTCCGTCTCGACATCGGGCCGGCCGCCCGGCAGCCGATGCAGGTCGGTCAAGCGGCATCGTGCGCGCGCCGTTCGGTCCCTGCAGGTGGACCGTCGCGTCGAGGGCCGCGAGCGCGACGCACATGTCGGACGGATGCGTGGCGACGCAGGCCGGCGAGGCGCCGAGGATGGCGTGGATGCGGTTGAAGCCGTCGATCGCGTCGCAGCCCGGCGCCCGGCTCGCGCTTGTTGCAGCGCGCGGCCTCGTCATAGAAGTAGGTGCAGCGGGTGCGCTGCAGGATGTTGCCGCCGACCGTCGCCATGTTGCGGATCTGCGCCGCTCGCGCCGGCAAGGATCGCGCGGGCGAGCGCCGGGAAGCGCTCGCGCACGGCGCGATCCGCGGCGACCGCCGTGTTCGTGGCGCCGGCGCCGATCAGGATGCCGCCGTCGTCGCGCGGCTCGATCCGGCGCGAGAGGCCGGTGACGTCGACGAGCGCTGCGGGCCGTTCCACGGTCTCGCGCATCAGGTCGACAAGGTTGGTGCCGCCTCCGAGATAGCGGGCGCCTGCCGCAGCACCTGCGAGCCGGATGGCGCCGGGGATGTCCTCGGCGCGCGCGTAGCTGAACTCGATCATGCGGCTGCTCCGCTCGAACGGTTGCGGCGACCGCGTCGACGATGCCGTTGTAGGCGCCGCAGCGGCACAGATTGCCGCTCATGCGCTCGCGCAGCTCGTCGCGGTCGAGCGCGATCTTCTCCGCGGCGAGGTCGGCGGTGACCACGCTCGGCACGCCGCGCGTCGCCTCGTCGGCCATGCCGATAGCCGAGCAGAGCTGGCCAGGCGTGCAGTAGCCGCACTGGAAGCCGTCATGCTCGATGAAGGCGCGCTGCAGCGGGTGGAGCTCGCCATCAGCGCTCAGCCCTTCGACCGTCGTGATCGAGCGTCCCTGATACTGGACGGCGAGCGCCAGGCAGGAATTGATCCGCATCGCCGTCGACCAGGACCGTGCAGGCGCCGCAGGCGCCCTGGTTGCAGCCCTTCTTCGAGCCGGTCAGCCCCAGATGGTCGCGCAGCAGGTCGAGCAGCGAGGTTCGCAGGTCAAACGTCGCCTCGACGTGCTGTCCGTTCACGGTGAACTGCATTGAGGCTTCTCCCTCGTCGTGATCGGCAACGTGGTGCCGAACGACAACGCGGCTAGCCCTCGTCGGCTCCCCGCCGGCAGCGCGGCCGTGCCGGCTATGATCCACCCACCATCAGCCTCACGATCTCATCCGGGTTCGCCGCCGCGGTCGGGCGCTCCCCCGCCTTGACCCCGCGGCGGAGCACGACGATCCGGTCGCTGACCGCGAGGATGTCGGCGAGGTTGTGGGAGATGAAGATCACGCCCACGCCCTTCGCCTTCAGCGAGCGTATCAGGTCCATCACCTTGCGCTGCTCCGGCACGCCGAGCGCGGCGGTCGGCTCGTCCATGATGAGCACGCGCGCGTTCCAGTGGATCGCCCGGCCGATCGCCACCGCTTGGCGCTGGCCGCCGGAGAGGGCGCGCACCGGGCGGTCCAGCCGGTCGAGATGGATGTCCAGCACGTCGAGCGACCTCGCAGCCTCCTCCCGCATCCGCTTGCGGTCTATGCGCGGCAGGCCGAGGAACCGGGTCATCGGCTCGCGCCCGAGGAAGACGTTCGCGCCCACGTCGAGGTTATCGGCGAGCGCCAGGTCCTGGTAGATCGTCTCGATCCCGGCGTCGCGCGCGTCCTGCGGGTTCGCGAACGCCACCGGCCGGCCCTGGTAGAGGATCTCGCCCTCCGAGGGCGGGAACACGCCGGAGACGATCTTGATCAGCGTCGATTTGCCGGCGCCGTTGTCGCCCGCGAGCGCCACCACCTCGCCCGCGTGCAGCGCCAAGGTCACCCGCTCCAGCGCGTGGACGCCCCCGAACCGCTTGGAGACCTGCCGGACCTCCAGCAAGGGTGCCGCCGGGTCGCTCATGCCGCTCACTCCTCCTGGCGCCCGCCGCCCAGCCGCTTCTGGCTCTGGTCCACCAGCACCGAGATGATGATGACCACGCCCACCGCGACGAACTGCCAGAACGGCTCCACGTCCAGGAACACGAGGCCGTATTGGATGACCGCGATGATGAGCGCCCCGATGATCGTGCCGATGACGGTGCCGGAGCCGCCGAACAGGGAGGCGCCGCCGATCACCACGGCCGCGATGCTGTCCAGCAGCAGCGGCTCGCCCGCCTGCGGCGCGCCGGCCGTGAAGCGCCCGGTGTAGAGCAGCCCGTCCACGCCAGCGGTGAGCGCCGAGATCACGTAGAGCAGGATCGTGACGCGCCGGACGTTCACCCCGGCCCGCAGCGCCGCCTGCCGGTTGCCGCCGATGGCGTAGGTGTATTGCCCGAAGCGCGTCTGCGAGAGCAGGTAGTGCAGCGCCAGCACGCAGGCGAGCGCCACCAGCACCACCACGGGGAAACCGCCGATCTGGCCGTTGCCGAGCCAGGCGAGCGGGGGATTGCTGATCGGCACCGTGGTCCCGCCCGCCGCGAGGTACGCCACGCCGCGCGCCACGCCATACATGCCGAGCGTGCCGATGAACGGCGGGATGCGGAGCTGCGCCACCAGCAGGCCGTTGACCAGCCCTGGGATGACCGAGGCAGCGAGCGCCGCCACGCACGCGGCGAGCAGCCCGGCGCCCGGCCCGAGCGCGCCCCCCGCCACGTTCGCCGCATGCGCGGCGATGACCGAGGCGAACCCCATCGTGAAGCCCACGGAGAGGTCTATGCCGCCAGCGATGATGACCAGCGTCTGCCCTAGCCCGAGCAGCACCGGCGCCACCGCGAACACCGCGATGGAGCGCAGGTTGAAGGCGCTGAGCAGGAACGTGGTGCCGTAGGCGAAGCGCGCCGCCGCCTCGAAGAACGCCAGCAACAGGGCCAGGAACAGCCAGGCGCGGATCGAGGCTAGGAAGGCGGCCCAGGCGACTCGCTGCCGAGGCGGAGCGGCGGACGTCGCGAGCGTCGTTGCCATGCTGGGTTCCCGTGGAGCCGGACGATGCTCAGTCCGAGTAGATGAACTTCTTCACGTTCGGATCGCCCATGTTCGCCTTGTCGATGATGGTGAATCCGGTGCCGATCGCCGTCGGTATGGATTGCCCGGTCAGGTGCGCGTAGGCAGAGGCGACGCCGAACCAGCCGATCTCCGCCGGATGCTGGGCGATGGCGAGGGTCACCAGCCCGGACCCGATGTTGTCCACGATTGAGGCGGGCGCGTCGAAGGCGACCACCTTCACCTTGTCCGTCGCACCCGCCTGCTTCACGCCGTTGCCGGCGCCGAGCGCCGAGAACAGGTTGGCGCCGAACACGCCGACGAGGTCGGGGTTGCGGGCATAAACGGACTGGAACTGCGAGGCCGCCTTGTTGGCGTCGTCGTCGTTGAACTGCGTCGCGAGCACGGTGATGCCGGCGTGGTTCTTCATCTCGTCCTTGAAGCCCTGCTCCCGCTGGTCGGTGGTGGAGACGCCGGGCTTCACGTTGGAGACGTAGACCTTGCCCTTGTCGCCGACCGCCTTCGCGAGCGCGCGGCCGGCGATCTGGCCGCCGAGAAGGTTGTCGGAGGCGATGTAGGAGAGCGGGAAGTCGGCGTCGCCGCCGCCGGTCTGGTAGTGGCCGTTGCCGATGAACGTGTCCACCGTGATGACCGGGATGCCGGCGTCCACGGCTTTGCGCAGCGGCTGGACGAGCTGGGTCTTGTCGGTGGGCGCGATCAGGATGGCGTCGGGATGCCGGGCGATGACGGCGTCCAGCACCGGCACCTGCTGCACCGGGTTGAACTCGGGCGCCCCTTGGAACACCAACTTCGCGCCGAGCGCCTCGGCCGCGGCCTGCGCGCCGCGGTGCATCGTGATGTAGAAGGCGTCCGTGGTCAGGCCGGGGATCAAGGCGACCGTGTAGGATTTCCCGGCCGCCCGGGCGGCGCGGGTGCCCATGCAGGCGAGCAGTCCGAGACCGGTCGCGGCCGTTCCGAATTCGCGTCTGTTCATGCGTTTTGCCTCCCCGATGATCCTGCTCGCCCGACCTTTAGACCGCGGGCTGATTTTGCTGCCAGAGTTCTGCCTTCCGCATCCCAGGGATGCCACAATCGCCTGGCATTGTTAACGACTTAGGCGCGCAATCATTGTAGATGCTACCGCACCACGCTCGCCTCCAGGACCGCTGCCATGACTTCCGCCCTCACGTTCGTCTGCAGCCTGCACCTCTCGACCGTGGTGGGCGCCCTGGCGGTCGCCGTCAACAGCTCCTGGCCGATCCTACGCAACCGCAAGCGCATCCTGGCGGTCCAGGCCGTGGCGTCCAGCCTTTTCGGCGTACATTTCCTGCTGATCGGCTCCAGCACGGCGGCGGCCATGTGCGCGGCCGGCATCATCCAGGGCATCACCGCGGCCGTATTCGTGCGCCGCGGCGTTCGACTCGGCATCGTCGGCGCGACGTTGCTGGCGGGGATGGCGGTGACGCTGCTGACGTGGCGCGGCCTCCCGTCCGCCTTCGCGCAGGCCGGCGGGCTGTTCTCCGCCTCGGGACGCCTGCAGCGCGACGCGCAGCGCCTGCGCTGGCTGTTCCTCGGCTCGGAGATGTGCTGGACGACGCATAACCTGATGGTCGGCTCCCCCTGGGGCCTCACCTCCGACGCGGTCGCCCTCACCATGCTGACTGCCGGACTGTGGCGGGGGCGCAACGCACGGAAAGTGTTGTCCACGGAATTCACAGCCGTATCCAAGGCTGTCCTTGCTTCCGCCTGACTCTGCTAGGTCGGAGCGCCGATCTTTTCCACAAGAAAGCGACATTATCCCCGTTACTCGCGATAGGTCTGGAAGCGGGTGCCGGTTACGCTCGGTTCGCGATAGAATCAGGGAGCACGCGCCAATGGACTGGACCGAGGAGATCATCGCCCGCCTGCGCGCGCTCTGGGCTGAGGGGCACTCCACGGCCGAGATCGGCAGGCGCATGGGCATCTCGAAGAACGCGGTCGTGGGCAAGGCGCACCGCCTGCAGCTCACGGCACGGCCGTCGCCTATACGGCGCGGCGATGAGGCGCCACGGCGGCCAGCGCCTGCACGCCGCCCGGCGCCGTCTCCACTGCCCTCGGAGCCGCCCGCTCCACCATTAGCTGACCGCTTGGACGAACGCCCGCCGCCGCCGCCGCTGCGTTCCATTGCCCCAGCAGCGCGAAGCACGGCGCGAAGCACGCCGTGCTGCTGGCCGATCGGGGAGCCTGGCAGCCCGGATTTCCGCTTCTGCGATGAGCCGGCGATCGCGGGCAAGCCCTATTGCGAGGCTCACGCCCAACTCGCCTATGTGAAGGTGCGGGACCGGCGCGATGACGCGGCC
This sequence comes from uncultured Alphaproteobacteria bacterium, assembly GCA_963839135.1. GTDB lineage: Bacteria > Pseudomonadota > Alphaproteobacteria > Acetobacterales > Acetobacteraceae > CAWKEH01. The sequence goes on from CAWIUA010000019.1 coordinate 112,938, forward strand.
TGAGGCCTTAGATCACGGCTAAGCTAAAGCGTGATTTTTGGGCGCGATCCTTGGGCTTGATCCGGGGCGCAGGCGAGGGTAGGGGAGGGACCGCCATGGCCTCCAACACCCTCACCGTTCGCGAACCGCATACTGCGCTCGACGCCGATGCCGTCCGCGCGGCCTATCGGCGGTGGGCCGGGGTCTATGACGCGCTCTTCGGCGGCGTTTCAGCGTTCGGGCGGCGACGCGCCGTGGCCGCGCTGAACACGATGCCGGGCGCCGCGCGGGTGCTGGAGGTCGGTGTCGGCACCGGGCTCGCGCTGCCGCACTATCGGGCGGAGAAGCGCGTCACGGGGATAGACCTCTCGGCCGAGATGCTTGCCTTGGCCCGTCGGCGCGTGTCGGAGCAGCAACTCGAGAACGTCGATGGCCTCTTCGAGATGGACGCGGAGGCGACCCTCTTCGCGGACGGCTCCTTCGACGTGGCAGTCGCGATGTTCGTGGCGAGCGTGGTGCCGAATCCTCGGCGGCTGCTCGACGAGATGCGCCGGGTGGTGAGGCCGGGCGGACACTTGCTGTTCGTCAATCACTTCGCGGCCGAGCGCGGCCCCCGCTGGTGGGCGGAGCGAGCGCTTGCGCCGCTCTCCCGCAAGCTGGGCTGGCATCCGGATTTCGCGCGCACGGCCCTGCTGCCGCCTGCTGACATGGCGCGGGCCGGGTTCGAGGCGGTGCCTCCCCTCGGACTCTTCACGCTCGTGCAGCTGCCCAACTAGGCGGGTCAGCGCACGCGGCAGGCTTCGGATGAACGAGCTTCGGGTAGATCAAGCCAGATGAGCAAGGCAGTGCACTTCCTGCGGCGGCTCGGCGCCGCGACATTCCTCCTGCTGGGTTCCCTCATAGGCGGCGCCCTTCCGGCGCTCGCCCAAAGCGCTGCGGCCGGCACTGCGCAAGGCGCCGCACCGGGGATCGTGGCGATGCCGCACAACTGGCAGATCAACTTCCAGCCGCCAGGCAGCCCTGTGCAGGCCCGCATCGAGAGCCTGAACTGGCTGATCTTCTGGATCATCACGGCCATCACGATCTTCGTGGCGGCTCTTCTCGTCTATGTGATCTGGCGCTTCCGCGCGAGCGTTCACCCCCAGGCGAGCCGGCTCAGCCATCACACTTGGCTTGAGGTGGCCTGGACGATCCTGCCGGCGCTCGTGCTCGTCGCGATAGCGATTCCGTCCTTCCGCTTGGTTTATTACGAGGACCGGACCCCGAACCCGGACATGACGATCAAGGTCACCGGGCACCAGTGGTACTGGCACTACGACTATCCCGACCAGGCCAACCTCGGCTTCGACAGCTACATGGTCGAGGATGACGACCTGAAGCCTGGCCAGTTCCGCCATCTCAGCGTGGATAACCCGGTGGTCGTTCCCGTGGGCAAGAAGATCCGCATCCTGGAGACGAGCGGGGACGTAATCCACAGCTTCTTCATCCCCTCGCTCGGCGTGCAGCGCTACGCGATACCAGGACGGGTGATCGAGACCTGGGTCGAGGTGAGCAAGCCCGGCACGTATTACGGCCAGTGCAATCAGATCTGCGGGACGAACCACAGCGTCATGCCGATCGAGGTGCGTGCCCTGGCGCCACAGGATTTCGACGCGTGGGTGACCGGCGCGAAGAAGAAGTTCGCCGCTGACGCGACCCCGCCTGCGCCTGCGAACGGCGGCACGCAGCTTGCTTCGAGGGCAAACGTAGCGGCAGACACGGCGGTTGTGCATTGATGGCGCCAGCCCAGATAGGCAGGCGCGGAGGAGAGTAGCGATGTCGGCGACGACCCACGAGCACGGGCACGAGGAGCACGGGCATCATCCTGGATTTGTCCGGCGCTGGCTGTTCAGCACCAATCACAAGGACATCGGGACGCTTTACCTGATCTTCGCAGCCTCCGCGGCCTGCGTGGGCGTCGCGCTTTCGGTGTGGATGCGGCTGCAGTTGATGAATCCCGGCTCGCACTACGTCTCGTCCGGCCAGGAGTGGAATGCGATCGTGACGGCGCACGGGCTCGTCATGATCTTCTTCGTGGTGATGCCGGCGATGATCGGCGGCTTCGGCAACTGGTTCGTGCCGCTGATGATCGGCGCCCCGGACATGGCTTTCCCGCGGCTGAACAACATCTCGTTCTGGCTGCTGGTGCCGGCGTTCACGCTCATCATGCTCGGGCTGTTCACTGGAGAGGGGTCTGGTTCTGGCTGGACGCTCTACCCGCCGCTCTCGCTCAACACCTACGAGAGCGGCCCGGCGATGGACTATACGTTGTTCGCGCTGCACCTCGCGGGCATCTCGTCGCTGCTGGGTGCCATCAACTTCATCACTACGATCTTCAACATGCGCGCGCCGGGCATGACGCTGCACAAGATGCCCTTGTTCGTGTGGTCGATCCTAGTCACGGCATTCCTGCTGCTGCTTGCGATCCCGGTGCTCGCAGGCGCGGTCACCATGCTGATCACGGACCGCAATTTCGGCACGGCGTTCTTCGACCCGCAAGGCGGCGGCGACCCGGTCCTGTTCCAGCACCTGTTCTGGTTCTTCGGCCATCCCGAGGTTTACATCATGATCCTGCCGGGATTCGGCATGGTCAGCCACGTGGTCTCGACGTTCAGCAGGAAGCCCATTTTCGGCTATCTCGGCATGGCCTACGCCATGATCGCGATCGGCGTCGTCGGCTTCGTGGTCTGGGCGCACCACATGTTCGTCTCCGGTATCTCGGTGGACACGCGCGCCTACTTCATGGCGGCGACGATGGTCATCGCCGTGCCGACCGGTATCAAGATCTTCTCCTGGATCGCGACCATGTGGGGCGGGTCCATCGAGCTGAAGACGCCGATGCTGTTCGCGATCGGCTTCATCTTCCTGTTCACGGTCGGCGGCGTCACGGGCATCGTTCTGGCCAATGCCAGCGTGGACGAGGTCCTCCACAACACCTACTACGTTGTGGCGCACTTCCACTACGTGCTGAGCCTCGGTGCCGTGTTCTCGATCTTCGCCGGGTTCTACTACTGGATCGGCAAGATGAGCGGCCGCGAGTATCCGGAGTTCTGGGGCCAGGTGCATTTCTGGGTCACGTTCATCGGCGTGAACCTCACGTTCTTCCCGATGCACTTCCTCGGTCTCGCCGGGATGCCGCGGCGCTATCCGGACTATCCGGCAGCGTTCCATGCGTGGAACTTCGTGGCCAGCATCGGTGGGTATATCTCCGCCCTCTCATTCGTGATATTCCTCTACGTACTCTTCCGCACGTTCACCTCGCCTGTCCGCGTCGCGGACAACTATTGGGGCGTTGGAGCGACCACGCTGGAGTGGACTGTGAGCTCGCCGCCGCCGTTCCACACCTTCGAGGTGCTGCCGCGAGTACGGTAGCGGGTAGGGTCTCTGGCGATCGGATGCGTGATGATGGCTAACGGCGCGATCGTGGACGACGGCGGGAGGGGGGCTTCGGCCTCCCTGCTCGTTGGGGCCGAGCTGGGCGACTGGGTCGCGCTGCTCAAGCCGCGCGTGGTGTCGCTCGTGGTGTTCACTGGCGTGGTTGGTCTCCTGGTGGCACCCGGGCATATCCATCCCGTCCTGACCATCGCCGCGGTGCTGTGCATCGCCGTCGGTGCTGGAGCGGCGGGCGCGATCAACATGTGGTACGATCGCGACATAGACGCGGTCATGCGCCGCACGTCGCGCCGGCCGATCCCCGCGGGCTCGATCCTGCCGGGCGAGGCGCTGGGGTTCGGCGTCACGCTCGCCATCGGCTCGGTGCTTGTGATGGGATTGGCGACGAACGCCGTGGCCGCTGGTCTGCTGGCTCTCTCGATCCTGTTCTACGTGTTCGTGTATACAATCTGGCTTAAGCGTCTGACACCGCAGAACATCGTCATCGGCGGTGCCGCGGGCGCCTTCCCTCCCTTGATCGGATGGGCGGCGGTGACCGGCGGGGTCGGCCTTTACCCGCTGATCCTGTTCCTGATCGTGTTCCTCTGGACGCCGCCGCATTTCTGGTCTCTCGCGCTCTACGCGTGCGGCGATTACGGGCGGGCAGGGGTGCCTATGCTGCCCGTGGTGGCTGGGCCACGGCGGACGCGGTGGCACATCCTCGGTTATGCGGCGGTGCTGCTGCCGGTCTCGCTGCTGCCGTGGGTTATGGGCTGCGCCGGGCCGCTCTACGGTGCCGCAGCTGCTGTGCTCGGCGTCGGGTTCGTCATCTGCGCCGTGCGCGTGGTGCGCGACCGGCAGGACAAAACCGGCCGCAGCCTGACCGGAGATCGGCCGGCACGGCTCGCGTTCCGCTTCTCGCTAGCCTACCTGGCCGCCTTATTCGCAGCGGTGCTCGCGGATCACTGGCTCCAGTGGCTCACATGAACGCCGAGCCGCGCCATCTCACGCCGGCGGAGTCGAGCGCCGTCCGTCGTCGCCAGCGGGCACGCAACTGGGCGATGCTCGTCGTTCTCGTCGTGCTCGTGGCGCTGTTCTACGCGATCACGATGGTGCGGTTCAAAACCGGCTGACCTATGCGGCGCAATCACCTGGTCGGCACCGGGCTTGCCATCCTCATTTGCGGCATGGTGGGTCTCAGCTTCGCCGCCGTCCCGCTCTATCGCGTGTTCTGCCAGGCGACCGGCTATGCTGGCACGCCGGAGACCTCTGGCGAGGCGGCACCCGGTGCGGTAGCGCGGCGCATCACCGTGCGCTTCGACGCGAACGTGAATCCCGGTCTGTCGTGGCAGTTCTTCCCGGACCAGACGAGCGTGGTGGTGCCGCTCGGCAAGGAGCAGATCGCCACCTACACGGCGCGCAACCTCGCGGACACGCCGGTCACAGGCGTTGCGACCTACAACGTAACGCCCGAGAAGGTCGGCCGCTACTTCCATAAGACAGCCTGCTTCTGCTTCAACCAGCAGACGCTCGAAGCGGGGCAGGGCATGCATTTTCCGCTGAGTTTCTGGGTCGATCCGAAGGTCGCAACTGATCCGGACACGCAGGACGTGAAGACGATCACGCTCTCGTACACCTTCTTCCGCTCCCTCAAAGACGCGGAGCGGTCGGGCGCGCTGGCGTCCGCCGGGCCGCATGTCGGGCCGCGGGCCGATCTGCGGCCAACGCCGGCGGCACCGGTCGGGCGCCCTTGATGCGCGCGTTGATTCGCGCCATGAGGGCGGGCACGCGCACGCTTAGCTAGGACGGGACGATACGGATGGACGCCGATACCAGCACTGAGCACGCCGGAACCTCGGCGGCAGGCGCCTCGGGCCTGAGCTCTGGCCTGAAGCAGCCGTATCACCTCGTTGATCCCAGCCCGTGGCCGATCGTCGGCGCGGTCGGTGGATTCCTGACCGTTATCGGTATCATCAACATCGCCCACTACGGCACCTGGGGGTTCTTCATCGCGGGGATCGTGGTCATCCTTGCCACGGCGTTCCTGTGGTGGCGCGACGTGATCAGGGAGAGCCGCGTCCCCGGCCTGCACAGCCCGGTCGTGCGCCTCGGCCTGCGCTACGGCATGACCTTGTTCATCACGAGCGAAGTCATGTTCTTCGTGGCGTTTTTCTGGGCTTTCTTCAACTACGCTCTCTTCCCCGAGAACGTGTCGGGGGCCGTCCATGCCGTCTGGCCTCCCGCCGGCATCGAGACCTTCGACCCGTTCCACTTCCCGCTCCTCAACACGCTTATCCTGCTGCTGAGCGGCACGACGATCACCTGGGCGCATCACGCGTTGATCGAGGGCGACCGCAAGCACCTGATCATGGGCCTTGGCCTCACGATTCTGCTCGGCATGGCGTTCACGACGTTCCAAGGGATCGAGTATTCGAACGCACCGTTCAAGTTCTCCGGCGGCGGCGTCTATCCGTCCGTGTTCTTCCTGGCGACGGGATTTCACGGCTTCCACGTCATCATCGGCACGATCTTCCTGATCGTGTGCTGGTTCCGGGCGCGGGACGGGCAGTTCACGCCGGCCCGGCACTTCGGCTTCGAGGCCGCCGCCTGGTACTGGCACTTCGTTGACGTGGTCTGGCTGTTCCTCTTCGTGGTGATCTACTGGTGGGGCGCATCGCCGGTCACCGAGGGGCCGTAAGGTCCCTTCTCGGGGCCGCGCTCGCCACGGCAGCGGCGCTCATCCTCCTCGTCGGCCTCGGCGTTTGGCAGCTTCGGCGGCTCGCATGGAAGGAGGTCCTTCTCGCGAGCATCGCTCACGGCGAGGCCGCACCACCTGTAACGCTGCCGCCCGCTCAGTCAAATCCTGCCCCGTTCAGCAAAGTCGAGGTTGCGGGCACGCTGCGCGATGTGGGCCTCTACGGCATCGCCGTGCGGCCGACACCGAAGGGCGATCAGGAAGGCGCCTTCCGCCTCGGTGTGATCGACCGGCCGGGTGCTGCGGCGGTCTTGGTGAACGAGGGCTGGGTGCCGGACGGTCTCGCACCCGATCCGGCGCCGCGGCCGGCCCAAATCGTAGGATACGTGCTGCCGAGTCAGACGCCGAGCTTCTTCATGCCGCAGGGCGACGCCGCCAGCCACCGCTTCTTCGCGCCTGACGCGAAGGGCATCGGCGCCGCCCTCGGCCTGAAGCAGGTGGCGCCTTTCATCGTCGTCGCCCTTGGGGATGTTCCGCCCGGCACATATCCCGAGCCCGCCCGGCACCTGCCGCAGCCGCCCAACAACCACCTCAGCTATGCGCTGACTTGGTTCGGTCTCGCGGCCATACTGCTCGGCGTGTTCGTCCTCTATGCCAGACAGAGGGTTCACGCTGCATGACTGCCCCAAGGAACGCTTACGACCGAGTGGCTGCCCGCTTCGCCCGCATCGCTACCTTGAGGGAAGCCGGCGCCGTGCTGGGCTGGGATGCCGCCGCGATGATGCCGCCCGGCGGCGGCGCCGCACGCGGGGATCAGCTCGCCGTGATCGCCGGGCTGGCGCACGGGCTGCTCACCGCGCCCGAGGTCGCGGACGAGCTGGCGGAAGCTGAGCGTGCCGGCCTAGGAGCTGAGGATCCCTGGCGCGCCGCCAATCTCGCCCTCATGCGGCACGAGCACGCGCGGGCGACCGCATTGCCCGGTGACCTCGTCGAGGCGCGCACGCGGGCCGATTCTGCCTGCGAGAAGGTTTGGCGCGACGCGCGCGATCGGAGCGACTTCCGGCTCGTTTCGGCGCACCTCGCGGACGTGGTCCGGCTCACGCGCGAGGCTGCGAACCTGCTCGGCCCGGCGCTCGGCCTGCCTCCCTACGACGCGCTCATGGACGGCTACCAACGCGGCGTCACGGCGGCGGAGGCCGAGGGGATCTTCCAACGCTACGAGATCTTCCTGCGGGATGCGCTTCCTCACGCCGAGGCACGGCAAGCCGAGCAGCCGCCGCCGCTCCCCCTGCCTGGCGCTCTCGTGGCAGCGCAGGACGGGCTGTGCCGGATGCTCGCCGGGCGTGCCGGGCTCGACTTCGCGCACGCGCGCCTCGACCGCTCGGCGCATCCGTTCTGCGGCGGCACGCCGACCGACATTCGCATCACGACGCGCTACGACGAGGCCGATCCGGCGCGCGCGGTGTTCGCTGTGCTGCATGAGACCGGCCATGCTCTCTATCAGAGCGGCCTTCCCGCGACCCACGCCCGGCAACCGGTAGGCAGGGCGGCCGGCATGGGGGTGCATGAAAGCCAGTCGCTCATCATCGAGATGCAGGCGTGCCGGTCGGATGCCTTTCTCGGTTGGCTCGGCCCGGAGATGCACGGTGCGCTCGGCGGCGACCCGGCGCCCTACGCGCCCGCGAACCTGGCACGGCTCTGGCGCCGGGTGGAGCGCAGCCTCATCCGCGTGGACGCCGACGAGATGACCTATCCGGCGCACGTTATCCTCCGCTTCCGGCTGGAGCGGGCGCTGATCGCCGACGAGCTGCAGGTCGCTGACCTGCCCGGCGCGTGGAACGATGGCCTGAAGGCCCTGCTCGGCATCGCGCCGCCCGACGACGCGCGCGGATGCTTGCAGGACATACACTGGTACGATGGAGGATTTGGGTATTTCCCGAGCTACTCGCTGGGCGCGATGGCGGCGGCGCAGCTGATGGCGGCGGCGCGTGACGCCCTGCCGGACCTCGATGCGGCGCTCAGGCGCGGCGATCTCGGTCCGCTGGTCAACTGGCTGCGCGAACGGGTCCATGCGCAGGGCAAGCTTGCTCGGGTTCAACGCGCTGCTTCGCCACGCGACGGGCCGTCCGCTCGACCCGGCAGCGTTCGAGGCGCACCTGACCGCACGCTACCTCCAGTAGGCGAGCAGAGCTGAGGGCAACCGTCACCAAGCACGACGGCTGCCCTGGCGTGAAACTCCTATTGGAACGGCAGATACCGGAAGCTGATCAGCGCGATGTTGTTGTCGGTTCCCTTGTTGCCGCCGACGCCAGAGAAGATCGTGCGCCGGAGATACTGGTACTGGGCGCCGACCTGCAGCGTACCGTAGGGGCCCGTCAGAGGCCGGTACCAGAAGCCGAGGGTGCCATCCACGATGCCGGACGTGTTGGCCGTGCAGGTCAGCGGGCTCAGCTCTATGCCGCATCCGCTGTTGACGTAGATCGCATTGCCGTAGCCGTAGCCTTTGCCTCCAGCCGTGAAGCTCTCACGTCCGACCTGCTCAGTGCCGACATAGGCGTAGAGGTCGAGATTCTTGTGCACCGTGCTCTCGAGACCGATCATGGCCTGGACCTCGGGCAGCGGCTGCGGTGAGCCGTCCGCTCGCACGGTGGCGTCCGGCAGCTGTGCGGAGCCGTAGCGGCCGATGCCGTATCCGGCGAGAGCGCTCGCGCGAAGGTAGAGCTGGTCGTGGGGAAGCAGGGGCAGGCGGACGCCGACACCGCCGCCGCCGGCCGGTGTGGTATGATTGTTGCCGTCGCCGACGTGGCTTACCCGGCTGTTTATCCACTTAAGCAGGCCGAAGATCTCGTAGTGGCCCCAGCCGGGATCCGCAGCGAGCTTGACGATCGTGTCAGGCGCAATGTCGTTGCTGTAGGATGTGGTAGCGTTGAGTAGCGAACCGCCAGGGTTGGCGATGTTCACGGTGCCGACACTGCTCGGAACGAGGCCGTTGGGGCCGGTGTAGAAGACGGATTGCGGTTCTTCGAACGAGACACCGAGCCAGAGCTGGTCTTTGAGGAAGCTCTTAACCAACCGGAACTGGGCCTGGCGCGCCCACGTGAAGCCCGCAACGTACTGCGCGTCGATCGTGTACGGGACATCCTCGGATCGCGGTGTTAGGCCCTTCTTGAACAAGGTTGACAGGCTCCACGACTGGCCGCCAAGGACGTGGAACCCCCAGTCCGAGTTGTCGTAGGTCGCGTAAGCTTGCCGAAGGCGCAAGGTGTAGCTGTTCGACTCGTTGGAATTTCCGCTCGGGCCGGTGCCGAGGAAGTCCGTCTCGAAGTAGGCGGCAAGCTTCTGCTTGGCGTCAACGTCGCCTTGAATCAGCAGGGCAAGGCGGCTCTGGCGGGCAGACTGCCGGCACTCGTTCTCGTGGTAGAGCTGTGACTGTGGCAGCGGAATGCCCGTGTTGAAGTTGGAGCCGACATCAGCGACCTCGTTTCTCTGTCGGAAGAAACCCGCACCTTCGATGAACCCGCCCAGCGTCACCGTTATGCCGCCGATGCGGATGCTGCCCTTGCCGGGGCCTTGGATGACCGCGGCGTTCTGCTGGCCAGCATTCTCTTCCGAGTAGATCCGATAGCCGGGAATCCCGTTCGGCCCCGTCTGGATTGCCAAGCCGTTCGGACCTGGCGTGGCGAAGAGACCGGGCTGTCCCGGCACCGGAACCAGGGAGGGGGTGGCCGCCGCCGTGGCCTCGGCACGCTGGGCAGCCTCGCGCGCCTGCGCCGCGTCCTGCTGCGCTGCCTTGAGCTGTCTATCCCGCGCTGCCTGCTCGCGGCGCATCTCGCGCAACTCGTTCTGCAAGCTCCGGATCTGGCCCTCGATGGAGTTCATGCGTCCGGTCGTGCCGTCGCCGGCGTCCTGCGCCTGGGCACCGCCTGCAACAGGCAAGGCCGCTAAGACCACGCCCGCCAGAAGTGCAAGCCGATACCCATTCCCTCTAGCCATCCAATCCCCCTCTGGCGCTCAGATTCGCCGGGAGGAACCCTATCGAGGGTATGTGGTGAAAACTATGTAGGATTTACGACAGTACAGCGACGTTGCAGTGCGGCAACACCTAACCCGCCATCTCCGCCACACTCTCGGATATGCCGCCCTGCGCCTCTGCGCCGGTCAGCGTGCGCCAGGTGCCGCCCACGAGGACTTCACTCGGCCGGAAGCGCGCCTTGTAGGCCATCTTCTGGCTGTCTGCGACCCAATAGCCGAGATACACGTAGGGCAGCTCCAGCTCGCGCGCGCGGCTGATCAGCCACAGGATCGCATAGGTGCCGAGCGAGCGCCGCTCCAGCTCGGGCGCGAAGTAGCTATAGACGGCGGAGAGCCCATCTCCAAGCCGGTCCGCAAGGCAGCCGCCAACGAGGCGGTCTTCCATGTCGCGGAATTCCACCACGCTCGTCTCGACCGGCGTGTCCTCAATCATGGCGCGGTAGTCGTAGAAGCTCATCGTGGCCATGTCGCCGTCGCCGTGGCGCGCTTGCTGGTAGCGCTGGAACAGCTGGAACTGCTCCGCCGTGGCGCGCGCCGGAACGTCGTAGCCCTCGATGTCGCGGTTCGCCTGCGCGATGCGCCGCAGCGTCCGCCCTGGCTGGAAGGTGGCGACTGGGATGCGGATCGGCACGCAGGCCCGGCATCCCGGGCAGACCGGAGCGTAGGCGATGTTGTGGCTGCGCCGGAAACCCGCGCGCGAGAGCCGGTCGTGCAGCCCGTCCGCGTCCGGACCGGTGATCTCGGTCACCACCTTGCGCTCCGTGCGGCCGGGCACATACGGGCAGGGGAGGGGCGCCGTCGTGTAGAAGAACTGCGGGCGGCGCGGCGGCTTATACGTCATGCTTTCGTAGCTCCGGCGCGCATGTTCCCGTAACCGCTCGGAACGGTCAACGCCCGCGTGCGCATCGGCGGCCCGTCATGGCAGCAACTCGACTGTCTGTGCCGTCCTCCGGGGGTCCGGTCCGAGCCGGAGTCCGTCGCCCCGCAGCCAGCGCCCGAGCATGTCCCACGCGTGACCGCTCAGCGGATTGCCAGACTGGCCCGGCACGGCGACGAACACGCTCCGGTCCGGATCGGCCAGATCATAGACGCCGCGATACTCGGCGCCGTGCACGGAGTCGAACGTGCCCGGCGCCATGCCGCCGCGGAACAGCGTCTCGTTGCCGCCGGGCTGCTCCACGCGCGCGGTCAGCCACGGCCCGATCACGGGCAGGCGGCCCAGGATGGGATGAGCGAACACGGCCTGGTGCGCGTCGCCCCAGCGCCAGCGCGAGGGATCGGTGCCGTAGCGCCCGGACAGCTCGCGGGTCGCCTCGTCGAGTGAAGCGGCAAGAATAGGCGCACAATCGCCGCCGCACCAGGATGCACCAGCCGGCGTGAGCACCCAGGCCCTGAACTCGTCCTGCGGCACGACCGCGCTTGCCGGAACCGCGTTCCGCGCCATAAGGTCGGCGAGGAAGCGCCGCATCCAGGCATCAAAGATCAGCGGCTGCGGCCGGTTCACGTCCATGGCGCCGTCCCAGCCGCGGAGCAGCGCTTGCGACGCTGCGGGCAGGCCGGATGGCGTCTTGAGCGCGAGCAGCCGCGGCAGCAGGTCTGCGGCAAAGAGGCTGCGCGGATCGACCTGCATCTGCTCGAAATCCTCGACGCTGTGCTGCGGCTGCGCGTCGAGCAGCGCGCGGATGCGCCGCGCCCGCCAGTCCCCGAACCAGTCGCGACCTAGGAACACCGGGAAATCCGGCGGCGCCGTGCGCTCGTTGCCGTTGAGCAGCCGGCCGCTCTCGGGGGAAACCATGTGAGGCAGCGCGTCGCCCGAGGCGAAGCCGGTCCAGTCATACGCCCCCGACGCGCCCGGCACCGGCCGGCTGCCATCCCCAGAGCGCCGGATCGGCACGCGGCCCGTCGTGAACAAGGCGATGCGGGTCTTGTCGGCGACCATTAGGTTCTGCACCGGGCTGGCGATCCGCGGCGCTGCCTGCCCAGCCTCGTCCACCGTGGTCGCGCGGTTCAGCGCGCGCAGCCCGGCAGCGGCCCCCGCCCCCGGCATCAGGTTCGACGCCGCGAGCGCCAGGACCGGGCCCTTGGGGTCCAGCAGGTCGCTGACCACCGGCCCGTGCCGCGTCTCGCGCACGGTGAGCACCTCGTCCGGCCGGCCTCGCACCTTGATGCGCTCCTCGCGCGTGGCGAAGGCGAGCGGCCCGTCCGGCGTCGCGTAGCGTCCGTCCGGGAGCGGCGTTTCTACGAACAAATCCTGCGTGTCCGCCCCCGTCGTCGTGAACGACCAGGCGATGTGGCCGTTCTGGCCGAGCACGAGAAAGGGCACGCCCGGCGCCGTAGCGCCCACGAGGACGCGGCCGGGGATCTCGATGCGGGCGAGATACCACAGGCCCGGCATGCCGAAGGCGAGGTGCGGATCGCCGGCCAGCAGCGGCGCTCCCGTGGCGCTGTGGGCGCCGCTCACGGCCCATTCGTCGCTCGCGGTCGCAGGCAGCGTAAATGGCTGCGGGAAACGGGGCAGTGCAGCGAGCAGCCGCCGCGCGGCGTCGCCGGGGACCAATGCGGCCCAGGGCGCGGGCGTAGTGTCCTCAGTTGGCCAAAGCTGATCCACCTTCGCGGGCGGCATCGCCTCGTTGAGCGATGCGCGAGAAAGCTCCGTGCGCCAATTGCCCGAGAGCCACGCGGCCATGACCTCGCCCCAGAGCAGGCTGTCGGTCGGCGTCCAGGGTGCAGGGCGGCCCAGCACGAGGAACTCCGGCGCCGCCAGCCGCCCGCGTTCGGCGATCAAAGCGTTGACCCCTCGTGCATAGGCGTCGAGCAGACCGCGCGTGTCCGGGTCGAGCGCGGCCAGCTCCGCCTCCGCCCGGCGCCGGAAGCCGAGCACCCGCGCCATGCGGTCGAGCGGCAGCGTCGCCGGGCCGGCCAGCTCCGAGAGCCGCCCCGAGGCCGCGCGGCGCATCAGCTCCATCTGGAACAACCGATCGCGCGCGTGCACGTAGCCCAGCGCCGCCGCGGCATCCGCTTCGCTCGCGGCTCGAATGCGCGGGATGCCGTCCTCGTCGAAGGTGACATGCATCGGCGCGGACAGCCCTGGGATGCGCAACCGGTCGTGGCCGGGCGGCAGCGTCGCCCAGAGCAGCCCGCCTGCGCCCGCGGCGAGCACAACCAGGACGGCGACGACGAGCACGAGCAGGACGCGGAGAAGGCGGCGCACGGCGCTTAGTGACGCACCGGGCCGCGGAAGGGAAGGGTGGCTGGGCAGGTCAGTCTCTAGGCTACGCGCCCGACCCGAAGCGGGCATTCCCGCGCTTCAATGAGCTTTGCGAGCCATCAGTTTTGGGCAGTCGGGCGCACGATGATCTCGCCCACATCAACTTCCGCCGGCTGTTCGATGGCGAAGGCGATGGCACGGGCGATGGCGTCCGGCGGGATCGCCATCTTGTCCATGCTCTGCGCGATCTGTGCCCTCAGCGCCTCGTGCGTGACCGAGTCGGCCAAGTTCGTCCTGGTGAAGCCGGGTGAGATCACCGTCACGCGGAGCTTATCGCCCGCTTCCTGGCGCAAGCCCTCCGAGATGACGCGCACCGCCGTCTTGGCGCCCGCGTACACGGCCATGTTGGGAACGATGCGATGGGCGGCCGTAGAAGAGATATTGACGAAGTGGCCGGATCCCTGGGCGCGGAACACGGGCAGGGCAGCCGCGATCCCGTAGAGGACGCCCTTGACGTTCACGTCGATGGTGTCCTCCCACTCCTCCACGCGCAAATCGTCCAGCGGCGCGATGGGCCCGATCCCAGCGTTGCTCACGAGCACGTCGAGCCGGCCGAAGTGCTCGCGTGCCAGCGCGACCAGCCGCGCCACATCCTCTCGTCGCTTCACGTCCGTCACGGCGTGCGCGACGCTTCCGCCCTCGCCAGCGATCCGGGCTGCCAGCGCCTCCAGCCGGTCCCGTCCACGCGCGCCGAGCACCACCCTGGCGCCTCGCTGCGCGAGCAGCTGCGCCGTCGCCTCACCGATCCCGCTGCTGGCGCCGGTGATGGCGACAACCATGCCTTCAATGCTCGGCATGCGCTCCCCCAATACCGTTTGAGCAGGGACAAGACCCAGCTCAGGCCCGCTGGTAGTCGTCCTCGATCCGCACGATGTCAGCCTCGTCGAGCAGGGCACCCATCTGCACCTCGACGAACACGAGGTCGGACGTGCCGATGTTCTCGATCCGGTGCTTGGCGCCGTTCGGGATGAATACCGTCTCGTTCGCACCGAGGTCGAGCTGCGCGTCAGCGCGCGTTACGCGCGCGCGGCCTGCGACCACGATCCAGTGCTCGTCGCGCCCCCGGTGATACTGCAGCGAGAGCTTGGCGCCGGGCCGCACGGTGATCCGCTTGACCGCGAAGCCGTCGCCCGCGTCCACGACCCGCCAAGTGCCCCAGGGACGCTCGTCCGCGTCGCCGACCGCGTAACGCGTCGTCATGACACGATCTTCCTGTCCCGCACAGCTCAGTGCATCGGCGGTGTCTTGAGGAATCGCATCCGGTCGCCAGACTTCACCTGTATCTGAACGGCCCGCGTGCCGCGCCCGAGCGTGAGCGTCACGATGCAGCCCGCGTTCCCGGCAGTCCATACTGCGTGCCACAGCCCGGCGAGGTCCGGCACCTCGGTCTCATCGACGGCGAGGATGCGGTCGCCCGTTCGCACGCCTGCCTGGTCGGCCGGGCCGCCATCCGCGAGGCCGCCGACGATCAAGGCGTCATCATCCTCCATGGCGTAGAGGCCGAGCCAGGGCCGCGCCGGGCGGTTGACGCGGCCGTAGCGCAGCAAGTCATCGAGGATCGGCAGCAGCGCCTGGGTCGGTATCGCCATGTTCAGATCCACCCGCTGCGCCTCGCTACCCTGTTGCAGGACGAGCGAGCCGACGCCGACCAGGGTGCCGCTCGTCCCGATCACGGCAGCACCGCCCCAGAACGGGTGCGCGGGCACTGTGAAAAGCGCGTCCTCGATCAAGTATTCCCAGTAGCCCGCGAACTCCTGCCGCCCGCCGACCTTGGCGGCTATGGCGGCTTGAAGCCCGCCCGCGGCGGCAACGATCACTTGCTCGCCGGCCTGTACCCGCCGCGAGTCGCCGAGCTCCAGCACCGGCGCCGAGACTCTCCCGAGCGCCTGCACGAGGCCGAAACCCGTGCCGTGATCAAAGGCCATCGCGTGGCCCGGCACCACGCTCCCGTCAGAGAAGCGCAGCCAGACCTCGCTTGCCTCCGTGATGAGATAGCCGACCGTCAGCAGCAGCCCGTCGCGAACGTGCACGGCGCTGCCGGCGCGCTCCGTGCCGAGAGTCCCGGCGGTGAAGGCGTCGTCGGGCACGACGGCCCGGAGCGCCACGACCGATTGCAGCGCACGCTCTACGTCGAAGTCCCATTCGCGCGGGTGGGGTCGCAGCTCGGGTGGGATGCCTTCCTCCGGCCGGTCCATGCCAGGGCTATCCATCGCCAGCCATGGCGGGTTCGACGCCGGACGTCGCGCGCGTAACCTGGTTCAGCACCGGCGTTGCCTCCGCGGTGGGGTTGCCTATAACCAGGCTCACCATGGACCCGCGAAGGTGTCCAAACAAGGGCAGCGGACAGGAGCAGCGATGGAGGAACCTCGTCCAAGTGGACCCCAAAGCGGACCTCTGACCGGCATCACGGTTTTCGACCTCACGCGCGTGCTCGCAGGACCCACCTGCGTGCAAATGCTCGCCGACCTCGGCGCCGACGTGATCAAGGTGGAGAGGCCCGGCAGCGGCGACGATACCCGCAGCTTCGCGCCCCCCTATTGGCCCGGCACGCAGGAGAGCGCCTACTTCCTCGGGGTGAACCGCAACAAGCGCTCTGTCACGCTCGACATCGCCAAGGCCGAGGGCCAGGAGATCGCGCGCAAGCTGATCGCGCGGAGCGACGTGCTGGTCGAGAACTTCAAGGTCGGCGCGCTCGCCAAGTACGGCCTTGGCTACGAGCAGCTTCGCGACGCTTTCCCGCGCCTCGTCTATTGCTCGATTACCGGCTTCGGCCAGACCGGCCCATATGCGAAGCGGCCGGGCTACGACTCGCTCGTTCAGGCCATGGGCGGGGTGATGAGCCTAACGGGCGAGCCGCACGGGCTGCCGCAGAAGGTGGGCATCCCCGTGGCCGACCTGTTCGCCGGGCTTTACGGCTGCATCGGTGTGCTCGCGGCGCTCCGGCACCGCGACGCCACGGGCCGGGGTCAGCAGGTGGACATCGGGATGCTCGACACGCACGTGGCCTGGCTCGCGAACCAGGGCATGAACTACCTCGCGACGCGCGAGGACCCGCCTCGGCTGGGCAACCAGCATCCCAACATCGTGCCCTACCAAGTCTTCCCCACGCAGGACGGCTACCTGGTGCTGTCCGTCGGCAACGACCCGACGTTCAAGCGATTCTGCGAGGCGTTCGACCTCGCGCATCTGCTGGCTGATCCGCGCTTCGCCACGAACGCCGAGCGCGTCCGCAACCGCCAGTTCGTGACGGACACACTCACACCCGTGATGCGAACGCACCCCACCGCATGGTGGATCGAGCGGCTCGAAGGGATCGGTGTGGGCTGCGGGCCGATCAACACGCTGTCCCAGGTGTTCGCTGACCCGCAGGTCCAGGCGCGGGGCACGGTGGTGCGGATGCCTCACGCCGCGGCGCCGGATGGCGTGGATGTGATCGCCAACCCGGTGCGCCTCTCGGAGACGCCTGCCGACTACCGCTTGCCGCCGCCGCTTCTCGGTGAGCACACGGAGAGCGTGCTGTCGGAGCGGCTGGGCCTTGATGCCACGGCGCTCGCCGGGCTGCGCGAGCGGGGCGTCATCTAGCGTGATCCCCCGTCTGGGCGAGACCCGCTATCTTTTGGCGGGCGCCTACTACCGAATGGCATTCACCGAGTGGGGCGACCCGCAGGCGCCCGCGCTCGTCTGCGTCCACGGCCTCACGCGCACGGGTCGGGATTTCGACGCGCTGGCGCGGGCACTGTCCCGCCGCTTCCACGTGATCTGCCCAGATCTGCCCGGCCGCGGCGGCTCTGACTGGCTGCCCGATGCCTCACTCTACGAGCCGGCCAGCTACGTCCAGGCGCTCTCCCACCTGCTCGCGCAGCTTGCCGGCCCGGTGATGTGGCTGGGCACGTCCCTGGGCGGAATCTGCGGCATGATGGTGGCGAGCAGCGTCGGCAACCCGATCACGCGGCTCGTGCTCAACGATGTGGGTCCGACCATCCCCGCGGCAGCGCTTCGCCGCATCCGCGACTACATGCGCGTGCAGCAGCAATTCGAGACGCTCTGGGCCTTGGAGCAGCACCTGCGCCACATCCATGCGCCGTTCGGCCTGCTCAGCGACGCGCAGTGGGCCCATCTAGCCGAGACGAGCGCGCGCTCGCTCCCGAACGGCCGCTGGGCGCTGCACTACGACCCTGGAATCGCGACGCCGATCCGCAAGTCGGTGCCGTTCACGCTGGAGCTGTGGCCGTGGTGGGACAAAATTCGAGTGCCTGTCCTCGCGATCCGCGGCGCGGAGAGCGACCTGCTGCTCGATGCGACGCTGCGCCGCATGGCGCGGAGCGGCGCGGAGACGATGATCGTGCCTTACGCCGGGCACGCGCCGGCACTGATGGATGAGGCAAGCATCGAGCGGGTAATGGAATTCCTCTCAGCGCCAGAGGGAGTGCCGGGGCGGCGGGCGGCGTAGTCGGTCGAGTACGTTGGACGAGGCGGGAGGAAGTTTGCTGATGCTATCGAGACTCACCGCGATGCTGACCAGTGCATCGCTTGCCGCCTGCTCGGTCGTCGGCGTGCGCGAGGCCGAGGAGCCGGCCTTCAGCGTCGTCGACCGGGTAGGGGCAGTTGAGGTGCGGCAGTATGCGCCGCGCATCGCCGCCGAGACGATTGTGGCTGGCAGCGAGATGGAGGCGCGCAGTGCCGGGTTCCGGCGTCTCGCGGGCTATATCTTCGGCAACAACCGCTCGCGCTCGAAGATCGCGATGACAGCGCCCGTCGCGCGAGCGAAGGAGACCATCGCGATGACGGCACCTGTCGCGCAGGCCCGCGACGCCTTGGGGCAATGGACCATCCGGTTCTACATGCCCGCGAAATACACAATGGACACCCTGCCTCAGCCGCTCGACCCAGCGGTCCGGTTGGTCCCAGTGCCGGGCGAGACAACGGCCGTGCTCCGTTTCTCCGGCTCGACCGCCCCAAGCGTGATCGAGGCGAAGGAGCGGGCCCTGCTGCGGACTCTCCAAGGCAGCGCATGGCAGCCCACCGGGACCGAAGCGGCCTGGTTCTACGACCCGCCCTGGACGCTTCCGCCGTTCCGGCGCAACGAGGTCGCGGTGCAGGTTACGCGGCGTTATTTTTTTTTTTTTTTTTTTTTTTTTTTTTTTTTTTTTTTTTTTTTTTTTTTTTTTTTTTTTTTTTTTTTTTTTTTTTTTTTTTTTTTTTTTTTTTTTTTTTTTTTTTTTTTTTTTTTTTTTTTTTTTTTTTTTTTTTTTTTTTTTTTTTTTTTTTTTTTTTTTTTTTTTTTTTTTTTTTTTTTTTTTTTTTTTTTTTTTTTTTTTTTTTTTTTTTTTTTTTTTTTTTTTTTTTTTTTTTTTTTTTTTTTTTTTTTTTTTTTTTTTTTTTTTTTTTTTTTTTTTTTTTTTTTTTTTTTTTTTTTTTTTTTTTTTTTTTTTTTTTTTTTTTTTTTTTTTTTTTTTTTTTTTTTTTTTTTTTTTTTTTTTTTTTTTTTTTTTTTTTTTTTTTTTTTTTTTTTTTTTTTTTTTTTTTTTTTTTTTTTTTTTTTTTTTTTTTTTTTTTTTTTTTTTTTTTTTTTTTTTTTTTTTTTTTTTTTTTTTTTTTTTTTTTTTTTTTTTTTTTTTTTTTTTTTTTTTTTTTTTTTTTTTTTTTTTTTTTTTTTTTTTTTTTTTTTTTTTTTTTTTTTTTTTTTTTTTTTTTTTTTTTTTTTTTTTTTTTTTTTTTTTTTTTTTTTTTTTTTTTTTTTTTTTTTTTTTTTTTTTTTTTTTTTTTTTTTTTTTTTTTTTTTTTTTTTTTTTTTTTTTTTTTTTTTTTTTTTTTTTTTTTTTTTTTTTTTTTTTTTTTTTTTTTTTTTTTTTTTTTTTTTTTTTTTTTTTTTTTTTTTTTTTTTTTTTTTTTTTTTTTTTTTTTTTTTTTTTTTTTTTTTTTTTTTTTTTTTTTTTTTTTTTTTTTTTTTTTTTTTTTTTTTTTTTTTTTTTTTTTTTTTTTTTTTTTTTTTTTTTTTTTTTTTTTTTTTTTTTTTTTTTTTTTTTTTTTTTTTTTTTTTTTTTTTTTTTTTTTTTTTTTTTTTTTTTTTAAAAAAAAAAAAAAAAAAAAAAAAAAAAAAATATAATTTTTTAATAGGCTCGGCGCCTGCTGCTTCCCCGGAACAGGTCCGGCGTGCTCGCGGTATCGCCCCAGCATACGAGCAACAGCAGCGCGAGCCCGGCATGGAACAGCACCGCGCCCGAGACGACGTGCGCCATGGACCAGATCAGGCCTGGCGCGGCCGCCATCAGGGCGCAGGCGGTGATATAGGCCAGCATCGTGCGAAGCGTCGCCGGATAGGCCAATCGCCACCAGACCAGCAGGATGGCGCCTGCACCTAGGATCGCCTTCACGACGGCCATGAACCGCAGCAAGCGGGTCAGTTCCGGTTCGGCACTCGCGACGGCGCGGGCCGATGCGGCGTCGTGCCCAGCCAGGAACGCGGCGACGATCGCCAGCGCGACGGACGCAGTGAGAATGCCCCGCCAATACGGGGCGGAACCCAACCGCCGCGGCGCAGTTGAGACGAAAGCGGCGTGATCGAGGGCATATGTCAGGCGGCTCACGACGTCATCTCCCTCTCAAGGACGACGATAGCGGCAGGTCCGACGGGACGATAGCGCATCCGCGCGAGAAATGCCGCGGGAAACGTATGTCAGCTGGCGGCGCACAGTGCGGGAGGCGCAACCCTCCCGCACTCGGTGCATCAGCCCTGCGCCTTCGCGGCAAGGGATGCTAGCCCGCTATCGTAGATACCTTGGATCGTCTTGGTCGCATCAGCGTCTGAGACGCCCTTAGCCTTGAACGTGCCTATCCAGGAGACCTCCGAGCCGGAGCCTTTCTTCATGACCGAGATCGTCGAGTGGTAGTCCGACACTGGCAGAGGGCTCTGGAGGATGGTGTAGGAGTATTGCATCTTGGATTCGCTGCGCGCGGTCTGCTCCTCGTCGATGGTGCCGCCGTTCTTTAAGGTCAGATGGCGCGTTGGCTTCCCGTTCTGCTGGCCCGGCGCGCACGAGGCGACCACTGGGTGCCAGTCGGCGATGCCGCAGAAATTGCCAATGGTCTGCCACACTTTCTCTGGGCTAGCGGCGACATCGACGGTCTTCGACGCTTCAAGCGCGAAGGCGGGTGTCGCAGCCAGCAGTCCCGCCGCTGCGGCGTAGACGATTCCGATCTTCATGGACGATCTTCCCTGATGGTTTCGAGCAACCGGTGCTGCTCGCGGCACAGTCTATGATGCTGCCCTTCATGGCTGCAATCAGCCGCGCTGCGACCTGTTCGGGTCCGCGGCAGCGCAGGAGCCTCGCCCTGCGCGTTAGCTGTGGCCGCGCATCCCAAAACATCCGCCCAGAGCATCCGCTATGTGATTATCTGCCGGACCGTCTTTGGGCGTAGGACGACCTCATTGTGAGTCCTCAAGTTGGTGGGAAGGGCATGTCGGGCCAGAGCTCCAGGGTTGGAAATCACCGCGTCCAGGCGGCGAAGCAGGATTCCTCCGAGGGACGATCACCCGTTATGCTGCGATACGCCGAGTTTGAAGCCGGTGATGGCCAGCATCGAAGCGGAGCTTTCCCGACGGATAGGCTGCAAGGGGTCGAGAGGCTGCTGCCTGCACGTGTCGGCACCTCCGCCGAGACGGGCTGCGGAAAATCGACAGTCCTCCTATCCAACTTTAGCGACCATCATACCGCCTTCTGCGTGGACGACCGAGATTTGCCGGGCAGCTCGGTCCTGTTCTATGAGACCTGTCCGCTGACGCGCGTTGAGCGCGTCCATCCTATATTCGGGCCAACCCAGATCTCGCTAGCGCAGTACCAGCATCCCCATCTGTATGATATTGTTCTACTAGATGGACCGCATGGCTGGCCCTTCCCGGAATTGGAGTATTTCCACTTTTATCCGCACATCCGGAAGGGTGGGATCCTGATCGTCGATGACGTGAACATCCCGACGATCGGCCGCATGGCGGACTTCATTGCGGAAGATGCGATGTGGGAGTTGATCAAGCTCGTCGATACGACTGCCGTGTTCAGGCGTACTGATGCCCCCACCTTCGATCCGACTGGTGATGGGTGGTGGGCGCAGCGTTTCAATCAGCGTCGTGTTTATGAAGGCGATCCGGTGCACGCGGACGACGGCGGCCAGCGTGAAGTCGTCAGCAAGTACATGAACCGGCGGATCAACCGGAGACGATGGCAGTATCAACTCCTCCGGCGTTAAGGTCGGGCTGCGGCAACGGAGCGGCGTTCGCGCCCGCTTTTTGATCCGCACCATAGCCTCGCCGAACCCCCCGTGATATGCGGCCCGCAACGAGCCGACCAGGAAGCCGCCCCATGAACGAGCAAGCCGCCGCCCAGAGCCAGCACCGGTTCTTCTCCGCACCGCTGGCCGAGACCGATCCCGAGCTCGCCGACGCGCTCCGGGCCGAGCTCGCCCGGCAGCAGGACGGCATCGAGCTGATCGCGAGCGAGAACCTGGTCTCCGCCGCCGTCCTCGAGGCGCAAGGCTCGGTGCTTACCAACAAGTATGCGGAAGGTTACCCCGGCCGGCGCTACTACGGCGGCTGCGCCGAGGTGGACCGCGCCGAGCGCCTCGCCATCGAGCGCGCCTGTCAGCTCTTCGGCTGCTCTTTCGCCAACGTCCAGCCGCACTCCGGCGCGCAGGCGAACCAGGCCGTGTTCCTCGCCCTCCTGCAGCCCGGCGACACGATCCTAGGCATGAGCCTCGCCGCCGGCGGCCATCTGACCCACGGCGCCGCGCCCAATCTCTCTGGCAAGTGGTTCCATCCGCTGCAATACGGCGTCCGCCGCGAGGACGGGCTGCTGGACTACGAGGAGCTGGAGCGTCTCGCCCGTGAAGGAAAGCCGAAGCTGATCATCGCCGGCGGCAGCGCCTATCCGCGCACCATCGACTTCGCGCGGATTCGCCGGGTCGCGGACGAGGTCGGTGCATACTTCATGGTTGATATGGCGCACTTCGCCGGGCTGGTCGCCGCGGGCGAGTTCCCCAGCCCGGTGTCGCACGCCCATGTCACCACGACGACGACGCACAAGACGCTGCGCGGTCCGCGCGGCGGCATGGTGCTCAGCAACGACGCGGAGATTGGCAAGAAGATCAACTCCGCCGTGTTCCCCGGTCTGCAGGGTGGCCCGCTCATGCATGTCATCGCCGCGAAGGCCGCTGCGTTCGGCGAGGCGCTGCGCCCCGAGTACCGCGCTTATCAGCGCGCCATCCTCGACAATGCCCGCACCCTCGCCGCGACATTGGTCGAGCAGGGCTGCGACATCGTCACGGGTGGCACCGACAGCCATCTCATGCTCGTGGACCTTCGTCCCAAGCGCACGACCGGCAAGGCGGCCGAGGCGAGCCTGGAGCGCGCGCGGATCACGGTCAACAAGAATGCGATCCCATTCGACCCGGAGAAGCCCGCGGTCACGTCGGGCATCCGCCTCGGAACGCCCGCCGCGACGACGCGCGGCTTCGGCGGAGACGAGTTCCGCGAGGTCGGGCGCATGATCGGCGAGGTGGTGGACGGCCTCGCCCAGTCAAATGACGGCGCAAACGCTGCTACCGAGCAGGCCGTTGCCGCCCGTGTCCAGGCGCTCTGCCAGCGCTTCCCGATATACGGGGGGTAAGCTATGCGCTGCCCGTTCTGCGGGCACGAGGACACCGGGGTAAAGGACAGCCGCTCGGCCGAGGACGGCTCGGCCATCCGCCGGCGCCGGGCGTGCAGCGCCTGCGGGCAGCGCTTTACGACCGTCGAGCGCGTTCAGCTCCGGGAACTCACGGTCGTGAAGAAGGATGGCCGCCGGGTGCCGTTCGACCGCGACAAGCTCGCTCGCTCCATCCAGACCGCGCTCCGCAAGCGCCCGGTGGACGGGGAGCGCGTCGAGCGCATCGTCAACGGCATCGTCCGCCAGCTCGAATTGTCGGGCGACGGCGAGGTGTCGAGCGGGCAGCTCGGCGAACTGGTCATGGAGACGCTGCGCGAGGTGGATGCGGTCGCCTACGTCCGCTTCGCGAGCGTGTATCGGGACTTTCGCGAGACGCGGGACTTCGAGGCATTCCTCGGCCAGCTCGACGCGCCCACATAGCGGGCATGATTGAGGATGACGTCGCCCACATGCGTGCCGCCCTCACGCTCGCCCGACGCGGCCTCGGCAACACCTGGCCCAACCCCGCCGTCGGCTGCGTGATCGTGCGGGAGGGCCGCGTCGTCGGCCGCGGCTGGACCGCGCCCGGCGGCCGTCCCCACGCCGAGACGCGGGCGCTCGCTGACGCTGGCGAGGCCGCGAGGGGAGCGACCGCCTACGTCACCCTCGAGCCGTGCAGCCATCACGGCAAGACGCCGCCCTGCGCCGACGCGCTTGTGGCGGCGGGCATCCGGCGTTGCGTGGTCGCACTCGGCGACCCCGATCCGCGCGTGAATGGGCGCGGCTTGGAACGGCTACGCGCGGCCGGGATCGAGGTCGAGGAGGGACTGCTCGCCGACGAGGCGGCCGAGCTGCAGGCCGGGTTCCTGACCCGCGTGCGCGAGGGCCGGCCGCTGATCACGCTCAAGCTCGCGACCACGCTCGACGGCCGCATCGCGACGGCGGCGGGCGAGAGCCAGTGGATCACCGGTCCCGAGGCGCGCCGCATGGGGCATGCCATGCGCGGCCGGCACGACGCGGTGATGGTCGGCATCGGCACCGCGCTCGCCG
>CAWIUA010000020.1:0-76951 GCA_963839135.1 uncultured Alphaproteobacteria bacterium
TTCATCGGCTGCATTTTGCGTTCTCCTGCTCAGCAACTCGGCACGTAATTACCCACCCCCGTTCCGGGGCGCAGCGGTCACGCCGTGACGGTCTGCAGGATGGTGCTGAAGACGCTGGTGCCTGGTTTGAGGCGGGCCGTGTCGACGACGCTGCGGATATCAGCCTCGCCTTCAGCGGCCCACATGGCGCGATAGCCATTGGTGACTTTGCGCTGAATGACGCAGGGCCGGAGATCACGCTCGCAGCCGTTGTTGGTGGCCGCGACCGCGCCGCCCCAGGCGGCAAACGTCAGGAGCTGGTCGCGTGCACGCCGGAAGCGGTTCTGGATGTCTCTCGCCAGGTCGCACGAGGTCGGCGCGGTCAGGATCGCGGTCAGACTGCGCTCGAGCATCCGCCGCTTGGCGGCGACAGTGGAGGCGGCCAGGTGCGTGATGTCGTCCGCCAGCGCGAACGCCGAGGTGAGCCAGAGCTTGAGCCGGAACGGCACCGGGTCGTCGCTGGCCTCAACCGAATAGGCGACGTCGCGGGCCAGGTGCGCCAGGCAGGTCTGCTGGGCCAAGCCATGCCCCTGCTGGGCCGAGTAGCGATCCGACAGCCAGACCTCGGGCTGGTGGCCGTCCATCATCGCGCGCACGACCGCGGCCGCGCGCGTCGGGGCGGCGTGATGGACCACCGCCGCCGTGCAGCGGAACACCCAGTGATAGGCGTTGCTACCCTCGATCCTGACCCCGGTCTCGTCGGAGGCGACCACCTTGGCCTGACGCAGCGCCGCGACGGCCTGCTCGCGCCCAGCCTGGAAGCAGCCCTGGGCGCGGCGCAGCAGGTTCATCAGCCCGCCCTGGCTGATGGGCAAGCCGAACAGGTCGGCTAGCGTCGCTTGCAGCCGCTCATAGGACAGGCTCTGGAAAGTCTTGAGGTAGGTCGCGAGCGCGTGCAGGCGCGGCCCGAACGGGGTGCCGGTCGCGGCAGGCGGCGGTGCAGCCACGACCCGCGTGCCGCAGCCCGGGCACTGCACCGCCAAGCGGCGGTGGTGCTCGATGAGCGGCTTGATCTCCGGCAGTTCGATCCGCTCATGCACGCTCACCTCTTCGCTCGGCAGGTCGGGCGACAACGCGATGCGGCAGCACGGGCACTGCTGCGGGGCATGATCGACGACGCAGTCCACCTCCGTGCTGAGCACCCGGCTGTGGCCCTCATGCCCGGGCTTGGCACCTCCAGGGCGGGCCTGCTCGCGGCGCTCCTTGCGGTCCGTGGACGGCGGCTTGGACGATGTGCGCGACGTCTTCTCCGGCCGCTGCAGCCGCAGCACCAGCTCGATCAACTCCGCCTTGCTCAGGCGCTCAAGGTCGTCCCGCTGCATCCCGGGCTGAATCAGCGATGCCGCTCCAGCGCAAGGGGGTGGGTAATTGCTTCGGCGAACGTCGCAAGTTCGGGCTTCACGCTTCCGTCGAGCCATTTGCGCAAACTGGTGTCCATCTCTGAGCGACAGGACGTTCTATCCCGTCCTGTGACGGAAAAGATACAGTGTAGGATCTTGAGACGGGTCTGCCGGGGCGGGTTATCGCCCAGCCCAAGCGGTGCGCTCGGCTCTGCGAGATCATCAGCCACGACATTGCGCGGCCGTTGAGGCTCATGTTCGACCACGCGTTTGCCACCTGCTAGAGGAGGCGGCACCGGCTGAGCGAGGATCAGGAGAAACTGATGGCCAGCCCCGAGGATACGCCGCTGCTGGTCGAGCGCGACGGGTCCGTGCTTCGGCTGACCCTGAACAGCCTGCAGCGGGCGAACGTGCTTGACCTCGCCTCCGACGCGGCCCGAACCGAGGACGCCCGAGAGCGCATGGCCGCATTCCTGCAGAAGCGCGCGTCAAGATAGGGGGGATCCCGATGCCAGAAGCCTACATCGTGGAGGCGGTCCGCACCGCCGGTGGCCGCCGGGGCGGCAAGCTGGCGGGCTGGCACCCGGCCGACATGGCGGGCGAGGTCCTGAGCGCGCTGGTGGACCGCAGCGGCATCGATCCGGCTGCCGTCGAGGACGTGGTGCTCGGCTGCGTCAGCCAGGCGGGAGAGCAGAGCTTACATATCGGGCGCAATGCGGTGCTGGCCTCCAAGCTGCCGGACAGCGTTCCCGCCGTCTCGATCGACCGCCAGTGCGGCTCCTCGCAGCAAGCGGTCCAGTTCGCGGCGCAGGCGGTGATGTCGGGCACGCAGGACGTCGTGATCGCGGCGGGCGTGGAGAGCATGACGCGCGTGCCGATGGGGTCCAACTTCACGCTGCACGCGAAGGAGGGGATCGGGGTCGGGCCGTTCAGCCAGCGCATCCAGGACCGCTACGGCGTCAAGAGCTTCAGCCAGTTCACCGGCGCGCAGATGATGGCCGACAAGTATGGCCTCAACCGCGAGGAGCTCGACGCCTACGCGCTGGAGAGCCACAAGCGCGCCGCCGCAGCCACCCGGTCCGGCGCGTTCGAGCGCGAGATCGTGCCTTTGCTGGTCCAGGCGGCGGACGGCAGCACCAGCCTGCACAGGGAGGACGAGGGTATCCGTGCCGACGCCACCATGGAGGCGATCAGCGCGGTGAAGCCGCTGCAGGAAGGCGGCAAGATTTCCGCCGCCAACGCCAGCCAGATCTGCGACGGCGCGTCCGGCGTGCTGGTCGTCAGTGAAGCAGGGCTGAGGCGGCACGGCCTGACGCCGCTGGCGCGCATTCACGCGCTGACGGTCACGGGCGGCGACCCGGTGATCATGCTCGACGAGCCCATCCCCGCCACGAGGCGGGCGCTGCAGCGGGCCGGCATGAGCATCGGCGACATCGACCTTACGAGGTCAACGAGGCCTTCGCCCCCGTGCCGCTGGCTTGGCTGCGGGAGATCGGCGCGCGACCACGCGAAGCTGAACGTGAACGGCGGCGCGATCGCGCTGGGACATCCGCTCGGCGCGACCGGCACCAAGCTGATGACGACGCTGATCCACGCCCTCCGCGCCCGCGGCAAGCGCTACGGGCTGCAAACGATGTGCGAGGGGGGAGGGCTGGCCAACGTGACGATCGTCGAGGCGCTGTGAGCACGCTCTTTTTCTAACTCGACGAGGCGGCCACCACGCTCTTCGCCAGCACCGTCCGCAGCCCGTTACAGCAGCATCTCGTAGGGCAGGAAACCCACGCCGTCGCCGGGTGCTATGGCTGTCACAGGCTCGGCTAGCTCCGCCAGCCCGTCGGTCTCGGTCAGGGATGTCAGGATGCCCGCCCCTTCGACGCCGTGCTTGTGCGCTTGCGGCGTGCCGTCCGGGCCGGGCACGAGCCGCACGCGCACGTATTCGCGCCGCCCGGCTTTCTTGCGGTAGCTGAACGCGGCCTGGACAGGATACGCTGCCGGCGCCCGGATCGGCGCACCGCCGAGTGCTGCGATCAGCGGGCGGGCTACGTGGACGAAGGTCACGAATGCCGCCACCGGGTTGCCGGGCAGCCCGACGAACGGCACGCCTGCGACGCCGCCCATCGCGACGGGGCGGCCAGGCTTGATCGCAAGCCGCCAGAACACGAGCCGACCGATGGCCTCGACGGCTGCCCGAACGTGGTCCTCCTCGCCGGTCGAGACGCCGCCGGAGGTCAGGATCAGGTCGTGGCTCCGGGCAGCCGCCGAGAGCGCCGCCTCGATGGCGCCTTGCTGGTCGGGCAGGATGCCGAGGTCCGTGACCCGCGCCCCGGCGCGCGCCGCGAGGGCGGCGAGCAGCACCCGATTGGAGTCGTAGCGCTGCGCCGGTCCCGCCGGGGCGCCAGGCTCAACGATCTCGTTCCCCGTCGAGAACAGCGCGACGCGGATCGGGGCACGCACGACCAGGTCCTGCAGCCCAAGCGCCGCCGCGAGCGCCAGGTCCTGGGGGCGCAGGCGTCGCCCGGCGGGCAGCGCGCACGCGCCGCGCGCCACGTCCTCGCCGCGCGGGCGCGTGTTGGCACCCCGGCGCAAGCCGGCGGGGAAGTGCACCCGGCCCTGCTCGTCCAGGCGCACGTCCTCCTGCATGAAGACGGTGTCCGCACCCGCCGGCAGCGCGGCGCCGGTAAAGATGCGCCAGGCCCGCCCCGGCGCGAGCGCGTCCGCCGCGGGCGCGCCGGCCGCGATGCGCCCGGCAACCGGGAGTGCGGGCGCCTCATCGAGATCGGCCAGGCGCACGGCGTAGCCGTCCACCGCCGAGTTGTCGAAAGGCGGCAGGTCGAGGGGCGCCGACACGCTCTCGGCAAGCACGCGGCCGTCCGCGGCACCCAGGGCGACGCGCTCCACCCGCTCGATCGGCCGCACGTCGGCCGCGATGAGGCGCAGCGCCGCATCGAGCGGCAGGAGCTTGCCGCCGAAGGCGAAGCAGTCGTCGGAGAGCTGCGCCACGCCCGCCCCTTACCGCCCGGACCAGGCGATGCTGCCGAGCGGCACGGCGCGCGACTGCACGATGCCGGCGAGACTGGCGATGTCGTCGAGGGGGCAGACAGGAATCCCGATCCCTGGGAAGGCGGTGTCCGCGGCGACGGCGACGATCGTGGAGTCGCCGGGGTGCAGCGGCGGCTTCCCGTTGGCGGCGCGATAAACCTCGATCTTAGGGTGGCTCTCACGCTTGAAGCCCTCGACCAGAACCAGGTCCACGGCGCGCATGTGCGCGAGGAGCTCGGCCAGCCCAGGCTCGGGCTCGTCGCGCAGCTCGTGCATCAACGCCCACCGCGCAGCCGAGGCGACCAGGACCTCCTCGGCGCCGGCCTGGCGATGCTCCCAGGAATCCTTGCCAGGCCGGTCGATATCGAAGCTGTGATGCGCGTGCTTCAAGGTTGAGACTCGGAGGCCACGGGCGATCAGCGCTGGGATGAGGCGACGCAGCAAGGTGGTCTTGCCAGCGCCGCTCCAGCCCGCCAGCCCGATTACGCGCATGGGCGCCGGCGGCAGGGTTCGCTTCAGGTCGGTATGGATCACCATGTCTCGTGGATGATGCTGGCCATGGCTGCCTATCCCAGAACCGCCGAGCCTGGAAGGACGGGCGGCTCCCGCCCGGCCCCGGCCTTTTCGTCGCGCTGCCTTGGGACGATATAGGGTTCCAGGGCGCGGCTGCCGGATACGGCATCCCGGCAGCGCGGGGAGAGGTTCATGGCTGACGCACAAGCTGGCGAGATACTCCGGTTCGAGCACCCCGGCGCCGGCCGCCGCCGCGCCAAGGCAACCCCGAAAGGCCGCGAGGTCCAGCCAGTCGCCAAGCACGAGATCGCGGCGCTGCTCGGCGACCGCCCCCGCGCGCGCGAGTTCCTGATCGAGTATCTCCATCTGATCCAGGACGCTTACAAGCAGATCTCGGCGGCGCATCTCGCAGCGCTCGCGGACGAGATGCAGCTCGCCTTCGCCGAGGTCTATGAGACGGCGACCTTCTACGCGCATTTCGACGTGGTGAAGGAGGGCGATCCGCCGTTAGCGCCGCTCGTGGTCCGGGTCTGCGACAGCGTCACCTGCGCGATGCTCGGCGCCGAGACGCTGCTGGCCGAGCTGCGGGCGCTGCCGGACGCGAATGGCCTCAGCGCCAATGTGCGCGTGGTGCGCGCGCCCTGCGTCGGCCTGTGCGACCAGGCGCCGGTCGTCGAGGTCGGGCACCATTTCCTGCACAAGGCTGACCCGTCCGCCGTGCTGGACGCGATCGCGCGGGACGACACGCACCCCCACATCCCCACCGACTACATCGACTACGACGCCTACGTCGCCGGCGGTGGATACCGCCTGCTCGGCCAGCTCCGGTCGGGCGAGGTGGGCGTCGAGGACGTGCTGGCCAAGCTCGACCATGGCGGCCTGCGCGGCCTCGGCGGCGCCGGGTTCCCGACGGCGCGCAAGTGGCGCTCGGTGCGCGGCGAGCCCGGCCCGCGGCTGATGGCGGTCAACGCCGACGAGGGCGAGCCCGGCACCTTCAAGGACCGCCACTACCTGAACTCCGACCCGCACCGGTTCCTGGAAGGCATGTTGATCGGCGCCCATGTCGTGGAGGCGGAGGAGGTCTACATCTACCTGCGCGACGAGTATCCGGTCGCGCGCGAGATCCTGGCGCGCGAGATCGCCAAGCTGCCGCCCGGCGGCCCGAGCATCCACATGCGGCGCGGCGCGGGCGCCTACATCTGCGGCGAGGAGTCCTCGATGCTGGAGAGCCTCGAGGGCAAGCGCGGCCTGCCCCGCCATAAGCCCCCCTTCCCTTTCCAGGTCGGCTTGTTCGGCCGCCCCACCTTGATCAACAACGTCGAGACGCTCTACTGGGTGCGCGACCTGGTCGAGCGCGGCCCGGAGTGGTGGACCGGGTTCGGCCGCAACGGCCGAACGGGGCTGCGCAGCTTCTCCGTCTCCGGCCGCGTGAAGGAGCCCGGCGTGAAGCTCGCGCCGGCCGGCATCACCGTGCAGGAACTCATTGACGAGCACTGCGGCGGCATGATGGACGGCCACGCCTTCGCGGCCTACCTGCCCGGCGGCGCGTCGGGCGGCATCCTGCCCGCGTCCATGGCCGACATCCCGCTCGATTTCGGCACCTTGGAGAAGTATGGCTGCTTCATCGGCTCGGCGGCGGTGGTGGTCTTCTCCGACCACGACGATCTCCGCGGCGTCGCCCTCAACCTGATGCGCTTCTTCGAGGACGAGAGCTGCGGCCAATGCACGCCCTGCCGGTCGGGCACACAGAAGGCCCGCATGTTGATGGAGCAGGGCAACTGGGACGCGGAGCTTCTGGACGAGCTGTCCCAGGTCATGCGTGACGCCTCGATCTGCGGGCTGGGCCAGGCGGCCTCCAACCCGCTCACCAGCCTCATGCGCTACTTCCCCGAAACGCTGGCGCTCACGGAGGCTGCGACGAAGGACCGCAGAATGAGCAGCTCGACCACGCGGGAGGGGCCGCAGGACCTCGAAGGGGCCACGACCGAGACGCAGGGCCTCGTGTTCGAGCTGGACGGCGCGCGGGTAGAAGCGCGGCCGGGCGAGTCGCTCTGGGACGTGGCGCGCCGCGCCGGCACCGACATCCCGCATCTCTGCCACAAGCCTGCGCCGGGCTACCGGCCGGACGGCAACTGCCGGGTGTGCATGGTGGAGATCGAGGGCGAGCGGGTGCTGGCGCCGTCCTGCAAGCGCATGCCCGCCGTCGGCATGAAGGTCCACACGCAGACGGACCGCGCGGTGAAGGCGCGCGCGATGGTGATGGAGCTGCTGGTCGCCGACCAGCCGGCGCGGGCGACGTCGCACGACCCGACCTCCTCGTTCTGGCAATGGGCGGAGCGCACCGGCGTCACCGAGAGCCGCTTCCCGGCGGCGCAGCGCTGGGCGCACGACCCGAGCCACCCGGCGATGCGCGTCAATTTCGACGCCTGCATCCAGTGCAACCTCTGCGTCCGCGCCTGCCGCGAGGTCCAGGTGAACGACGTGATCGGCATGGCCTACCGCAACGCGAGCGCGAAGCCGGTGTTCGATTTCGACGACCCGATGGGCGCCTCCACCTGCGTCGCCTGCGGCGAGTGCGTGCAGGCCTGCCCGACCGGCGCGCTCATGCCTGCCGCCTACCTCGACGAGGACGAGACGCGCGTGGTCTGGCCTGACCGCAAGGTCGATAGCCTCTGCCCCTATTGCGGGGTGGGCTGCCAGGTCACCTACGAGGTCAAGGACGAGAAGCTTGTCTATGCCACCGGCCGCGACGGCCCGGCGAACCACAACCGCCTCTGCGTGAAGGGAAGGTTCGGGTTCGACTACATCCACCACCCGCACCGCCTGACGCAGCCGCTCGTCCGGCTGCCGAACGTGCCGAAGCACGCGCAGGACCAGGTAGATCCCGCGAACCCCTGGACGCATTTCCGCGAGGCGACGTGGGAGGAGGCGCTGGACCACGCGGCGGGCGGCCTCGCCCGCATCCGCGACGAGCATGGCTCCAAGGGACTGGCCGGGTTCGGCTCGGCCAAGGGATCGAACGAGGAGGCCTACCTGTTCCAGAAGCTGGTGCGGACGGGCTTCGGCTCGAACAACGTGGACCACTGCACCCGGCTCTGCCACGCCTCGTCGGTCGCGGCCCTGATGGAGGGTCTCAACTCGGGCGCGGTCTCGGCGCCGTTCTCCGCCGCGCTGGATGCCGAGGTGATCATCGTCATCGGCGCGAACCCGACGGTGAACCATCCCGTTGCCGCGACCTTCATCAAGAACGCGGTCAAGGACCGCGGCGCCAAGCTGATCGTCATCGACCCGCGGCGGCAGCTCCTGTCGCGCCACGCCCTGCACCATCTCGCGTTCAAGCCGGGCAGCGACGTCGCCCTGCTGAACGCGCTCCTGTACACGATCATCGAGGAAGGGCTGACGGACGAGCAGTATATCGCCGGCTACACGGAAGGCTTCGAGGATCTCAAGCGGCGGATCAAGGACTTCTCGCCCGAACGCATGGAATCCGTCTGCGGCGTCCCGGCGCCGACCTTGCGCGAGGTCGCGCGGCTCTATGCCACCGCCCGCACGTCCATCATCTTCTGGGGCATGGGCATCAGCCAGCACGTGCACGGCACCGACAACTCGCGATGCCTGATCGCGCTCGCGCTGGTAACGGGCCAGATCGGCCGGCCCGGCACGGGGCTGCACCCGCTGCGCGGCCAGAACAACGTGCAGGGCGCGTCCGATGCCGGGCTGATCCCGATGGTATTCCCGGATTACCAGCCGGTCGAGGATAAGGGACGTCCACGACTGGTTCGAGGCGTTCTGGGACACCAAGCTCGACCCCCGCAATGGCCTCACCGTCGTCGAGATCATGACGGCGATCCATGCCGGGCAGATCAGGGGCATGTATATCGAGGGCGAGAACCCCGCGATGTCGGACCCGGACCTGAACCACGCGCGCGAGGCGCTGGCCAAGCTCGAGCACCTCGTCGTCCAGGACCTGTTCCTGACCGAGACCGCGTTCCACGCCGATGTTGTGCTGCCCGCCTCCGCTTTCGCCGAGAAGAGCGGGACGTTCACCAACACCGACCGGCGCGTGCAGCTTGCCCGCCCAATCATCAAGCCGCCGGGCGATGCGCGGCAGGACTGGTGGATCATCCAGGAGGTCGCGCGGCGCATGGGCCTCGCCTGGTCGTATGCCGGGCCGAGCGAGGTCTTCGCCGAGATGGCGCAGACGATGCCGTCGCTCACCAACATCACGTGGGAGCGGCTGGAGCGCGAGGGTGCCGTGACCTACCCGGTCGATGCCCCGGACAAGCCGGGCAACGAGATCATCTTCTAGCGCCGGCTTCCCGACCAAGTCGGGGCGCGGGCGGATCGTGCCGGCCAACGTCCTGCCGCCGGACGAGGTGCCGGACGACGAATACCCGATGGTGCTCTCCACGGGCCGCGTGCTGGAGCACTGGCACACCGGCTCGATGACCCGGCGCTCGGGCGTCCTCGACGCGATCGAGCCAGAGGCGGTCGCCTTCATGTCGCCCAAGGACCTCTGGCGCGCGCGGCTCAGCCCTGGCGACCTGATCCAGATCGAGACACGGCGCGGCGCCGTCGAGGTGAAGGTGCGGTCGGACCGCGACGTGCCGCAGGGCATGGTGTTCATGCCGTTCTGCTACGCCGAGGCCGCGGCCAACCTGCTGACGAACCCGGCGCTCGATCCGGTCGGCCTGATCCCCGAGTTCAAGTTCTGCGCGGCCAGGGTGACGAGTTCCGTGAGCGTCGAAACGGCGGCCGAGTAGCGCGGGGCAGGAACCGCCCATGCGCTGGGGACCAGCCCGCCTTGCTCCCGCCACGCTGAGCGACCATACAGCGCCGCCATGCACTTCGCCGAGACGATACGCCTCGTGCTCGCCCCGCCGCACCCGGCAGGGCGGCCCTTCCTCCTCGTCGGCGCGATCCTCATCGTCGTCGGCATCTTCGTCAGCCCGTGGCTGTTCTGGCCGG
This sequence comes from uncultured Alphaproteobacteria bacterium, assembly GCA_963839135.1. Classification (GTDB taxonomy): domain Bacteria; phylum Pseudomonadota; class Alphaproteobacteria; order Acetobacterales; family Acetobacteraceae; genus CAWKEH01. Next base: position 9,900 of record CAWIUA010000020.1, read on the forward strand.
CGCTGCTCTTCACGCTGTTCTGCCTCTACTTCTTCCGCGATCCGCAGCGCGTGCCGCCCGCGCGGCCCGGCGCCCTCGTGGCACCCGCGGACGGGCGCGTCGTCTCCATCGTGCCCGCGGTGCCGCCGCCGGAGCTGGGCCTCGGCCCCGAGCCGCGCTGGCGCGTCGGGATTTTCCTCTCTGTGCTCAATGTCCACGTGAACCGCGTCCCCGCCAACGGGACGGTGACGCGCATCGCCTACCGCCACGGCCGCTTCGTCAACGCGAGCCTCGACAAGGCGAGCGAGGGCAACGAGCGCAACGCGCTCGCGATCCGGCTGGCCGACGGGCGGGAGATCGCGGTCGTGCAGATCGCGGGGCTGATCGCCCGGCGCATCCTCTGCAGCGTCCGCGAGGGCGACCACGTACGCGCGGGCGCCCGCTTCGGCATCATCCGCTTCGGCAGCCGCACGGACCTCTACCTGCCGGACGGCGTGCGCCCGCTGGTGGCGGAGGGGCAGACCATGATCGGCGGCGAGACGGTGATCGCGGAGCTGATGGGATGAGCTGGGCGTGAGCGGCATGAACCCCCCGCGCCCGGTTCATCGCCTGCGGCCGCGGCGCCTGCGCCGGGCGCGGCGGCGTCCGCGCTTCGCCGGGCTGTCGTTCAACCGCATGATGCCGAACATCATGACCTTGCTCGGCCTGTGCGCCGGGCTGACGAGCGTGCGCTACGGCATCGAGGGGCAATTCGGCGCGGCGGCGGTGGCGATCGTGGTGGCCGGGTGCATTGACGGCGTGGACGGGCGACTCGCGCGTCTGCTCAAGGCGACGAGCCGGTTCGGCGCGGAGTTCGACAGCCTCACGGATTTCCTGGGCTTCGGCGTGGCGCCGGCTTTCGTCATGTATCTCTGGTCGCTGCAGCGCGCGGGCGGGCTCGGCTTCGTCCCCTGCGTGCTGTTCGCGGTGTGCATGGCGCTGCGCCTGGCCCGGTTCAACGCGGCGCTCGACCAGGACGTGCGCGGCGGCTACGCCTACAACTTCTTCACAGGGGTTCCGGCGCCCGCGGGGGCGGGGCTGGCGCTGTTCCCGCTGTTCGTTGGGCTGGAGGGGCGCGCGCTGGATCTGCCGTGGCTCGTGCGGTTCGCGCACCATCCTCTCTTCGCAGCACTCGTCCTGATCGGCACGGCCGCGCTGCTGGTGAGCACCCTGCCAGTCTGGAGCTTCAAGAACTTCAAGGTGCCGCGGGACTACGCGCTGCCGCTGCTGCTCGGGGTGGGGCTGTTCGCGGCCGTGCTGGTGGCCGAGCCGTGGGCGGCGCTGGCGGCGGCGGGGGTGATCTACGCGGCCATGCTGCCGCTCAGCCGCCGCAGCTACCACAAGCTGCGCGCGGAAGCTGAGGCGATGCAGGACGAGGAGCCGCCGGGCGCCCTGGATGGCGGCTAGATGGCTCGTCAAACTCCCCGGCGCCGGGCGATAGCCAGCAGAGTGAAGGCGGCGCAGGAAGCGGCGGCGAAGAAGGGAAGGCCGTGGCGGGTGAGCTCCATCGCAGCACCCGCCGCACTCGGACCGATGAACGCGCCAGCGCCCCATGCGACCGACATCACCGCGTAGACGGAGACGAGGTCGCCACCGCGGAAGCGGCTGCCGATCAGGGCCATCATGACCGTGTAGATGCCGACGAACAGGCCGCCCCAAACGAACAGCAGGGGATAGGCGATGAGCGGCATGCCGATCACGAGCGGCCATGCCAGGGCACCGGCGGCCGACGCGAGGCCGAGACCGATGACGAGGCTGCGCCGGTCCATCCGATCGCCGAGCCAGCCGATCGGGATCTGCATGAGGATCGCGCCCAGCAACAGGACCGAGAGCAGCAGCGTCGCCGGCTGCTCTGCCCAGCCGACGCGCATGGCATAGAGCGGCAGGAACGACATGCCGGCTGTCTCCAGGGCCGCGTTGACCAAGGTCGCCCCCAGCGCGACGGGGGCGAGTGCCAGGTAGCGTAGCATGTTGGGGTACGCCGGGCGCTCGAAGACCGGGGTCTGCACCCACGGCATGGCGACCGCGAGCAGCGCGAGCAGCGCGATGCCGCCGGCGATGAGGAAGGGCAGCAGGCCCTGCGGTCCGGTCGCGGCCAGGATCACCGGGCCGAGCGCGAAGCCGAGCGAGAGTGCCGCCGTGTAGATCGCCATCGTCCGCGTGCGGGTGGCGTCGTCACTGAGCTGGCTGAGCCAGGTCTCGGACATGACGAACATGGTCTCCGACGCGGCGCCGAGCGCGACCCGCAAGGGGAACCACAGCCAGACAGAGGGCACGACTGGAAACAGCGCGAGCATGGCGGCGGCGGTCAGCAGGGCGCCCGCGATCGGCAGCTTCGGGCCGGTGCGCCAGGCGAGGCCCGGCAGCAGCGGTGCCACGGCGAGGACGCCCACGGCGTGCATCGCGGCGTTCGCCCCCACGAAACCCTTTCCGAAGCCCATCTGCGTGAGGCTCAGCGCCAGGAGCGGCGCGCTCAGGCCGTATGCCAGGCCGAAGATCATCGCCGTCGCGACGAGCGTCGCCATCGCTGGAGGAGCCGACCGCGTCGGCTGACTCTCGGCCAGGTGAGCTCGGCGCCCTTCCTGGAACCGGCGGCGCATCGCGAACAGCGCGGGCGAACCATCGCTGCCGACGGCCGTCCAGCACGTGCTGCGAGCGTGTGCGCGTAATCGAGGATCAGGCCGGGGGTCCAGGTCATCGCCTCGGCCCGCGCCCGCCAGAGCGCGAGCAGCCACATGGCCGGGTCGGTGAGGAGCAGCAGAAGCGTCCGCCAGGGCCGTTGCTGCCCGAGCGCGCCCTCCACGGCGGCGTCCAGCGACAGGGCGACCGTGGAGGAGCAGTTGCGGCTGGTGAGATTGTAGATCGGCTTTGCCCGATAGGCGGCGAGGAACGCCCGCAGCGCCGCCCCATTGTAGCGGTGGAAGGCGATCTCCCGGTCCGGGCGTCGCCAGCTCGCGCACTCCTCCTCGAAGGAAGGCTTGAAGCAGCCCGGCACGTCGTTCTCGTGCCCTGCCCGCAGCAAGCGCCCGAACTCGTCGGGCGAGTGATCCATGTCGTCGGCCGGGCAGAGACTGACATACGTCTCAGGCGGCAGCGAGAGGGCGGCGTGCCCGGTCGAGATCACGCCGCCCTGGTCAACGGCCGCGATGTAGCGGTCGATGAGGAAGCGATGCTGCGGATTCTGGGCTGAGCCCAGCGGCGTCCAGATGTGCACGAGCAGCGGGTCGTCGTTGACCCAGGATCGTGGCTCTGTCTGCGAGGGATGCAGCAGGCCGCGCGCGTGCCAGGTCGGTCCGGCAAAGAGCGGCAGGTCGGTCACTGAGGCGCCGGGCCGCAAGCGCCGCAGTTGCAGCCCGAGCCGGAATAAGCCCCCGGAGGCGGCGAGCAGGGCGACGCCGATGCAGAACGGCACCGTATTCCGATGCGGCACCGGCCAAGGCAGCCAGACCAGCACGCCCACGACGATCTCGATCGTGGCGATGACCAGGGCGTGCCGCCAGCGATCCGAGCGGATGACCGCCGCCGCCGCAATGCGGAACAGGCCGTCGATCAGCAGCGCCGAGCCGAAAACGATGGTCGCAACGATGTTGTCGTCCCAAGGCAGGTCGAAGACCATGAACCCAAGCGCGAAGAAGCCCAGCGACTTGAGCACGGGGAGGGTCGCGTTGGGGAAGCCGATGGCCGCGAGCGTGAGCAGCCGAGCCGTGCCCTCGATCACGAGGGCCACGGCGATCAGGTCGAGTGCTGCGGTGATCGCACCGCCGGCCAGGTTGTCGATGAACGCGAGGCCAACGAGCAAGCTGCATGCCGCCAGCACGACGAACACCCACCAGTATGTGCGCAGCGGGCGCGCTCCGAGCAGCAAGAGGGTCAGACGAATCATGGACTCTCCTGAGGTGTCGTGAACGAGATGGTCGAAGCGCTTACCGTCTCGCGCCTGTGCGCGTCACCACGCTCCGCGACTGACCATTTAGCCCGTTACCTTCCGCGCGACGCCGACCGGAAGGGCGGCCAGGCGGGCCATCTCGCCGCGTTCCAGCAGGCCGGGATCGTCCAGGGCGGCTTCGGCGAGCGGCATCGCGTCCACGCCCCAGAACAGCTCACCGCCCACGGCCAGGGTCGGCACCCCGAACACACCCGCTGCAATGGCCGCCTCGGTCCAGGCGCGGAGCCGGGCCTTTGCGTCCTGCCGGGCGATCAGCGCGTCGAAATCCTCGACACCGAGCCGTTCACACAGCGCGGTGCGCTCCGCCGGGTCGCTGGGGTCGCGTCCCTCGGCCCAGACGAAGTCGAAGGCGGCGCGCACGGCATCGAGCCGGCCGTCCAAGGCCGCGAGCAGCCGCAGGCTGTCGAGCGAGCGGAAGGGATGGCGGGGCGGGAAGCGCAGCGCCACCCCGGCGCGCTCCGCCATGAACTGGCACAGGCGGTAGGTATGGAGCCGCTTGGGCGCGATCTCGGCCGGGCCGAGCTGGCCCCAATGCGCCAGCACCGCGCCGAGCACGATCGGCCGGAGCAGGAGAGGACGCTGCCGAGCCAGCGTCTCCACTGCGGGCAGGGCGAGATAGGAGAACGGCGAGACCAGGTCGAAATACCAGACGAGGGCACCCTCGTCCTGCGCGTTTGACCGCTCTTCCAGCCCGGCGCTCATAGCATTCTCTCTGCTGACGACTGCCATCGTAGCAGCTTCAAGTCTGCTTCCGGATAGCCGTCGCGCGTTGACCCGGCAGGGCCCAAACGCCACAACACCGCGATCATGCAGTCGGTCGCCCACGCCTTGGCCCGCTCGCTGCGCCGTGGGACGCCGCGCAACCCTGGCGCCGACCTGTCCCGGCTCCCTGTGGGCTTCGATCTGCGCAGCATCCGCATGGCGGAGGGCCTGCGCGCTGCGGTCGCCTGCGCCGTCCTCCTTCTCGCCTACGAGTGGCTGCGATGGCCGCCTCTCGTCTATGCCGCGCTCGCCGCTTTCCTGACTTGCCTATGCGACACGGGCGGGCCCATCCGCCAGCGCGTGCCAACGCTGCTCGCCTTCAGCCTCGCGGGCGCGCTGACGTGGAGCGTGTTCGGCGTGCTGCGCAGTGCCGGGCTGGCGGTAGCTCTTCCGCTCGCGGGAATCGGCATATTCGTGGCCAGCTTCGTCCGGGTGTGGGGCGTTCCGGCCTCGGCCGCGGGGAACCTCCTCTCGGTCGTGCTCATCCTGGCACTCGACGCGCCGCTGCCCTGGCATGTGGCGCTCGTGGTCGGGGGCATGTTCCTGGCCGGGGGATTGTGGGCGACGGGGCTGACCATGCTGGTCTGGCGCCTGCACCCCTATCGCCCGGCCCGCCTCGCGGTCGCGGAGATTTGGCGGCGGCTCGCGGGACTCAGCGCCGACCTCCTGAGCCTCGTGCGGCAAGAGAGCGTGAGCGCGGCGGAGTGGGACGCGCACGCTCGCGCCCACCGCCGGGCGGTGCGCGAGGAGATCGAGTATGCGCGCGTCATCGTCATGGATCTGGTGCGGATGCGTGGGCGGCTCTCGCGGGCCGGGTCGCAGGCGCTCCTGCGGCTGGAGACAGGCGACCAGACCTTCGGTGCGCTGATCGCGCTCTCCGACCTGCTCGAAGCAGCGCCCACCGGGGCACGACGGGACGCGGCGGTGGTGCTGCTGCGCCTGCTGCGGCCGGCGCTTCTCGTGCTGTCGCGCGCGACGGCGGCGGATAAGCCCGTGCGCCGGGCGCGGTTCGAGCGGGCAATCGCCACCATGCTCGCCGCGACCGCTCCCGACCCGGTGCTCGCCCGCGTCGCCGAGGCTATCGCTGACCGCCTGCGGATCGCCGCCAAGCTCGCCACGCCCGGCGGTCCGCTGCTCAGCGGCGCGGCCGACGACGACACGCCGCAGCCCTGGTGGGACCGGGTGCGCGCGCCAGTCCTCGCCAACCTCACCTGGGACTCGGCGATGCTGCGCCACGCGCTGCGCACGGCGGTCGTCGCGACGCCGGCGCTGGCGGTCACCCAGCTCTGGGGCGGGCGCTTCGGGCATTGGCTGCCGATTACGGTCATCGTGACGTTGCAGCCGTTCTACGCGGCCACCTGGCAGCGGGCGCTGGAGCGGGTCGGCGGCACGGTCCTGGGCGGGCTGGCAGGGGCGGCGCTGGCCTTCGCGGCGCGCACGCCGGGGCTACTCGCGGCGCTGATGTTCCCGCTCTGCACGGTGGCCTTCGCCGCCCGGCAGGTGAGCTTCGGAACCTACATCGCCTGCGTCACGCCCATCGTGGTCGTGCTCATCGAGCTGGTGGAGCCGGGCCAGAGCGCCTGGACGGTTGCCGGGCTGCGTGCGCTGTTCGTCGTGGCGGGCGGTGCGGTCGCGGTGCTCGGCTGGCTCTTGCTCTGGCCGAGCTGGGAGCCGGGCCGGCTGCGTCGGGAGCAGACGGCGGCGCTGGCCGCCCTCGCGCGCTACGCGCAAGCCGCGATGGCGGAACTGCTCGGCGAGGGGGGCATGGCCGCGACGGAGGCGGCGCGCCGCGGCGCGGGCGTCGCCACCAACAACCTGGAGGCCTCGCTCGCCCGCGCCTTGCAGGAGCCGCGGCGAAGCCAGCGCCGGCGGCTGCAGGCCGCTATGGTCGTGGACGCGACCTTGCGGCGCGTGTCTGGACAGCTCTCGGCCCTGCGCCACGACCCGGCCGCGCGCGCCGGGCTGGACGCCGCTGCCTGGCGAAGCTGGCGGGACTGGATCGCCGCCGCACTCCTTGCGGCTGGGAAAGGCGCCGCTGCTGCCGCGCGTCCGAAGGGCACCGTGCCCGCTTCCCTTTCGCGCGTCGTCCGCCAGATCGAGCTGCTGGACGGCGCGCTGCGCCGCTCCCCATAGCGAGCACGCCAGGGAGCACACCGGCCAGGTCTCGATTCGGGGACGATGATCACTATATGTTCGCTATGTCGAAGGCTGTCGCTGCGTCGCGGCGCCCGCGCCAACGGGCGCCCATTCCCGAGTTGCCGCCTGACCGCCTCCAGCGCCGGGCCGAGCGCCTGGCGCGGCGGTGCGGGCGCGTCGTGCCCTGGAGATCCGCTACGGCGGGGCCTGGCGCGTGGTGCACCCGCACGCGCTCGGCCGCACCGGCACGGGCCGCCTCGGCCTGCTCACGTGGCAGACGGCGGGCGTCGCCCGCGGTCCGGGTAATGCGGGCGAGGGCTGGCGGCTGTTCGACGTGGCGCGCATCGAGGACGCCAAGTTCCTCCACGCCACCTTCACCCCGCGTCCCCGCGCTCCCCGCAAGGGGTGGACGCCCGGCATCGCGGCGCCCGCCGCCGAGGTGCCGCCGCGCGGCGAGGTTCTCGCCGAGGCAACCGCCTCGGCCGCGCCAGCGCTAGCCGCCTAAGCGAGAAGCTGGGCGCCGCGACGGCCCCCAATCGGATCGCCACAACTCGGTCAGGCACGCACGAACGGGCATCCGGTCTCGGCCAACGGCTTGATGGCCTGGTCGGCCGGCACCGTTGCGGCCAGCTTGTAGTAGTCCCAAGGTCCCCGGCTCTCTGAGGGCTTCTTGACCTCGAACAGGTACGCCGGATGCACTGCCATGCCGTCCTCGCGAATGGAGCCGTGGCCGAATACGTCGTCGTCCATCGGCATCGCCTTCATGCGGGCCACGGTGTCCCGGCCGCTCTGCTTGGCCCGTTCGACGCCCATCTCCGCCGCCGTCTTCAGGTAGTGCAGCACGCTGGCATACACTCCGGCCTGCGACATGCCCGGCCGCGCACCGTTGGTCTGAGGCAGCAAGCGGCCGGTCAAGGCACGGGTGCGGTCGTTCAGGTCCCAGTAGAACGTTTCCGTCAGCACCAGGCCCTGCGCCGTTTGCAGGCCGAGCGAATGGACATCGCTGATATAGACCAGCAGCCCCGCTAGCTTCGCGGTCTTGGTGAGGCCGAACTCGGTCGCTTGCTTGATGCAGTTGATGGTGTCCGCGCCGGCGTTGGCCAAGCCGATCACCTGCGCCCCTGTGGCCTGCGCCTGCAGCAGGAACGAGGAGAAATCGGTCGTGCCGGGGAAGGGAGTACGGGCATTGCCCAGCACCTTGCCGCCCCCCGCTGTCACGAACTTGGCGGTATCGCGCTCCAGGTCGTAGCCGAAGGTGTAGTCGGCGGTGATGAAGAACCACGTCTTGCCGCCGGCCGCGACCGTGGCGCCGCCGGTGCAGCGCGCCAGCATCCAGGTGTCGTAGCTCATGTGCGTGGTGTTGGGCGTGCACTGCCGCCCGGTCAGCTGGACGGTGCCGGCGCCGGACACCATGAGGACCTTGTCCTTCTCGCGCGCGACCCCGCTCACCGCCAGCGCCACGCCGCTGTGCGGCACATCGACGATCAGGTCCACGCCGTCCTGGTCGAACCACTGCCGGGCGATGCCGGTGCCGATGTCCGGCTTGTTCTGGTGGTCGCCGACCAGCAGCTCGACCTTGATCCCCTTCTGGCCGAAATCCGCGATCGCCTGCCTGGCGCAGGCCACCGAGACGGGACCGCTGAAGTCGCGGTAAGGGCCGGATTGGTCGCCCAGGACGCCGATCCTGATCACTTGCGTGCTCTGCGCACGCGCGGGCGAGACGGCCGGCAACACCGAAGCCGCTGTGGCGGTGCCGAGCAGCGAGCGGCGCGTCAGGCGCATTGGCTTTCTCCTGCTTGAGCTGATGGCCCCCAGGTGCCGGGGGCCGTTCGGCTCACGATGAGCCACTCGGTCCTGCTTTACAACGGATTGCCATTGTGGGTAGTGTCTCAGTTTGAAACCTGCCCGGTCCGCCCGCTATCGACCATTTGTTGAAAAAGGCCTGCTCGGTTTTGGGTTGATGGGCGGCACGCCGCACGGTGGCCAACGGCTTGACGGCTCCCTTTCAGGCCGCTGAGACCGCTAACCGTGCAGCCGGGATCAGCTTGGCCAGCTTGCGGAGGTTCTGGGCGGCTGCGGCCAGGTGGAACTCGTCTCGGGCACCGCACGGTCCTCGCAGGCGCAGTTGATCGAGGTGCAGGATGCGTTTGAGATGGGCGAACAGCATCTCGACCTTCTTGCGTTCGCGCCGGGAGACCACGTAGGCGTCGGTTTCGGCGATGCTGCGGGCCAGGTCCCGTGCGCCCTCGTAGATGGAGCGCAGGACCTTGCGGGCGGGGTGCTTCGGACAACAGCGCTCCTTCAACGGGCAGGGACCGCAATCGTGTTTGGTGGCCCGGTAGCGCATGAGGCCTTCGGCATCGACGCCGACCCGCGGACGTTGGAACTGACGCCGGTAGTGCCGCAATTCCTTGCCGCCGGGGCAGACGTAGAGATCGCGCCCGTGATCGTAGGTGAAGTCGGAACGGCTGAACGTGCCATCCTTGCGGGTTGACTTGTCGAACACCGGTATGTGCGGCTCGATCCCCTGCTCGTGCACGAGCGAGTCCAGCATGGGCGCCGAGCCGTAGCCGGTATCGGCAACCAGGCGCTCGGGCCACAGGCCGAATTGCTCGGCCGTGCGGGTGAGCATGGTCTGTGCGGCGCTCACCTCGGCCTGGCGCACAGCCGTGGTGGCTTCCACGTCACGATGACGGCGTGCTCGACGTTGATCAGGTAGTTGTCACAATAGGCGTAGCAGGCCGGGCCACCAGCCGCCGCTGTCCATCGTGCAGCCGGGTCGGTCGGCGAGATGAACTTGGGTGCGACCTCCGTGGCCGCGCCGAATGCGGCGTCGTCCAGCACGGACAGGTACTCGGTCACGGCGCGGGTGGTGCACTCGGGATCCAACTCCTCGCAGTTGGCAACGCCCTTCTGCCGGTGCGCATCGGCCCGGATCATGCTGGCATCCACGGCGAAGCCCTGGCCACCGACGATGCCCTCTGCCATGCAGCGCCGGACGGTGGCCTCGAACAGCGTGCGCAGCAGTTCGCTGTCGCGGAAACGGCCGTGCCGGTTCTCGGCTCGAAGGTCGAGTGGTCCGGCACTGGATCGGTCAAGCCGAGGCGGCAGAACCAGCGATAGGCGAGGTTGAGATGGACCTCGTCGCACAGACGCCGCTCGGAGCGGATGCCGCAGCAGTAGCCAATCAGCAGCATGCGGATCATCAGCTCGGGATCGATCGAGGGCCGACCAATGGCGCTGTAGTAGGGCGCAAGCTGGCGACGAATGCTACTCAGCTCAACGAAGCGATCGATAGAGCGCAGCAAGTGATCGGCGGGCACGTGATCGTCGAGGTTGAAGCCGTAGAACAGCGATTCCTGTCGGGCTGCTCGCTCGCCCATCATGGCCGTAATCCCGTTGTCCACCGCGATCATTGAATCAGCGTAGACGCGCCACTACAATGGGCTTTTTCAACGCAATCGACCCAACTAGGTCATTCGCACACCGTGGGTGACTTCCGGTAAGCGGACGCCGAATTTGCGCGGAGCATATCTGTCAGCGGCACCGTCAGGCGGACTTATCACGAGTGGTGCACGGCCAAGGCACGCTTGGCAGGACCCGCGTGTAGGCCCTCGACGCCAAGTTCAAGGCTGACTAAAAAAGAGATCGTTCCGGGCAGCGCTTGTATCCTGGCCATCAAATCAGGCTGAAAGGATCGGATGCGATCTCGAGTTCTCTGGCTGCATGACAGAAGAAAATCGGAGGTCAACGTGATCAAGTCGAGAAATGCTGACGTCGAGGCTGTGGCGGTAAGCGCCGTCGAGGGCAAGCCGATGTATGGTGGCGATATGCTCGTCAAGCCGCTTATCAGCGGTGACGAGATGATGTTCCTCGAGATCCACTATGCGGCGGGAGTAGGCGCCCCGCTTCACACCCACACGCATGAATCGATTGCCTACGTGGTGAAGGGCAAAATGAAATCGACTGTAGGCTCGGAGGAATTCATCATGGGACCTGGCGATGTTTGCCGACACCCCGAAGGAGTCCTCCACGGATTGGAGGCCATCGAGGACTCCATCGTTGTCGAGATCAAGTCGCCGGCGCCCGAGATCGGCACATTCTTTGCGATGCGGAAGTGAGGGTTTCGGCTGTTCGACGCCTTCCCCATTGAACGTAGGCGTTTGGCGTTGGCCGTATAGCGGTCGCCCTGAGGCTTGGTGCCGAGCTCCTACAACACCTGAAAGACAAGGAAGGCGCCGCCGCTTGCCGTGACCCAGCCAGTGGCGATCGAGCAGATGCAATTCATTCAGTCGAAGAACGAGGTGAGCAGCGGTGGATCAGCGGCTCGGCTGGTGGGGCGAACCGGGCCTTGGCTTCGATGGCGTAGAAGGCAGCATTGCGATCGATTTCCTCCTTCGCCAATGGCGACTTCTTATCCTCGCAGACACCGAAGAACTTGCGCCAGGTATCAGCTGATCAGTCGCCTCTTGAGCGAAGGAAACGGCTTCACCCATGAATGACCCCACTGCTCAACCGCTCAGGCGGCTGCGGCAGAGCCGCCAGACACCTTGCTGGTCCCTTCGCAGCAACGTCCGTCCGTGGCCCCATGGCTCGGCCGTTACGCCGCGCACGTGCATTTCGAGTTGGTCCGCGGTGCATTTGACCGCGACCAATTTGCCTTGCAGCGTGCCGCCAGGGTCATCCACCTGCTGCAAACGGCTCTCGACAGCGCGGGGTTCGTCGATAACAGCGGCCGGGCCGGCAAGTGTCACATAGGCGTTGCCCGATTCATGCTGATACGCCAGCGTCACCCGGCCGGCGGCGCGGATTTCGTCCGATTTCCGTCCGGTTCGCATCGTCAAGAACCAACGCGTCCAAAGATCTTCGCTATCGCCGTTCTGGAACGTCTTCACCACGCGTGCATTGGCGTGACCGTCACCGGCAGCGGTAACGACCCAGCAATAACGCACCTCAGCGATCGTCTGCCGGGCCGCCTCCAGCAGACGCTCGACGCGATGCGTCTCGTGGGCGCTCATAAACTCGGGATGCGTCATCGGCTTGCTCCACCTAGAGCCACGCGCGCAGGAGCGTACCACATCTAGACATGGACGTCTAGAATATTCATTCTACAACCATGGGACGAGCAAAATTCGACGACCTGGATTTCAAGGCTGCAGCGTTGGCGATCGTTGCCGAGCAGGGCCCACTTGCCGTGACAGTCGGATCGATCACCGAGCGGCTCAAGGCACCGACCGGTTCGTTTTATCATCGGTTTGCCTCGCGTGACATGCTGCTTGGAGAACTGTGGCTGCAGACGGTCCTCGACTTTCAGCAAGGAATAACGGCCGCGCTTGACGCTGGTGACGGATTGGCCGCGGCATTGCACACGCCGGCTTGGGTACGCGAGCACCCCGACGAAGGACGCCTGCTGCTGCTTTATCACCGGGACGATTTTGTTCAGGGGGAGTGGCCGCGGGCACTGCGCGACAGGGTCGCGGCGCATACTGAGCGGATGGCCGACGGCCTGGCGCGAGCCGCCCGCCTGATCTTCGGCCGCGCCGCACCCAGCGAAGTTCGGCGGGCGCAGTTCCTGATAGCGGAGGTACCTGTTGCCGCCGTACGCCAGCATCTGGAGCGCTGCAAGCCGCCGCCGCCGATCGTTGACGAGTTGATCCGGGTCACCTATCGGGCGATCGTCGATGACTATCGTACCAAGAATTTGATTCGGTGCGGCCGCGATTTTGGGCGCGACGGCGGCAGCTGAGGTGACTGTGGTTCGCCGACTGCTGAGAGTCCGTTTGAGAATGTTCAGCGATGAGCGATGCGGCGCAGGAGGGGGCTTCCCATTGTGACATGGATCATCGCCTCGGAGACATCGAGGCGCTGTTCGAAGTCGCGGACGAGCCGTCGCCAGCGCATGAGCCAGCCGAAGGTTCGCTCCACCACCCAGCGTCGGGGCAGCACTTTGAAGCCGAGCTCGGCATCGATGCGGCGCACGATCTCGACAACGAAGTCCAGGAAGGCGGCCTTGTCGAGCAGTCTGGTCCGGTCGTAGGCGCCGTCGGCGAACAGATGTTTGAGCCACGGCCAGCGCTTGCGGATCGCGTCGAGGATCGCTTGGGCGCCGGCGCTGTCGGCGATATCCGCGGTCGTGAGATTGACCATCAGCAACCGCCCGTCGGTATCGACGGCGATATGGCGCTTGCGGCCCACGACCTTCTTGTTCGCGTCATAGCCGCGCGCGCGGGCGGCCGGTGCCTTGACGGTCTGGCTGTCGATGACCGCCGCCGAGGGGCTCGCCTCGCGCCCGGCGTGCTCGCGGTCCATCATCAACGCCACGTCGTGGATCGTGCGGAACAGCAGCAGCCGGACGAACCGGCGGAACCACCAGTCTCACCCGCTGCCGCTCCGCACGGCAGCATAACCCCCCGGCCGACGATCCACTTAACGACGCGGAGGGGAGGGTCGCAATGTCGAAGGCGATGAGCATCCTGGGCTCCGTTCTATTCTTTGTGGCCGCGCCCGTGGTCGTGGCAGGATTGGTCCCGTGGTGGATCATGCGTTGGGAGTTTCAGCCGGCTTTTTTGGGATTCGAAGTCACCCGCGTGATCGGAGTTATGCTGATCATTGCCGGCATCCCTGGGCTTGTTGATTCGTTTGCGCGTTTTGCACTCCAGGGACTGGGCACGCCGGCACCGATTGCGCCTACGCAAAACCTCGTGGTGACGGGTCTCTATCGCTACGTGCGAAATCCGATCTATATCGCGCTCGTTAGTGTCACGATGGGTCAGGCGCTTTTGTTCGGCGATGGACGCCTGCTTTGGTACGGCGCAGTGGTGTGGCTCGCATTCCATCTCTTCGTTGTGCTGTACGAAGAACCAACACTCCAGCTAAAGTTCGGAATGGAGTACGAAACCTTTCGCGCCAACGTCCCACGCTGGATACCGCGGCTGACGCCATGGCGAGCCGCATGAGTGGTCGCGACTGTTTGGCTCACGCCAGTTTCGCGGCTTGCCTACCGGCCGAGCGAGCGCTTATCGGGTGTTGCAGCATGGACGGCAAGAGCGCATGGCGAGACAACGTTTTTGTCGAGCGCTTCTGGTGAACCATCAAGTACGAGGAAGTCTATCTGCGTGCCTATGATGGCGTCGAAGAAGCAAGCCTACTCTCACCCGCTGCCGCTCCGCACGGCAGCATAACCCCCGGCCGACGATCCACTTAACGACGCGGAAATTTTGTTCAAAGGGCACGGCAATCAATCGGCCGCTACATCGCCTTCTACAACGCAAGGCGACCTCACGCAGCCCTTTGACGGCCGCACCCCGGATCACACTCCTATCCGCAAGCGGACGGTCGCCTCCCCACCGTCCCGGACATTCAAGAGACATACGCCATCGTGGGTGCCAGCGTCGGCGGCCTGGCGCTGGCTATTGCGCAGCACTGCCCGCTGTAGCGCCGTTCGCACGCTCCCTCACCCGGCCGGCGCGGTCGCGAACGTGCGGGCGAGGAATGCTCCGAAGTCGCGGTTGGATTGCTGGCGGACCGCCTCGTCCTGGCCGATCGGGTAGGGCTTGCTGGTCGTGCACAGCCCGAGGATGATCTTGCGCGTGAACGGCCCGGTCATCGGCAGCCCGGTGTTGCGGTCCGTCACGCCCCCGCCTGGTTCCACCATGAAGCTGCAACCGCCGAGATGGCGGCCGATCACGCCGCGCGGCATGTGCCCGTCCCACTGGTGCACCGCGCCAGGGTAGGCGATGATCGTGACCTGGCTGCCGCCGCGCCGCAGATCGTCGGCGATCTGCTCGCAGCGGCGGGGGATCATCAGCTCGTCTTCTTGCCCATACAGCATCAGCAGCGGCGCCCCGGTCGTGCGGCTGTCGCGGAAGCGGCCGATGCAGGGCGCATAGAACGCGACGTGGCCGGCGAACAGGAGCCGGCGCCCGTCCGGGCCGCGCGGCGCGAGCGCGTCGGCCATCTGCGCATACATCGCGTAGGTGGCCGCCATGCCGCCGTAGGAGAAGCCGGCGAGCACAACGTGGTGCGCGTCAATCTCCGGCCGGCTCGCCAGGTAGCCGAGCGCCGCGTAGGCGTCGGCCACGAACATCGTCTCGGTGATGTTGAGCACGCGCTGGATGAAGGTTGCCCCGAGGTCAGGACGGCTGCCGTAGGTCTCGATCACCAGCACGGCGACGCCCATGGCGGCGAGTTCGCGGCCGTATCGCTCGCCGCGCTCGGCGACCAGCCCGGCGGAGCCGTGCAGCAGCACCACGGCCGGGATCGAGCGGTCGGCCTTGCCGCGCGCCGGCAGGTAGAGCTGGGCGCCCACGATGCGCGCCGGCGCTCTCGGGACGTCGCGCGGGGTGAACGGATCGCTGCTGCGGAAGGTCACGTCCTCGACCTGCACCTCGGCGCGCGTCGCGTCGGGCCAAGGTGCGACGATGTGTGCCGCGGCAAGCGCCGGGCGCGGGCAAAGCGAGGGCAGGGAGAGCAGGGCAAACGAGAGCAGGAGGCGCAGCATGGGTCGAGTTCTCCGGGCCGAGCCATAGACATGGGGTGTGGCCGCGCCGCCGCATGTTCTCCAATAGATTACCCTAGGTCGTGCGCGCAGCGTTCCTTGCTGCGCTTGATGGGTGTATGGTGCACTGCAACATGACGTCGGGGGCAAAGCTCCCGAGGAGAAAATCCTGAGAACACCCATGCACTTGAGCGCCTTCATTCCCTGGGGACCTGGCTGGATATCCGGCGTGGCAACCCTAGCGACGGCGGCGGCTGTCGCGCTCCTGGCGCACTGGCTCTCGCTGCGCCTCGTCCTCCGGGTGCCGGTGCCCGGCCGGGCGCGCGGCTTCCTGGAGACGTTCATCGCGACCACCACCGGCCCGAGCCGGCTGGCCCTCGTCGTCCTCGCCCTCTGGGCGGCGCTGCCGTCCACCAGCTTCCCGCCTTCGGTCTCCGGCGACATCGGTCAGGCGCTTCTCGCCGCGCTCATCGTGCTGCTCGGCTGGAGCGCAATGCGCGCGCTTGAGGTTGCGATCACCCTTTATGTCCGGCGCTTCCGCCTCGACGGGGACGACAACCTGCGGGCACGCAAGCACGTGACCCAGCTGCAGGTGCTCAAGCGCGCGGGCGAGATCCTGATTGCCTTGATCACGATCGCCGCGGCGCTGATGACCTTCCCCTCCGTGCGCGCTTACGGCGTCAGCCTGTTCGCGTCCGCGGGTGCGGCGAGCCTCGTGGCCGGCTTGGCGGCGCGCCCCCTGCTCACGAACCTGATCGCCGGCGTGCAGATCGCCATCACCCAGCCGATCCGCCTGGAGGACGCAGTCATTGTCGAGGGCGAATGGGGCTGGGTCGAGGAGATCACCAGCACCTACGTCGTCGTGCGCCTATGGGATTGGCGGCGCATGGTCCTGCCGCTCTCCTACTTCCTCGAAAAGCCGTTCCAGAACTGGACGCGCGAGACATCGTCGCTGATCGGATCGGTGTTCCTGTACGTGGACTACTCGGTGCCGGTCGAGGCGGTGCGGCAGGCCCTCACGGAGATCGCCCGCGCGAGCCCGCTATGGGACGGCAAGGTCGTGATGCTGCAGGTCAGCGACGCCAAGGATTGGTCGGTCGAGCTGCGCGCCCTGGTGAGCGCGCGCAACGCGCCGCAGACCTGGGACCTGCGCTGCGAAGTGCGCGAGAAGCTGATCGAGTTCCTGCAGCGCGATTATCCGCACGCCCTGCCGACCGCGCGGGTGCGGCTGGATGGCGGCGGACAGATGCAGCAAGAAGCAAGCGAGACGAGGCTTGGCAGGACCGGGCGGCCCGGCCCATCCTTGCGGAGCGGCCACGGCATTCTCTCGGAGGCGCCCCATGCGGCTTGAGACCGTGTTCCTGTTCGACCTCGACGGCACGCTGGTGGACAGCGTCTATCAGCACGTGCTCGCCTGGAAGGAGGCGCTGGACCAGGAGGGCATCGAGCTCGCGGTCTGGCGCATCCACCGCAAGATCGGCATGAGCGGCGGGCTGTTCATGAACCAGCTGCTGCGCGAGACGAGTCTCGAGATCAGCGCCGAGCGGCTGGACCGGCTTCGGCGCCTGCACGCCGAGGCGTATCGGCGCCACGTCGCCCAGGTCCGGCCGCTGCCCGGCGCGCGCGAGTTGCTGGCCACGCTCACCGATGCGGGCATCCCCTGGGCCATTGCGACGAGCGGCCGCATGGAAACCGCGGCGCCGAATCTGGCCGCCCTCGGCGTCGATCCCGACAGGACGCCGGTCGTGACCCGCGACCTGGTCAAGTACGCCAAGCCGGACCCGGATTTGTTCCTGGCCGCGGCGGAGCGGCTCGGCGCGCCCATCGAGACCGCGGTGGTCGTCGGCGACAGCATCTGGGACATGCTGGCGGCCCGGCGGTGCCGGGCGCTCGGGGTCGGACTGCTCTCGGGCGGCTACGGTACGGAGGAGCTGGAGCGCGGCGGTGCTGCACGGGTGTACGAGGATCCCGCCGACATGCTGAAGCACCTCGACGAGGTCGGCGGGCGGCGCTGAAGCCAGAACCCGAGACCGTCTCGGCCGCATTGTAATGCGTAACTGATCTTCGTTGATCATATCGCAGAAACGGCTCATATCTGAGCTGTAGTTCCAAAAAGGGGCGCGTGATTCTCGCGCGGACACGCTCGGCGGTGTCGCGCGTGCTTGCGCTCTCGTAGTAGACTAGGTGTGCGGGATTGGAGCGTGACAAACGTTTCGCGGCAGCAGAGGTTTATCCGATGCGTGCTTGGCAAGGCATCTCCTAGTGGCACTGCACCGCGCGAGCCGGCGATCTGCCTGATGGCAATCGACGCCGACATCCATGCGGAGCGGATCCGGGCCGTGTTCCAGCAGACGCCGATCACGGTCCTCGTAACCGTGGTTAATGCGTCGCTGATGACGGCGGTGCTCGCCGGTCCTGAGCACGAGCGCCGCGCCTACGTTTGGCTGGCAGGTGTCCTGAGCCTCGCAATTCTTCGGCTGATATCCTGCTGGGCCTATCGTCGTGCACGGCCGCAGCCCGGGCAGCTCCAGAGCTGGGCAGTTGTCGGCACGTGCGGCGCTCTCGCGTCCGGCCTGCTCTGGGGCGGCGGCGCGGTTCTGCTGTTGCCCGAGTCCGAGACGTATGCGCTTCTCTGGATTTTCCTGATCGGCGGCATGTGCGCCGGCGCCGCCGTGTTCTACGCCGCGCACTTGCCTACCGCGCTCGCCTACATCGTGCCAGCGGGGCTTCCCCTTGCCGTCCGGTTCGCCGTCGAGGGCTCGGAACGCCGCGCCGTCGCCGCGGTCATGATCCTGGTGTTCCTGGTCGCGCTGGTCGTCAGCAGCCTCCGCTTCAGCCGCTACTTCGGAGACATGCTTCGGCTGCGGTTCGATCTTGCCCAGCGAACGAGCGATCTCGACGCCCTCAACAGGAGGCTCCGGCGGGAGATGGCGGAGCACCGTGCGACCGAGGCAACGCTGCACCAAGCCCAGAAGATGGAGGCAGTCGGACAGCTCACGGGCGGCATCGCACACGATTTCAACAACGTGCTTCAGGCGATCGGCGGCTGCTTGGAGATGCTTGAGCGCCGCGTCGAGCAGGGGCGCACGGACGAAGCGTTGCCCTACCTGGAGGCCGCGCGAAAAGCGACGGAGCACGCGGCGGCGCTGACCCATCGGCTGCTCAGCTTCGCGCGCCGGCAGCAGCTCCAGCCGCGGACCATCGATCCGGACGAACTTATCGAGGGCATGGCGGACCTGGTCCGGCGCGTGGTCGGCCCTGCGATCAGGGTCGAGCTGCGCCTGCACAGTCCCTCGACGGTCGTATGCGACCTGAACCAGCTTGAGAGCGCGCTGCTCAACCTCGCGATCAACGCGCGCGACGCGATGCGCGAGGGTGGGGTTCTCACGCTCAGCACGGCGGATGTGCAGCTCAGCGAGGCGGATTTTGCCGGGCAGCAGGGGGTCAAGCCCGGCGGCTACGTGGAAATCGCGGTCGCCGACACCGGCACCGGCATGGACGAGGCCACGCGGATGCGCGCCTTCGAGCCGTTCTTCACCACCAAGCCGCTGGGGCAGGGAACAGGCTTGGGCCTCTCGCAGCTCTACGGCTTCATCCGGCAGTCAGGCGGCGTCGCGCGGCTCGACAGCGCGCCGGGCCAAGGCACGACCGTGCGCCTCTACCTGCCCCTAGATGAACGAGCGTATGACCAAGCGGACGAGGAGCAGCCCCTGTCGCCAGACGCCGAGCCGGGAGCGCCCGGCGCTGGCGGGACGGTGCTGCTCGTCGAGGACGAGGCGACGGTGCGCGCCATGGCGGCCGAGCGGCTGCGCGAGCTGGGCTGCGACGTGCTGGAGGCCGCGGACGGACCGGCCGCGCTGCGCCTGTTGCGCGCTGGCGCGTGCGTGGACGTGCTGGTGACCAATATGGGCCTGCCCAACGGGCTGAACGGGCGGCAGGTCGCCGAATTTGCCCGCGAGCACGCGCCGGACCTGCCCGTGCTGTTCATCACGGGTCACCCCGGCTCCGGTCTCGAAGGGGAGATCGCGTCTGGAATGGAGGTGCTCGGCAAACCGTTCGCGCTCGATACCCTTGCGGCCAGGACTCAGGCCATGCTGGAAAGGGCAGCCACCAAGTGGGATCCAGCGTCGGCCTGAGACGGGTTCTTCGCCAGCGCCGCCGTCGCGAAGGCGGCCGAGGGTCCGTTCGTGAAGGAGCGCTCGCCGTGCCCGACGCCCTCGCCTGTGCCGCAGCCGACGTTCGGCGCCGGGCCTACGCGCCGTATTCCCGCTTCCTCGTCGGCGCGGCGCTGAGGGCCGAGGACGGCAGCGTCCATGTCGGCTGCAACGTGGAGAACGCGGCCTACCCGCAAGGCACCTGCGCGGAAGCCGGGGCGATCGCCGCGATGGTCGCAAGCGGGCAGCGGCGGATCGCGGAAGCGGTAATCGCCGGAGGCGACGCGCCCTGCCCCCCTTGCGGCGGCTGCCGGCAGAAGCTGCGGGAGTTCGCCGGGCCGGAGCTTGCGATCCGCATGGTGGACGCGGACGGGCATCCGCTCCTGGTCCGCACGCTGGGGGAGCTGCTGCCGGACAGCTTCGGGCCGGACCTGCTCGCGTGACGCCGCTCCCGCAGGAGACGATCCGCCGCAAGCGCGACGGTGCGGACCTCGACGCCGCGGAGATCGCTGCCTTCGTCGAGGGGGTCACGAGCGGACGGATCACCGAGGGGCAGGCCGCAGCCTTCGCCATGGCCGTATTCTTCCAAGGCATGACCCGGCCTGAGACGGTGGCGCTGACCCTTGCGATGCGGGATTCCGGCGAGGTTCTCGACTGGGGCGCGCCCGCACTTGCCCGCGCGGGCCTCGATGACCGTCCCATCGCGGACAAGCACTCCACGGGCGGAGTCGGCGACAAGGTGAGCCTGATCCTCGCCCCACTGGCGGCCGCGTGCGGACTGCGCGTGCCGATGGTCTCCGGCCGCGGCCTGGGCCACACGGGAGGCACGCTCGACAAGATGGCGAGCATTCCCGGCTACCAAGTGGACCCGGCGCCGGAAACGTTCCTGCGCGCGCTGCGTGAGGCCGGCTGCGCCATCATCGGTCAGACGGCGGCGCTGGCGCCGGCCGACCGCTGCCTCTACGCCATACGCGACGTGACCGCGACCGTGGAGAGCCTGCCGCTCATCACGGCGTCCATCCTCTCGAAGAAGCTCGCAGCCGGCCTGGACGCGCTGGTGCTCGACGTGAAGTGCGGCAGCGGCGCCTTCATGGCCGACCCCGCGGCGGCGCGGGCGCTGGCGCTGAGCCTGGCCGAGGTTGCTGAGGGCGCCGGATTGCGTGCCAGCGCGCTGCTCACGGACATGAACCAAGTGCTCGGATCGTCCGCGGGCAATGCCCTCGAGGTAGCGGAGGCGCTGGCGTTCCTCACGGGTGAGCGGCGGGAGCCGCGGCTGCTGGAGGTTGTGCTGGCGCTCACGGCGGAGATGCTGGTGCTCGCTGGGCGGCAGCCGGACGCGGCCTCGGCGCAGGCGTTCGCGCAAGCCCGCCTCGACGACGGCTCAGCGGCTGAGGCCTGGGCGCGCATGGTCGCCGTCCTCGGCGGTCCGACCGATCTCCTTGAGCGGCCAGGGGCCTATCTCGCCCGCGCGCCGATCACCCGCGCGGTCCCAGCGCCACGGGAGGGCGTGGTGACCGAGATGGACGTGCGCGCGCTCGGCCTCGCCGTCGTCGCGCTGGGCGGCGGGCGGCGGCGGGCGGACGACCTGGTTGACCCGGCCGTGGGGCTGGACGCGATGGCCCCGCTCGGCCGGTTTGTTGCGCGTGGCGAGCCGTTGTGCGTGGTACACGGGCGGGACGAGGCCGCGTGCGAGGGCGCCAGGCAGGCGGTGTCTGCGGCGGTAACGATTGGGGATGCGGCAGCGCCGGACGGGCCGGCGGTGATGGAGAGGGTCGGCGCTTCCGCCGTCCCCGCCTGATGCCTGTCCTAGGACGATCAGGCCGGCACCGCGCACGCCTCGAACGCCGCCCGCAGCCGGGCCTCGTCCATGGTACTGCCGATGGCGACGACGCGCGGCTCCTCACCTTCGCCCGGCGCGAAGGCCGCCACGCTTGACCGGCCGCCGGCGACGTCGAAGTGAACCCACCCGGCGCCGGAGCGCGCGATGCCCTTCACGCGCTCGATCTGGCCGAACGCCCCTCTCGCCACCGCTTCCAGCACGTCGCGCAGGCCTTGCGGGTCGCAGGAGCCGCCGAGGCGGCTGCTCCAGGACTGGAAGCCGAGGGCATCCGCCTGGGCATGGTCGGCGTGGGCGTGCTCCGCATGGTGGTGCTGGTGCTCGGCTGCGTGGAGCTCTTGTTCCGCCGCGCCCGGGTGCTCGGCGGCGCGCTGATCGAGCGCGCCCGGTTCCACGGCGCCGTAGGTCGCGGGAACCACGACAGCGCCAGGGTTCAGCGCGCGGAGCGTATCCGCCACCGTCCGCAGCTCCGCCGCGGAGACCAGGTCGGCCTTGTTCATGACGAGCGCCGACGCGAAGGCCGCCTGCGCCTCGAAATACTCGGGCATCCGGGCGTAGTCGCGCAGGAACGCGCCCGCGTCGAACACGGCGGAGACGCGCAGGCTGCGGATCTGCGGGCGCAGGTCCGGCTGGCCGAGCACGCGCACGAGCACGGGGAGGTCCGCCACGCCGCTCGGCTCGATCAGCACGCGCTGCGGCGACCAGCGCGCGACCGCGTCCTTGACCTGGCGCGCGAGGTCCTTGCGCAGCGAGCAGCAGATGCAGCCGTTGGGCAGCTCAATCACGTCGGCGCCGCGCCGCTGCAGGAGGGAGCCGTCCACGCCCACCGAGCTGAAATCGTTGACGAGCACGACCGTCCGCACGCCGGGGTCGGCCGCGCCGAGCAGGCGGCGCAGGTAGGTCGTCTTGCCTGCGCCAAGGAAGCCGCCGACGACCTCGACGTCGAAGGGCCGGAGTGCTGTGCGCGAGCGCAGGCCCCAGCTCCACAGCGCCGCCGACGGCAGGGGCAGCACCAGGAACCAGTGCTCCAGGATCGCGAGCGCCATCAGGGTGGCGAGGAAGGTGAAGCCGGCCGCCTGGAAGGCGCTCGCGCCGGGTGCGATCGCCCGCTGCACGAGGAGGGCCGCGATCACGGTCGAGACCGTAACCGAGACCGGGAAAAGCAGGTTCATGGGCTTTTTGGTCAGGAAGCTGCGGAGAAAGGTGAGGTGCTCGGGCAGGAACTCCTCGTTGAGGTTGCGCACGCCCAGGAACACGTTGAGCTTGGCGCTCTGGTGCATCCACCAGAGGACCATGAAGGTCCACGTGCCAACCTGATTCGGCTCGCCCCAGGTGATCGCCACCACGACCGCGGCCGAGGCGATGATCGCCAGCTCGTGCCAGAGGCTCGTTTGGATCGCATGGCCGAAATGCCGCCATCCGGCGCAGCCGTCGAGGCACGGCTCGGTGCGCGGCCCCGTGACGTAGCCCATGTAGAAGCTGATCTCCTGCCAGCCCCAGGCGAACAGGCCGCAGGTGAAGGCCGCGTAGGCCCCGCGCACGGTGGTGTCCCCGGCACTGGCGGCCAGGCCGTAGAGCGACGCCGCGAGCACCGCCGTGGCCCCCAGCAGGCTCCAGCGGAAGGTCCACCGGGGCAGGCCGTCGAGGTAGATGATCAGCCCCGTGCTGAGCCACCAGACGAGGAGGGCGAAGAGCACGGGGAAGGCGTAGTGAGCCACGAAAGCAGCCTCCTGCTCACCAGGCCGGCGCGAGCCGGACCTGGGCGGGAATTCGGTTTTGCTTGGGACGCTGGACGTAGAGGCGGGCGAACGTCGCTGCGGCAGCGGCGCCTAGGCCGAGCCGCTTGACCGTGCCGCCAAGGCCGCCTTGCGCGCGCGCGGCGGCGGTTGCCTCGGTAATCCGCCGCAGCCGCTCCAGCCCGGCGCGGAACGCCGGGCTATCGAGGTCGAGCTCGACAGGGAACACCTGGCGCGAGATCTCGGATGTGATCCGGAACACCTGGTAGTCGTAGTCCGTCGGGTCGAGGCCGAGGGCGGCGTGGAACTCGGGCCGCGCGTGATCGCGCACATACATCGTCGCGAACACGGCGAGCAGGAAGAAGCGGATCCACAGCTTGTTCACCCCCCGCAGGAGCGCCGGGTCGGACCGCATCAGCAGGGCAAAGGCCTCGCCGTGGCGGAACTCGTCGCCGCACCACTTCTCGAACCAGCGGAAGATCGGGTGGAACTGCCGGTCCGGGTTGCGCTCAAGCTGGCGGTAGATGGAGATGTAGCGGGCGTAGCCGATCTTCTCGGAGAGGTAGGTGGCGTAGAACACGAACTTGGGCTTGAAGAACGTGTACTTCTTGGCCTTCGTGAGGAAACCGAGGTCAACGCCGACGCCGAAATCCTTGAGCGTGTCGTTGATGAACCCGGCGTGCCGGGCCTCGTCGCGGGTCATGAAGCCGAACAGCTCGCGGATGTCCGGGTTGGCGATGCGCTTCTTGATCTCGGAATAGAGCACGCAGCCCGAGAACTCGGCCGTGACCGAGCTGACCAGGAAGTCGAGGAACTCCCGGCGCAGGCCCTCGGGCAGGGTGGACAGGTCGGCGTCGAACTCGGCGGTGCGAACGAAGTGGCCGCGGTTCGGGTCGCGCCGCATCTCGGCGATCAGCTCATCCCACTCGCCACGGACGGCGGACACGTCCATGCGGTCCATCGCCTTGAAGTCGGTGGTGTAGAAGCGCGGGCTGAGCACGGTGTCGCGCTGGGCCTGGCGAGTCGCGTCGTTAGGCGCGCGGCGCAGAGTTGTGTCGTTGGGTTCCGCCTCACGGGTCGCCTGCGTCATGATCCCCTCCACGGCGAGAAGCCGACCTCGTAGAGCTCGGTCAGCTCGAACATACTGGCGAGCCGCGTCCACGCCTGCCGGAGCCGGCCCGCACGCACGACGGTCGCGCGGCCCTCGATGCGGATGCGTTCCCCGAAGCCGATCCGGGTGGGGGCACCGTGAACGAGGACCACGTCGCCCGGCCGAATCTCGATCCCTTCCGGCACCGCGTAGGCGTGCAGGCTCTCGGGCGTCTGCTCGATCTCCACGGTGCAGGGCACCTCGACCGTGCGGCGCCCCCCCGCCTTGGATAGGATCATCCGCGGCGCGGTCACGGCGCACCGCCCGGCGCCGTCAACAGCCGCGCGAAAGCTTCCTCGTTGGTGCGCCCGAACGCTTCCAGCTCCACGTGGCGGCCCGTGGACGGGTCGTCGAGCGTGACGCGGCCGTCCGACCACGCGGTGAGGCGGAATGGGACATCGGCCTTATCCTCGACGCCTTGCAGCGCACGCTGGCGCGCGAGGCCGCGCATCGTTGCGCGCAGGAAGCCGTTGGTGCCGGCGGCGGCCACGTCCACCTGCCGCCCATCGCGGGCATCGAGGATGGTGACGGCGCCATCGGCCCGGTCCTCGAAGCGCAGGTCGCGCGCGGCCACGGACGCGGCGGGCGGTGGGGCCGTGCTGCTGCCGACGTGGCGTCCAACCGCCGCCGTCAGGATCACGGCCGTCAGGAGCACGCCCGCGCCGATCAGCGGACCTCGCGGGAACGGCCGGTAAGGAAGTATCTCGCTCACGGGCACCTCCCGTTCAGGCGGCTACTGCGCCGCGTGCGGGCGCCTCGCCGCTGGGCGTAAGACTTGGCTGGAGGGCGGCGGGCGCCGGCTGGGAGGCGGCGGATGCCAGGGCGCGGGCGAGGATCTGCGCCACCTGGGCGGCGTCCGGCACGGCGCGGAGCGTCGGCTCGACCCGGCTTAGACGCCAGGCCCGGACGTGCGGCCAGAGCAGCGGCCAGTGCATCGGCGAGACCACGCGCGCCGGCGCAGCTACGGAGAGGGGGATGTCGCCGCTGCCATCCGCATGGGTCAGCAGCCCAGCCAACTCCACGACCGCGAAGGGAAGGTTCAGTGTCATCGGCAGCGCGATGCCGAACCGGATGACGACGCGGCGCGTGGTGATCGTATAGCAGGTCGTCCGCGCGCTCAGCCAGGCCAGCAGCGCGACGAGGCCGAGGACGACGGCCGCGAGTGCTATCGGCAAGAGAAGCGACGCGAGCACCGCGCCGACGGAGGCTCCGCCCGCGAGCGACCAGACCGCCCCCCATGCCAGCAGCACCGCGAAGTAGAGGGCGAGCGCCCGAATGTGGAACGCCCAGCGGGCGAGCGCCCACCCGCACGGGGCGCCTTGCCAGAGGAAGCGCTCGCCGGGCGGAAGCCGTTCCGGCAGGCCGTGGACCGGCTCCCACCCGTGTTCCATCATAGCCGCGACTCCCGGCGCAACGGCGTCGCGTAGAGGTTGCCGCCGCCGTAATAGGCGGTGATCTGGTCCTCCTCGCGGAGCGTCACCTCGTCAGGGTTCTGCAGGGCGGGGACGGTGGCGAACTGCTCGGCCAGGATGGACCGCACGAAGATCCGCCGCCGCCGTCCGTCGATCTTCGACAAGTTCAAGGGCAGCAGCACATGTATGGGGCCCCTGCCCGGTCGCCGGCAGCTCGACCTCGAGGTAGCGCGCAATCGTCTCCGAGCGGTCCACCCAAACGTCGCGGACGATCCCGGCGCTCCTGCGGTCGGCGCCGATGACCACCATGCCGCGGGGATCTGGGTCCTCGGTCGCGAGGAAGAAGCCTGGGGCGGCACGCAGCGGCACGATCTTGGGCAGGCCGTCGTCGTAGGCCAGGTCCGGCTCGTCGGCGCGCATGGCGTAGGAGGCGGCGCCGACGCCGTCCAGCATCGGGTTGCCGGTCGGCTCGAAGGGCGCTCCCTCCCAGGACTCGATCTGCGTCGCCGCCAGCTCCCGGCCTTCCGGCGGGTTCGACCGGGCGAAGCCCTCGCCGTGCGGCAGCCGGAACACCTTGCGCGGCGGCGTCGGAGGGAAGCCCTCGACGATGCCGTAGGAGGGGCGGTTCGATTCGAGCGGGTAACCCTCCCGCTTGTCCTCGGTGCGCAGGTAGAGGATCAGCAAGGCGAAGAAGACCCAGAACGCATACAGCGTCATCTGGGCGACATCCATGTAGCTGGTGAGTGAACCGCGTCCCATGGCTTACCTCGGCATGCTTGGTTCGAGGGAGGATGCCTGGCCGGGCCGGCCGCCGCCCATGGCGCGCACGAGCGGGCCGACAGCGGCCAGGGTAGCGAACAGGAGGACGATCTCAACGGCATAGACGGCGTCGTAGCCGGTTGCCGGCGCGTTGAGCGCCGGGCCGAGCCGACCGTGTGCCGCGAGGTCCGACACGGTGCCGTGGACGAGGCCGCTCAAGCCGATGGCCGTCCCGGCGGCGGTGGCCTGGATGGCGCCCCAAACCCCCAGGGCGAGGCCGGTCTGCCCCGCCGGCGCCCGGCCGACGAACGCCATCAGCGTGCCGACGGCGAACAAGCCGCCGCCTAGACCGATCCCTGTGGTTCCGAGGCCGAACAGCGGCGCGGATTCAAGGGGGCCGGCAAGGATCACCGTGGGGAAAGCAACGAGACCCGCGAGCACGCCCATCGCTGCGAGCCGGAACGGGTCCACGCCGCGCCCGAGGCGCCACGCCGCGGTCGCGAAGCCTGCGACACCGCCGCCCGCGAGCAGCGCCGTGAGCGCCGTCGTGGCACTTACGGGCAGACGCAGCACCTGCCCGCCATAGGGTTCGAGGAGCACGTCCTGCATGCTGAAGGCGATCGTGCCAAGGCCGACGGCGACGAGGCGCCGGACCGAGCGCTCGCCCTGGGCGAGCGCCCGCCACGCCTCACGGAACCCAGGGCGAGGCTGGCTCACGGCGGTGCGCGAGGGGTCGCGCGCCTCCTGCTTCCACAACGCCGCCATGTTCAGGCCCATGGTCACGGCGGCCGCGCCCTGGATCACCTGGATCAGCCGGATCTCGCTGAAATTGGCGAGCAGCACGCCGAACAAGAGGGCGCTCCCGACCATGCCGAGGAGCAGCATCACGCAGAGGAAGGCGACCACGCGCGGATGCGCCTCGGGCGGCGCGAGGTCGGTCGCGAGCGCCAGGCCCACGGTCTGCGTTGTGTGCAGCCCGGCGCCGACGAGCAGGAAAGCGAGTGCCGCGGCGACCTGGCCGGCGATGGGCGGCGCGTTCGAGTCGCCGGAGAGTAGGATCAGCGCGAACGGCATGATCGCTAGGCCGCCGAACTGCAGCAGCGTGCCGATCCAGATGTAGGGCACCCGCCGCCAGCCGAGCACGGAGCGGTGCGTGTCAGACCGGAAGCCGACGACGGCGCGGAACGGGGCGAGGACGAGCGGCAGCGACACCATGGCGGCGACGAGCCAGGCCGGCACGCCCAGCTCCACGATCATCACCCGGTTCAATGTGCCGATCAGGAGCGCCACGGCGATGCCGACCGAGACCTGGCACAGCGACAGCCGCAGCAGCCGGGCGAGCGGGAGGTCCGCCGTCGCCACGTCGGCGAAGGGCAGGAACGCCGGGCCGAGCCGGTTCCACTGCCGCGCGAGGGTCAGGCCCACTCCGGTCATGCGGGCAGCACCTCCAGGGCCTGGGAGATGTAGAAGCCGCTCGCGACACGCTCCGTGCGCGCCGGGCGCCAGCCGGCGAGGCCCGGCTCCTGGGCGACCATCCGGCGCAGGGCCGCCTCGCCGACCGGCTCGACCGCGGGCGCCCGGTCGCCGCGGGGGAAGAAGCGGCCGACCGCGTGCATGGCGGCGAGGGCGGGCGTGCGGGGCACGAAGGTGATCGAGCAGGGAGTTGTCGGCGCGGGCGGCCAGTCCCGACAGCGCCCGGACGATGTCGGGCGCCGCGTAGTGGATGAGCGAGTCCATGGCGACCACGTGGTCGAAGCGGCCGAGGGCGGGGCTGAGCATGTCGCCGACCTGGAACTCCAAGGACCCGGCGCCGAGATCCCGAGGCGCACGCTCCTGGGCCAGCCCGACGAGGGTCGGCGAGAGGTCAATGGCGACGACCTCGGCGCCGCGGCGTGCCGCCTCCACGGCGAGTGCGCCCGTCCCGCAGCCCGCGTCGAGGACGCGCCGCCCGCTCAGGTCAGCCGGGAGCCAGCCGAGCAAGGTCTCCCGCATCGCGTCGCGCCCGGCGCGCACGGTCGCGCGGATCCGGCCGAGCGGCGCGTCCGAGGTCAGGCGCGACCACGCCTCCGCGGCCGTGCGGTCGAAATACGCCTCCAGCTGCGAGCGGCGCTGCGCGTAGGAGGCGGGCTGCATCACTCGAATCCCAGCAGGTCGAAGATGTCGCGGTCGCGCATCGGCTTCGGGATCAGCGGCTCCGTTCCGGCCCAGAGCGTCTCCGCGAGCCGGAGATACTCGGCCTGCACCGCCTCAATCTCCGGCGACGGGTCCATCTCGAACAGGGTCGCCTTCTTGAGCCGGCTGCGCCGGATGGCGTCGAGGTCCGGGAAGCGGGCCAGCAGGCTCAGCCCCACCGCGTCGTTGTAGCGGTCTATCTGGTCGGTGTCGTGGCTGCGGTTGGCGATCACGCCGCCGAACCGCACGCCGTAGTTCCGCGCCTTGGCGCTGACCGCGGCCAGGATGCGGTTCATGGCGAAGATCGAGTCGAAGTCGTTGGCGGTCACGACGAGCGCCCGGTCGGCGTGCTGCAAGGGCGCCGCGAAGCCGCCGCAGACCACATCCCCGAGCACGTCGAAGATCACCACGTCGGCGTCGTCGAGCAGGCTGTGCTCCTTGAGGAGCTTCACCGTCTGGCCCACGACGTAGCCGCCGCAGCCCGTGCCCGCCGGCGGGCCGCCCGCCTCGACGCACATCACGCCGTTGTAGCCGGTGAAGACGAAGTCCTCGGCGCGCAGCTCCTCGGGGTGGAAGTTCACCGATTCCAGGACGTCTATGACCGTGGGGACGAGGCGCTTGGTGAGCGTGAACGTGGAATTGTGCTTCGGGTCGCAGCCGATCTGCAGCACGCGCTTGCCCAGCTTCGAGAACGCGACCGAGAGGTTGGACGAGGTCGTGCTCTTGCCGATGCCGCCCTTGCCATAGACTGAGAAGACCTTGGCCGTGCCGATCTTGAGCGCCGGGTCCATATGGACCTGGACGCTGCCGTCGCCGTCGCCGACGCCCTTGGGGCGCGACGCGCTGCGGAGCTGTTCGAGCGTTGTCATGCCGCCACTCCCAATCCGATGCCTTCGAGCCGGTCTTCCAGCTCCTCTCCTGCCCGGCGCAGCATGTCGAGCATGGCCGCGTCGGGCGACCAGTATTGGCGCTCGTGCGCCTCGATCAGGCGGTTCGCGATCTTCGCCGACGCGGTCGGGTTCAGCGCCGCGAGCCGCTCGCGCATCGCCGGGTCGGCGACGTAGGTGAGCGTCAGCTGCTGATAGACCCAGGGCGCGACCTGGCCGGTGGTCGCCGACCAGCCCATCGTGTTGGTGACGTGCGCCTCGATCTGGCGGACGCCCTCGTAGCCGTGGGCGAGAAGGGCCTCGTACCATTTCGGGTTGAGGGCGCGGGTGCGGGTCTCGAGCGCGACCTGCTCGGCGATGGTGCGGACGGTGCCGTCGCCGCGGGTCTGGTCGCCGATATAGACGGGCGCCGCCTCGCCGCCGCGGGCGCGGCGGACGGCGCGGCTGATGCCGCCGAGCGTGTCGAAGTAGTGGTCAACGGTGGTCACGCCCATCTCGATGGAGTCGAGGTTCTGGTAGGCAGCGTCCACGCTCGCGAGGACGTGGGCGAGGACGGCTTCCTGGCGCTCGGGGCGGCCAGCGACGCCGTAGGCGAAGCCCTTGCGGCGCACGTAGGCGTCGGCCAGCTCGTCCTCGCAGTTCCAGGCGCCGTGCTCCAGCAGGTGGTTCACGTTGGCACCGTAGGCGCCGTCGGCGTTGCCGAAGACGCGCAGCGCCGCGGTCTCCAGGCTGCCGCCGTGCGCGGCCTGGAAGGCGAGCGCGTGCTTGCGGACGAAGTTGCACGCCTCCGACTCATCGGCGGAAGCGGCGAGCAAGGCGGCCTCGGCGAGCAGCTTCGTCTGCAAGGGCAGGAGGTCGCGGAAGATGCCGGAGAGCGTCACGACGACATCGACGCGCGCCCGGCCGAGGCGGTCGAGCGGGATGAGCTGCGCGCCGACGAGGCGGCCGTAGCTGTCGTGGCGCGGCTCCGCGCCCATCAGCCAGAGCGCCTGCGCGATCGGGCCGCCCTCGGTCTTCAGGTTGTCGGTGCCCCAGAGCACCATGGCGACGGTCTCGGGCAGGCCGCGCCCCTCCGCCTCGTGCCGGGCGAGCAGCCGGTCCGCCTGGCGCGCGCCGTCGCGCACCGCGAAGGCGCTCGGGATGCGGAAGGGGTCGAAGCCGTGCAGGTTCCGCCCGGTGGGCAGCACGTCCTGGTTGCGCAGGAGGTCGCCGCCGGGCGCCGGGCGGAGGTAGCCGCCGTCGAGCGCGTGCAGGAGGGCGGGAATCTCGTGGTCGGTCGCGAGCAGCTCGTCCAGGGTCGCGCGCCGGGCCGGGTCGGTGACGCCGGCTGCGTCGAGCGTCGCCGCGCGCGCCTCGGCGTCCGGCGGGCTGCCGACGACGTGCAGGCCGTGCGGGATCAGCGTGTATTCCAGGTCGAGCAGGGCGTGGCCGAGGTGGTCGATGCGGGCGGCGAGGTCGCCGGGCCAGGGCGGGTCGGCCTCGGCGAGGTCCACGGCGGCGGCTTGCGCCTGAACAAGCCCGGCGAGTGCCAGTGCGCTGGCCGGCGTCGGCGTCGGGCGGGAGCGCGCGCCAGCGGTCGAGCGACGCCTTGAGGTCGAGCAGCCCGCGGTAGAGCCCGGCGTGCGCGACCGGCGGCGTGAGATAGCTTACCAGCGCCGCCCCCGTCCGGCGCTTGGCGAGCGCGCCCTCGGAGGGGTTGTTCGAGGCGTAGAGGTAGAAATTCGGCAGGTCGCCGATGAGCCGGTCAGGCCAGCACTCGCCGGATGGCCCGGCGTGCTTGCCGGGCATGAACTCCAGCGCGCCGTGGGTGCCGAAGTGCAGCACGGCGTCAGCGCCGAAATCCTCGCGCAGCCAGCGGTAGAACGCAGCGAAGGCGTGGGTCGGCGCGAAGCCCTGCTCGAACAGCAGGCGCATCGGGTCGCCCTCGTAGCCGAAGGCGGGCTGCACGCCGACGAAGGCGTTGCCGAAGCGCTCGCCGAGCACGAAAAGGTTGCTGCCGTCGCTCTGGTGCCGGCCAGGTGCTGCACCCCACTGCCGCTCGATCTCGCCGAGCCAGCGCTCCTGCCGCACGTGCCGGTCCGCGGGGATGCGCGCCGCCACGTTGGCGTGGGCGCCGAAGCGGGCCGCGTTGCCGCCGGTGATCCGCTCGCGCAAGGCGTCGGCGCTCTCGGGAACCTCTACGTCGTAGCCCGCAGCGCGGAGCGCGCGAAGCGTATTGTGGAGCGACGCGAAAACCGAGAGGTAGGCGGCGGTGCCGGTGCTGCCCGCGTTCGGCGGGAAGTTGAACAGCACGACCGCGACCTTGCGCGCGGCGCGCGGGGTGCCGCGGAGCGCCACGAGCTTGGCGACACGGGCGGCGAGGGTCGCGGCACGCTCCGGGTGCGCCGTCATCTCGCGCCGCCCCTCGCCGGGTGCCGCTTCCGACCGGCCGCCGAACGGCATCGGCCAGATCGCGCCGTCCAGCTCCGGGATGGCGACCATCATGGTGGCCTCGACCGGGGAGAGGCCGCGCGGGTCGGCCTGCCATTGCTCCAGGGTCTGGAACTCGACGGGATGGGCGGCGACGTACGGCACGTCGAGGGCGGCGAGAATCTCCTCGGCGGCGCGCGCGTCGTTGTAGGCCGGGCCGCCGACGAGCGAGAAGCCGGTGAGCGAGACCATGGCGTCCACTGCCGAGCGTCCATCGCGCATGAAGTAGCGCGAGACCGCCGGGCGGGAGTCGAGGCCGCTGGCAAAGGCGGGGAGGACGCGCAGGTTCCTCGCCTCCAGCGCCGCGATGACGCCGTCGTAGTGCCCGGTGTTGCCGGCGAGCACGTAGGACCGCATCACGAGCAGGCCGACCGTGCCGGCGGCGCCGGGGAGGGCCGGGAGCTGGTCGGGCCGGGCGACGATGCGGCCCCGCGCGCGCGGGTGATAGAGGCCGGTCTCGGGATACTCGACCGGGGGTGTGGCGCGGAGCGTGCCGCGCAGGCCGCGACGGGCGCCGTCGGCGTAGCGGTCCACGAGCAGGCGCACGAGGCTCGCGAGGTTCTCCTCGGACGCGGCGAGCCAGCACTGCAAGGCGAGGAAGTAGGTGCGGGCGTCCTGGGCGGTGCCCGGGATCAGGCGCAGCAGCTTGGGCAGCTGGCGCAGCATCCGCATCTGGCCCTGGCCGCTGCTGCCGGCAGCGCCCTTGCCGCGGTTGCCGCGGAGGCGCTTGAGCAGGGCGACGACGCCGGAGGACTCGGCGCTCATGTCGAACCGGCCGAGGCGCGTGAGCCGCACCACCTCGCCGGCGGAGAGGCAGCAGAG
Organism: uncultured Alphaproteobacteria bacterium; assembly: GCA_963839135.1. GTDB lineage: Bacteria > Pseudomonadota > Alphaproteobacteria > Acetobacterales > Acetobacteraceae > CAWKEH01. Next base: position 42,657 of record CAWIUA010000020.1, read on the forward strand.
CATGGCGTCGCAGCTCTCGCGCCGGGCGGCCAGCGCCGGCAGGACGGCGCGGATATGGTCGTCAAGGAAGAGCATGGTGGCGATCACGATGTCGCCGCGGGCGATGTCGGCGCGGCAGGCTTCGAGCGCCGCGTCGTCGCCGCCCCACTCGTCCGCCGCGTGCACCACCAGCTCCAGGCCCGGCATGTCGCGGCGCAGGGCCGCCTGCGCGCGGCCGAGCGCGCCGGCGACGTGGCTGTCCATCGTCACGACCACGACGCGGATGGGGACCACCCGGATAGGCGCCGGGTCAGCGGCCGAAATGGGCTTTGGCATCATACAGGGTCTCGACGGTGATGAGCGCGACGCCACTGCCTTCGGCGAAGCGCTCGGTGTTGCGGCGGGCCTTGCCGCGGACGAAGAACGGGATCTTGTGCAGCTCCTCCTCGGCGTCGGAGGACCAGGCGAGGGTTGCGCCGGAAGTTGGGGCAGGCGTTGAGGCGGGCGGCGGCGACAATTCTGCGCCGAGATGCGACGGAGTCGCGCCGTCGCGGAACTCGAAATCGTCGCGGAACATGGCGAGGAGGTGCTCCTCCAGTCCCATCATGAGCGGGTGGACCCAGGTGTCGAAGAGGACGTTCGCGCCCTCGAAGCCCATCTGCGGCGAGGTGCGGGCGGGGAAGTCCTGGACATGGACCGGGGCGGAGATGACGGCGCAGGGGATGCCGAGGCGCTTGGCGACGTGGCGCTCCATCTGCGTGCCGAGCACCAGCTCGGGCTGCAGCTCGGCGATGCGTGCCTCGACGTCGAGGTAGTCGTCGGTGATGAGGGCCTCGACGTCGTAGAGCTTGGCGGCCTCGCGCAGCTCGCGGGCGAACTCGCGGCTGTAGGTACCGAGGCCGCAGACGGTGAAGCCCAGCTCGCGCGCGGCGACGCGGGCGGCGGCGATCGCGTGGGTCGCGTCGCCGAAGATGAAGACGCGCTTGTTGGTGAGGTAGTTGGAATCCACCGAGCGCGAATACCAAGGCAGGCGGGAGGCGTCGTCTGCGAGCGCTTGGGCAGGGTCAACGCCGGCCAGCGCCGCGGCTTCCTCGACGAAGGCGCGGGTGGCGCCGACGCCGATGGGGACCGTGGTCGTGACCGGCTGGCCGAACATGCGGTGCAGCCACTGCGCGGCCTTGCCGGCGATCTCGGGGTAGAGGACGGCGTTGAAGTCGGCCTCGCCGAGCCGGGCGATATCGGCGGGCGTGGCACCCAGGGGCGCGATGACGCGGACGTCGATGCCGAGCTGGGCGAGGAGGGCGGCGATCTCGCGCACGTCGTCGCGGTGACGGAAGCCGAGGGCGGTGGGGCCGAGCAGGTTGCAGCTCGGGCGAGTGCCAGGCGGGCGCGCGGGGCGAGGCGTGCCGGGCGGCGGGGCGGCAGGCCCGGCGAAGGTGCGGACGATCTGGTAGAAGGTCTCGGCCGCGCCCCAGTTCTCCTTGCGCTGATAGGCCGGCAGCTCCAGCGGTATGACCGGCACCGGCAGGTTAAGCGCGCGCGCGAGGCCGCCGGGATCGTCCTGGATCAGCTCGGCGGTGCAGGAGGAGCCGACCAGGAGCGCGTCGGGGCGGAACCGCTCGTAGGCGTCCCGCGCCGCGGTCTTGAACAGCTCGGCGGTGTCGGATCCGAGGTCGCGCGCCTGGAAGGTGGTGTAGGTGACGGGCGGGCGCTCGGGCCGGCGCTCGATCATGCTGAACAGCAGGTCGGCGTAGGTGTCGCCCTGGGGCGCGTGCAGAACGTAGTGCACGCCCCGCATGGCCGTCGCGACGCGCATGGCGCCGACGTGGGGCGGCCCTTCGTAGGTCCAGAGGGAGAGCTGCATCGCTCAGACCTCCAGCCGCGCGCGGCGGACGAGCGGCCGGGCGAACAGCTCCGCGAGGTCGGCGGCTTGGTCGTGGCCCTGGATGGGCGTGAACAGCAGCTCGATGGACCACTTCGTCGTCATTCCCTCGGCCTCCAGCGCGTTCGCGAGGCCGAGGCCGCAGACGACGAGATCGGGCTTAGCGGCCCGGCAGCGGTCGAGCTGGCGTTCGACATCCTGGCCCTCGCTGAGCTGAGTGCCCGGCGGGAGCAGGTCGAGGTCGGGCGCGTGGTGCTGCGCGTGCAGGTAGGGCGTGCCGACCTCGACGAGATCCATGCCCAGCTCGCGCGAGAGAAACCGGGCGAGCGGGACCTCGATCTGCGAGTCGGGGAAGAGGAAGACGCGCTTGCCGGCGAGACGCTCCCGATGGCGCGCGAGCGCGCCTTGCGCCCGCGACTCGGCAAGTGCCGTTGCCTCGCGGAGGCGCGCAGCGTCAACGCCGCACGCGGCGGCGGCGGCACGGAGCCACAGGGTCGTGCCCTCGGCACCGAGCGGGAACGGCGCGGCGACTCGGGTCGCGCCGCGCGCCTCCAACAGGCGGGCCGTCTCGGCAAGGAACGGCTGGGCGAGGAGGAGCCGCGTGTCCGGCCCAACCGGCGGCAGCTCCGCGGCGCGGCGCGGCGGGAGGAAGCGCACCGTCCCGATGCCCATGGCCCTGAAAACCCGGCGCAACTGGTCCTCCACCACCTCCGCCAGCGCGCCCGCGACCAGCAGCGAGCGCCCGGCGCCGGGCGGCTCGGCCGGAAGCTCCGGTACCAGGGCGGCGAGGCAGGCATCCTCGCCCTGGGTGAAGGTCGTCTCGATGCCGCTGCCGGAGTAGCTGAGGACGCGGACGGGCGCCAAGCGGTGCGACAGCCGCGCCGCGGCGCGGGTGAGGTCGAGCTTGATGACCTCGGAGGGGCACGAGCCCACTAGAAACAGCAGCTTGATGTCGGGACGCCGCTCCACGAGCCGGGCAACGATGCGGTCGAGCTCGTCCTCGGCGTCGGCGAGGCCGGCGAGGTCGCGGTCGTCGATGATGGCAGTGGCGAAGCGTGGCTCCGCGAAGATCATGACGCCCGCCGCGGACTGCAGGAGGTGCGCGCAGGTGCGCGAGCCGACGACGAGGAAGAAAGCGTCCTGTATCTTGCGGTGCAGCCAGACGATGCCGGTGAGACCGCAGAAAACCTCCCGCTGTCCCCGCTCGCGAAGAACGGTCTCGCCGCAGCCCCGTGCTTCGGCGCGCCGGCCGGTGGAAGGGGAGGCTGCGGCGAGCACGCTCACTTCGAGAGGCCCAGCGCGCCGCCGCTGCCGTCGAGCCAGTCTTCCCGCTCGCGCCGGGCGGCGCGCAGCTTGAGGACGAACTGGGCAGCGTTGATGACGTAGGCGGCGTAGGCGGCGAGCGCCAGCAGCATCAGCTGCCGCGTGTCCAGCGCCCCGGAGGCGAGGGCTGCGAGGTAGGCCGTGTGAAGGGCCAGGACGAGCAGGCTGAACACGTCCTCCCAGAAGAACGCGCGCGCGAACAGGTAACGGCCGAACACGTCGCGTTCCCAGATCGAGCCGGTGATCATGATGGTGTAGAGCACGCACGTCTTCACGACGATCGAGGCCGTGGCGACCGCGAGTCCCTGGCCTGTTGCGAGATAACGCAGGACGAAGAGCAGGCTTACCAGGAAGACGGCGAACTGGATCGGCGCGAGCACCCCTTGCACCAGGGTCCAGCGGGACGCGTCGCGGCGACGACGCTCTTCGGCCGTGTAGAGCGGCGGGGCCGGGGCGGCGCGCCGCAGGCGATCCGCGGCGCTGCGCCCGGCGACTGTCCCCCAAGGGCAACAGTCCCACCGGTCCAAGAAAGGACCAAGCATACTGCCGAGCATTTCGAAGCAGAGATTGCTTGACAGCGGTGAGGGCGGGCGTTCCGCTACGCTGCTACGTGCTGCCTGGAAGCCGACGTTCTTACCCCAGGCAGCGGCTGAACGTGCCGGGGCGTGCCAACCTTCACGGTAATTCATCCCGCCCTCCCGTGCGTGATGGCGCCATGAAGGAAGGCTAGGCCGCTCCGGCGACTACTGTCAACATAAACTGACGTAAATCTCGGTTGACAGACGCCTCGCAAGGGGCCGAAATATAAAGGGGGGAGACAGAATGCCCGCTTCGACACAGGGTGTCGCTTTGACCAGATCCTGGCAGGGTAACGGCACCGTCCCGGCCCCGACGCAGTCAGACTGGCCTCAGCTCGCGCGCCGGAATAACCCGACGGGAGCGCGGGCCGCCGTGCTGACCAACGTCGTGGAGCAGGAGGTGATCCCACGCCTGCTACACGCCCACGGAGCTGACTTCAAACGGACTGCGGTACGAGCCGCCTCCAGCATCGCGCCTGAGGAGGTGCAGGAGTTCGCCGGTCTCGTGCTCGCGCGAGACGCCACCGTCGCCAGCGCGTACGTGGCGGGGAAGCGTGAGCGAGGGGCGACGCTGGAAGCGCTCTACCTCAACCTTCTGGCGCCGGCCGCGCGCTGGCTGGGGGCGCTCTGGGAGGACGACGGGGCCGATTTCACCGAGGTCACGGTCGGGCTGCTGCGGCTGCTGCATATCCTGCACGAGATTGGCCCGGCGTTCCGGGACGAGGCTGTCGGATACGTGCATGGCCGCCGCGCGCTGTTGACGCCGGCGCCGGGCGATCAGCACAGCTTCGGGCTTGCCATGGTTTCCGATTTCTTCCGCCGCGGCGGCTGGGCGGTCTGGAGTTCCGCCGGCGGCGACGCGCAGCGACCTGTCCCGCCTGGTTCGCCGCGAGTGGTTCGCCGTGGCGGGACTCTCAGTGAGCTGCGAGCGGTGGCTGGACGCGACGACTGCAGCGATCCGCGCCATCCGCGACAACTCCTGCAATCGCGCGATCGCGGTGCTGGTTGGAGGTCCGCTCTTCCTGCAGCATCCGGAGCTTGTCGCGCAAGTCGGGGCCGACGCGACGGCGTCCGATGGGCGGCAAGCGGTTCTACAAGCGCAAGGCCTTCTCACGAACATGACCGACCCAGGGTCATAGGGCCGGTGAGGAGGCCAAGGGCAACGCCCGTCAATGGGAGGCAGGTTGATAGGGCGAGGAGAGGTCGGCTGCTGCGTCGGAGGATGGCGAAGCTCGTGAAGGGGTTCGGAACTCCCAAGATGTCGCTGGGCGGCCTCGATGCCGAGGCTGCCGGTAGGCTGATCGCGGCAGCGACGGATATGGCGCTCGTCGTCGGCGCGGATGGGGTTATCCAGGACCTGGCAGTCCAGAGCGACGACCTCCTGCAGGATCTCGAGGGCCATGCCGGCTGGATTGGCCGGCGCTGGGCGGACACGGTGACGGTCGAGAGCCGCCCGAAGGTGGAAGCGCTGCTGCGTGACGCGGCGTCGGACACCACGCCGCGGTGGCGGCAGGTCAACCATCCCGCGCCGCACGGGCCGGATATCCCAGTGCTCTACTCCGCGGTGCGGGTGGGGAACGACGGACGGATCGTGGCGTTCGGGCGCGAGCTGCGGTCCGTGTCGGCGCTGCAGCAGCAGCTCGTGGACGCGCAGCACTCGATGGAGCGGGACTATTCGCGCCTGCGCCATGTCGAGACGCGCTACCGGCTGCTGTTCCAGACGTCGTCCGAGGCCATCCTGGTCGTGGATGCGCTGACCCAGAAGATCATTGAGGAGAACCCGGCCGCGCGGCGCCTCCTCGAGTCCGCGAAAGGCCGGGGGGGACGGGCAGTCGGCCAGACGCTGGTCCAAGCGTTCGCTCCGGCGAGCGTCCCAGCGCTGCAGGCACTTTTGGATAGCGTGCGCGCGGCCGGGCGGGCCGACGAGGTCCGGGCACGGCTAGCCGACGGGGCGCGAGAGGTTCTGGTGTCCTCGTCCATGTTCCGCCAGGAGGGCGCGCCGTTCTTCTTAGTGCGTCTGTCCTCGCAGCAGCCTGACTCCGCCACAATGATGCCGAGGCTGAAGAGCAAGCTGCTCAAGGTCGTGGAGAGCGCGCCGGACGGCTTCGTCGTCACTGACCAGGACGGGCGCATCATCACCGCGAACGCCGCCTTCCTCGACATGGCGGAGCTTGCGACGGAGGAGCAGGCGCGGGATCGGCCGCTCGAGGAGTGGTTCGGACGACTCGGCGTGGATTTCAGCGTGCTGATGGCGAGCCTGCGCCAGCACGGCTCGGTGCGCTTGTTCGCGACCACGCTGCGCGGCGAGCACGGGGGTTCAACGAAGGTCGAGATCTCGGCTGTGTCGGTCGTGAATGGCGACCTGCCCTGTCTCGGCTTCGCGATCCGCAACGTCGGCCGCCGGCTCGGCGCGGAGTCGCCAGCCGTCCGCGAGCTGCCGCGGTCGGTCGAGCAGCTCACCGAGCTGATCGGCCATACGTCCTTGAAGGACCTCGTGCGCGAGGCGACCGACGTCATCGAGCGGCTATGCATCCAGGCGGCCCTGGAACTCACTGGCGACAACCGCGCTTCCGCGGCCGAGATGCTCGGGCTGAGCCGGCAGAGCTTGTATGTCAAGCTCCGCCGCTACGGCCTTGGTGACCTCGCCGCGGAGGACGCGAATTAGGAGCGGGAGGACCCTCAATGGCGCGGCCAGCCCCGGACGTCGTGGTCGAGTTCCTGAAGCCGATCACCTGGTTCGCGCCGATGTGGGCGTTCGCGTGCGGCGTGGTCTCCTCCGGGCTGCCGCTGCGGGAGCGATGGCTGCTCGTCGTGGCAGGGGTGCTCCTCGCCGGGCCGCTGGTCTGCGCCACGAGCCAGGCGGTCAACGACTGGTTCGACCGCGACGTGGACGCCATCAACGAGCCGGGACGGCCGATCCCGTCGGGGCGGCTGCCGGGTCGTTGGGGGTTCGGCATCGCGCTCGGCTGGACTGCGCTCTCGCTCGCCGTCGCGGCGACGCTTGGACCTTGGGGGTTCGGGGCGGCGGTCGCCGGGCTGGCGCTGGCCTGGGCCTACAGCGCGCCGCCGATCCGGCTGAAGCGCAACGGCTGGTGGGGCAACACGGCGGTCGCGGCATGCTACGAGGGGCTGCCGTGGATCACGGGTGCGGCGATCATGGCGGCGGGCGGCCCGAGCTGGCGCGTGCTCGCCATGGCCGGGCTGTATAGCGCCGGCGCGCACGGGATCATGACGCTGAACGACTTCAAGTCGGTCGAGGGCGACCGCGCAACAGGGGTGCGCTCGCTGCCGGTGCGGCTCGGGGTGGAGCGGGCGGCGCGATTGGCTTGCCTCGCGATGGCGGTGCCGCAGGCGGTGGTCGTCATGCTGCTCGTCGCGTGGGGCGACCCGATCTACGGGGCGGCCGTGGCGATGCTGCTCGTCGCGCAAGTGGTGCTGATGGCGCGGCTGCTGCGGGAGCCGCGCGAGCGCGCCCCTTGGTATAACGCCACCGGGACGAGCCTCTACGTCGTGGGCATGCTCGTGTGCGCCTTCGCGCTCCGGCCGTCGCAGGTCGCCGCGCCAGACGTTGCCGCCGGGAAACACGCGACGCTTGCGGCGGTGCAGGTGCCGGGCGGGAGGCAAGTGCCATGACGAAGTCTCGATACGTACGACGCAGTCGTCGTAGGCGGCGGCCCGGCTGGCGCGACGGCGGCGGCGGACCTTGCCCGGCGCGGCCGGTCGGTGCTGCTGCTCGACAAGGCAGGGCGGATCAAGCCTTGCGGGGGCGCCATACCGCCGCGGCTCATCCGCGACTTCGCGATCCCCGAGGAGCTGATCGTCGCGCGCGTAACGGCGGCGCGGATCGTCGCCCCCTCGGCGCGCGAGGTCGATATGCCCATCGAGGGCGGCTACGTCGGCATGGTGGACCGCGAGCATTTCGACGAGTGGCTGCGCGAGCGCGCCGCCGCCGCGGGCGCGGTCCGGCGCTGCGGCACGTTCGAGAGCGTCGGCCGGGACGAGGATGGCACCGCGGTCGTGCACTACCGGGCGAAGCGGACCGGCGCCGGAGCCGGCGAGCCGGAGCGTGTCCGCGCCCGCACGGTGATCGGGGCGGACGGGGCGCTGTCGGCGGTGGCGAAGCAGTGCGTGCCGCGCGCCGGGCGCGTGCCCTACGTGTTCGCCTATCACGAGATCGTCCGCTCGCCGCGGGAGACGGCGCCGGAGTTCGACGGGTCGCGCTGCGACGTGCATTATCGCGGGGCGCTCTCGCCCGATTTCTACGGCTGGGTGTTCCCGCACGGGGACACGACGAGCGTCGGCACAGGCACGGCCCGCAAGGGGTTCTCGCTGCGCGATGCCGTGGGCGCGCTGCGCGACGTGACCGGACTCGGCACGGTCGAGACCATCCGCCGCGAGGGCGCGCCGATCCCGCTCCGCCCGCTGCGCCGCTGGGACAACGGCCGCGACGTGGTGCTCGCGGGCGATGCGGCGGGCGTGGTGGCGCCGGCGTCGGGCGAGGGGATCTACTACGCGATGGTCGGGGGACGGCTCGCCGCCGAGGCCGTGGATGCGTTCTGCACGACCGGAGATGCGAAGGCGCTGCGGACCGCGCGCAAGCGGTTCATGAAGGCACACGGCCGGGTGTTCTGGATCCTCGGGCTGATGCAGCGCTTCTGGTATGCGAGCGACAAGCGGCGCGAGCGCTTCGTCAGCATGTGCGAGGACCCGGACGTGCAGCGGCTGACGTGGCAGGCCTACATGAACAAGGAGCTGGTGCGGGCGAAGCCGGCGGCGCACGTGCGGATCTTCTTCAAGGACCTGGCCCACCTGCTCGGGCTGGTGTCGGCGTGAGGCGCTCCGTGCTCATCGCGGGCGGTGCGACCATCGCGGTGCTCGGCCTCGGCGGGCTGCTCACGGGAGTCGGATTCGGCCCGTGGTATGACCGGCTGCGCAAGCCGGCCTGGCAGCCGCCGGGCTGGCTGTTCGCGCCGGCCTGGAACACGATCGGCGCCCTCACTGCCACCTCTGCCGTGCTGGCATGGGACGGCGCGCAGAGCCAGGCGGACCGGACTAAGGTGATCGGGCTGTTCGGCGCCAACGGTGTGCTGAACGCGCTCTGGAGCGGGCTGTTCTTCACCGCCCGCCGTCCCGACTGGGCGCTCGCCGAGGTCGTCCCGCTCTGGCTCTCGGTCGCCGCAATGATCAAGGGCGTGAGTCCGCTGTCCCGGCGTGCGGGCTGGCTGTTGGCGCCGTATCTCGCCTGGGTGTCGTTCGCGGCAGTGCTGAACGGCGAGATCGTCCGGCTGAACGCACCCTTCGACACTCGCGGCGCTGAGCGTTCGCGGCCGTCACTTCTCACCTTCATACGCGGACGCGGAGAGCAGTCATGATGCCGACCCTCGACCAGGCTGAGACCGCCGGCCTTGCCCGTCCGCCGGCCGGGACCTTCGCCCGGCACAGGCAGCGGCAGCACCACACGCTCCCGCTGCGCGTCGGCACCCGCGGCTCGCCGCTCGCGCTCGTGCAGACGCGGATGTTCCTCGACCTGCTGACTCGGTTCTGCCCCGTCCTGCGCGGCATGGACGTGTTCGAGGAGCACGCGATCAAGACCACCGGCGACCGGGTTCAGGACCGGCGCCTCGCCGAGATCGGCGGCAAGGGGTTGTTCGCGAAGGAGATCCACGAGGCGCTGCTCGACGGGCGCGTGGATTTCGCGGTCCACAGCCTGAAGGATCTGGAGACCGAGCTGCCGCCCGGCATCGTGCTCGCCTGCGCCCTCACGCGTGAGGATGCGCGCGACGCATTGATCCTGGGCAAGAGCTGCGGCCCGACCGATCCCGGCGACCCTTATGCCGCGCTGCCGCAGGGTGCCTTGATCGGCACCGCCTCGGTCCGCCGCCAGGCGCAGCTTCTGCACGCGAGGCCGGACCTCCGGGTCACGACCATCCGCGGCAACGTGCAGTCGCGCCTCGGCAAGCTGCACGGCGGGGAGTGCGACGCGAGCCTGCTGGCGCTGGCCGGGCTGCGCCGGCTGGACATGGAGGCGGAGGCAAGCGTGGTGCTTGAACCGGAGACGATGGTGCCGGCTGCGTGCCAGGGGATCGTCGGCATCACGGTGCGCGAGGAGGATGCCGAGCTGCGCGAGCTGCTGCTCGCCATCGAGGACCCTGGCGCGCGCGCCGTCGCCACCGCCGAACGCGCGATGCTCGCCGTGCTCGACGGCTCGTGCCGCACGCCGATCGGCGGCTACGCAAGGCACCTGCCTGACGGGCAGATCAGCCTCACCGGGCTGGTCGCTCGGCCGGACGGGACGTTCCTGCTGAAGCGCCAGGTGGAGGGCGCGCGGGAGGACGCGGCGGAGCTCGGCCAAGCGCTGGGCGCGAGTCTGCGCGCCGACAGTCCGCGCGACGTGTTCGCCTGAGCGATGGCCACCGCCTTCCCGTTCTCGGCGATCGTTGGTCAGGAGGAGATGAAGCTCGCCTTGCTGGTGGCGGTCGTGGACCCCACGGTCGGCGGCGTGCTGATCCTCGGCGACCGCGGCACGGGCAAGTCCACCCTGGTGCGGTCGCTCGCGGGCTTGCTGCCCGAGATGGAGGCGGTCGAGGGATGCCGCTACCATTGCGATCCGGAAGCCGGGCCGGGGGCGTGCGCGGACGAGTGCCCGGCGCACCTGAACGGCGCCGCCGCGACAAGGCGCATTCCGGTTCCCGTCGTCGATCTACCGCTCGGCGCGACCGAGGACCGTGTGGTCGGCGCTCTCGATCTGGAGCGGGCCCTGACGCAAGGGATCAAGGCGTTCGAGCCGGGCCTGCTCGCCCGCGCGCACCGCGGATTCCTCTACATCGACGAGGTGAACCTGCTGGAGGACCACCTTGTGGACCTGCTGCTCGACGTTGCGGCGTCGGGCGAGAACGTCGTCGAGCGCGAGGGGATCAGCGCCCGGCATCCGGCGCGCTTCGTGCTGATCGGCAGCGGCAACCCTGAGGAGGGCGAGCTGAGGCCGCAGCTCCTCGACCGCTTCGGCCTCTGCGTCGAGGTGCGGACGCCGGGCGATCTGGCGTCCCGCGTCGAGGTGGTGCGGCGGCGCGACGCGTTCGAGCGGAACCCGGCCGCGTTTGCGGCGCGGTGGGGCAAGGCGGATTTGCGCTTGCAGCGGCGAATCGCGGCGGCGCGCGCGCGGCTCGGCTCGGTGCGGGTCCCGGACGCGGTGCTGGAGCGGGCGGCGCAGCTGTGCATGGGCCTCGGCACCGACGGGCTGCGCGGCGAGCTGACCTTGATCCGCGCGGCGCGTGCCGTGGCGAGTCTGGACGGGGAGCGGGTGGTCAGCGACGCGCATCTGCGCCGGGTCGCGCCGGCCGCCTTGCGGCACCGGCTGCGGCGCGACCCGCTCGACGAGGCGGTGGCGACGACGCGGGTGGAGCGCGCGGTCGAGGAGCTGCTTGGCGCATGACGGACGCGGTCGTCGCGGCCGCGCTCTTCGCGGTGGACCCGGTCGGCGTCGGCGGAGTTGCGGTGGCGGCGCGCGCCGGGCCAGTGCGGGAGGCTTGGCTGGCGCTGCTGCGCGGGCTGCTGCCGCCCTCCGCCCCGATGCGCCGCGTGCCGCTTCACGTCACGGATGACCGGCTCCTGGGCGGCCTCGACCTGGCGGCGACGCTGCGGGCGGGGCGGCCGATCGCGCAGCGCGGCCTGCTCGCCGAGGCGGATGGCGGTATCGTGCTGCTGGCCATGGCGGAGCGCGCTCGCGGGCGCGACGGCCGCGCGACTCGCCGCCGTGCTCGACGCCGGGGAGGTCGTGCTGGAGCGCGACGGACTCGCGCAGCGTGCGCCGGCGCGGATCGGCGTCGTCGCGCTCGATGAGGGAATGCCGGGTGAGGAAATGCCGCCGGCGGCGCTGCTCGATAGGCTCGCCTTCCGCGTGGACCTGGGCGGGGTGCGGCCGGTGGATTTGGGCGACGCGCGCGCCGCCGAGGTCGCCGCGGCTAGGGCGCTGCTGCCCGCCGTTCGGGTGGGCGCGGCTGTCATCGAGGCGCTGTGCGCGGCGGCGCTGGCGCTTGGCGTTCCGTCGCTGCGCGCGCCGCTCCTCGCCGTGCGCGTGGCGCGCGCGGCGGCAGCGCTGGCGGGGCGGCGCGTGGTCTCGCCGGAGGACGCGGCGCTTGCCGGGCGGCTCGTGCTCGCGCCGCGCGCGACGACGCTGCCCGCGCCGGAGGAACCGGAGGAGCGGGACGGCAGCGAAGACTCGTCCCGCGACGGCAGCCCGGACGGTGCGGAGGAGTCCGACGCCCAGGGCGAGCAAGCGGTGGGCGAGCAAGCGGTGGGCGACCTCGTGCTGGCGGCGGCGGAGGCAGCGATACCGACCGGCCTCCTGTCGCAATTGCGGCTCGGGGGCGCAGCGTCGGCGCGCGGCCTCCGCCGGGCGATCCGGCGCGCGCCAGGCCGGCGCGCGGCACGGAAGGCCAGCCGGCGCGCGACGGGGCGAGCCGCGGGCCGGGGCGCGGCTGAACCTGGTGGCGACCCTCCGCGCCGCGGCACCTTGGCAGCGCTTGCGGCAACGCGAGGAGAGTTTCGACGAGAGTCTCGACTCTGGGCAGCCGCCGAGACGCGTGGAAGTGCGGCGGGACGATTTCCACGTCACCCGACTCAAGCAGCGCGCCCGGACGACGGCGATCTTCGCCGTGGACGCCTCCGGGTCCGCCGCGCTGCACCGCCTCGCCGAGGCGAAGGGCGCGGTGGAACTGCTGCTGGCCGAGTGCTACGTGCGCCGCGACCGGGTGGCGCTGCTCGCGTTCCGCGGCGCTGGTGCGACGCTGCTCCTGCCGCCGACCAGCTCGCTCGTCCGGGCGAAGCGAAGCCTGGCCGGGCTGCCCGGCGGCGGCGGAACGCCGCTCGCAGCCGGGCTCGACGCGGCGCTGGCCCTGGCCGATACGGTCCGGCGCGCGGGCCAGACGCCGCTCGTGGCGGTGCTGACCGATGGCCGCGCCAACATCGCGCGGGACGGCGCGGCGGGACGGATGCGGGCCGAAGAGGACGCGCTGGGCGCCGCGCGCGCGCTGCGGACAGCCGGAATCTCGGCCCTGCTCGTGGACACTTCGCCGCGCCCGGCGCCGCCCGCACAGCGCCTCGCCGCGGAGATGGGCGCGCGGTATCTCCCGCTGCCATACGCGGGTGCGGCTATCGTCTCGCAGGCGATCCAGGCTGCGGCGGGTGTCCGGGCAGTAAGCCCGGCGACAAGCGTCCGGGCGGTAAGCCCGGCGATTAGCTATGCCTGACGGGCTGGCGTGGGAGCGGGAAGGCCGGGACTGGCCGAACCGCGACGCGAGCCGTTTCGTGCGCGCGTCCGGCCTGCGCTGGCATGTTCAATGTTTCGGCGAGCCCGGGAGCCCAGCGCTGCTGCTGGTGCACGGCACGGGATCCAGCACGCATACCTGGCGCGCGCTCGCGCCGCTGCTCGCGACGCGCTTCCGCGTCGACGGCACCCGACCTGCCGGGCCATGGGTTCACCGATCCCCTGCCGGGGCACCGGCGCTCGCTGCCCGGCATGGCCAAGGCGCTCCGCGACCTGCTGCGTGCACTGGGCGTGGACCCGGTCCTGGCGGCCGGGCATTCGGCGGGCGCGGCCATCCTCGCGCGCATGAGCCTCGACGACGCTATTGCCCTGCGTGGCTTGGTGGGATTCAACGCCGCCCTGCTACCCCCGCCAGGACAGATCGGCGAGGCGCTACAGCCATTAGCCAGGCTGATCGCCGGCCTCCCGCTGTTGCCTCAGGTGTTCGCCTGGCGCGCGGGAGACCGTGCCGTCGTGGACCAGCTCCTGCGCAACACGGGGTCCAGCCTCGATCCAGCCGGCGAAGCGCTCTATCGGCGGTTGGCTCGAAGCTCGCGCCAGGTCGCCGGCGCGCTCGGCATGATGGCGGGGTGGGACCTGCGTCCGCTCGCGCGCGACCTGCCCCGCCTCAAGCCGGCGCTGCAGCTGATCGTCGGCACCAACGACCGGATGGTTCCGCCTGCGGAGGCGCAGCGGGTGCGCGCTCTCCTGCCGTCCACGCAAATCGTAGAGATGCCGGGCCTTGGACACCTCGCCCACGAGGAGCGCCCGGCGGAGACGGCGGAGCTCCTGGCGGGCGCCGCCCGCTCGGTCGGGGTGCTGCCGCAGTGAGTGCGCTGCTCGACACCGGGCGCGTCGTGGATTTCGCCCTCTTCGTGACGGCGTTGGAGCTGGCGGCGCTCGCTCTCTACAACCGCAAGACGGGCCGCGGCGTCGCGCCGGGATTCCTGCTCGGCAATTTGCTCTCGGGCGCCTGCCTCCTCCTCGCGCTGCGCGGCGCCCTCGGGGGCGCGGGATGGAGCTGGATCGCGCCCTGCCTCGCGGCGGCGCTGCTCGCGCACCTGGCCGATCTGCGGCAGCGCTGGCGCCGATGACCCGGCAGCGTCCCCATGCGGTGGTGATCGGGAGCGGGTTCGGCGGTCTCGCCGCGGCCGTTCGCCTGGGCGCGCGCGGCTACCGGGTGACGGTCCTGGAGCGGCTTGAGGCGCCCGGCGGGCGGGCCTTGGTTCACCGGCAGGACGGATTCACGTTCGACGCCGGGCCGACCATCATCACGGCGCCGTTCCTGCTGGAGGAGCTGTGGCGCCTGTGCGGGCGGCGCCTCGCGGACGATGTCGAGCTGCGCGCGGTCTCGCCGTTCTACCGGATCCGCTTCGACGACGGCACGGTGTTCGACTACTCCGGCGATCCGGTCGCCATGCGCGCCGAGGTCGCCCGGTTCTCGCCCGGCGATGTTGCGGGCTACGAGCGCTTCATGCGGGCGAGCGAGGCGACGTTCCGCATCGGCTTCGAGCGGCTCGGCCACGTTCCGTTCGGCTCCTGGGCGAGCATGGTCAAGGTCGCGCCCCATCTCGTCCGGCGGCAGGCGTTCCGCAGCGTCTTCGGCCTCGTCTCCCGCTACGTGCGGGACCCACGGCTGCGCGTCGTGCTGAGCTTCCATCCGCTGCTCATCGGCGGCAATCCGCTGACCGCGAGCGCGATCTACAGCCTGATCGCTTTCCTGGAGCGGCGCTGGGGCGTCCACTTCGCGATGGGCGGGACGGGCCGTGTGATCGAGGGCCTGGTCGGCCTCATCGAGGGGCAGGGCGGAGCCGTGCGCTGCGATGCGGAGGTCGCCGCGATCACCGTGGAGGGCGGCGCCGCGACGGGAGTGCGGCTCGCCTCGGGCGAGGTGATCCCGGCCGAGATCGTGGTGTCCAACGCCGACCCGGCCTGGACCTATCGCCGCCTGCTCCCGCCCGGTGCGAGACGCCGCTGGACGGACCGGCGCGTCGAGCGGGCGCGCTACTCAATGAGTTTGTTCGTCTGGTATTTCGGCACGCGCCGGCAGTATCCGGAGGTCGCGCACCACACCATCCTGCTCGGGCCGCGCTACGAGGAGCTGCTGCGCGACATCTTCGACCGCCGAGTGCTCGCACCGGATTGCAGCCTCTACCTGCACCGCCCCACGGCGACGGACCCCTCCCTCGCGCCCGCGGGCTGCGACGCGTTCTACGTGCTTTCGCCGGTCCCGCACCTGGGCAGCGGCACAGATTGGCGGTGCGAGGCAGAGAGGTATCGGCGCCTCCTCGCGCGCCGCCTCGCCGAGACCGTGCTCCCTGGCCTCGACGAGCACGTCGTCACGTCGCGGGTCATGACGCCGCTCGATTTCCAGGACCGGCTGCTGTCGTTCCGCGGAGCGGCATTTGGGCTGGAGCCGGTGCTGACCCAGAGCGCCTTCTTCCGGCCGCACAACCGCAGCGAGGAGGTCGAGCGCCTGTATCTCGTCGGCGCCGGCACCCACCCCGGCGCTGGCGTGCCTGGCGTCCTCTCCTCCGCGCGCGTGCTCGACTCCGTGGTGCCCCATGCCGCAGCCCTGGCCTGACCGGGGCGCCGCGGCGGACCTCGCCGCGTGCCGGGCGACGCTCCGCACCGGGTCCCGCAGCTTTCTCGCCGCATCGCTGCTGCTGCCGCGGCGCGTGCGCGAGCCGGCGGCGGCCGTTTATGCGTTCTGCCGGGAAGCGGATGACGCCGTTGATCTTGGGGCCGTCGATCTCGGCAGCAGCGCGGACGCGGTCGCGCGGATGCGCGAGCGGCTTGACCGGGTCTATGCCGGCCGGCCGCTGCCCGCCTCGGCGGACCGGGCACTCGCCCGCGTGGTCGTGCGTCACGGCGTCCCGCGCGCCCTGCCCGAGGCGCTGCTCGAAGGTTTCGAGTGGGACGCCGAGGGGCGGCAATATGAGGATCTGCCCGGCCTCCTCGCGTACGCGGCGCGCGTTGCCGGGTCGGTGGGCGCCATGATGGTCGTGCTCATGGGGGTGCGGGCGCCGGAGCTGGTGGCCCGCGCCTGCGACCTCGGCGTGGCGATGCAGCTCTCCAACATCGCGCGCGACATCGGCGAGGACGCCCGCGCCGGGCGGCTTTACTTGCCGCTCCAGTGGCTGCGGGAGGCGGGGGTCGAGCCGCAGGACTGGCTGGCGCGGCCGATGTTCACCGAGGGCGTCGGCGGCGTCGTGCAGCGCCTCCTGCGGGTTGCCGACGGGCTGTATGCGCGGGCGGATTCGGGCATCGCCCGGTTGCCGCTCGCCTGCCGGCCGGGAATCAAGGCGGCGCGGCTCCTCTACGCCGAGATCGGCCGCGAGGTGGAGAGGGCGGGCCTCGATTCGGTGTCCCGCCGCGTCGTCGTGCCCTCCCGCCGCAAGGCGGATCTGCTCGCCCGCAGCCTGATCGAGGCTGCCGTCCCGGTGCGGGACGTCGTCGCGCCGCCGCTCGGCGAGGTTCGTTTCCTCGTCGAGGCCGTCGCGGCCGCGCCGCCGCGGCCAGCCACGATCCCGCGGCCGCGCAACCTCGATTCCCGCATGGCCTGGCTCATCGGGCTGTTCGAGCAGCTTGATCAACGTCAGAAGGCCAGAGGTTAGGCTCCCCGCCCCGCTTCAGTGGCCCACGCTGCTCGGGGCGTGCGCGAGTCCCAGCGCCGCGTAGAGCCGCTCGCTCGGCGGCCACGCCGCCATGACGCGGTCGCGCCAGGCATAAGCCGCGAAGACCAGCGCGATGAGCACCGCCAGGCTCGCGAGCCAGGCGATCAGCGGTGCGGCGCCGCTGCGGCGAGGGCGCCGGACGACGACAGTGTCGTCCGTAGCGGGGGCGCGCAGCACCCTGGGTTCCCGACGAGGCTCCCCGATCACGTCGGCGCTAGCGTCCGGCTTAGGCAGCGGCACGGCAGGTCCGACGACGCGCTCGGTCACGGGCCAGCCCGCCGGATCGGGCGGCTCCAGGGACGATGGCGCCAGGGATGGCGGGACCAAGGGCGGTGAGTCCGGGGGCGGACGGGTCTCAACGGGCGGCAACGGCGCCCACTGCGCGCCGCACCGCGCGCAGCGCACAGCGCGGCCAGGGGCAAGCACGGCCTCAGGCACATCGTAGGTAGCGGCACAAGATGGGCAGACTACTCGCACTCCGCCGTGATACCTCACGCGATGGCCCCGCGCCTACCCCTCCCCAAGGGCAAGAGGGCGGCATCGGGGTCGCGGCCTAAGGGCATTTCCAGGGACCACGCCAGAGACGTCTATGGTGCGCTTGGAGGGAGTCGGGTTTCAGTATGGCCGCAGGCGGGATGCGGCCGAGGTGCTGTCCGGACTGTCGTTCGAGGTTCCGCCGGGCGGGTTCCGCTGGCTGCTCGGCCCGTCCGGCGCCGGGAAGAGCAGCCTCCTCCGTCTGCTCTCGCTCGCAGCAAGGCCGACGCGCGGGCGGCTGCACCTGCTCGGCACCGAGATCGGCGGCGTGCGGCGGCGGCGGTTGCCGTGGCTGCGACGGCGGATCGGGACGGTCCACCAGGATTTCCGCCTCTTGCCGCACCTGTCCGCGTTCGACAACGTGGCCCTGCCGCTGCGACTCGCCGGGCGGTCGGAAGGACAGATTCGCGCGGACGTGACTGAGATGCTGAACTGGGTGGGGATGGGGCGCCGCTTCGCCGCCCGTCCGCCGGAGCTGTCGGGCGGCGAGCAGCAGCGCGTCGCCGTTGCCCGCGCCGTCGTCGTGAGGCCGGACCTGCTGCTCGCCGACGAGCCGACGGGCAATCTGGACGACGGCCAGGCCGCGCGCGTCATGCAGCTCCTGCACGAGATGCACCGGCTCGGCACGACCGTCGTGGTCGCGACCCACAGCCTCGCCCTCGTCGAGCGCAGCCCGGCACCAGTCCTGCGGCTGCGCGGCGGCCGGTTAGCCGAGCATGGCTAGGCATATCCCGCTGCGGCGGCGGCGCCTCCGCCCGGCCCGTGCCGATGATCTCGGTGTCCGACGCGCCCTCGCAGACCGGTTGCTGCCGTTCCTGGTCGCGGCCATGGCCTTCCTCGCCGCGCTCGCGCTTGCCGGGGCGGTCGCGGCGGACAGGCTCGCCCAGCACTGGCGCGGCGGCGGCACCACCGTCCTCACCGTGCAGGTGCCGGATCCCGGCTCGCCGGGCGATGCGGGCAGCAGGGTCGCGCGGGTCGCGGCGCTGCTCCGGGCGGACCCCGGCGTGGCGGCCGTGCGTCTCCTGGGCGAGCAGGAGCTGGAGGGTATGCTTCGCCCCTGGCTCGGCGGCGGCGACGAGCGGATCGCCCTGCCTCTGCCCGCAGTGCTGGAGGTTCGGATGCGGGCGGCCGAGGCGGTGCCGGATCGTCTCACCGAGCGGCTGGACGCGAATTCACTCGCCGCGCGGCTCGATGCCAATTCACTCGCCGCGCGGCTCGACGCCGCGACACCAGGCACGCTGGTGGACGATCACGGCGCCTGGTTGGTGCGGCTCGGGACGCTCGCGCGCAGCCTGCAGGCGTGCGCCGCGCTCGCGACGGCTGTCGTCGCCTGCGTGGCGGCGGCCGTCGTGGCGGTGGCGACGCGGGCAGGGCTGAGCGCCCGGCGCGACGCTATCGCCGTGGTGCACGGCCTGGGTGCCACGGACGGCTACATCGCCAAGCGTTTCGCCCGGCGGGCGACGGCGCTGGCAGCGGCGGGCGCGGTGCTGGGAACGCTCGCGGCCGTTCCGCTGCTGGCGAGCCTCGCGCAGCTCGCGGCACCCTTCGCGATGCCGGGCGCAGGCGAGGCGGACGGCGTGCCGGGCCTCCTGCCCCTTGCGCTCTGGGTCCGTCTCGCCGCCCTCCCGCTCGCCGCGGCCGCGATCGGGTGGTTGACGGCACAGGGCACGGTCCGAAGTTGGCTGCTTCGGCTGCCGTGAGGGTGAAGCCGTGGGCGACCTGGCTGGCTGCGCCGCTCGTGCTGCTGCCGCTGCTGCTCGGAGCGGCGTGGTCGCTGAGCTTCGCCCTGTTCCTGGGTGCTGCGCACGAGACGGAGGCCCTGCCAGCGCATGCTGACGGCATCGTGGTGCTCACGGGGGGAGCGGACCGCGTCGCCGCCGGGCTGCACCTGCTCGAGGAGGGACGCGCGCCGGCGCTGCTCATCTCCGGGGTGGGGCACGGGTCGGGCCTCGACGCCATCGTCCGCGGCCTTGGGCTCGACGCCAAGACACTCAATGCGCCGGTTGCCCTAGGCCGTGCAGCGCGCACGACTCGCGGCAACGCGGAGGAGACTGCGGCGTGGGCGCACCAGCACGACGCGCACTCGCTGATCGTGGTCACGGCCGGCTATCACATGCCGCGCGCGCTCCTGGAGATCGGCCGGGCACTTCCGGGGATCGCGCTTCACCCGGCGCCGGTGCAGTCGCCTGTCCTGCGCGGGAGCACGGGGCCGGCTGCGCTGCGCTTGCTCGCGGGCGAGTTTGACAAATGGCTCGCAGCGAAGCTCGGCCTGCGCGAGGTCGTCCCCGGCTTCGCGCTCGGGCGGCAGGATTTGATGAGCGCCGGGCCGCGGCCGGGAACGAGCCGTGGCACGTAGGCTGGTAGGGACCACGCTCGCCGTCCTTTTGGCGCTCGCCGCGCTGGACGGTGCGGCGTGGCTCTGGGCGACGGCTCAGCTGCGCGCCGGCTACGAGGCGTGGGCGACGGCAATGCGGTCGGCCGGCTGGACGGTCGGCGGCAGCACGCCGCGGCGTGCGGGCTGGCCAGTTGCGGCGGAGCTGGTCATCCCACAGCCCGTGCTAGCGGATGGCGGCGCGCTCGTGCCAGGCGGGATGGCGTGGAGCGGGGAACAGGTGCGGCTGCGCCTCTCGCCGCTCGCGCCGCGCACCCTGGAGGTCTTGCCTGACGGCGTGCAGCGCGTCCGGCTCGCGACGCTCCCCGAGGCGCGCGTCACGGCCGCGGCGCTCGCGGTGCACGTCCCGCTCTCGGGAGAGGGCGAGCCGGAGCTGCGCGGGCGGGCGGTGCGGATCGCCGCGGCGGGGATCACGGTCGAGGCCGCGGCGCTGCGGGCAGACGCGATCGCGGAGGGCGTGCGAGCCGAAGCCGATGCAATCGCGCTGCCCCAGGGCTACGGGTGGCCGCTCGGCGCGACGATGGAGAGCGCGAGTGCCGAGGTGACGGTGACCGGCGCGCCCGGCCCGGCCCCGCCTGGCGCCACGGCGGCCGAGCAGGCGGCGCTCTGGCGCGATTCGGGCGGGCGCGTGAATGTGCCTCGGTTCTCGCTGCGCTGGGGACCGCTCAGCGCGGCCGGCTCGGGATCGGGCGGCCTCGATGCCGGCTTGCAGCCGCGGGCAGAAGCGAGCGTGAAGCTGCAAGGCTGGCAGGCAGCACTCGACCGGCTCGTCCAGGGCGGTGCCGTGACGCCCGGCGTAGCGCTGGCGGCGCGCGCCGCCCTCGGGCTGTTCGCCCGGGCGTCGCAGGGCGAATCGCCGGGCGAGGTCACCGTGCCCGTCGCCGTCGCGGACGGGACCCTGCGCGCGGGCGGCATTCCGCTGCTCAGGGTGCGCCCTATCGTTTGGCCGTGACCGGTCGGGACATCCTGGCCGCCTACGCCGCAGCGCGGATCGCCGCGGCGCGCACGACGTCAGGGACCATGCCTTGGAATTCGGCGAAGTTGCGCTCGAACCGCCCGGCCAACTCGCGCGCCGCGCGGTCATAGGCGGCCGGGTCCGCCCAGGCCCGGCGCGGATCGAGCACCTCGTTCGGGATCCCCGGCACGTCCTGCGGGACTGTCAGCCCGAAGAACGGCTCGACGAGCGTGCGCGCCTCCTTGAGGCTGCCGTCCAGCGCCGCGCGGAGCAGGGCGCGGGTGTGCTGGATGCCCATGCGCTTGCCGACGCCGTAGCCGCCCCCGGTCCAGCCGGTGTTGACGAGCCAGCAGGAGGCGCCGTGCCGGGTGATGAGCTCGGAGAGCATCTGGCCATAGATCTCCGGCCGTCGCGGCAGGAACGGCGCCCCGAAGCAGGTGCTGAAAGTCGCCGCAGGCTCCTTGCCGAGGCCCTTCTCCGTGCCGCCCACCTTTGCCGTGTAGCCGGACAGGAAGTGGTACATGGCCTGAGCGGGTGAGAGGAGGCTGATCGGCGGCAGCACGCCGAAGGCGTCCGCCGTCAGCATCACCACATTGCGCGGATGGCCGCCCCGCCCGGACCGCTCGCAGTTGGGAATGGCTTCGATCGGGTAGCAGGCGCGCGTGTTCTCGGTGCGGGACGCGTCCGCGAGGTCGAGGCGCCCTTGCCCGTCCATCGCGACGTTCTCCAGCACGGTGCCGAAGCGGTGGGTCGAGGCGTAGATCTCGGGCTCGGCCTCGCGCGAGAGGTTGATCACCTTGGCGTAGCAGCCGCCCTCGAAGTTGAAGACGCCCTCCTCGCCCCAGCCGTGCTCGTCGTCGCCGATGAGCGGGCGGGCCGGATCGGAGGAGAGCGTGGTCTTGCCCGTCCCAGACAAGCCGAAGAACAGAGCGACATCGCCTGCAGGTCCGACGTTGGCGCTGCAGTGCATGGGCAGCACGCCCGCTTTGGGCAGCACCCAGTTCATGACCGTGAAGACGCTCTTCTTGATCTCGCCGCCGTATTCCGTGCCGCAGATGACGATGCAGCGCTGCTCGACGCTGAGCGCGATGGCCGTGCCGCTGCGCACGCCGTCGAGGCTTGGGTCCGCCTCGACACGTGGCGCGTGCAGGATGATCCAGTCCGGCGCGAAAACGGGAAGGTCGGCGGGCGCCGGGCGGATGAGCATCGTGCGGGCGAATAGCGCGTGCCACGCCCCGGTGCTGACCAGCCGCACGCGCAACCGGTGGCGCGGGTCGGCGCCGGCATAGAGGTCCTGGGTGTAGAGGTCGTGGCCTCCAAGGGCATCGAGCACCCGGCGGCGCAGACGGGCGAATGCGTCCGGGGCGAGCTTCTGGTTGACCCGGCCCCACCACACGTCGCCGCCCGTCGCTGGCTCGTCCACGACGAACTTGTCCTGCGCCGACCGCCCAGTATGCACGCCCGTCTGGACGACCAGTGCGCCGTCCTCGGAGAGCCGGCCCTCGCCGCGGCGGATGGCGTGCTCGATCAGTTGCGGAGCGCCGAGGTTGGCGTGGACGGTGCGTGCCGTTTGCGCGCCGGTGCCGGCGAGGGCGGACTCCTGATCGGCGACGAGACTCACGGACGGACTCCCTAGTCATGCTCCTGCGTTGACGCAGGCGCGGCTTCGCGGGCAGCAGCGCCCGTTGCGCTCAATGTCCGTTCGCGTGCCACATCGGAGTGTTTCCAAGCCGATGGCCAACCGTCCAGTGAATCTTTTCCTCGCCGGTATAAAAATTTTCCAACTGCTTACGCGGCTACCGCGCCGTCATGGCTTTCCAAATTCACTCCGGAGCGACCCGCAGCGGGACCCATCTCGGGCCAGGCCGGGTCTGCACCTTGGGCAGCACCAGCAGCAGCGCGAAGCTTCGTTTCGCATCGCGGACGGCATCAAGCTTCGCTTGGACTTCCTCGGACGAGGTAACCGAGGCGTCCTGCACGCGCAGGATCACGTCACCTGGGGTCAGCCCATGCTGCGCCGCGTCGGTGTCCGAGGCGACGCCGGTGACCAGGACGCCGGTCTGCTGCGTGTCGAGGCCGTAATGCGCGCGGTTCTTGTCGGTGAGATCGGCCAGCGTCAGGCCGAAATCGGGCGGCAGCGTCCAGTGCAGCGGCACCGGCTTGGAGATCATCTCGAACTTGTCCCACTGCTGGCGCGGCCACTCGCGAACAGTAACCGGGATGGTCTGCTCCTTGCCCGCCCGCCAGACCGTTAAGCTGCTGGCCTCATCTTCCGGCGCTTCCGCGATCATGCGCAGCAGCGCCCGCTCGTCGGACGGGGTCTTGTCACCGAAGCGCAGCACCACGTCGCCGACCTGCAGCCCAGCTTTCTCCGCCGGGCTGCCAGGGGCCATCATCGCCACGATCGAGCCTTCGGGCCGCGCCATGCCGAGGGCTTGCGCCATCTCCGGCGTCACCTGCTGGACGATCAGCCCGAGCCAGCTCGGCCGCACCCAGCCGTATTTCAGCATCCGCCCGATCACGAACTGCGCGTTGCTCGCCGGGATGGCGAAGCCCAGGCCGGCCGAGCCGGTGGTCGGCGAGACGAGAGCCGTATCGATCCCGATCACCTCGCCCTTCATGTTGAACAGCGGGCCGCCGGAATTCCCGTGGTTGATTGCCGCGTCGGTCTGGATGAAGTCGTCGTAGGGCGTTTCCATGATGTTGCGGTTGAGCGCGCTGACGATGCCCGAGCTGACCGACATCCCGAGGCCGAGCGGGTTGCCGATGGCCACCACCGGATCGCCGATCTGGACCTTGTCGCTGTCGCCCCAATGCGCCACGGCGAGCGGATGCCCCACGTCCACCTTCAGCAGGGCGACGTCGCCCACGCGGGTCGCGCTGAGAACGGTGGCAGAGCTGCTGGACCCGTCCGAGAAGTTCACGACGATCTCGTAGGCACCGGCCACGACGTGCCAGTTTGTAGCGATGATCCCGGAACGATCGATCACGAACCCCGATCCCACGACCGTCTTGATCTGCCCGGCGGGAGGCTCCTCGGTGCCCGCCACCATGGCGGACGCCGGAGCTTCCATCTCGCCGCGCGCGGTGATGTTGACCACGGTCGGCAGCAGGCTGCGGAACAGGTTCGTCATGTTCATCATGGCGCCGGGTGCCGGCTCCTGCGCGAGCGCGCGCGGCGCCCCGAGCGGCCCTGCCAGGGCGCAAGCCGCTGCGACGAGCACATAACCTGCCCTGCCACGCCAGGTGGTGATCACGATTTGCCTCCGCCAACCGGGGCAGGCGGAGCGCCGCGATGACGCCCCGCCTGCTCTGTTCCAGTGCTGATCGACGTCAGATTACTCGCAGGCCGTCCCACCAGCCGGCTGCCCGCGCGCCGCGTTGTTCCCAACGCCCGCGCCGCCGGCCGGCTGGCCCATCGCCGGGGCGTTCCCGACGCCTGCGCCGCCTGCTGGCTGCCCGCGTGCCGGGGCGTTCCCGACGCCGGCACCGCCAGCGGGCTGGCCCAGCGCCGGGGCGTTACCAACGCCCGCGCCGCCGGCCGGCTGCCCACGTGCCGGGAGGCTCGCCCCGCCAGCCTGCTGCGGGGTGCAGCCCGGCGAGGTGGTCGATTGGGCGTTGACGTGGGTGGTCGTCATCGCGAGGACCGCCGCGAGGACCGCTACGTATTTAAGCATCGCTCTTCTCCTCCATGCACTCGCAGCGGCCGGTATGGCTGCTGCTTCAGTGGTGCTCTAGGTCTGGTGCTCTAGGTCTGGTGCTCTAGTTCGATACGGAAGCTGCCTCGGTTACCTCGGGCGGCAAAGCGAACCTTCTTACGCCCCAATCATGGCTGGTAAGTCGGCGCGCCTGGCGTGTCGTGGTAGCCGGACGTGACCGGTTGATTGCCGAAGCCCGCATTGACAGGCGTGTTGCCGAAGCCCGCGTTAACCGGAACGGAGGGCGCCTGGCTCTGAACGGTCGGCGGCGGCGGGTTCGTGCAAGCAGCGAGCGTCAGGCCCGCGAATGTCACGGCCAGAATACCTAGGGAAGTCCGTCGCATGTCATACCTTTCCAAGGAAAGCCCGGAGTAGCGGCCGTTCGGATGCTGAAGGGTCCGGCCGCGTCCAAGCAGTCAATGCAACCCCCTAGGTGAAGTCGGCAGTGTCGCTTCGGTCCGGGCAAGTTGCATCCAAACGCGCCCGTATCGTGTCGGCTGCGGAGATGTCAAGTCCGCGTGCCAGGAGATAGACCGCAGCTGTTACTAACCAACCTCCCCCAAATGGCCAGGGGCCGCTCGAGCCAGGATCAGCCCTCCAGTTCCTACCCGCAATAGGAATCGTATGTTCAGTAACTCGTCTCGCGGGTTGATAGGCCGTGACCTCGAACGCCTTATGCTCCGCGGCCGTGCCCCGCGGCGCGTGCATCGCCCACGAGCCGCACCAGCTCCGTCCGCACCTCGCCCGGTCCCGTCACCGGCGCGCTCCAGGGGACGCGCACCAAGGTCTCGCCATCCGCGAGGTCGCACCCGTCCACGTCCACCGCGACCATGCGCCATGCTCCCGGCGCCCCGCCGTGCAGTCCGGCGACCAGCGCCAGCGCGTCGGCATGGTCCTCGTTGCAATGGGCGATGATGCCCGCCTCGGCCGCGGCGACGGACGCGACAGCCGCCGCATCGGGCGTGAGCTGAGCCTCGCGCAGCCGGTGCGCCCGCGCGAAGCCGGCCACGAACAGCCCGCCCCTCGGCCGCAGGCGCCACAGGTGGAAGTCCCCGAAGCCCGCGTAGAATGCGGCGTAGGGGTGGAGCGCGACCCAGCGCGCGTGCAGCGCCGGATCAGGGTCCAGCTCGGCGACGCCGGTGACGGTGAGCCGCGGCGCCGTCTGCGGGTTCGGCCCGTCCGCCGCGCCCGCGACGAGGAGCGCGCAGCGCGGCTCCGCCCGCAGGTGGCGCGTGTGCTCGGACAGATCGGAGAGCAGCAGGAGCACCGAGGCGTCTGGCGCCGTCGCCGGCGTTACCAGCGACGCGAAGGGCTGGCCGGAGACGCTCGTCGCGAGCGTCCCGCCGCGCGCGGCGCGCAGCAGGCGGCGCGCCTCAAGCGCGGGGTCGTCGCCGGGCACGGCGTCAGGATTGGCTCCGGGCACGGCGCCAGGATCGGGTCCGGGCATGCTGCTGGGGTCGGCTTCGCTCGCCATGGCTGTATCCTGCACCTCCCCATTCCGCCACAATCCTTGCCCATATGCTCGGCCGGGGCGAGGCGGCAATCCCCTCCAGGACTATCAAGGATACGCTCATGAAGCACACGATCGCGCTGGTGGACGACGACCGCAACATCCTGGCCTCGGTCAGCATGACCCTGGAGCAGGAAGGCTTCGCCGTCCGAACCTACACCGACGGCGAGAGCGCGCTTCAGGGCCTGCTCTCCCGCCCCGTGGACCTCGCCGTGCTCGACATCAAGATGCCCCGCATGGACGGCATCGAGCTGCTGCAGCGCCTGCGCGCACGCAGCGCCATGCCGGTCATCTTGCTGACCAGCAAGGACGAGGAGGTGGACCAGCTCATGGGACTGCGGCTCGGCGCCGACGACTACATCACCAAGCCGTTCAGCCAGCGCCTGCTGATCGAGCGCATCCGCGCCTTGCTCCGCCGCAACGAGGCGAGCCGCGCCGAGGGGTCCGGCGCGCCGCCCGGCGGCATCCTGGTCCGCGGCGACCTCACCCTCGACGAGACCAAGCACGAATGCACCTGGAAGGACCAGCCCGTCCATCTCACCGTGACCGAGTTCCTGCTCATCAAGGCCCTCGCCGCCCGGCCCGGCATGGTGAAGAATCGCGACCAGCTCATCGATGCCGCCTATGGTGAGAACACCTACGTGGACGACCGCACCATCGATAGCCACATCAAGCGCCTGCGTAAGAAGTTCCGCGCCGTGGACGACAGCTTCGACGGGATAGAGACGCTCTACGGAATCGGATACCGCTACAAGGAGGCGTGATTGCCCGACGCCGCTCCTGACCTCGCCCATGCCCGCTTCGGCGCCCGCCCTCTCGGCGCGCCCTCTGCCGACGCCGTTTCTCCTGCTGCGGCCCGCCGCCGCGCAACCCGCCGGCCTGGTTCCTCGCTGCTGCGCCGCATTCTGCTCGTCAACGCCCTGCCACTCGCCCTTCTCGTCGCTGCCCTCCTCTACCTCGACCAGTATCAGAACGGCCTGCTCATCGCCGAGGTCGGCGCGCTGCGCGAGCAGGCCCGCATCTACGCGAACGCCCTTGGCGAAAGCGCCGTGCACTCGACGGGAGCGGGCGCGCCCGCGCTCGTCCCCGATCTCGCGCGAACGTTGCTCCACCGGCTCACCGAGCCTACGCCTGACGCCCAGGCCCGTCTCTTCGCGCCGGACGGCCGGCTCGTTGCCGACAGCCGGGTGCGCGAGGAGCCGGGCGGCGCCGTCGTGGCCGAGCCGCTGCCGTCCGTGGCACGGCGCGGGCCGATCCTCGCCGCCATCGCCGACGCCTACGACGAGGCCCTCTCGCTGCTGCCGCACAGCGGAGAGGTGCCCTTCGTGCAGGCGGCGACGGACGCCGCGGGCATAGACTGGCAGCCAGACGTGAAGCAGGAGCTGCGCCTCAGCGAGAAGGACAGCAGCCGCGAGATGCCGCCCTATATCCGGCGCACCGCGGACGGGCGGCTGCTGGTCAGCGTCTCCGAGCCGGTCCTGCACGACCGCACGAACGTCGGCATCCTGCTGCTCACCCGCGAAGCCCGCGAGGTGGACGACAGCCTGGTCGCCGTGCGCATGAGCATCCTGGAGCTGTTCGCCCTCGCGCTCGTGCTCACCGTCGGCCTCTCCTGGTATCTGTCGCTCACGATCGCGCGCCCGATCCTGCGTCTCGCCGACGCGGCGCGCTCCATGCGCGAGGGCCAGGGCCGGGCCGGCACCGTGCCGCGGTTCCTGCTCAAGCGTCGCGACGAGATCGGCGAGCTGGCCGGAGCGCTCGCCGAGAGCGCGCGCGCTCTCTGGGCGCGCATGGACGCGACCGAGCGCTTCGCCGCCGACGTGGCGCACGAGATCAAGAACCCGCTGAGTTCCATCCGCAGCGCGATCGAGACACTGCGCCGGGTCGAGGATTTGGAGCAGCAGCGACGGCTGCTCACGATCATCGGCGCCGACGTGCAGCGCCTCGACCGCCTCATCAGCGACATCAGCGACGCGAGCCGCGTGGATGCCGAGCTGTCGCGAACGGCGACGGAGCCGGTGGACATGGTGCCCATCCTTCAGACGCTCGCCGAGATCCACAATACCACGCGGCACGACGGCGAGCCGCGCCTCGTCCTGGACGTTCCCGGCACCCCGCTGCCGGTGCGCGCCGTGGAGGGACGGCTCGTGCAGGTCCTGCGCAACCTCATCGGCAACGCCAGCAGCTTCTCCCCCCGCGACGGCCGCATCCTGCTCCGCGCCCGCCCGCTCGGCGCCATGGTCGAGCTGCAGGTCGAGGACGAGGGACCAGGCATTCCTGAAGCCCGGCTGGAGCACGTCTTCGACCGCTTCTACAGCGAGCGCCCGGCCGGCGAGCAGTTCGGCCAGCACAGCGGCCTCGGCCTTTCCATCAGCCGTCAGGTCGTGGAAGCGCTGAAAGGCCGGATCACTGCCGAGAACGCCCGCGATTCCGCCGGCCACATCACCGGGGCGCGGTTCGTCGTGCGGCTGCCGCAGGCGTAGCCGCACGTCAGCGGAGCACGCGGCTGCCGCAGGCGTAGCGACGATGAATCGGCATCGTGCCGGCATTGAAGCCGCTAAGGTTTTGACCCGTCGGCACTCAGGAACGTGAAAACCGCGTCGCTTTTCCTACGTGATCCAGTATCGCGATCTTCGCCAAACTTGAAACTCACCACTTTCTTTCCTGCGCGCGCCGCCGCACAGTCGCGCCGCGATGCGATACCATGCAAGCTGCGCCGCCCGCGACGCCCACGGCGTGCTGCTGCTCGGCCCCTCCGGCTCGGGCAAGTCGGACCTGCTGCTCCGCTTGCTCGATCGCGGCTTCACGCTGGTTGCCGACGACCAAGTCGAGATCGATGGCGGCGTCGCGCGGCCGCCCGCAGCACTCGCAGGCCTCGTCGAAATCCGCGGTCTCGGCATCCTTCGCCTACCCTACCGAGCGACGGCGCGGCTCAAGCTCGCGGTAACGCTCGGACCGGTCCCGGTGCGCCTGCCGCACCCAGCGCGCGACCCCGAGTTCGGCGTGCCGAGCATCGTGCTCGATCCGTGGCTCGCCTCGGCGCCGCTGCGCGTGTCGCTCGCGCTCGATTGCGCGCTGGGCCTCGTGTCCCAGGCCGCGGGGGCCTTCGCGTGACCCGGCGCCAGCGCGTCGTGCTCGTCACCGGCCTCTCGGGCGCCGGCAAGATCAGCATCCTGCGCGCCCTGGAGGATCTCGGCTACGAGGCCGTCGATAATCCGCCGCTCGACATGCTCACATCGCTGGTCGCGCGCGGGGGCAAGCCGCTCGCCGTGGGCATGGACGCGCGCTCGCGCGGATTCGACGCCGCCATCGTGGTCACCGTGTTGCAGACCCTGCGCGCCAACCCGGCGCTGCAGGCCGAGCTGGTCTATGCATCGGCGAGCGAGGACACGCTGCTGCGCCGCTACACCGAGTCCCGGCGCCGCCACCCGCTCGCACCCGAGGGCCGCGTGCTGGACGGCATCCGGGCAGAGATCGAGATCACCGAGGCGCTGCGCGACGCGGCCGACCTGGTCATCGACACCTCGACGCTGGCCCTGCCCGACCTGCGCCTAGGCATTGCGGCGCGCTTCGGCGTCGGCGCCAGCGAGACGGGGCTGGCGAGCCTCAATCTCTCCCTCGTCTCTTTTGCGTTCCGCGCAGGTCTGCCCCGCGAGGCCGACATGGTCTTCGACGCGCGATTCCTGCGCAACCCCCACTACGATCCTATATTGAGGCCACGAACGGGGCTCGACGGCGACGTCGCCGCCTACATCCAGGCAGACCCGGATTTCGCTCCGTTCATGTCCAGGATCGAGGCGCTGCTCGATCTCGTGCTTCCACGCTTCGTGACCGAGGGCAAGCGCTACGTCACTGTCGCGGTGGGATGCACGGGCGGGCAGCACCGGTCGGTCCGCATTGTCGAGTTGCTCGCCGTCCATCTGCGCTCGCTGCCGGGCGCGGGAGTTGACAAGGGATGGCAGGTAACGGTTAGGCATCGCGAGCTGGCGGCCGCCGACGCTGTCCGCAGCCAGCCAGCGACAGGTCAGGAGGCCTGAACACGTCCCCATGATCGGTCTCGTTATCGTGACCCACGGCCGCCTGGCCGAGGAGCTGCGCCTTGCCATGGAGCACGTGGTCGGCGCGCAGCGCGGTGTTGCGGCCGTGTGCATCAGCGCCGACGACGACATCGAGAAGCGCCGGGCCGACATCGAGGCCCGCATCGCCGAGGTTGATCGCGGCGACGGCGTCGTGCTGCTCACCGACATGTTCGGCGGCACGCCCAGCAATCTCGCGATCTCGATGATGAACCATGCGGGCGTCGAGGTGATCTCCGGCGTCAACCTGCCCATGCTGGTGAAGCTGGCCAAGGTCCGGTCGAGCCAGACGCTCCCGGAATGCGTCGAGTGTGCCCAGGCGGCCGGCCGCAAGTATATCGCTGCCGCCTCTCATGTCTTACCGATGGTCAAGAAGGTCGGATCGTGCGGCGGCGGCTGACCTGGCCGGCGGCGCGCATTCGGTGAGCGCCGCAGCGAAGGGACGCCCATGAGTGAGGGCTCATGAGTGAAGGCGGGGCCACGCTCACGCGGCGCGTGGTGGTGCCGAACCGGCGCGGCCTCCATGCCCGCGCCGCCGCCAAGTTCGTCACCTTGGCCGAGCGGTTCGGCGCCTCCGTGGACGTGGAGCGCGCGCCGAACGGTCCAGCGGACGGCGCGAGAGACGGCATGGATGCCAGCGAGCCCGTGTCCGCGCGCTCCATCATGGGACTGATGATGCTCGGGGCCGGCCAGGGATCGCATCTCCTGCTGCGCGCCGAGGGCTGGGACGCGAAGGAAGCCCTCGACGCGCTGGCCGCCCTCGTCGAAGCCGGCTTCCATGAGCAGGACTAGCGCCGGCCCCGGCTTCGCCGAACCGGCCGCCCCCGGCTGCCCCGAGCCGCGCGAGCGCAGGCTGTCGGGCATCCCGACCTGTCGAGGCGTCGCGATCGGCCCCTTGTTCATGGCCGAGGAGCCGGTCCCCAAGATCGTCCGCCATCGCATCCAAGCCGCCGCCATCGAGGCGGAACGCACCCGCCTCGACGAAGCCGTGGCCCGCTCGCGCAAGCAGCTGCACAAGCTGCGCGGGCGCCTCGCCCTGCTGCCGGGCGACACGCAGGCGGAGATCGCGCCGCTGCTCGATGCCTACCTGCACATGCTGGGTCCGTCGCGGCTGCTTCGCGGCGCCCGGACGCGCATCGCCGAGCGGCTCGTGGCCGCGGAGACGGCGATCTCGGAGGAAGCTCATGCGGTGGCTGCCGCCATCGCGGCCCTCGGGGCCGGCAGCGTGGCCGACGAGGATGGCAGCACCGCGCGGCAGGCCGCCGCGCGCCAGGCCGAGGAGGTTCGCGAGATCGCCCGGCGCATCGTCCGCAACCTGACCCGCGCGCCCTTCCGCAGCTTCGCGGCGGCGCCCCAAGGCGCCATCCTGGTCGCGGAGTCGCTGCGCCCCTCGGACGTCGCCCTCATCAACCCGGCGCGCATCGCAGGCGTCGTCACCGAGGAAGGCGGCGCCAGCGGGCATGCCGCCATCCTGCTCCGCGCCCTCGACGTGCCCGCGGTGCTGGGCGTGCCCGGCCTGCTCGCGGCCGTCCGGACACTTGATGCCGCCGCTGACGGCGCTCCCAGCCGGGTCGTGGTGATCGAGGGCGGGGAAGGCCTGGTCGTGCTCCACCCGGACGCGGCGACGATCACGGAGGCGCGCCACTCGCTCCTCGCTTACGCGCGCGAGCG
The DNA here is from genome assembly GCA_963839135.1 of uncultured Alphaproteobacteria bacterium. Taxonomy (GTDB): domain Bacteria; phylum Pseudomonadota; class Alphaproteobacteria; order Acetobacterales; family Acetobacteraceae; genus CAWKEH01. Next base: position 74,236 of record CAWIUA010000020.1, read on the forward strand.
GCAGCGTCTCGGCCGCCTGCGCCGCTTGCCCGCCGAGACGCTCGACGGCCAGGTCGTCGAACTGCACGCGAATCTCGAGCTGCCGGCAGAGCTGCCCATGATCGCGCGCAGCGGCTGCAGCGGCATCGGCCTCGTGCGCACCGAGTTCCTGTTCATGAACCGCGAGACGCTGCCCGGCGAGGACGAGCAGGCGGACATCTACCGCGCCATCGTCGAGGCCATGGGCGGCGAGCCGGTCACGATTCGCGTGCTGGACTGGGGCGGCGAGAAGGAGATCGACGCCCTCGTCAGTGCCGGCGTCGTGCCGGAGGCGGCGGACCTCAACCCGGCGCTCGGCCTGCGCGGCATCCGCTTCCTGCTGCGCCAGGAGAGTTTGCTCGAGGTCCAGCTCGCCGCGATCCTGCGGGCGGCCGTGGCCGGCCCGGTGCGGGTGCTGCTGCCGATGGTCACGAACGCCGCCGAGATCAGGGCGGCGAAGGCGGTGTATCGCCGGGTCGCCGCACAGGTGCAGGCACGCGGCGTGGGCCCAGCCTACGTGCCGCCGCTCGGCACAATGATCGAGACGCCCGCCGCCGCCCTCGCCGCCGACAGCCTCGCCGCGGAGGCCGGGTTCTTCGCGCTCGGCACCAACGATCTCGCGATGTACGCGCTCGCCGTGGACCGGGCCGAGGCGGCGGTGGCGACGCTCTACGACCCGCTCCACCCGGCCGTGCTGCGCCTGGTGCAGTTCGCGACCGAGGCGGCGCTGCGCCGGCGCATCCCGGTCTCGGTCTGTGGCGAGATGGCCGGCAACGCCCGGTTCACGCCGCTCCTGCTGGGCCTCGGCCTGCGCAGCTTCAGCATGGCCGCTTCCGCGGTCCCGCTCGTCAAGCAGGCGGTCCGCGGCACGGCGACCGAGGACTGCATCCGCCTGGCCTGGACGGTAATGCAGTCGGAAGCGGAGCGTATCCCGGAGCTGATCGAAGCGTTCGGGCGCTGAGCGACCCCTCTCAGCTCGGCCCAGCAGGCAGGAAATGGAACGGCGTCGCCGGGCGGAACTCGCTGGAGACTTCGCCCGAGTAGATTTGCCCGTCTGCAAGCGGCAGTTCGAGCACCGGCGCGCCTTGCTGCAGGTTCAGCTTCGCAAGCGACACCCAGAAGGCGTTAGGCCGAGTGGCCATGTCGAAGTAGTAGATCTTGTTCGTCTGGTCCGACACGGAGCGCCAGATCGTGGACGAGATGTTCGGCTGCCCCGGCGTCGTGATCCCCAAGGGGACGCTCACCGCACGCATGACGCTCATGACGCTCGCGACTGCTTGGTTGGCATAGGATTGGTTCGGTACCCCGTGAATGTAGGGCGGGCTCACTGACTTCGGGATCGCGCCGATCAGGAAGGAGGCGCGCGCGTAGCGATCGGCGGCGCGGTTCGTGCCCGGCAGGAACACGAGGCCGCCGATCTGCTCCCAATAACGGTTCAGCGCGAGCTGCTGGTCGTAGGTCGGAGAGTTGGTCATCACGACGTATTGCTTGCCGTGATGGATGACCAGCTTGCCCGCGACATACTCGAGCACCGCGGAATCGCCGGTCGGGTCGGACAAGGCGAGATGAAGCTGGGCGCCGACGCCATTCGGCAGCTTCGGCGCGATGATCTGGAACGGCTCGGCTTGGAGCGCATCCACAGCCTCGGCGACGGTTGCGAAATTGTCGAGCGCGTATTGGCCCCAAACCGAGATCGAGAGATGCGGGCGCTGCGGATCGGGCGCCCCATAGTCGGACTCGTCGAGGTAGAGGATGCTCGCGACGAGGCCTTTCTCGTTCATGCCGTCGGCGCTGCCGACATCGTAGCCCGCCGCGATGAGGCTCCCGTATTTGGACGTCCATTGCGGCGATCCCGGCCCAGCGGCGCCGTCGCGCTCCATGCCGCGCGGGAAGACCCACAGATTGCTGTGGAGGTCTTCCTTCCAGTCCATGTTGCGGCCGGTGATGACGGTGCCGTCCGCACCGACATACAAGGCTCGGGTGCAAGCGTCGGTTTTTGGCACCGTCGCCAGGCTCAGAGCAATCGCGCAGAAAGCACTCCGGAGCGGGCTCGCATAACGAATCATGATCGTCCTCCTCCAGACCGCAGATAAGGTCTCACGGCTCTGGAGGATACTGGAAACCATTCTGGACTTGCAAAGTCTCGGTGCGGCGCCTGTCTCACCCCGGCCCGCTCAGGACCCAGGGATGAGCACGATCTTGCCTGGCCTGTGCGCGCGCGTCCCGGCCAGCATCTCGTGCGCGGCGCGGACCTGCAATAGCGGGCGCACCTCGCCGAGCCGGGTCTTCAGCGTGCCCGCGTCGAGCAGTTCGGTGAGGCGGTCGAGACCCTTGGTCGCCACCGCGACGATCAGGTATTCGGCGCGCACGCTGTACTCCTTAGCCAGCGCCGGGTCAGGCTGGCTCACGGCGGACACGAGGATGCCGCCTGGCCGGAGGAGGCCGAAGGAGCGCGCGAGCGAAGCACCCCCGACCGTGTCTATGACGGCGTCGAAGTGCCGCTCGAAGGGCGCGAACGCGTCGGCCCGCCGCCTGTCGATCACCTCCCGCGCGCCGAGCGCCCGAACCGACGCGGCCTGCTCCGGGGATGCGGTCGCAGTGACGTCGGCGCCTGCCCACTGGGCGAGCTGCACCGCAATTAAATCAATAGCGCGGGAGGGGCCGGGAATCCTGGCAGGCTACTACGGTCATGCATCGC
>CAWIUA010000021.1:0-45854 GCA_963839135.1 uncultured Alphaproteobacteria bacterium
CGAAGCTGGTCGAGGGTTATGGCAGCCCGCCTGCCCGGTCCGCGTTCGAGCTCTCTAGGTGATCAATCGTCCCGGTGGACGCGCTCCATGCGTTCGTGCCGCTCCTGCGCCTCGATGCTGAGCGTCGCGATTGGGCGCGCTTCCAAGCGCTTCAGGTTGATCGGCTCGCCAGTCTCCTCGCAGTAGCCGTAGGAGCCGCTCTCCATGCGCAGCAGCGCCTGATCTATCTTGCTGATCAGCTTGCGCGCCCGGTCGCGTGTGCGCAGCTCCAGCGCCCTATCGGTCTCGACGCTGGCACGGTCGGTTATATCGGCCTCCCGGATGCCGCCCTCGGAGAGGCTGGCCAGCGTGCCATCCGCCTCGCGGAGCAGCTCAGCGCGCCAGCGAAGCAGCTTCTGGCGGAAATACTCCGCCTGCTGCGGGCTCATGAATTCCTCGCCGTCGGACGGACGGTAGTCAGGGGGCAGGGTGAGCATCATGGGCGCTGGTCCTCTCCACTCTGCACCGTTGCGAGGCCGAGCAGGTAAGGCCCGGCCTCTCGGTTCCGAGGGCTTATACTGCCGTGAGACAGCGGTGCAAGCCTGAGTAGCAAAGTGTCAAACGGCTGACATGGTTCGGCTTTCCGGTGTCACCTCGTTGCCGCAGCCTTGAGTTGGGCGAGTTCGACGCGGGCGCGAACGGTGACGGCGCGGACCGCGGCGGCGATCGCGGGGTCCGCGGCAACGGTCGAGTCACCTGCGAGGGCGGCGAGGGCGCGGAGGTTCTCCGGGTCGAGCCGGCCTGCGAGCAGGGCGCGCTGCAAGCGGGTGAGCTCGTCGAGCATCAGCTTGCCGCGCTTGCGGGCGTCGCGGTCGCGCACGGCAGCGCCCTCGGCCTCCTGGACGGCGAGAAGGCCGAGCAGCGCGGCGGGTGCCGCGGCAGCGGCAGGGCCGCGGAGGGCGGAAGCCTGCTCCGCCACGTGGAAGCGAGCCGCTGACCCGAGAGCCGCCGCTTGCGGCCGTGCTGCGGCGAGCGCCAGCCCGTCCGCGCATCCCTGGATATCCTGCAACGCCACGCCCTGCATCACCTGCCCGGTCCTTTCCGCCGAGGCCGCGCCGCAGCTAGGCAAGGATTGCCGGGCTGGCGCTGCTGAGCGCCCGCCGTAGCTGGCTCCTGAACCTGGCACGCGGCTTGCGCCATGGCCGGAGAGTGCCTGACAGACCTTAACGATCCGGAAAGGTCGTACTGTGACGACGACGCGCCTGCGCCCGCTGTTCTGCCTGCTGCTCTGCCTCGCGCCCCTTTGGCTTGCGCCGCTTTGGGCCGCCCCGGCCGCCGGGCAGGTGCGGATCAAGGATATCGCGGACATAGAGGGTGTCCGGGACAACCAGCTCGTGGGCTACGGCCTCGTGGTCGGCCTGAACGGCACCGGGGACAGCTTGAACAACGCGGTGTTCACCCGCGAGTCGCTGATCGGGATGCTGGAGCGGCTCGGCGTGAACACGCGCGATCAGGCGACGAAGCTGCAGACCAAGAACGTCGCTGCCGTGATGGTCACCGCCGACCTGCCAGCCTTCGCGCGGAGCGGCAGCCGCATTGACGTGACCGTCTCGGCGCTCGGCGACGCCAAGGACCTGACGGGCGGCACGCTCCTGGTGACACCACTGCTCGGCGCCGACGGCGAGGTCTATGGCGTGGGCCAGGGCGCGCTCACGACGGGCGCGATCTCGGCCCGAGGCCAGGCGGCGTCGGTCACGCGCAACGTGCCGACGGCTGGGCGGATCGCCAACGGCGCCACGGTCGAGCGCGAGGTGCCGTTCAGCTTCGCGAGCCTGCGCACGCTGAGCCTCGGCCTGCGCAACCCGGACCTGACCACCGCCGAGCGGGTCGCGACGGCGGTGAACCGCGTGCTCGGAGAAGGGTCTGCGCGCGCCATGGACCCGCGGACGGTTCGGCTCGATCTCGCCGGGCGCGACCCGGTAGGCGCGCTCGCGCGGATCGAGGACCTCTCCGTGCAGCCGGACACCGCGGCCATCGTGGTCATCGACGAGGCGAGTGGAACGGTAGTCATGGGCGCGAACGTCCGGGTCAGCACCGTCGCGATCGCTCAGGGGAACCTGACGGTGCGGGTGAGCGAGACGCCGGAGGTCAGCCAGCCGGCGCCGTTCTCGAACGGCCAGACGACAGTGGTGCCGCGCAGCAAGGTCCAGGTGGACACCGGGAGCGACCGAAGGCTCGGCATCGTGCCCGGCAACGTGACGCTCCGCGACTTGGTCGCGAGCCTGAACGCCCTCGGCGTCGGCCCACGCGATCTCATCAGCATCCTGCAGACGATCAAGGCCGCGGGTGCCCTGCAGGCCGACCTGGTGGTGCGCTGATGGCAACCCTGCTGCCCGCGACGCAGAGCACCACGCTGCCGCCGGAGCAGGTGGCGAAGCTCGCCAAGACAGCGCAGGACTTCGAGGCCACCATCCTCGGCGAATTGCTGCAGCCGATCTTCGATACCGTGGATACCGCTCACGGCCCGTTCGGCGGCGGTGACGGGGAGGCGCAATGGAAGCCGATGTTCGTGAACGAGCTAGCCAAGGGAATCGCGGCCAACGGCGGTCTCGGAATCGCCCGGGACGCGCTCAACCAGATGATACGCATGCAGGAACAGCAGGACGCACGATGACAGCAAATATGACCGCTCCACGCGCGGGAGTCCCGAACACTCCTATCTCGTCACTGATCGCCGCCGCGGTGCGCCTCGCCGACGTGCTGCACACCGAGAACGCGGCGCTCGCGGCGCTGAACATCCCCGCCGCAGTGCGCCTGCTGCCGGAAAAGCTCGCTGCTGCGGACGCCTTCGTCACCGCCCAGGCGAGCGCGGGCGCGAAGGGGCGCCAGGCGGCGCGGCATAGGATCGAGCTGGAGTCTATTGCGCGCCGGCTGCAGGACCTCGCGGCGGAGAACCGGCGGCTGCTGGAGCGGGCGATGCTGGTGCAGACGCGGGTGATCGCGACGGTTGCGAAGGCAGCGCGAGCGACGGCGGAGCGAGCAGCGCCGGGCTACAGCGCTTCCCATGGCCTGCGCGGTGCGCCGCGTTTGGCCGCATGTGCCGTGGCAACCCAGGCGTGACGATGGCGTCGGCGCGTGTTAGTGCCGGCCGATGCGCTTCGCCTTCCTGGTCCCGCCGGGCAGCGGTCCCGGCACGCGCTACGCCCGATGCCTCGGTACGGCATTGCGAGCAGCCGGGCACGAGGCCGAGATCGACCTCAATGACGTAACGCCGGATGCGGTCTCTGTCCTCGACGGCGCGCTTCTGCCGCGGTCTGTTCCGCCCGGCGCGGTCGCGCTGCTGCACCGTGTCCCGAACGGTGACTGGCAACCAACCGCCTTCCGTGCCCTGATCGCGACCAGCCCAGCCATCCTGCAGCGGCTGGACGAGGTGGGCGCACGCGCCTCGCTCGTCGTGCCCGGCGCCTGTGACCTGCCGCGCTCGCCTGGGTCCGGCGGACCCGGCTGCGCCATCCTCGGTGTCGGCACGATCACCGCGCGCAAGGGCTACGCCACGCTCTTGCGCGCCCTCGGCCGCCTCGCCGACCTAGACTGGACGCTGGGCATCGCAGGCAGCACGGCGCAAGCGCCGGAGCACGCGCCGACGGTCGCGGCGCTCGCGGAGGAGCTGGGCCTCGCGCGGCGTGTGCGCCTCGTCCCCGATCCCGATGATGCGGTGCTTGAAGCGCTGTGGCGCGGTGCCGACCTGTTCGCGCTGATGAGCGAGTGGGAGGGATATGCGGCTTCTCTCGCTGAGGCGCTGCGCCGGGGTATCCCGGCCGCGGCCAGCGACGCCGCAGCCGCGACTCTGCCGACGCTCGCCGGGGCGTCCTGGGGTGCGACCTGCGCGGCAGGCGACGTCGAGGGATTGAGCAAAGCGATGCGCCGGCTGATCTATGACCGTGCGCTGCGCGCCGCCCTCGCAGACGGCGCCTGGCAGGCTGGACAGGCGCTGCCCGGCTGGGATGCGCAGGCGCGACGCTTCGTTACGGCTATCGAGGAGGCTTGATGATGCCACTCCTGGGCTGCATCGCGGACGATTTTACGGGTGCTACGGACCTCGCGTCCACGCTCGTCCGGCAGGGCATGCGCACGGTGCAGCTCATCGGGAGACCGGACGAACCAGCGCCCGACGCCGACGCGCTCGTCGTCGCGCTCAAGATACGCACCGCTCCCGCGCAGGACGCCGTGCGCGAGGCGCTCGGCGCACTTGCCTGGCTGCGCGAATCGGGCTGCCGGCAGTTCTTCTGGAAATACTGCTCGACCTTCGACTCTACGTCCGAGGGCAACATCGGCCCGGTGGCGGACGCCCTCGTGGACGCACTCGGCTGCGGCTTCGCGCTTGCCTGCCCGGCATTCCCGGCGAACGGGCGAACAGTCTATCAGGGCCACCTGTTCGTGGGCGAGAAGCTGCTCAGCGAGAGCGGCATGGAGAACCATCCGCTGACGCCGATGCGGGACGCGAACCTCGTGCGCGTGCTCTCGCGGCAGGCGGCGGGGACGGTCGGATTGGTACCGTTCGCGATCGTGGACCAGGGCCCGCTGGCGATCCGCCGCGCGATGACGGCGCTGAAGGAGGGCGGGCGGCGATATGCTATCGTGGACGCGCTCACGGAGCCTCACCTCGTTGCCATCGGCGAGGCTGCGGCGGCGCACGCGCTGATCACGGGCGGCTCGGGCGTGGCGATGGGGCTGCCGGAGAATTTCCGCCGGGCGGGACTACTCGCCGCGGATCTGGAGGCCGGACGGCTGCCCGAAGTGTCTGGCGCCGCCGCAGTGCTCGCCGGGTCCTGCTCGCGGGCGACGCTGCTGCAGGTCGGCACGACAAGGGAGCGCGTGCCGACCTTGGAGCTGGACCCGCTCGCGACGCCGGACTCTTCCGCGCTCGCCGGGCAGGCGCTCGCGTGGGCCGATGGCAAGCTCGGACGCGATCCGGTGGTGATCGCCGCGTCCGCGCCGCCCGACCGCGTTGCGGCGCTGCAGGCGCGGCTCGGGCGCGACGCGGCGGGCGCTCTGGTCGAGGACGCGCTCGCGCTGATCGCGGAAGCGCTGGTGCAGCGGGGCGTACGGCGGCTCGTGGTTGCGGGCGGGGAGACGAGCGGGGCGGTCGTGTCCCGCCTCGGCGTGCGCAGCTTGCGCATCGGCCAGGAGATCGCGCCCGGCGTGCCGTGGACCTATGCGGAAGGCGGGCCCGCGCCGCTGCTGCTCGCGCTCAAGAGCGGCAATTTCGGCGGCCCTGGCTTCTTCCTCGACGCCTTCGAGCACGCGGGCATGACGGCCGCGCCGGGGATCCGCGAATGAGCGAGATGGAGACGCGCGCGCTGCTGGTCGATCTCGCGGCGAGCCTGTTCGCGCGCGGCTACTCAGTGGGCACTGCCGGCAACATCAGCGTGCGCGTCGAGGGCGGCTACCTGATGACGCCGACGAACTCGTCCCTCGGCCGGCTCGATGCCGCGCGGCTCTCGGAGCTCGATGGCGCGTTCCAGCACGTCGGTGGGGACAAGCCGAGCAAGGAAGTGTTCATGCACCGGGCGATGTATGCCGCGCGTCCCGAGGCCGGTGCGGTCGTCCATCTGCACTCGACAATGGCGACGGCGATTGCCTGCCTGGCGCCCGAGGGCGAGACGGCGCCGATCCCGCCGCTCACGCCTTACTTCGTCATGCGCGCCGGGCGAACGATACCGGTCGTGCCTTACTTCCGGCCCGGCGACCCGGCGATGGAGCCTGCGATACGCGCGGCGGCGAACGATGCTCGCGCCGTGCTGCTCGCGAACCACGGCCCCGTCGTGAGTGCGGCGACCTTGCTGGACGCCGTGTATGCCGCGGAGGAGATCGAGGAAGCGGCGCGTCTCGCGCTGCTGCTGCGCGGCGCGAACCCGCGGCTGCTGACGCCGGTGCAGGTGGACGAGTTGCTGCGAGTGTTCGGATAGGCGCCCGCGCAGATCAGCGTCGAGGCCGGGCGACCGCGGGCCGTGCTGGCTTCACGGGCGTGCTTCTCGTCCGTTGCGGCGAGGAGATCTGGCTGGCGACGTAGGCGGCCGCCTGCTCGATCTGCCGCTCGAAGGAGTCGTTCCAGGGTGATGCCGGCGCGCCGAGCAGAAGGCGCAGGAACGCCGGCCCCTTTACCATCTCCAGGAACGTCGCGGCGATGATCTCGGCTTGAGCCTGCCCGATGTCAGCGTCACGCACGAGCAGACCCGCGATGTAGGTGGTGGCAGCCGTGACCCCGGCGGCGTGGAAGCGCTGCGCGAGGGCCGGGAAGCGCTCGGCCTCCGCGACCACGATGCGGAACAGCGCCAGGTTGGCGGGCTCCGTCACGACCTGCACGAAGCCGCGCCCGACCTCGCGCAGCGCGCCGGGCAGGTCACGAGCTTCCAGCATCGGTGCCGCGAACACGCCGCCGCACATCTCGCCGAGCAGGCCCTCAAACAGCGCCTCCTTGGACCCGAAGTGGCGATAGACGGTCTGCTTGCCCACGCCGGCGGCACGCGCAACCTCGTCCATGCTGCTGCCGCCGAAGCCATCGCGCAGGAATACGGTGCGGGCGCCATCGAGGATGGCGGCGCGCTTGCGCTCTTGCAGGGGCGAGAGGGCGTCGGTCGAGGTCTGGTCCATGGCCAGCGATATAGGGCATTGCAGACACCTTGACGAGACCGGTCAGTCTCATTAGCTTCGGACCTAACAAGACGAGACGGTCTCGTCTTGTTTGTGGAGGCAAGCCATGTCCCTTGTTGAAGCCGAACGGCTGGGTAATCTCTACGCCGAGTTGGTCAACGCCCGCGCGATCGACCGCTTCGGCGAGCTGATCGCACCGCACTACGTCAACCACAATCCTTATGTGGAGCAGGGTCTGGCGGGTGCGCAGGGGTTCTTCACACACTTCCTCGGCGCCGTGCCCGACCTTCGTGTCACGGCCGAGGCCGTGTTCGCCGCCGATGGCGGCCGTCACGCGATCGGGCGATACACCTACAAGGGCACGCATCTCGGTCCATTCCTGGGCCGTCCACCAACTGGCAAGCCCTTCACGATGCGCAGCATTGACATTTGGCGCGTCGAGGGCGGCCGCTTCGTCGAGCACTGGGACGAGCTGAACACGCTCGACATCTTCGTGCAGATTGGCGCCGCGCACCTCGCCAGCTGAGTGCGCACGAGGCCGGCTGACACAATTGGCTGGCTCAAGATGGCTGGCCAAGCACGGCCACGCTGCCACGAGAGAACGGGGCGGGCCGCCGCCCGCCCCGGTGGAGTTGTTGGATCGAGGCTACTGAAGGGTATCGGTGGTCGGAGCCGTCGTTTCCGGCGTGGGCGGAGGCGGCGACTTCTTGCGACCGCCGCGGCCACGGCCAGTGGCCGAGCTCGTGGAGGCTAGCTCTTTGGCGGCGGCGCTACGCGCGGCGGGCGATTTCGCGGTCCGCATCGTCTTAGCATCGACGCTCTTCTGAGCCTTGCTCACGCTAGCCTTGCTGGTGCCGGCGCGGCTCTTGCCCTCGCTCGCAGCCTTGGCCGTGGCGGGCTTCGCCGCGCTCTTTGCCCGCTTCGGCGCGGCGGCCTTTCCGCCCTCCGTACGCCGCTGCCGTGCGCGTGCCGCGCGGCTCGTCGCCGCAGCCTTGGCACTGCCGCTGCCTCGTCTGTCGGCCTTTTGGCGCGCCGGAGCGGGCGCTCGCCGCGGCGCTGTTGCCTTCGCGGCGGTCTTGGCCTTGGACGCCGGCTTGGCTGCGCCGCCCTTGCTGGCCGTGGCCTTCGCGGCCGGCGCGTTCTTCGCGGCGGCGGTCTTCGTGCCCTTCGCTTGCACGGGCTTCGCCGCCGTCTTCCGCGCAGCCGGCTTCTTGGCGGTGGTGGCTGCCTTCGTCGTCGCGCGGACGGCGAGTGCCTGCGCGCGCGGCGGGGATGCAGTGTCGTTGCTCGTATCGTCAGTCATGGGGTGCTCCTGTTCGCGGTTTGATAGGCGCGGGAGAGCGGATGGCGCCGCGCTGCCATAGTCGTTGCCCAGCCTGGTTGCGCAGCGCTCGTAGCGCTCAGCGCTGCAACCGGCATCATGCGGCCCATATGACCGTCCTTCCCTGGCGCACGCCCGCGAATCGTGCGCGCGCGTGCTCCTTCGCCTATCCGCGCACGCGGCCAGCATGTCAATAAAAACTGCTCATTACTTGCGAGTCGGCGGGCACGCTCGCCAGCGTGTGATGCAAGCGCGCCCGAACCCGCTTGTAGATCAGCGTTCTGCGAGCGGCACGAAGCGCAAGTCCTCGGGGCCGGTGTAGTTGGCGCTGGGGCGGATGATCTTGCCGTCCTCGCGCTGCTCGATCACGTGCGCGCCCCAGCCGGAGGTGCGCGCGATGACGAAGACTGGCGTGAACATCGCTGTCGGGATGCGCATCGCGGAGTAGGAGACGGCGCTGAACCAGTCGAGGTTGGCGAACATGCGCTTCGTGTCCGCCATCACCTGCTCGATACGCTCAGCGACCAGGAACGGCGCCAAATTGCCGTCGCGCTCGCAGAGCCGGCGCGCGACCTCCTTGATGACGATGTTGCGCGGGTCGCTCACAGTATAGACGGGATGGCCGAAGCCAATGACCACCTCCTTGTTGGCGACCCGGCGGCGTATGTCCGCCTCGGCTTCATCGGGCGTCCCGTACCGGCTCTGGATCTCCAGCGCCGCCTCGTTGGCGCCGCCGTGCTTGGGGCCGCGTAACGCTCCGATGGCGCCGGTGATCGCCGAGTAGATGTCGCTGCCCGTGCCCGCGATGACGCGCGCGGTGAACGTGGAGGCGTTGAACTCGTGCTCGGCGTAGAGGATGAGCGAGGTGTGCATGGCGCGCACCCAGCTCTCGTCGGCTGGGCGGCCGTGCAAGAGATGAAGGAAGTGGCCGCCGATGCTGTCGTCGTCGGTCTCGACGGCGATACGCCGCCCGTTGTGCGAGAAATGCCACCAGTAGAGCAGGATCGAGCCGAAGCACGCTATGAGACGGTCGGTGATGTCGCGCGCGCCGGGTGAGGCGTGGTCCTCCTTCTCGGGAAGTGCTGCGCCGAGCGCGCTTGCCCCCGTGCGCATCACGTCCATCGGGTGCGTGCTGGCGGGCAGGGCCTCGAGTACCTGGCGCACGGCGCCCGGCAGGCCGCGCATGCTCTTCAGCTTCGCCTTGTAGGACGCAAGCTCCGCGCGGTTCGGGAGCTTGCCGTGGACGAGCAAGAAGGCGATCTCCTCGAACTCACTGGCCTCTGCCACGTCGAGGATGTCGTAGCCGCGGTAGTGCAGGTCGTTGCCGGTGCGGCCGACCGTGCACAGGGCGGTGTTGCCGGCCGCAACGCCCGACAGGGCGACGGACTTCTTCGCTTTCGGCGCCCCTCGGGCGACGGCTTGGGCGCCGCGGACGCTTCGTTCATTGTTTCCTCCCCAAAGCAAACCTCGCGAGGTTTGCGTGCAGATTGATCCTAGAAGATGCCGGCTTTGCCGACAGCGAGCTTGCCGTCGGGCAGCTTGATCGTGAGGCCCGGCAGCTCGGCCGAGCTGAGATGGGGCAGGCGCTGGGCGACGCCGACGAAGCGCTCGGCCTCGGCTTGGTCCAGGATGCCCTCGGTCAGGGTGCGGAACTTGCGCACGTAGTCGGCGCGCTGCCAGGGCGCGGCACCCAGCGTGTGCGCGTTGGCGATGGCTAGCTCGTCGGCGATCACGCTCCCATCCTTCATGCGCAGCTCTATACGGCCGCCGAACGCGAGCGTGTTCGGGTCGCGCGAGTGATAGCGCTCCGTCCACTTCGGGTCCTCGACGGTGCGTATCCTTTTCCAGAGCCGCACCGTGTCGGGTCTGCGGGCACGCTCGGGATTGTAGGAGCGGACATGGTGCCACGCGCCGTCCTGCAGGGCGACGGCGACGATATACATGATCGAATGGTCGAGCGTCTCGCGCGACGCCTCTGGGTCGAATTTCTGCGGATCGTTCGAGCCGGTGCCGATGACGTTGTGCGTGTGGTGCGAGGTCTCGATCACGACCTCGTCCACGTCGTCCCAGTTCTTCACCTGCTTGCCCATGCGGAAGGCGAGGTCGATCAGCGCCTGGCTCTGGTATTCGGCGCTGTGCTCCTTGGTGTAGGTGTCGAGGATCGCGCGCTTGGGCTCGCCCGGCCCCGGCAGCGGCACCCGGTAGCGGGCATCCTTGCCGTCGAGCATCCAGGCGATCACGGAGTCCTCGCCCTCGTAGATCGGGCTGGGCGCGCCCTCGCCGCGCATGGCGCGGTCCACAGCTTCGACTGCGAGCTTGCCCGCGTGCGCGGGTGCGAACGCCTTCCACGAGCTGATCTCGCCCTTGCGGCTCTGCCGGGTCGCCGTGGTCACGTGCAGCGCCTGCTGCACGGCCTGGTAGATCACGTCCGTAGGGAGGCCGAGCAAGGTGCCGATGCCGGCCGCGGCGGAGGGGCCGAGATGGGCGACATGGTCAATCTTGTGCTCGTGCAGGCAGATCGCGCGCACGAGATCCACCTGGATCTCGTAGCCCGTGGCAAGGCCGCGGACCAGCGCTTGCCCGTCTTTACCGCACTGCTGGGCGACGGCGAGGATAGGTGGAATGTTGTCGCCGGGGTGCGAGTATTCGGCGGCGAGGAAGGTGTCGTGGTAGTCCAGCTCGCGCACGGCCGTACCGTTCGCCCAGGCTGCCCATTCGGCGTGGACACGCACGTCCGGGCCGCAGCCGAACACGGTAGCGCCGTCAGGCCGCGGATGCGCGAGAGCCTCGGCGCGCGCAGTGGTGACCGGGTGGCGATTGATGGCGGCGATGGCGACGGCGGCGTTGTCGATGACGCGATTGACGATCATCTCGGCCACCGCCGGCTCGACCTCGACGGGATCGCTCGCGACCGCCGAAATCTTCCACGCGAGCTGCGCCTCGCGCGGCAGCCGGTCCTTCTCGGGGTGAACCCGGACGTCGTGCATTTCCATGCCGCGCAATCTCCCTGCCGTGACTTCATTGGTGCTGGGTCATAAGGTCGGGCCTGCTCTACGGCAAGAAGCCTGCCCTATATACCCGCCGTTGCGAGAGTGGACATGGCGCGGCTTGCCGCTCGGGTTGATCGCGGCACCGCACGGCCTAGCTACAGTGTTGAACGCACACCATCGCGGGGCAAGCTATCCTAGCCAGTCCCGAACACCAGCACGGAAGGCGCCAGCCTTGCTCGACAACACCCCGCCCGTCCGCTGGCAGCCGGACCGCTCCCCGGAGATACCGCCCTGGCCGGTGCCGCCGCTGTTGACCGCGATGGGCCGCGGCATTCTGGGCCGCTGCCCGGCGTGCGGGCAGACCCATGCCTTCTGCGGCTACCTCAAAGTGGTCCCGATGTGCGTCGCCTGTGGAGCGCCGCTCGGGGCTGTGCGCGCGGACGATGCGCCGCCATACTTCACGATCTTCATAACGGGGCACATCGTCATATCGTTGCTGTTCTTCGTGGACCGCACCTACGCGCCGCCGATCTGGGTGCTGTCCGCGATTTTCCTGCCGCTCACGGTGATCTTGTGCCTTGCGCTCCTTCGCCCGGTGAAGGGTGCGACGCTCGGCCTGATGCTCAAGCTCGGCCTGATGAAGCCGGACGAAGAGTGACGGCACGAGTGACCGGGGCAGGCCGCCCGGCGCTCCGCCGCGTCGTGCTCGACGGCGAGGCGCTGACCAGGCTCTCCCCCCTGCTCGAAGCCGACCGCGCCCAGGCCGTCGCCGACCTGGAAGCGGACAACCACTTCCAGCCGCGCGGCGTGACGCAGCCGTTCGTGCTGCGCCTGTCGATCCAGGAAGGTCGCCTCGTCTTCGACGTGCGCGACGAGGCCGACCAGCCGCTGACGGCGATCGTTTTGGCGCTGGGACCGTTCCGGGGGTTGGTGAAGGACTATCAGATGCTCGTGGACAGCTACGCTCTGGCCGTAGAAGAGGGGCGGGAAGCGCGGATCCAGGCGATCGACATGGGTCGGCGCGGCCTGCACAACGAAGGCGCCGAGCTGCTCATGGAGCGCCTCGACGGCAAGGCGACGATGGACCACGACACGGCGCGCCGCCTGTTCACGCTGGTTTGCGTGCTGCACCAGCGGGGGTAGCGGCTCTTCGCGGGGTTGGGAAGCGCTGCAGTCGGAGGAGCAGGCTGGGCGACTTGACAGCGCAATTACTATGACACTAGGCGACATAGAGCAGCCATGACACTCGATGTCCTATGGCGCGGGCTACGCTCATTCTTCGTCGCAAGCGCTGCTATGACGATGGAGCGATTCTGGAAATGACGCTTTGGCAGATGCCCGCCTCCATTCGAGGATCCAAGCACCTATTCAAATATTCCTTGTTCTATGGCGCAGATGAGCGTCGGCTGGTCGGCTATGACAACGAGGCCGGTAATGGCGATCACCGGCACTACGAGGGCCACGAAGAAGCCAATGCGTTCACCACATTCCGGCGACTATTGATGGACTTCCTGGCCGATGTGCGTGAACTGCGGAAGGGCAGATCACAAATGAGGATGTGAAGATCATCGTCGGCGGCACCGCGGACGACGATGCCGCCGCATTCCTCGATGCCGTCGAGCGAGCGGAGCGCGGCGAAGCGATGCACAAGCGGGTGCTGTCCTTCGAGAGCTGGGAAGGGCTGGCCGCGGTGATGATGGGGGAGCGGTATCGCCTGCTTCGCCACCTGCACGCACATCCCGAGCCTTCGGTGAGCGCGCTCGCGCGACCGCTCGGGCGGCAGTATCGCCGAGTGCATGCGGACGTGGCGGCCTTGGAGGGTGTGGGCCTGCTCGCGCGCGACAAAGGCGTCGTGCGCGCCACGGCCGACACTATCCAGGCGGAGATCAGGCTTTAGCTCCGAGCTGGGATGTAACACACCCTCGCTGCATAAGTCACGCTTTTCTTCTTCGGCAGAAAAAGATCGTCGTATGATAGATGCGGCATTAATAGGAGCCTGCAAGACCTTCTTCGACGATCAAGAAAGCACAAGACTTAGGGTAAGAGCCTCACCCAACTCCTTAGTTCGGTTGCCTCCGGTATAGGCGCGCTTCGCCGGTGCCTCGCCGCGAGCGACCCCGAGGCAGCGACGGCTGTGCTGGTCAACCACTTCGCGCGGCGCTGGACCATTGAGCCGCACTTCCGGGACCACGCAGGACTTGCGCTTCGGCATGGGCCTGTCCAGCACCCGTATCGGCGAACCCATGCGGCGCGACCGCCTGCGCCTCGTCAGCGCCTTCGCCACCACGCTGCTGACCTTGCTGGACGCGGTCGGCGAGAGCCTGGGGCTGCACCGGCTGCTCACGTCCAACACCAGCACGACCCGCACGCACTCGCTGTTCCGGCAAGGCTGCATGCTCTACCAGCGGATCCCCACCATGCCCGAGCACCGGCTCGTGCCGCTCATCGGACGCTTCGCCCGCGCGACGTCAGACACATGCGAGCTCAATGGTTTGTTCGCAATCCCAAAATGAGCGGATGAGAGAGCTCGATCATGGATATGGAAACGATCCCACAAAGTTCCCTTCTTCCCCTTCCCACCCGCATAGCCCACTCGGTACAGGTTCAAATAATTTGGATTCAAACACTTCACTATATAAACTGCACGACGAACGCAATCTAGTTTAGCCCTCTCTGCCCGGTCCAGTCGTTCTGTTGCAGTCCACTTGAGAATGTCCACCTTAGCAGAGTTCTCCTTTAATGGCTGCCACAGTAATCTCCCCGTCCCCGAACCGCAGCCGCAACTGCTCGCCCACCTTTATCCCGGCCGCCTGCGTCACAGGCTGCCCAGCAGCATTCGTCACGAGCACATAACCCCGCGCTAGCACCGCCAGCGGCGACACGCCCTCCAATCGCGCTCCCAACCCCGCCAGCACCGCCCGCCGCTCGCGCAGGCTCGCCTGTACGGGCGCGATACTCAGCCGGGCGAGCGTCCGGACGGCGAAGTTGCGCCTGCTATCCATCAGCGCCCGCGGGGTCGGGAGCGCGCACTCGGCCCGCACCAGTGCGTCCCGCTGGCTAGTCATGTAGGTGAGCAGCGACAAACCCAGCCGCGCCCTGGCCGCGGTGAGCACCTGCCTTGCGTTGGCGACGAGCGCCCTTGGGTCCGGCAGCGCCCGCTCGGCGCGGCCCACGCGGGCGCGGCGGCCTTCCAGGAGGTTTGGAAGAGCGAGGCCAAGGCGGTGCGCGCCGTGGTCGAGGCGCTGCCGGGCGTTGCCGAGCAGGCTGGGCAGGTCGGGCAATCCCCGCTCCGCCTGGCCGAGCCGCAGCCGCCGCTCCTGCGTCACCCGGTGCAGCCCGGCGGCCAGTCGCGCCCCTTCCTGCGCGACTGTCGCGACGAGTTCCACGCGGGACGGCACCGCCATCTCCGCCGCCGCGGTCGGCGTCGGCGCCCGGCGGTCGGCGGCCAGGTCCATCAAGGTGTTGTCCGTCTCGTGCCCGACGGCGGAGATGAGCGGGATGACACAGGCGGCGGCGGCGCGGATCACAACTTCCTCGTTGAACGCCATCAGGTCCTCAAGGCTGCCGCCGCCCCGGCCCACGATCAGCACGTCCGGCCGGCGCAGCGGTCCCATGGCCGGGAGGAGCGCCATACCGGCGATGGCGGCGGCGATGCGCTCGGCAGCACCCTCGCCCTGGACCGGCACAGGCCAGAGCAGGATCGGGCGCGGGAAGCGCCGGGCGATGGTGGTGCAGATGTCATGCAGCACGGCGCCCTGCGGCGAGGTAACGACGCCGACGATCTCGGGTAGCAAGGGCAGCGCCCGCTTGCGCTCCTCCGCGAACAAACCCTCGGCGGCTAGACGCAGCCGCAGCCGCTCGATGCGGGCGAGCAGCGCGCCCACGCCGGCGTATTCCAGGCGCTCCACGACGAGCTGGTAGTCGCTGCGCCCGGCATACGCGGACACCTTGCCCGTCGCGACGACCTCCAAGCCGTCCTCCGGACGCAGCCCGAGCCGCGGGATCGTGCCCTTCCAGGCCACGGCGCGCAGCTTGCTGTCCTCGTCCTTGAGCGCGAAGTAGACGTGCCCGGAGGCGTAGGCCCGTACCTCCGTGATCTCGCCGCGCACGCGCACGCGCGCGAACGCCGTCTCCAAAGTTCGCTTCACGGCGCCACTGATCTCGCTGACGCTGAACTCGGGGACGTTTGTGTCCTTTGGATTGGCGGTCGGGGTGTCCATGCGCGGAGGGTATGCTAAGCCCACCCGGCTTCAAAGGAGGCGAGACGATGCGCGTGCTCTTGGTAGGCTCCGGCGGGCGGGAGCACGCGCTGGCCTGGGCGCTCGCGGCCTCGCCGCTGCTGACCAAGCTCTGGGCCGCGCCCGGCAACCCCGGCATCGCGCACCACGCCGAGTGCGTGCCGATCGGCGCCACCGACATCCCGCGCCTCGTCGCCTTCGCGCGCGAGCAGGGCGTGGATTTGGTCGTGCCCGGCCCGGAGGCGCCGCTGGTCGCGGGCCTCGCGGACGCTCTGGCGGAGGTGGGCATCGCGTGCTGCGGCCCGAGTGCCGCCGCCGCGCGCATCGAGGGCAGCAAGGCGTTCGCAAAGGAGGTCTGCGACGCCGCCGGCATCGCGACGGCGCGCTGGGAGCGGTTCGAGTCGGCCGCCGAGGCGCACGATTTCGTCCGCCGCCGGGGAGCGCCCATCGTCGTGAAGGCGGACGGCCTCGCGTCGGGGAAGGGCGTCGTCGTGGCTGCGACCGTCGAGGAGGCCGCGGCCGCCGTGGATGCGCTGCTCGTGCCGGGTGGGGCGCTCGTGATCGAGGAATACCTGGAAGGCGAGGAGGCGAGCGTATTCGCGCTCTGCGACGGGCGGGATGCGGTGTTCCTGGGCGCGGCGCGCGACCACAAGCGCGTGGGCGAGGGCGACACCGGGCCGAATACGGGCGGCATGGGCGCGGCCAGCCCGGTGCCGGGCTTCCACGACCCGCACGCGGCTGAGCACGTCATGGAGGGCGTCATCCAACCCGTGCTCGCCGAGCTAGTGGCCCGAGGTGCTCCGTTCCGTGGCGTGCTATTCGCCGGGCTGATGCTCACGGCGGAGGGTGCGAAAATCGTCGAGTTCAATGCCCGCTTCGGCGATCCGGAGTGCCAGGCGATCCTACCGCGGCTGCGCAGCGACTTGCTGCCCGCGCTTCTCGCTGCCTGCCAAGGGGAGCTGTCCGACTTCGCGCTGCACTGGCGCGACGAGGCGAGCTGCGCCGTCGTGATGGCCGCCCGAGGCTATCCCGGTGAGCCGGCGCGCGGGGGCGCGATCCGCGGCCTGGAGCGCGCCGAGCAGGTGCCCGGCGCGCTCGTGTTCCAGGCGGGAACGCGGGAGTGGGACGGCGCGTTGGTTGCGGATGGCGGCCGGGTGCTCACGCTCGTCGGCACCGGGCCGGACCTGGCGGCGGCACGCGAGATGGCCTACCGCGCCGTCGCGGCCGTGGACTGGCCGGATGGGTTCTGCCGAAAGGACATCGGCCTTGGATAGCGACGCGATCCGCGACCTACTCCTCTCCACGCGCCGCATCGCGCTCGTCGGCGCCTCGATCAACTCGGCGCGCCCCTCCTACGGGGTGATGCACTTCCTGCTCGCCCGCGGCTACGAGGTGGTTCCCGTCAACCCAGGCTACGCCGGCCGGAGCCTGCATGGACAGCCGGTCGTGGCCAGTCTCGACGACGCGGCGCCGTTCGACCTCGTGGACCTGTTCCGCGCCTCGCGCCACGTGCTCGCGCCGGTGCGCGACGCGATCCGCCTCGGCGCGCGGGCGGTCTGGATGCAGCTCGGGGTGGTGAACGAGCAAGCGGCGGAGGAGGCGCGGGCGGCGGGCCTCGCGGTCGTCGTGGACCGCTGTCCCAAGATCGAATGGCACCGGCTCGGCCTTCCAGCGCGCGTGGCTTGAAGGAGTAAAGGAGCGGCGCCAGTCTATTGCACATCCATCAGTGCCAGGAGCACCATGATGACTCCCCAGGAACGCGACCTGATCGCCCAGTTCTTCGCCCGCGTCGGCGGTGCGTCACAAGGCGGAGGCTTCACCGGCGGCAGCGTGCCGGCCACGCAGCAGCCGCTCGCGCCCGTGGACCGCGATGCGGACGCCTTCATCGCCCAGGAGTTCCAGCAATATCCCGAGGCGCGCTACCGCATCACGCAGACGGCGATCGTGCAGGAGATGGCGCTCGCCGAGGCGCAGAACCGCATCCGCCAGCTGCAATGGCAGCTTGAGCAGGCGCAGCACGTCGTGCAGCAGGCCGCCCAGCAGGCGCCGCAGCAGTCGCGCGGCTTCTTCAGCAGCTTGTTCGGCGGCGGGGGCGGCGCTCAGCGGTTCCAGCCGACCAGCCCGCCGCCCCGGCCGGTGTATCCGCCGAGCTACCAGCCCGGCATGTTCCAGCAGGGCCGCGGCGGCTCCGGCTTTCTTGGGTCGGCGCTGACCACGGCGGCAGGGCGTCGCGGGCGGCTTGGTCGCCGGCAACGCGCTGATGGACCTGTTCAGCGGCGGGCATCAGGCTGGAGGCTTCGGGGCTGGCGCGGCTGACGCGGGCGGCGGCGGCTTCTTGGGTGGCCTGTTCGGGGGCGGTGGGGGCGGCGGTGCCGATCCCTTCGACCAGGGCGGGGTGGACACGAGCGGCACGGACCCGTTCGGCGGCGGCGGCCAGGATTTCGGCGGTGGCCAGGGCGGCTTCGATCAGGGCGGCGATCCGTTCGGCGGGGGCGGCGGCGATTTTGGCGGCGGCGACCCGTTCGGTGGGGGTGGCGGCGATCCCTTTGGGGGCGGTGGATTCGACAACACCTGACGTAACGGTCGCGACCGGACGGCGGGGCTGCGTCAGGACGCTGGGGCAGGCAGCCGCATCCACTGGGGCACGCGCGGCACGAGCCGTACCCCGCCGCAGTCGAGCGCGTCTCCGTTCAGCGCCTCAAGCCGAAGTTCGGCGAGACCGAGCCCGTCCCGTCCCGACCGCATCGTGCCCACCTCCGTGCCGTTCCTCAGCACCGGCGTGCCGGGCGCTGGCACGGCGCCTTCGACGGAGACCGGCACCAGCCGGCGCTTGACCAGGCCGCGATACTTCGTGCGTGCCGTCAGTTCCTGGCCCATGTAGCAGCCCTTGGTCCAGCTCACGCCGCCCAGTTCGTCGAACCCGGCTTCCAGCAGCACGGTTCGGCCCGCTTCCAGGTCGCGCGCGCCATCCGGGAGACCGAGCGCGAGCCGGTGCTGGTTCCAGTCCTCGGCCGTCGCGTTCGCCGGGAGTGGGGTCGCGGACAGGATGCGCCAGCCGGCGTCGGGCAGGCGCGGGTCGGGCGCGGCGATGGCCTCAGGCGGCAGGTCGGGGGTTCCATCCCAGGCGGCATGGACGTGGAGCGGTACGGGCGCGACCGTGACGGCGCTGCGCAGCCGGAAGCGGCTGAGCCGCTGGGCGATGTCGGCGGCCTGAGCCGCCGCGCAATCGAGCAGCAGGCGCTCCCGAGGGCCTGAGGTATCGCTGAGCACGAAGAAGTCCGCGAGCCATTTGCCCTGCGGCGTGAGCAGCGCGGCCCAAACTGCGTGGCAGGGGGCGGCCTCGGTCACGTCGTTGCTGACCAGCCCTTGCAGGAATGGGACACGATCTGCCCCCGAGATCTCGATGACTGCCCGGTCGGGTAAGTGCGCTAGGTGCGTCATGCCGGAGAAATGGGCTCCGCCAGTTGCGGTTCCAACTGCAGTGCTTGCGGGCTACAAGCGCGCGAGTTGCAGAAGCAACTCACCGATAGAGCCGTTCGACGCCAATTCCGTGTTGGTGTCCACGTCGGCAGCATCGAAACGCAGCGGCCGCCGGCGACGGTGCGGGACCGGGCCGGCGGGTGCTGTCGTGCTGTGGCAGCCTACGCGGCCTTGCGGCGGCGCCGGACCAGGCCGAGGCCGAGCAGGCCGGCGCCGAGGAGTGTCATGGAGGCGGGCTCCGGAATCGTATTCCCGGCCAGCGAGAAAGTCTCGTTGAAGGTTCCCGCCCCGACGATATCCGTCCCGACCCGAAGCCAGTCTGGCTGGAGAGCGTCATCACGCGTCCAGCTTTGTAGGTCGGGTGTGAATGGCGGTATGGTTGGCCGCTGCCCAGAGAGCCACAAGAAATCGTCGCTGGTGTCCAGGCCGACTTGCGGCACGAAGAAATAGTGACCAGCTGGCAGATCGAACGGCGTGGCGAAATCGACGCTGAACTGCACTTCTTTGCCGGTGACCGGCCCATTGCCTCCGGTTGTCTGATTGGGCGTCGGATGGATCCCGCCCGGTTGGACGCTGTTGGACGCGGTGAAGGCACTCGCCAGGACCGACCCTGAGTAGGACAGAGTGCCTGCCATGCTGTCGCGATCATCGAGTTCGACGTCGGAGGGTGAGTTAACACGGGTTGGCACTTGCGAGGTCGAAAAGGTAGGAGGACCGCTGGTCCGGTTTACGTCGGAGGCGACCGGAAATACGCCGTAGATTTCCACTACGACCTGATTGATATTGGAAAGCGTAGAGTTTCCGGTGATCAAACCGGTAAAGGTCGCGTTTGTTAGACTCGTGGGTTGCGCGAGAATGAAATCGTCGCCCGAACTCGATTTCAAAGTTGCTTGCGCTCGAAGGACGCGTCGCGGTGGCGATCTGGTTTGTCGGGGGCCCCGTATCGAAGGTGAACGGTGTCGCCAGCCCCTGACCGGCGCCGAGCCCTACGAGCAAGCTCCCGAGACCTACGGCTGCAACGAACTTATGCATGCTTCTCTCCCTTGATGTGCTGTCAGACAAGGAATCAGACCAAATTTTTTTGATGCAAACTCCGCGCCAAAAGCCAAGGGATTGACTCGGCTTGCGCTAATCCAGGGACATGGTTGAGGATGTCAGATTCTTCGACAAGAACTCACAACAACGTAGCCTTTCCTTGCGCGATGAAGCTTTGTTCCATCAATTTTCGGTTCGTATCGCAAAGTTACATGCAACCATTGCGTGCCGTTCCTCCCCGTGACCGCCCCCTTTGCTTGTGGGCACGGTCTCATGGTATGATCAGTTTAACAAATCGTTGCCTACGCGGGCGCAGTTTGATGAGTCGCGAGTGGATCGCGATGTAAAGTTTTCCGACGCTCGCCGGTTCGATGCCGGGCCGCAGAAGTCGCTAGCAAGCCGGCGTGTCGAGCAGCAACGCGCTTGCCGGGCACGATCGTGTGGCAGCCTCCGGCGGTATCCACGGCCGTGAGCGCGACGTTATCGAGCGCGTTGCTGTTGTCCCCTCCCGGGTCGCCGCCCAGAAAGATCGTTGTCGTCCAGGCGGGGGTCGCCGTGTAAAAGGGTCCCAACGCTCCGGCGGGTGATCGGCGGCCAGCGTGTTCCTGCCTCGCCTAGCGGACGGGGCGCTGCCGCCATCGCTGGCTGTTTTATGGATGTCTCGCGATCCGCGTAACGGCGATCATGGATAGGGCGGGGGGAGTAGTTGCGCAGTCGTGGGGAAGTTGCCAAGCGAGAGACGGGGCACGCACTCCGCCGGATTTGGAAGGGCGGGCGAATACTCGCCGCGGCCATCGTGCCACATCATCTCGGCTCGGGCCAGAACCCGTCATCCATGGCCTGCTCGAAGCTGTAGGGGCAGGACCACGGAAATAGGTCGCGCGGCAGGTTCGGTTGCCCGCTCCGCCCGCAGCACCGCGTCGCCGTAGGCGTCGGCCATGGCCTCGTCCTGCGAGGCGCGCAGGCTGGGGTTGTCGCGCAGGTGGCGCGAGAGCTGCCGGCGCTGCTCCTCCATCGTTAGCCGCCAGCTTTTGCCGCGCCGCTCCGGCTGGTATTCCCACTTGACTAGCAGCAGCACCGCGAGCCGGTTGACCAGCTCGCGCTTCTCGCCGCGTCCCAGAGTTTCGATCTCCTCGGCGATGTGCTGCACGTCCGCCTCCGCGAGCCGCCCGGCGCGCAGCAGCGCCGCCTGCTCGGTCGCCCAAGCGTAGAAATCGCGGTCGTAGGTGTCGGTGTCGCTCACGGCGCCGTCCGCAGTTACGCTCGGCGAGCTTATCACCCCTTGCCGTCCCGCACGAGCGCTGCCGCTACTCAGCCGCGGTCCGCAACTGGTATCCAGCGTAGCGCTGGCGCAGCGCAAGCTTGTTGATCTTGCCGGTCGCCGAGTGCGGAAGATCCTCGACGATCAGGACCTCGTCCGGCCGCCACCATTTCGCGACGCGGCCCTCGAAGAGCTGCATCACCGCGTCCGGATCGACGCTGCGGCCGGGCTTGGGCACGATGAGCAGCAGCGGCCGCTCGTCCCATTTCGGGTGCTTCGCCCCAATCACCGCAGCCTCGGCCACGTCCGGGTGCTCGACGGCGATGTTCTCGAGCTGGATCGAGCTGATCCACTCCCCGCCTGACTTCACCACGTCCTTGGTGCGATCGGTGATCTGCATGTAGCCGTTCGGGTCTATGGTGGCGACATCGCCGGTGGGGAACCAGCCGTCCGGCGTCGTCGCGTCCTCCTCGTAGCCGAAGTAGCGGCGGAGGACCCAGGAGCCGCGCACCTCCAAATTGCCGAATTGCTCGCCGTCCCAGGCAACCTCGCGGCCCGCGTCGTCGGTGATGCGCATGTCGAGGCCTGCCACGGCGCGGCCTTGGGTGCGGAGCTGCCGGGCGGGGTCGAGCGCGCCCTGCTTGGCACTGGCGAAGGTGCCTAGGGGACTCGTCTCGGTCATGCCCCAGGCATGCAGCACCTCCACGCCATACTCGGCGAACGCCTCGAAGAGCATTACCGGGCAGGCGGAGCCGCCGCAGACCAGCCGCTCCACCGTGTCGAGCTGCTCCCCGGTCGCGCGCAGGTGCTGCAGGAGGCCGAGCCAGACCGTGGGCACGCCGGCGGAGAACGTGGCGCGCTCGCGGTTCATCAGGTCCGTGAGGCTCGCCCCGTCGAGTTGCCGGCCGGGCAGGATCAGGGCCGCGCCGACGAGCGGCGCCGCGTGCGGAATGCCCCATGCGTTCACGTGGAACATGGGGACGACCGGCAGGACGCGGTCCACGGCGCGCAGTCCGAGCACGTCGGGCAGGTTGATGGCGTAGGCGTGGATCACCTGGCTGCGATGGCTGTAGAGCACCCCCTTGGGCTGCCCGGTGGTGCCGCTCGTGTAGCAGAGCGTGCTGGCGCTCATTTCGTCGAGACGCGGCCAGGCGAAATCCTCGTCGGCGTCCGCGAGCAGCGTCTCGTAGTCCAGAAGCGCTTGGCCCGGCGCGAGAGCCATGTCGGGGAGCACCCCATCCTCGGACAGCACGACGACAGCACGGAGCTGCGGGAGGCGCGGCGCGATCCCCGCCACCAGCGCCGCGAAACCGCTTTCGGCGAGCAGGACGACGCTGCCGGCATCACCGAGAATATAGGCGATGTCGTCCGGGCTGAGCCGCGGGTTCACGGTGTGGATGACGCTGCCCATGCCAGGGACGGCGTAGTAGGCCTCGACGTGGCGGTGCCCGTTCCATGCGAGCGTCGCGACCCGGTCGCCGGGCCCTACCCCGAGGCGGGAGAGCGCGCGGGCGAGGCGACGCGCCCGGCGCTCAAGTGCTGCGTAGGTCGTGCGGTGCAGCGCGCCGCTCGCCTCGCGGGAGACGATGTCGCCGTCGCCGTGATGCCGGGCGGCGTGGGTCAGGATCGAGGAAACCAGCAGGGGCTGGGTCTGCATGAGGCCGAGCATGGAATTCCCTCCCTGGCGTGCGCGTTCGTCGCTTCTGCGGCCAGGATGGACCGTGGATCGGGCGATGTCACGTCCGCCCCGGGTCTGTAAATATCGACCTCTAAATATAACGTTATTATTGCGTTGCTGTCGTCGGCAACGCAGGGTAGAAAAGCAGCCGTGATGCCGCCCCAGGACGGCGGAGAAGTCCACGCCTGGGACGTCCTCACGCTATGTAATTACGACTTAGCAACAACAAGCGAGGTCAAAATGGTCCGGCAACTCGTCCTATCCGCATTCGGGGCGTTCGCTCTCACGGTGTGCGTCGCCCAGCCGAGCTTCGCCGATAACGACTCCGGCGGGAACGGCGCGTGTAGCATCCCGGCGACTATCGTCAACAACGTGCAAAGCAAGCTCGCCTCCGTGGTGCAGCAGAACAACGGCGGCCTGTTCCAGCCGAACCGCATGTGGTCCGCGATCGTGGACCGCAGGGGCGTGCTGTGCTCGGTGATCCCGTCGAACGCGGATGCCTGGCCCGGCAGCCGCGCCATCGCCATCGCAAAGGCCTCAACCGCTAACGATTTCAGCAACAACATGGTCGCGCTCTCGACAGCCAACTTGTACGGTCCGACGCAGCCCGGTGGCTCGCTCTACGGCCTCAACAACAGCAATCCCTATAATCCGCTGTTCAATGCCCAGGGCCTGGGCGTCGGCTTCGTGCCCGGCGGCATCATCACCTTCGGCGGCGGCGTTGCACTCTATGTCGGCGGCCAAGTGATCGGCGGCCTCGGCGTCAGCGGCGACACCTCCTGCGCCGATCACGCGGTCGCCTACAGGATGCGGGCCGCGGCCGGGCTGAACGGCACGCCCTCAAATGACAACATCAGCTATTACGGTAATGCGCCCCTGACCTCCCCGACGCAGGTGGACCCGAGCCAGTTCAAGCAGCCACACTGCACGGCCAACGACGTCACGCCCTGACAGCGGGTCCGGACTCCCCACATCTCCGTGAGGGGGATGCCCCGCGGCGCGCGATGCGCAACACTGCGGGGCATTCACCGGGGAGGGCAGGGATGCCGGGCTTCGCCAGCACGAAAGATCTCGCCGACAAGCAGGTCTCGTTCGACGAGCTCGGTCCCGGCCTCTACGGCTACACGGCCGAGGGCGACCCCAACTCGGGCGTCGTCGTCGGCGACGAGGGCGTCCTGGTCGTGGACGCCCAGGCCACGCCGGCCATGGCGCGCGACGTGATCGCGCGCATCTGCCAGGTCACGGACAAGCCGGTCACGCACGTCGTGCTCACTCACTATCACGCGGTGCGCGTGCTGGGCGCGTCCGGCTACACCAACGCCCTCGGGGGTGCCGAGATCATCTGCTCGGAGACGACGCGCGACCTCATCGCCGAGCGCGGCCAGCAGGACATGGACAGCGAGATCGGCCGCTTCCCGCGCCTGTTCCTGGGCAAGGAGAGCATCCCTGGCCTGACCTGGCCCGACGTCACCTTCCGCGAGCGCATGACGCTGTGGATGGGGAGCCGCGAGGTGCAGATCATCCACATCGGCCGCTCCCACACCGCGGGCGACACGGTCGTTTGGCTGCCCAAGGAGCGGGTGCTGTTCTCGGGCGACTGCGTCGAGTTCGGCGCCACGCCCTACTGCGGCGACGCCCACTTCACGGACTGGCCGGCGACCCTGCAGGCCGCCGCGGCACTCGGCGCCGAGAGATTGGTGCCGGGCCGCGGTCGGGCGCTGATGACCCGTGCCGAGTGCGAGGAGGCGATCGAGGGCACGCGCGCCTTCACCTCCGACCTGTTCGCCATCGTCAGGCGCGCGAGCGCGGGCAGCACCGGGCTGAAGGAGGTCTATGACGAGGCCATGCGCGAGATGCGCCCCAAGTATGGGCACTGGGTCATCTTCGAGCACTGCATGCCGTTCAACGTGACTCGCGCCTGGGACGAGGCGCGCGGGCTGGACCATCCCCGCATCTGGACCGCGGAACGCGACCAGGAGATGTGGCGCGCGCTGGAGCGCGGCGAGCCCATGAGGAGCGCGGAGGCCTAGGTGCCATACGTCTCGCCCCGCTACCCCGCCCGCCCGGCGCCTGCGCAGGGCGAGGAGCGGCACGAGGCGGTGATCGTGGGCGGCGGCCTCGTCGGCCTCACCCTCGCTCTCGACCTCGCCCGGCGCGGCGTCCGCACCGTGCTCCTCGACGACGACGACACGGTGAGCACTGGCTCGCGCGCTATCTGCATGGCCAAGCGCTCCCTGGAGATCTTCGGCCGCCTCGGCGTCGGGCGGCGGATGCTGGACAAGGGCATCACCTGGAACCGCGGCCGCGTCTTCTTCCAGGACCGCGCGATCTACGCCTTCGATCTCCTGCCCGAGCAGGGGCACGAATACCCGGCGTTCATCAACTTGCAGCAGTATTACGCGGAGGAATGGCTGGTCGAGGCGTGCCAGGCGACCGGCCTCGTGGACCTCCGCTGGCGCCACGCCGTCGCCGGCGTCGAGCCGCGCCCCGATGGCGTGACGGTGCGGGTCGCGGCGCCTGGCGGCGACTACGCCCTGCACGCTGACTGGCTCCTCGCCTGCGACGGCGCGCACTCCTTCGTCCGCCGGGCCATGGGGCTGCCGTTCTCCGGCCAGGTATTCCAGGACCGCTTCCTGATCGCCGACGTGGTGACGAAGGCGGATTTTCCCACGGAGCGCTGGTTCTGGTTCGACCCGCCCTTCCACCGCGGCCAGTCGGCGCTCCTGCACAAGCAGCCGGACGAGGTCTGGCGCATAGACCTGCAACTGGGCCGGGACGCCGACCCCGAGCGGGAGCGCGAGCCGGAGCGCGTGATCCCGCGCATCCGGGCCATGCTCGGCGAGGATGTGCCGTTCGAGCTGGAGTGGGTCAGCGTCTATACCTTCCGCTGCCGCCGGCTGGAGCGGTTCGTCCACGGGCGGGTCGTGTTCATTGGCGACAGTGCGCACCAGGTCAGCCCCTTCGGCGCGCGCGGCGGCAACGGCGGCGTGCAGGACGCGGACAACCTCGGCTGGAAGCTCGCCGCCGTACTGCAAGGGCGGGCGCCCGAGAGCCTGGTCGAGACCTACGACATGGAGCGCGTCCCGGCCGCGGACGAGAACATCTTGCACAGCACGCGCTCTACGAGCTTCATCTCGCCCAGCACCGAAGCCGCCCGCGCCTATCGCAACGCCGTGCTCACGCTCGCGGAGCAGCACGAGTTCGCGCGCGCGATGGTGAACTCCGGCCGCCTCTCGCGTCCGAGCCGTCTCCTCGCGAGCCCGCTCAACCTGCCCGATGACGGCGCTTGGGAAGGCGGCGTGCCGCCCGGCGCTCCCGCCGTGGACGCGCCCGTGCTCCGGGACGGCCAGCCGGACTGGCTGCTGCGCCATATCAGGGCCGATGGCGGCTTCACGCTCCTCGTGTTCGGCGAGCGAGCGGAGAAGCAGCCCGGCATCGCGACCGTGCTCGTCAACCCGGGTCCGGTCATGGCGGCGCCGGGTGTGCTGGTCCTAGAGGACCAAACGGGCCTCGCGCAGTCGCGCTACGCCGCGTCACCCGGCGGCGCGATCCTGTTCCGTCCGGGCCAGCATTGCTGCGCACGTTTCCGTACGGCCGACGAGGGCCGGATCGCCCACGCCATGCGCCACGCGCTCGGTCTGGACCAGTTCGCGGAGGCGGCCTGATGTTGGACCTCTCGCCCCGAATCGCCGACCCCGACGCGCTGTTCGCCGCCCTCGTGGCCGCGCACGACGGGCTGGACGAGCGCGCGAGCCGCTTGCTCGACGCGCGGCTCGTCCTCCTGCTTGCCAACCACGTCGGCGATCAAGCTACCGTCCTCGATGCCATCCGCCTTGCCCGGGAGTTTATTGCCGACCACGCAGGGAGCCCCCCATGAACGTCACGCTCCACCCTGGAACTAGGGCATCGCAGGGTCTCGCGCCGGGCTATCAGTCCGGCTTCGGCAATCAGTTCGAGACCGAGGCGCTACCCGGTGCGCTACCGATGGGCCGCAACTCGCCGCAGCGCTGCGCCTACGGCCTCTACGCCGAGCAGCTCAGCGGCTCGCCCTTCACCGCGCCCCGCGCCCGCAACGAGCGGAGCTGGCTCTACCGCATCCGACCGACGGTGCGGCACATCGGCCGCTTCACGAAGGCGGACCCCGGCCTGTGGCGGACGGCGCCCTGTGCGGAGGCCGAGCTTGCGCCGCAGCCGCTGCGCTGGGATCCGCTGCCCATCCCGGATACGAAGCTCAGCTTCGTCGAGGGAATGCGCACCATCACCACCTGCGGTGATGCGGCGGCGCAGGCCGGCATGGCCGCGCACGTGTATCTCGCGACACGCTCGATGCAGGACGAGTATGTTTGGAACGCCGACGGCGAGATGCTGATCGTGCCCCAGCAGGGCCGGCTGCGGCTGTGGACCGAGTTCGGCATCCTCGACCTGGAGCCGGGCGAGGTCGCGGTGATCCCGCGCGGCGTGAAGCTGCGCGCGGAGCTGCCGGGCGGTCCCTCGCGCGGCTACGTCTGCGAGAACTACGGCGGCACGTTCACTCTCCCCGAGCGCGGCCCGATCGGCGCCAACTGCCTGGCCAACCCGCGCGACTTCCTGGCACCCCTTGCCGCCTACGAGGACGGCGAGACGCCGTCCCGGCTCTTTCTCAGGTGGGGCGGAAGCCTCTGGGTCGCCGAGATCGGCCACTCCCCGCTCGACGTGGTTGCCTGGCACGGCAACTACGCGCCCTACAAGTATGATCTGCGCCGCTTCTCGCCCGTGGGACCGCTGCTGTTCGACCATGCCGATCCCAGCATCTTCACCGTGCTGACCGCACCCAGTGAAACGCACGGCACCGCCAACGTCGACTTCGTCTGCTTCCCAGACCGCTGGCTGGTCGCCGAGGACACGTTCCGCCCGCCTTGGTATCACATGAACGTCATGTCGGAGTTCATGGGACTGATCTACGGCCAGTATGACGCCAAGCCGCAGGGCTTCGTGCCGGGCGGGTTCAGCCTGCACAACTGCATGTTGCCGCACGGCCCGGACGCAGAGGCGTTCGAGCGCGCCAGCACGGCGGACCTCAAGCCGCACAAGCTCGAGGGCACGATGGCGTTCATGTTCGAGACGCGCTTCGCCCAGCGCGTGACACGCTTCGCCGCGGACGCGCCCCAGCGCCAGCTCGGCTACGCGGAGTGCTGGGCCGGCCTCGCGAAGCGCTTCGACCCGAGCAAGCCGTGACCGCGGTGCTCGACCACACCCACGACCCAGCGCTCCGCTCCTGGGTGCCGGGCAGCGACGGGCACCCCGACTTCCCGATCCAGAACCTGCCGCTCGGCGTGTTCAGCCCGCTCGCGGGCGCGCCGCGGGGCGGGATCGCGATCGGGGACTGCATCCTCGACCTCCGCACGCTGCACGACGCCGGGCTGCTCGACGACGAGGCGCAGGCGGCGTGCCATCTCTGCACGGGGCCGACCCTCAATGCCCTCTTGGCACTCGGCCCAGGCCCGCGCGCGACGCTGCGCGATGCGGCTTCCGCCCTGCTTGCGGAAGGTGCGGACGAGCGGCAGGCGTTGCTGCACCGGGCGGAGGACTGCATCCTCTACATGCCGGCCCATGTCGGCGACTACACCGACTTCTACGCGGGCATCCATCACGCGACCAATGTCGGCCGGCTGATGCGGCCCGACAGCCCGCTCATGCCGAACTACAAATGGGTCCCGATCGGCTACCATGGCCGGGCCAGCTCGCTTCGCGTGTCCGGCGCGGAGGTTCGCCGGCCGAACGGCCAGCGCAAGCGGGCCGACGAGGCGGAGCCGAGCTTCGGCCCGAGCCGCAACCTCGACTACGAGCTGGAGCTCGGCGCCTGGATCGGCCAGGGCAACGCCCTCGGCACGCCGATCCCCATCGGCGAGGCCGGCGGGCATATCGCGGGCTACTGTCTGCTCAACGACTGGTCGGCGCGCGACCTCCAGGGCTGGGAATACCAGCCGCTCGGCCCCTTCCTGGCCAAGAGCTTCGCGACCACCATCTCCCCATGGATCGTGACGCCCGAGGCGCTGGCGCCGTTCCGCTGCGCCCAGCCGCCCCGCCCGGAGGGCGACCCGCGCCCGCTACAATACTTGTGGGACGATGCGGACCAGGTAAGCGGCGCGCTCGACCTGGACCTGGAGGTGCTCCTGCTCACCCCTGCCATGCGGGAGCGGGGCGAGGCGCCGCACCAGCTCAGCCGCGGCACGGCGCGCGACCTCTACTGGACGCCCGCCCAGCTCGTCGCCCACCACGCGAGCGGTGGCTGCAACCTGCAAGCCGGCGACCTGCTCGGGACTGGCACGATCAGCGGTCACGAGTCCGGCACGTTCGGCTCGCTACTGGAGCTCACGCGCGGCGGCCGCGAGCCGCTCCTTCTGCCGGGGGGCGAGGAGCGGCGCTTCCTTCAGGACGGCGACGAGGTGATCCTGCGCGCCCGTGCCCAGCGGGAGGGCTACGCCTCAATCGGCCTTGGCGAGTGCCGGGGCAGGGTGGTTCCGGCTGCCACGGATTGACCCTACTAGGACCCGCGCCTAGCGTCGGACCACAACAGAAGGGACACGGTGGGGTGCCGAACAAGCTCAAGCAGATCTGGCAGGAGGGTCGCGCCTCTGTGAACGGCTGGCTCGCCATCCCGAGCGGCTTCTCCGCCGAGGTGATGGCCCAGGCCGGCTGGGACAGCGTGACCGTCGATCTGCAGCACGGCCTGCAGGACTACCAGACCATGGTCGCCTGCTTCCAGGCGATGCAGAGCCATCCCGTGCTGCCCATGGTGCGCGTGCACTGGAACGAGCCCGGCATCATTGGCAAGGTGCTCGACGCGGGCGCCTACGGCGTGATCTCTCCCATGATCAACACCCGCGCAGAGGCAGAAGCCTTCGTCGCCGCGTGCAAGTACCCGCCGCTCGGCAAGCGCAGCAACGGCCCCATCCGCGCCGGCATCTATGGGGTCAGCACGGGCTATCAGAAGACCGCGAACGACGAGGTCCTCTGCATCCCCATGATCGAGACCGAGGAGGCCATCGCGAACCTCGACGCCATCCTGGACGTGCCGGGCATCAACGCGGTCTATGTTGGCCCGAGTGATCTCGGCTTCTCCATGGGCCTTATTCCCGTCCTGGACCGTGAGGAGCCGCAGATCTTGGCCGCCTACGAGACGATCCTGGCCGCGACCAAGAAGCGCGGTATCACAGCGGGCGTCCACTGCGGCTCAGTCGCCTATGCAAAGCGCGCGGTCGGGATGGGATTCCGCATGGTGACGGTGGGGAGCGACGCCGTGTTCATCAACCAGGCCGCGCGCGCCGCGGTGAGCGGCGTGCGCGAGCACCTCAAGGAAATGGCCTGATCCCATGCCGACACCCACGATCCGCCTGCACCCCGAGGACGGCGTCGCCATTGCGCGCGTGACACTCCTGCCCGGCACGCCGGTGGGGGAGGGGGTGCTCGCGGCCGAGCGCGTCCCGGCCGGGCACAAGGTCGCACTCAGGGCGCACGCGCCGGGCGAAGCGGTGCGCAAGTATGGCCAGGTGATCGGCTTCGCGACCCAGCCCATCGCGCCCGGCACCCACATCCACGTCCACAACATGGGCATGGGCGACTTTGCGAAGGACTACGCCTGGGGCGAGGACGCGCGGCCGACGGACAAGGTCAACGCGCCCGCCACGTTCCAGGGCATCCGCCGCCCTGACGGGCGGGTGGCGACGCGCAACTACATCGGCATCCTGACGAGCGTGAACTGCTCGGCGCACGTCGCCGGGCTGGTCGCCAAAGCCTTCGAGCGGAACCCGATGACGGGCGCCGACCCGCTCGCGGACTACCCCGGCGTGGACGGTGTGGTGGCGCTCACCCACAAGACGGGATGCGGCATGACCGAGGGCGAGCCGCTCCGCCTCCTGCGCCGCACGCTCGCCGGCTACGCTCGGCACCCCAACTTCTCCCACGTCGTAGTGCTCGGCCTCGGTTGCGAGGTGAACCAGATCGCGGGCCTGATCGAGGAGCAGCGCCTTGCTCAGCGCATCCGCAACATGGACATCCAGAGCATGGGCGGCTCGCGACGCACGGTCGAGGCCGCAGTCGGGTTCGTGCGCGAGGTCCTGGCCGAGAGCAACCAGGTCCGGCGCGAGACGGTCCCCGCGTCGGAGCTTTGCGTCGCCCTGCAATGCGGCGGCAGCGACGGCTACTCCGGCATTAGTGCGAACCCGGCGCTCGGGGCCGCGAGCGACCTCGTCGTGCGTCACGGCGGCACGGTGATCCTCTCCGAGACGCCCGAGACCTACGGCGCCGAGCACCTGCTGACCCGGCGCGCCGTCTCGCGCGAGGTGGGCGAGAAGCTGGTCGGCCTGATGCGCTGGTGGGAGGACTACACGCGGCGCGAGGGTGCGGAGATGAACGCGAATCCGTCGCCCGGCAACAAGGCCGGCGGCCTGACCACGATATTGGAGAAGAGCCTGGGTGCCATGGCCAAGGCGGGCAGCACGAACCTCGTGGACGTGGTGGGCTATGCCGAGCCGGTGACGAGCGAAGGGCTTCGTGTTCATGGACACGCCGGGCTACGACCCGGTGGCGGCGACGGGGCAGGTGGCCGGCGGCGCCAACCTGGTGTGCTTCACGACGGGCCGCGGCAGCGTGTTCGGCTGCAAGCCCGCGCCCTCGATCAAGTTCGCGACCAACACGCCCATGTTCCGCCGCATGGAGGACGACATGGACGTGAACTGCGGCACGATCCTGGACGGCGAGGAGACGGTGCAGCAGGCGGGCGCGCGCATCTTCGACCTGATGCTGCGGGTCGCGAGCGGGGAGCGGACCAAGAGCGAGACGTTCGACTTCGGCGCGGCGGAGTTCGCGCCGTGGGTGATCGGGGCGACGATGTAGGAAACGTCACCCCCCGGATCAGGCCGCAAGATAACCCAAGCAGCCCTCGAAGGCCGACGTTGGCAGCCGTTTCCGCGCCGATAGGCTTTCCGACCCTACGTGGCGCGAGTAGAGGGGCAGCGCGAGCGGAACGCCGTGAAGGTGCCTGGCCTGATTTACGCTACGGGTAGCTATAGCTTGGCACCATCGCAATCATTGCTTACAGTGACTTCGTATTCACTGGTAACTCTCCTGCCGCAATGAGCAGCATCACGATCCGCAATCTTGACCCGTCCATCAAGGAGCGGCTGCGTATTCGCGCGGCCGAGCAGGGCCATTCCATGGAAGCGGAAGCGCGACGCATCCTGCAAGCTGCTCTCATCGGGCAGAATCGGCCGTCTGTGCGGCACCTTTACGACCGGGTGCGCGCGCGCTTTGCGGCCCTAGGCGGCGTCGATCTCGAACTGCCCCCACGCGAACCGGCCCGAGAGCCGCCCCGCTTCGGCTGATGCTGATGCTGATGCTCGACACGAACTTGCTGTCCGAGATGATGGCTGTCACGCCGGTACAGAAGGTGGCGGACTGGATTCTGGAGCAGCCGTCCGAGGAGCTGTTCACCGCCGCCGTCTGCCAGGCGGAGATCCTGTCCGGCATCGCCATCCTGCCGGCAGGTCGCCGCTGTGCCGACCTGGAGGAGGCCGCGCACGCCATGTTCGCCGATGATTTTCAGGGGCGCGTGCTAACTTTCGACATGGACGCAGCCGCTATCTATGCGGAGATGTTCGCCGCCCGCCGGAAGATCGGCCATCCTGTCGGGACGATTGACCTGATGCTCGCCGCGATTGCTCGCGCGCACGGCGCCAGCATCGTCACCCACAACGTCGCTGATTTCGAGGGGGTTGGCCTGACGATCATCAACCCTTGGGACGACTGACCGTCGTCTGACGCCACCCTTCCCCGCCTTCCGAGGAGTTCTTCCATGCTGCTCGAAGGACCCCCGATGACCGAGCGGGGTTATGAGAGCTTCAGCCGTGAGGAGCTGATCGGGGCGACGATGTAGGGCAGCTATCAGCTAGTATCGCGGCTTCGAGGGTTCCTGTGCAGCTATAGCGCGCCTAAGGTGCTCGCGCCTTGAGGCTTCGGGCCTTGCACGCGAGGGATAGATAGATGCGCCGTATTGCCAGACTTGCCGTTCTCGGGACCACAGCCGTGCTTGCGGCGACCGGCGCAGCTCGTGCGAACCCTACGCTCACGTGGAATCCGCGGGCCGTGAAGCTGGACGGCGCCAAGTTCACGGCCGATACCCTGCTCCTCGGGGACTATGCCCAGATCGTGACGAGCAACGGCGGCCTCGCCTTCGCTGACACGGGCTATCTGCCGATCGAAGGTTTCACCCTCGCAGGCCAGCCGGTCACGCCGTCCGGGTTCAATGCCCCCGGCGGCCAGGGCTGGGGTGCCTACGTCCATTACTCCGCCTCCGGGACCGAGACGCTCTCGCCTTACGGCTTTCCGGCGAACGTGACCTATTCGCAGCTCAGCTATCAGATTGTCGGCTACAAGGGCCTGGCCACCTTCGGCTTCAACGCGAGTGGCGCGCCGGTCGTTGGCGGCAATCTCAGCCAGGACACGCTCCTCGCCGACGGGAGCCTCGTCTCCGGGCAACTCGCGTTCGTTCCCGGCCCGCCCGCGGGACCCACCATCGAGGGGACGCTATCGGCCACGGTCCAGGACGTTCCGCCGCAATTCTCGAACGACAAGTTCGACGGCTTCAACGTGAGCATCCTCCATCCGCCCGGCGAATACGCGTTCACCTCGCCCAGTTCCATCCGGATCGCCGCGGCGGACGGCGTGAGCGCGACCCTAGACACCTACAAGGGCAAGCCCCCCACGAGCGTGGCTGACCTCGCGGCACCCGCGGGCGACCCTCCAGGAACTCCGGTTCCCGAGCCGGCGTCGCTTGCGGTGCTGGCGGCCGGCGTGGTCGGCATCGGCGGCCTGCGTTGGCGGCGGGTGGGACACTATTCGCGCCGTGGATGATCGGGCGACGATGTAGGGGAATAACGCGTGTCGGCGCGGTCTCCTGGCCCTACTCCGCCGGCACCGCCAACCGGCGTCCCGTCGCCGCGCTCACGAGAACGAGCACGACCACGTTCAGGACCAGCGCCACGATGCCGACGTTCAGGTCCTTGACCCACTGCGGCAAGAACGGCAGCAGCGTGCCGAGCGTCGCGTGGGCAAAGGTGAGCCAGGCCGCGACGGCGACGCCCACGAGGACGCCGGCGAAGGCGCCCTCCTTGGTCGCCCGGCTCCGCGGGAGCAGGCTCGCGATCAGCGCCGGGAACATCTGCGTCACGAAGCTGTAGCCCACCAGGAGGAGGGTCACGATCGTCGAGCTGCCAGCGAGGGTGAAATAGACTGCGACGAGCATGACGGCGACGACCAACCACTTCGCGAGCGTCACGATCTCGTCATCACCCGCCTGCGGCCTAGCAGCGCCGTAGATGTTGCGGGCGAACAGCGTCGCGGCCGTCATAGCGATCAGCGAGCCCGGCACCAGCGCGGTGAGGATGCCGGCAGCACCCACGATCCCGGTCACCCACGGCGGCAACTGCTGGGTCACGAGCTTGAACAAGGCCAGGTTGGTGTCGCTGCCCTTGAGGCCGGGCACCCTCAGCACCGCTGCGAAGCCGACGAAGTACACGAACAATAGGATGAGCTGGTAGAGCGGCAGCATGATCGCGTTCTTGCGGAACACGCGCCCGTCGCGGGCCGTGTAGCAGGCGGCGAAGGAGTGCGGCCACATGAAGAAGCCGAGCGCCGTGAGCAGCACGGTGGAGACGAACCACCACACGCTCTGCCCCGTTGCCCGGAACACCAGGAAGCCTGGCCGCGCCTGCGCGATAGACGTCGAACATCGCGCCGATGCCGCCGTAGAGGTGTAGCGGCAGGTAGAGGCCGAGGAAGAGCACGACCGCGAGGATCATGATGTCCTTGACGACCGCGGTCCAGGCCGAGCCGCGCACACCGGAGACGACGACGTAAGCCGTCACGACGGCCGCCCCGATCCAGACCGCCACGGTATTGGGGATCGCGCCGTAGCTGGCGGCGCTCACGATGATGCCGAGGCCGGTGAGCTGAAGGACCAGGTAAGGGATGAGCGCCACGATATCCACGATGCAGACGAGGAGTCCGAGCGCCGGGCTGCGATACTTGTGCGCGAAGAAGTCCGGCTGCGAGACGAGGTCGTGCCGCTTCGCGTAGGCCCAGATCGGCGGCAGCATGAAGTAGCCGAGGATGTAGGCAAGCGACCCGTAGGCGAGGATGTAGTAGGCCGGCGCGCCCTGCCCGTAAGCGGCTCCCGAGGCGCCGAGGAAGGTGAAGGTGGTGTAAATCTCGCCGGCGAGTAGCAGGAAGACGAGGATCGCGCCAAAGCCGCGTCCGCCCACGGTCCACTGCTCGAGGCCCATCGCGTGGCCTGACCGTGCCTTCAGGCCGAGCGCCAGGGCCAGGATCGGCGCGAGTGCCAGGATGATCAGCGAGACGATCACGGCTGGTTCTCTCGCTGCTCTGGCCGGTTCGCTGGGTCAAGCGCGTAAAGGATCGCCATGAGGATCGCGGTCAGCACGATCCAGACGGTGATCCAGCCGAGCGGGAACGGCATGCCCAGGATGAATGGGTGCAGGCTGTTGTGCACGACCGGCCCGATTAGCAGCCCGATGAACGGGATCACGGCAAGCCAGTGGATCGGTCTCATGCGTGTTCCCTCGCTGGGCGCTCGCGGCGCTATGCGCGCGGTTTGGATCGATGGCCGCACGCCGGCAGAACGCACCAGCCGAGGTTACGATGCACCTGTCGGGCGGCGCGCGATCGCTCCGCCGGACTGCCACGTCACCACCACCGCGACCGCCGCGACGATGGCGATGGTGCCCAGCACGAGGAGGGGCAGCTTAACGACAACCGCCGCGAGCAGCCCGGCGGCCAGGCCGGACAGCGCCTCGGCGCCGACCTGGATCGCCTGGTTGTTGCCGAGCGCTTGGCCCTGGTCCTCCGGGCCGGCTGCGTTGGAGAGCAGCGTCGCGCAGCAGGGCAGGCATACCGCCACCGCCAGGCCCGTGAGGAACAGCACCGGCCAGAGGGCGTTCTGGGCGCTCGGCAGGGTCACCGCCATCATGAACACGCCCGTTAGGACGGCGGACCAGGCCGTCAATGTCTGGACCGAGAAGCGCGCCGACAGGAAGCCCGTCAGCCAGACATTGGCGAGCACGATCGGCACCCCGACCCAGGCCACGAATTCCGACATGCGCGAGACGCCTAGGTGGAACTCGTCCACGAGGTACATCGGGTAGCAGCGGAAGAACCCGAAGATGGCGAGGTAGAGCAGAAAGTTGATGGCGTAGAGCCGGCGCAGCCGCCTATCCGTGAAGGCGTGCGTCAGGCTGGCGAACGCGGCGGCGAGGCGCACCGGCCCGGCCGTGCCGATCATCATGGTCTCCCGGAACGAGAGGGCGACCGCGGCCGTCGTCAGCACCAGGAGCGCGAAGACCACCCAGAACGGGGTCGCATCCGTGAACCAGGACGACAGCTGCGGATCCGCCAGCTTGCCCCCACCCAGCGGGCCGACGATGTAGGCGAGGCTCACGGCCATGTAGACGTAGCCGAAATACCGGCTGCGTGCGGCGGGCGGCACCGTGTCGGCGATGGCGCTTTGCGCCGTGACGATGTTGGCCTCCGCGAGGCCCGCGATGAGCGACGCGAGGCCGAGGAGAACGAGGCTGTTCGCCGCGATTGACGCGCTGATCGCTGCATAGCAGGCCGTGGTCATGGTCAGCGAGACGAGCAGCACCGGCCTGCGCCCGAACCGGTCCGACAGGGACCCCAGGATCGGCGAGCCGAGAAACTGGCCGAGCGGGTAGAGGCAGAGCAGGATGCCCAGCAGCATCGTCCGATGCCCGACGGAAGCCCCAGGGGACACCATCGCGCTCCCGCTCCGCAGCAGCATCGGCGTGAACACCGTGATCATCAGGCTGTAGCCGAGAAAGCCCACGAACACGACTACGTAGAGAGGAAGCAGGGCTCTCATCCGGCCCGAGCCCGCACCGTCTTGGTTGCTTCGCGATCCGCCCCCCGCGTCGCTCGCCACGATGCCCTTCGCTCCCACACCGCCTAGCCGATGGCCAGCACAGCGCCGCGCAGGCCAAGGTCGGCTGACACTCCACTACCGACTCAGCTCGCGTCAAGCGGCTGAGCTTCTATCCCTCTTGATGGCCGGAAGAGCACTACTGCGGCCCGACGTCGAACGCATACACCCGCCCGTCCCCTGCCACGAACAGTCGCCCGCCCGCGGCCAGGATCGTGGCGAAGTGGCGCAGGCCCTTCAGGCGCTCACTGGTGAAGAGAGGCGCCCCGGTATCGCCGCGGAACGCGTGCAAGCGCTCATCGCCCTCGGCGCCGACCACCCAGACGACCGGATCGGCGGCGTTGTCGCTCGTGGTGACGATTGGCTCCCCCCGGCCATCCAGCCGCGCGCACCAGGCCCGGCTCAGCGCGGGCTGCGGATGGGCGGTGATGCTGAGCGCGACCAGGCCGCCGCCGCCAGGACAGGCAATGCCGCGTCCCTGGAAGGCGACGAGCAGCGCCGCCCGGCGCGGGATACGTCGCGGTCGCGGTGATGATCGAGGCGTCGGACGCGGGGGCGGTGGCGAGCGCCTGGCCGATCCCGCCCAGGCGGTCGCGGTCGAGCAGGTAGGCGTTGCCGTCCTTGCCGAGTGCCAGCACCAGGCGGGACGGCGTGCCGCCGGGCAGGTCGATCAGCGTGGGCGCGGTGCCGCCCAAATCGGCATCCTCGTCGTCGAGCTGCTGCCAGTTGGCCGGCGCGAAGAAGCGATTGGGGTCGGTCGTGCGCCGCAGGTCGGGGGGCAAGCGGAACACCGCGTCGCCGTCGCCCCATTCGCGCAAGTCGGCGGTGTTGCCGGTGGCGAAGAGCAGTGAATGCCCGTCCGAGACGATGCCGCCAGGAGTCCAGATGCCGCCCTTGGCGGCCCGCGTGTCCCAGGCAGAGACGATGCCGGGGTGCGCCGGGTCAAGCCCGACGACCCAGCCGTGATACTGGCCGCAATCGCCGTAATAGCCGCCGAACGGCACGAAGACGCGGCCGTCGAGCAGCGCCAGGGCGCCACGCTGCTCCTGGATGCGCGGCGAGAACTCCAGCCCCATCGCGCGCAGGCTGTCGGTGACGTTAACCGGCCAGCCTGGCAGCAACGCGCCGTCGGCGAGCGAGAGGCCGAACACCAGGTGCTGCGCGGTGCCGCGCTGGTCCACCATGGCGTCGAGGTAGAGCGCGCCGGCTCGCGGATCTATGACCGGGGTGCCGGTGATGCCGATCGGGTTGATGTTGCCGCAATCCACCTGGGAGCGCCGGGCGGGCGTGCCCAGGGAACGCTGCCAGACTGGCCGGCCGGTGACGAAGTCGAGCGCGTAGACCATGTCGGAGTCGGTGGCAACGATGATCAGGCCGTGCGCAGCGCCGGGCGGGTGCCAGTAGAGCGGCTGGGCGTTGACGTGGCCCTGCACGGCGCCGTCGAACGCGGTGTCCTGCTTCGTCGCCGCGGCACGCGCCCAGGTCAGGCCCGGGATGACGGCGTGGCCGCTGTGGGCGGCGTCACCATGATAGTTCGGCACCGTGGCATCGGCCGGAGCGGCGTTGGCGGCCCGGCTCGCGAGCAGGGCGATGGCGACGGCGAGCAGGAGGCGGCGCATGGGATAGCTCCGGGCGTTGGCGGGCCGTGGCGCCGTGATCAGGTCTCGACCTGGTTCGGCGTGGCCGTTGGCAAGCATGATAGGACCGGCGGCGCGGCGGGCGAGCACGCGCGAGCAGCGATCAAGCAGGATTGTCCACGTCGGACGCGAACAACCGGCGCTCCCGGCGCGTCCCATGGCTCTCCAGATCGGGGGTCGATCCCATGCGCGTCGTTGCCTTGGAAGAGCACTTCACCATGCCGGCGCTGGTTCGCCGGATCGACCCCGCGGTCATCGCCCGGCGCGGCTTTCCACCGCCGGACCAGCCTTGGGGTCCCGCGAGCCGGACGGACGAACTGAAAGAGCTCGGCCAGCCGCGTCTCGCGGACATGGATCAGGGCGGGATCACGGTACAGGTGCTCTCGGCCTCGGGACCCGGCGCCGACCTGCTGCCGCCCGCCGAGGGCATCGCGTTCGCCCGCGACCTGAACGACGCGCTCGCCCGTACAGTGGCGAAGCACCCCGACCGCTACGCCGCCTTCGCCCATCTGCCTATGACGGCGCCGGAGGCCGCCGCAGACGAGCTGGAGCGGGCGGTGCGCGACCTCGGCTTCCACGGCGCCCTGATCAACGGCCTGACGGACGGGCGCTTCCTTGATGATCCCTCCTTCGCGCCGATCCTGGCCCGAGCGGAGACGCTCGGGCTGCCGCTCTACCTGCATCCCAACATCCCGCCGGAGGCAGTGCGCAAGGCATACTACGACGGCTTGCCAGGCCATCTGAGCTTCATGTTCGCCATCGCCGGCTGGGGCTGGCATGCGGAGACGGCGGTGCATGTGCTGCGGCTCGTCCTTTCCGGCACGCTGGACCGCTACCCCGGCCTGCAGCTCATCGTCGGCCACATGGGCGAGGGCCTGCCCGCCATGCTCGCCCGCTGCGACCAGGTCTTTGGTGCCGAGACGCCGCAACTCCTGCGGCGCACCGTCAGCCAGACCATCCTGGACCAAGTCCACATTACGACCAGCGGCTTCTTCACGCTGCCGCCATTCATGGCGGCGCTGCTGACCTTCGGCGCTGATCGCATCCTGTTCTCGGTGGACTACCCGTTCAGCCCCAATGCGACGGCTCGCGCCTTCCTCGACGGTCTGCCGCTTTCGCCGGCGGACAGGGAGAAGATCGCACACGGCAACGCCGACCGGCTGCTGAAGTTACGAGCCTGAGTCGCCGGCCGGGAGCGGGATCGCGCAGACAAAGCTAATGCTGCTGCTGCCGCGGCTACCTGGGGCTTCTCGGTGTCCAACCTAAGTCTTGGTGCTGCTTGGGCTGCTGCTGGAGGTGCTGCGCCTGCCGCTGCTGCTGGAACCGCTGTTGCGATGCTCAACTCCGGTCGCTGCCGGGCTGGTTCCCGTGCCAATGCTGATCGTCACGGTCGCGGTTTTCACCGTAGTGGCGCCGCCAGTCATCCCGTCG
This sequence comes from uncultured Alphaproteobacteria bacterium, assembly GCA_963839135.1. GTDB lineage: Bacteria > Pseudomonadota > Alphaproteobacteria > Acetobacterales > Acetobacteraceae > CAWKEH01. The sequence goes on from CAWIUA010000021.1 coordinate 39,695, forward strand.
CCGATCGTCACGTTCCACGCCTATGATCCCGCCGTAGGCGTAAGGCGGCGGCGCGTAGGCGTAACTGGGGCCAGCGTAGCTGTAGCCGCTCGGATAACCATAGCCGTATGGAGAAATATCTCCGTAGCCCGCACCGCCGTAGCCATAGGGCTGTGAGCAGCCCGTGCCGGCCAGCACGGCCGCCACGGCGAACGCCTGGACGAATGGTTGCATGGTGTCCTCCCGAACGCTGGGTTGAGAGTTGGTGCTGGAGTTGCCAGCAACCCAACAATTCGGCAGCCTCAGCGGTTCATCAGGACGGGGATGCGCGCGTTCTCCAGGACGTGCCGGGTGACGCCGCCCAGGATGAGCTGGCGCAGGCGCGAGTGCGAGTAGGCGCCCATGGAGAGGAGGTCGGCGCCGAACTCGCCCGCCGCCGCCAGCATGCCGCGGCCGACGTCGCGCTCAATCGGCCGGAACTGGGCGATCTCGGCCTGAACGCCGTGCAGCAGGAGATAGCGCGCGAGATCCGGCGCCAGCGGGCCGCGCCGCTGATACTCGTCGGCGTGCAGGATGCGAACCGAACCTGCCCGCTGCAGCCAAGGCAGCGCGCCCTGCACGGCCGCAGCACTCTCTCCCGTGCCGTTCCAGGCGACACAGACGCGCTCGCCGATGCTGGACGGGGCAGCGTGTGGCGCGATCAGAACCGGCCGGCCGCTGTCGAAGAGGACGGCGTGCAGCGCATCGCTGGACGAGACCTCGTCGCCGCTCGACGGGTGCGGCACGATCGTGAGGTCCGCGAGCCGGGCGAGCTGGGCGATGAGGTCGTCCTCGCGCCCGGTCACCACCTCGAAGCTCGCGGTGGCACCGTCGCCGCGCCGAGGGGCGGAGACCGTGACACCGTGCTGCGCCACGAACCGGTCGAACATCGCGCGCACGGCGGCGGAGCGGTCGCCGCTCTCCTTCTCGGTCGCCCGCATCATCTCCTCGATCATCGCGCCGGAGAGGCCCTCGCCCGCGAGCGGGGCCACATCCCGGCTGTCCACGCGAACGTGCAGCGCGGAGACGTGCGCGTCGAAGCGGCGCGCCACCTGCAGCGCGGTGGAGAGCGCCGCCTCGCCTGCGGCGGTGCCGATCAGCGGCAGCAGCAGCTTGCAGATGAGCATGGCGTGGTCCTCCCTCGTCTGGGTCGGGCCTGGTGGCCTGATCGCCGCAGCCAGTTCCCGGCTGCGGCGATCAGGCCACCAGAGACTCGCTGGTAGTGCAATTCACGACGCAGATGGCGGAAGCCATCTGCGCCGATCGCACTACTAGCTTACGGGTAGAGCGCCTCCTGTTCCCAGCGATCTCCGACGCGGCGATAGATGCGGCGGTCGTGCAGGCGGTAGGGCATGTCCTGCCAGAACTCTACGCGCTCGTGGATAACCCTGTAGCCAGACCAGTGGAGCGGACGCGGGATGGTGTCGCTAGGGTAGCGCGCGTCCAGCTCGGCGACGCGCCGCTCCAGTGCGGCACGGGAGGGCAGGGGACGGGATTGCTCGCTGGCCCAGGCGCCGAGGCGCGAGATGCGCGCGCGCGTGGCAAAGTAGGCGTCCGCCTCCTCCTCCGTCACGTGCTCGACCGGTCCCTCGACGCGCACCTGCCGGCCGAGCGTTTTCCAGTGGAACAGGAGTGCGGCATGCGGATTCGCGGCCAGCTCCAGACCCTTGCGGCCCTGCTTGTTCGTGTAGAAGACGAAGCCGCGCCGATCCACGCCCTTGAGCAGCACGATCCGTGCTGACGGCCGCCCGCCCGCCGCCGCGGTCGCGACGGTCATGGCGTTCGCGTCGTTCGGCTCGGTCCGCTCCGCCTCGGCGAGCCAGGATTCGAAGAGCCGGACCGGGTCGTCGGCGGGCGGGATGAGGCGCCCGGCGCCGGGGAAGGCCGAAGGGGTTGAGGCGTCGGGCATCAGCAGCTCCTGTGCTTCGGCCACCCTCTTGCCGGGCTGCGGCCCCCCGTGCCAAGGGGGGTAATTCAACTTCAGCGAGGCAAACCATGCCGGATGGCGCCCCTCTTCCTGCCAAGGGCACCCTGATGCAGGGCAAGCGGGGCCTCGTCATGGGGGTCGCGAACGACCGCTCGATCGCATGGGGCATCGCCGCCGCCTGCGCGGCGCAAGGGGCGGAGCTGGCTTTCACCTACCAGGGCGAGGCGCTTGCTAAGCGCGTCCGCCCGCTCGCCGAGAGCGTCGGCTCGCGGCTCTGCCTGCCCTGCGACGTGGGCGACAATTCGAGCCTCGATGCTGCCTTCGCCGAGCTGGGAACCGCTTGGGACGGAATCGACTTCGTGGTCCACGCCATCGGCTGGGCGGACAAAGCGTTTCTTCGCGGCCAGTATCTCGCCACACCGCGGGACGCTTTTCTGCAAGCGCTCGACATCTCGGCCTACTCGTTCACCGCCGTCTGCCAGCGCGCCGTGCCGATGATGCGGTGGGGCGGGTCCTTGCTCACCATGACCTATCTCGGCGCCGAGCGCGTTATGCCGCATTACAACGTCATGGGCGTCGCCAAGGCGGCGCTGGAGGCGAGCGTGCGCTACCTCGCGGCCGATCTCGGCGCCCAGGGCATCCGCGTGAACGCGATCTCCGCTGGGCCGATCAAGACCCTGGCGGCGAGCGGCGGCATCGGCGATTTCCGCTATATCCTGCGCTGGAACCAGCTCAACTCGCCGCTGGAGCGCAACGTCACGATCGAGGAGGTGGGAGGTGCCGCGGTTTATCTCGTCTCCGACCTCGGCCGCGGCGTCACGGGCGAGGTGCATCACGTGGACTGCGGCTACCACATCGTCGGCATGAAGAACCCCGCTGCGCCCGACATCGCCGTGGCCGGGAACGGGCCGGCTGGCGACGAGTGAGCCACAACAGCTTCGGCCACCTGTTCCGCGTCACCACCTGGGGCGAGAGCCACGGGCCGGCGATCGGCTGCGTCGTGGACGGCTGCCCGCCACGCCTGCCGCTCTCCGAGGCCGACATCCAGCCCTGGCTCGACAAGCGCCGCCCCGGCCTGTCCCGCTTCACTACGCAGCGCCAGGAACCCGACGAGGTCCGCATCCTCTCCGGCGTGTTCGAGGGCGTGACCACGGGGACGCCCATCGCCCTTGAGATCATCAACGTGGACCAGCGCTCGCGCGACTACGGCGACATTGCCGAGCGCTTCCGCCCTGGCCACGCGGATCTGACCTATGAGCTGAAATACGGCGTGCGAGACTATCGCGGCGGGGGGCGCAGCTCGGCGCGCGAGACGGCGATGCGGGTCGCCGCGGGCGCCATCGCCCGGCGCGTGCTGGGCGACGGCGTACGGATTCGGGGCGCACTCGTGCAGATAGGACCGCACTTTATCGAGCGTGCGCGCTGGGACTGGGACGAAGTGGACCGCAACCCGTTCTTCTGCCCCGATAAGGAGGCGGCCGCCGCCTGGGAGAGCGCGCTCACGGAGGTGCGCAAGGCCGGGTCGTCGCTCGGCGCCGTTGTCGAGGTCGTCACCGAGGGCGTGCCGCCCGGCCTCGGCGCCCCGATCTACGCCAAGCTGGACGCGGACCTCGCCGCGGCGCTCATGAGCATCAACGCCGTGAAGGGCGTCGAGATCGGGGACGGCTTCGCCGCAGCACGCCTGCGCGGCGAGGAGAACGCGGACGAGATGCGGGCGGGGGAGGGCGGCCGGGTGCGCTTCGACTCCAACCACGCGGGCGGCATCCTGGGCGGGATCAGCACGGGGCAGGCGGTCGTCGCCCGCTTTGCCGTCAAGCCGACCAGCTCGATCCTGCAGCCGCGGCGCAGCCTCGACCGCCGCGGCGAACCGGTTGAGGTGACGACGCGGGGGCGGCACGATCCCTGCGTCGGCATCCGCGCCGTGCCGGTCGGGGAAGCGATGGTCGCCTGCGTGTTGGCGGACCACCTGCTGCGCCATCGCGCCCAGAACCCGGATGCATCCAGCGAGGCCCGGCTGCCGCGGAACTAGCACGGCGAGAATGCCGGGCACCTTCAGCTACCGGAAGTTCCGCGCAGGCACCTCGATGCCCGAGCTGGGCCTGAGGTCGGGGACGGTGATGTCGCGCACCCGCCCCGGCCCGCGCCGGTCCGTGCCGCCGCCTGTGCGAGCCTCGTCGCCGCGGCCGTGCGATAGGGGGAAGCCCTCCCGCTCGCCCACACTCCTGAGCAGATCGGAGCGGTCGGTGAGACGCTCGGCGATGACGTGGACGACGCTATTCGCCTTCTGCACGAACCCACGGCAGGCCAGCATGGACGCGGACAGGATCAGCCGGCGCTGCTTGCGGAACAGCGAGGGCCAGATAATCAGGTTCGCGACGCCCGTCTCGTCCTCGACCGTCATGAACATCACACCCTTGGCGCTGCCGGGCTTCTGGCGCACCAGCACCAGGCCCGATACCAGCACGCGCTGCCCGCTGCGCATTTCGACGAGGTCGGCGCAGCGGACTGTGCCGTCCCGGCGCAGCTCGTCCCGTACAAAAGCGATCGGGTGCTGGCGCAGCGTCAGCCCCGTGCTGCGATAATCCTCAACCACTTCCTGCGCAGCCGGCATGGGTACAAGGGCTACGCCGGGCTCTACACCCTCTGGCGTCTCCGGCGCAGGCACGCCGTTCTGCCTGGACGCGGCGAACAAGGGCAACGGCGCGTCTGCCAGGCCCCGCACGGCCCAGAGCGCGTTCCGGCGGTTCAGGCCCAGCGAGTGGAAGGCATCTGCCTCGGCCAATCGCTCCAGCGCGGCAGCGGGCACCCCCGCGCACTGCCACAGCTCCTCGACACTCTCATAGAGCCGACCGTCCCGGCGTGCCACGACCTGCTCGCCGTGCGTGGTATCGAGGCCTGCCACCAGACGCAAGCCTAGACGTACAGCATACCTCCAGCGTGCAGTCCCACGCAGAGGCGTTGACGCAGACGGGCCGGACCTCGACGCCGTGATCGCGCGCATCGCGGACGATCTGGGGAGGCGCGTAGAAGCCCATGGGCTGCGAGTTCAGCAGGGCGCAGCAGAACACGTCGGGATGGCGGCACTTGAGCCAGCTTGAAGCATAGGCGATCAGCGCGAAGCTGGCCGCGTGGCTCTCCGGGAACCCGTAGGAGCCGAAGCCCTCGATCTGGCGGAACATGCGCTCGGCGAAGGCGCGCGGGTAGTCGCGCGCGACCATGCCCTCGATCAGCTTGTTCTTGAAGTGCGACACGCCGCCCGTGACCTTGAACGTCGCCATCGAGCGCCGGAGCTGGTCCGCCTCGCCCGGCGTGAAGCCCGCGCAGTGGATGGCGACCTGCATCGCCTGCTCCTGGAACAAGGGCACGCCCAAGGTCTTGCCCAGCACGCGTTCCAGCTCGGGCGTGGGGCAGTCAGGCTTCTCCAGTCCCTCCCGCCGGCGCAGGTAGGGATGCACCATGTCGCCCTGGATCGGGCCAGGACGAACGATGGCGACCTGGATCACCAGATCGTAGAGCTTGCGAGGCTTGTGGCGCGGCAGCATGGACATCTGCGCGCGGCTCTCGATCTGGAACGTGCCCAGCGTATCCGCCCGGCAGATCATATCGTAGGTGGCCGGGTCCTCGGGCGGAATCGAGGCAATGTTGAGGCGTTCGCCGCGGTGCTCCTCCAAAAGCTTGAAGGCGCGCCGGAGGCAGCCGAGCATGCCGAGGCCGAGCACATCGACCTTCATGAACCGCAGCGCGTCGATGTCGTCCTTGTCCCACTCGATCACCTGCCGATCCTTCATGGCCGCGGGTGCGATGGGCACGAGGTCGTCGAGCCGGTCGCGGGTCAGCACGAAGCCGCCCGGATGCGTGCCGAGCTGGCGCGGGAAGCCGGTCAGCTCGCGCGCGAGGTCGAGCGTCAGCCGCAGTCGGCGGTCCTCCAGGTTGAGGCCCAGCTCGGTTGCATGCTCGGCCTTGATGCCTTCCTCCGACCAGCCCCAGACCTGGGTGGCGAGCGCGCCCGTCACGTCCTCGCTCAGCCCCATGACCTTGCCCACGTCGCGCACAGCGCCGCGCGCCCTGAAGCGCATCACGGTGGCGCAGAGCGCGGCGCGGTCCCGGCCGTAGCGCGCATAAACCCACTGGATCACATCCTCGCGGTGCTCGCTCTCGAAATCCACGTCGATGTCGGGCGGCTCCTGACGCTCCGCCGAGACGAAGCGCTCGAAC
>CAWIUA010000022.1:0-91544 GCA_963839135.1 uncultured Alphaproteobacteria bacterium
CGAAATCGTTGCAGCAGATCATCCCGGCTCGGGCCAGAACCCGTCATCCATGACCTGCTCGACGCTGTAGGGGCAGGACCAGGGAAACAGGTCGCGCGGCAGGTCGGTTTCCCGCTCCGCCCGCAGCACCGCGTCACCGTACGCATCTGCCATGGCCTCGTCCTGCGAGGCGCGCAAGCTGGGGTTGTCGCGCAGGTGGCGCGAGAGCTGCCGGCGCTGCTCCCCGATCGTCAGCCGCCCACTCTTGCCGCGCGGCTCCGGTTGGTATTCCCACTTGAGCAGGTGCAGCAGCAGCACCGCGAGCCGGTTGACCAGCTCGCGCTTCTCGCCGCGTCCCAGGGTCTCAATCTCCTCGGCAATGTGCTGCACGTCCGCCTCCGCGAACCGCCCGGCGCGCAGCAGCGCCGCCTGCTCCGTCGCCCAAGCGTAGAAGTCGCGGTCGTAGGTGTCGGTGTCGCTCACGGAGCCTTCCGCAGTCACGCGCGGTGAGCTTATCACCCTCTGCCGTCCCGCACGAGCGTCGGCAGGGGCGGCGCTCTCCCGGCGTCAGACCTACTCCGCTGCCGTCCGCAGCTGGTATTCGGCGAAGCGCTTGCGCAGCGCGAGCTTATTGATCTTGCCCGTCGCCGAGTGCGGCAGGTCCTCGACGATGAGGACCTCGTCCGGTAGCCACCACTTTGCGACCCGGCCCTCGAAGAGCTGCATCACCGCGTCCGGGTCCACGCCGCGGCCGGGCTTGGGCACGATGAGCAGCAGGGGCCGCTCGTCCCATTTCGGGTGCTTCGCCCCGATGACGGCGGCCTCGGCAACGTCCGGGTGCTCGACGGCGATGTTCTCCAGCTGGATCGAGCTGATCCACTCCCCGCCGGACTTCACCACGTCCTTGGTGCGGTCGGTGATCTGCATGTAGCCGTTCGAGTCGATGGTGGCGACGTCGCCGGTGGGGAACCAGCCGTCCGGCGTCGTCGCATCCTCCTCGTAGCCGAAGTAGCGGCGGAGGACCCAGGAGCCGCGCACCTCCAAATTGCCGAACTGCTCGCCGTCCCAGGCAACCTCGCGGCCCGCGTCGTCGGTGATGCGCATGTCGAGGCCTGCCACGGCGCGGCCTTGGGTGCGGAGCTGCCGGGCGGGGTCGAGCGCGCCCTGCTTGGCACTGGCGAAGGTGCCTAGGGGACTCGTCTCGGTCATGCCCCAGGCATGCAGCACCTCCACGCCATACTCGGCGAACGACTCGAAGAGCATTGCCGGGCAGGCGGAGCCGCCGCAGACCAGCCGCTCCACCGTGTCGAGCTGCTCCCCGGTCGCGCGCAGGTGCTGCAGGAGGCCGAGCCAGACCGTGGGCACGCCGGCGGAGAACGTGGCGCGCTCGCGGTTCATCAGGTCCGTGAGACTCGCCCCGTCGAGTTGCCGGCCGGGCAGGATCAGGGCCGCGCCCACCAGCGGCGCCGCGTGCGGAATGCCCCACGCGTTGACGTGGAACATGGGGACGACCGGCAGGACGCGGTCCACGGCGCGCAGGCCGAGCACGTCGGGTAGGTTGATGGCGTAGGCGTGGATCACCTGGCTGCGATGGCTGTAGAGCACCCCCTTGGGCTGCCCGGTGGTGCCGCTCGTGTAGCAGAGCGTGCTGGCGCTCATCTCATCGAGGCGTGGCCAGGCGAAGTCCTCGTCGGCGTCCGCGAGCAGCGTCTCGTAGTCCAGGAGCGCTTGGCCCGGCGCGAGCGGCAGGTCGGGGAGCACCCCATCCTCGGACAGCACGACGACAGCGCGGAGCTGCGGGAGGCGCGGCGCGATCCCCGCCACCAGCGCCGCGAAACCGCTCTCGGCGAGCAGGACGACGCTGCCGGCATCACCGAGGATGTAGGCGATGTCGTCCGGGCTGAGCCGCGGGTTCACGGTGTGGATGACGCTGCCTATGCCAGGGACGGCGTAGTAGGCCTCGACGTGGCGGTGCCCGTTCCACGCGAGCGTCGCGACCCGGTCGCCGGGCCCCACCCCAAGGCGCGCGAGCGCGCGGGCGAGGCGACGCGCCCGGCGCTCAAGTGCTGCGTAGGTCGTGCGGTGCAGCGCGCCGCTCGCCTCGCGGGAGACGATGTCGCCGTCGCCGTGATGCCGGGCGGCGTGGGTCAGGATCGAGGAAACCAGCAGGGGCTGGGTCTGCATGAGGCCGAGCATGGAATTCCCTCCCTGGCGTGCGCGTTCGTCGCTTCTGCGGCCAGGATGGACCGTGGATCGGGCGATGTCACGTCCGCCCCGAGTTCTGTAAATATGTGCCTGTAAATATGACGTTATTATTGCGTTGCTGTCGTCGGCAACGGAGGGTAGAAAACCAGCCGTGAGGACGCCCCAGGAAGGCGGAGAAGTCCACGCCTGGGGCGTCCTCACGCTATGTAATTACGAATCAGCAACAACAAGCGAGGTCAAAATGGTCCGGCAACTCGTCCTATCCGCATTCGGGGCGCTCGCTCTCACGGTGTGCGTCGCCCAGCCGAGCTTCGCCGACAACGACGCCGGCGGGAACGGCGCGTGCAGCATCCCGGCGACTATCGTCAACAACGTGCAAAGCAAGCTCGCCTCGGTGGTGCAGCAGAACAATGGTGGCCTGTTCCAGCCGAACCGCATGTGGTCCGCGGTGGTGGACCGCCAGGGCGTGCTGTGCTCGGTGATCCGGTCGAACGTCGATGCGTGGCCCGGCAGCCGAGCCATCGCCATCGCGAAGGCCTCAACCGCCAACGATTTCAGCAACAACATGGTCGCGCTCTCGACGGCGAACCTGTACGGCCCGACGCAGCCCGGTGGGTCGCTCTACGGCCTCAACAACAGCAACCCGTATAACCCGCTGTTCAACGCGCAGAGCCTGGGCGTCGGCTTCGTTCCCGGCGGCATCATCACCTTCGGCGGCGGCGTTGCGCTCTACGTCGGCGGCCAAGTGATCGGCGGCCTCGGCGTCAGCGGCGACACCTCCTGCGCCGATCACTCGGTCGCCTACAGGATGCGGGCCGCGGCCGGGCTGAACGGCACGCCCTCCAACGACAATATCAGCTACTACGAACCGGCGATCACCTCCTCGCCGCAGGTGGATCCGACCCAGTTCAAGCAGCCGCACTGCACGACCCACGACGTCACACCCTGACAGCGGGCCTGGACTCCCCACATCTCCGTGAGGGGGATGCCCCGCGGCGCGCGATGCGCGACACTGCGGGGCATCGACCGGGGAGGGCAGGGATGCCGGGCTTCGCCAGCACGAAAGATCTCGCCGACAAGCAGGTCAGCTTCGACGAGCTCGGTCCCGGCCTCTATGGATACACGGCTGAGGGCGACCCCAACTCGGGCGTGGTCATCGGGGACGATGGCGTCCTTGTCGTGGACGCCCAGGCCACGCCGGCCATGGCGCGCGACGTGATCACGCGCATCCGCCAGGTCACGGACAAGCCGGTCACGCATCTCGTGCTCACCCACTACCACGCCGTCCGCGTGCTCGGTGCGGCCGGCTACACCAACGCCCTCGGGGGTGCCGAGATCATCTGCTCGGAGACGACGCGCGACCTCATCGCCGGGCGCGGCCAGCAGGACATGGACAGCGAGATCGGCCGCTTCCCGCGCCTCTTCCGGGGCAAGGAGAGCATCCCCGGCCTGACCTGGCCCGACGTCACCTTCCGCGAGCGCATGACGCTTGTGGATGGGGAGCCGCGAGGTGCAGATCATTCACATCGGCCGCTCCCATACCGCGGGCGACACGGTGGTCTGGCTGCCCAAGGAGCGCGTGCTGTTCTCGGGCGACGTGGTCGAGTTCGGAGCGACGCCGTATTGCGGCGACGCGCACTTCACGGACTGGCCGGCGACGCTGCAGGCCGCCGCGGCGCTCGGCGCCGAGAAGCTGGTGCCGGGCCGCGGCCGGGCTCTGACGACGCGCGCCGAATGCGAGGAGGCGATCGAGGGCACGCGCGCCTTCACCTCCGACCTGTTCGCCATCGTCAAGCGCGCGAGCGCCGGCGGCGCCGGGCTGAAGGAGGTCTATGACGAGGCGATGCGCGAGATGCGCCCCAAGTATGGGCACTGGGTCATTTTCGAGCACTGCATGCCGTTCAACGTGACTCGCGCCTGGGACGAGGCGCGCGGGCTGGACCATCCCCGGATCTGGACCGCGGAACGCGACCAGGAGATGTGGCGCGCGCTGGAGCACGGGGAGCCCATGAGGAGCGCGGAGGCCTAGGGTGCCGCACGTCTCGCCCCGCTACCCCGTTCGCCCGGCGCCCGCGCATCGCGAGGAGCGGCACGAGGCGGTGATCGCTGGCGGCGGCCTCGTCGGCCTCACCCTCGCCCTCGACCTTGCCCGGCGCGGCGTCCGCACCGTGCTGCTCGACGACGACGACACGGTGAGCACCGGCTCGCGCGCGATCTGCATGGCCAAGCGGTCCCTGGAAATCTTCGGCCGCCTCGGCCTAGGGCGGCGGATGCTGGACAAGGGCATCACCTGGAACCGCGGCCGGGTCTTCTTTCAGGACCGCGCAATCTACGGCTTCGACCTGCTGCCCGAGGAGGGGCACGAATACCCAGCGTTCATCAACTTGCAGCAGTACTACGCCGAGGAGTGGCTGGTCGAGGCGTGCGCGGCGACCGGCCTCGTCGATCTGCGCTGGCGTCACGCCGTCGCCGGGGTCGAGCCGCACCCCGACGGCGTCACCGTCCGCGTCGCAGCGCCCGGTGGCGACTACGCCCTGCAAGCAGACTGGCTCCTCGCCTGCGACGGCGCGCACTCCTTCGTCCGCCGGGCCATGGGGCTGCCGTTCTCCGGCCAGGTGTTCCAGGACCGCTTCCTGATCGCCGACGTGGTGATGAAGGCGGACTTCCCCACCGAGCGCTGGTTCTGGTTCGACCCGCCCTTCCACCGCGGCCAGTCGGCGCTCCTGCACAAGCAGCCGGACGGGGTCTGGCGCATAGACCTGCAACTCGGCCGGGACGCCGACCCCGAGCGGGAGCGCGAGCCTGAGCGCGTGATCCCGCGCATCCGGGCCATGCTCGGCGAGGATGTGCCGTTCGAGCTGGAGTGGGTCAGCGTCTATACCTTCCGCTGCCGCCGGCTGGAGCGGTTCGTCCACGGGCGGGTCGTGTTCGTTGGCGACAGTGCGCACCAGGTCAGCCCCTTCGGCGCGCGCGGCGGCAACGGCGGCGTGCAGGACGCGGACAACCTCGGCTGGAAGCTCGCCGCCGTGCTGCAAGGGCGGGCGCCCGAGAGCCTGGTCGAGACCTACGACATGGAGCGCATTCCGGCCGCGGACGAGAACATCTTGCACAGCACGCGCTCGACCAGCTTCATCTCGCCCAGCACCGAAGCCGCCCGCGCCTACCGCGACGCCGTGCTCACGCTCACGGAGCAGCACGAGTTCGCGCGCGCCATGGTCAATTCCGGCCGCCTCTCGCGTCCGAGCCGTCTCCTCGCAAGCCCACTGAACGTGCCCGACGACGGTGCCTGGGAGGCCGGCGTGCCGCCCGGCGCCCCCGCCGTGGACGCGCCCGTGCTCCGGGACGGCCAGCCGGACTGGCTGCTGCGCCATATCGGGGCCGATGGCGGCTTTACGCTCCTCGTGTTCGGCGAGCGAGCGGAGAAGCAGCCCGGCATCGCGACCGTGCTCGTCAACCCGGGTCCGGTCGTGGCGGCGCCGGGTGTGGTGGTCCTAGAGGACCCGTCGGGCCGCGCGCAGTCGCGCTACGCCGCGCCGCCCGGCGGCGCGATCCTGTTCCGCCCGGACCAGCATTGCTGCGCACGTTTCCGTACGGCCGACCAGGGCCGGATCGCCTACGCCATGCGCCACGCGCTCGGCCTGGACCAGCTCGCGGAGGCGGCCTGATGCTGGACCTCTCGCCCCGGATCGCCGACCCCGACGCGCTGTTCGCGGCTCTCGTCGCCGCGCACGACGGGCTGGACGAGCGCGCGAGCCGCTTGCTCGACGCGCGGCTCGTCCTCCTGCTCGCCAACCACGTCGGCGATCAAGCTACCGTCCTCGACGCCATCCGCCTTGCCCGGGAGTTTGTTGCCGACCACGCAGGGAGCCCCCCATGAACGTCACGCTCCGCCCCGAGGCTCCGGCACCGCACGGCGCTGACGCCGGGCTACCAGTCCGGCTTCGGCAATCAGTTCGAGACCGAGGCGCTGCCCGGCGCGCTGCCGATGGGCCGCAACTCGCCGCAACGCTGCGCCTACGGCCTCTACGCCGAGCAGCTCAGCGGCTCACCCTTCACGGCGCCCCGCGCCCGCAACGAGCGGAGCTGGCTCTATCGCATCCGCCCGACGGTGCGGCACATCGGCCGCTTCGCGAAGGCTGACCCCGGCTTGTGGCGGACGGCGCCCTGCGCGGAGGCGGAGCTTGCGCCGCAGCCGCTGCGCTGGGACCCGCTGCCCATCCCGGACACGAAGCTCAGCTTCGTCGAGGGGATGCGCACCATCACCACCTGCGGCGACGCGGCGGCGCAGGCCGGCATGGCCGCGCACGTGTATCTCGCGACACGCTCGATGCAGGACGAGTATGTTTGGAACGCCGACGGCGAGATGCTGATCGTGCCGCAGCACGGCCGGCTGCGGCTATGGACCGAGTTCGGCATCCTCGACCTTGAGCCGGGCGAGGTCGCGATCATCCCGCGCGGCGTGAAATTCCGCGCCGAGCTGCCGGGCGGTCCCTCGCGCGGCTACGTCTGCGAGAACTACGGCGGCACGTTCACGCTCCCCGAGCGCGGCCCCATCGGTGCCAACTGCCTCGCCAACCCGCGCGACTTCCTGGCACCTCTCGCCGCCTACGAAGACAAGGAAACCCCATCGCGGCTGTTTCTCCGGTGGGGCGGGACTCTCTGGGCCGCCGAGATCGGCCACTCCCCGCTCGACGTGGTTGCCTGGCACGGCAACTACGCGCCCTACAAGTATGATCTTCGCCACTTCTCGCCCGTGGGGCCGCTGCTGTTCGATCATGCCGACCCCAGCATCTTCACGGTGCTGACCGCGCCCAGCGAGACGCACGGCACCGCCAACGTGGATTTCGTGTGCTTCCCGGACCGCTGGCTGGTCGCCGAGGACACGTTCCGCCCGCCCTGGTATCACATGAACATCATGTCGGAGTTCATGGGCCTGATCTACGGCCAGTATGACGCCAAGCCTGCAAGTGGTTCGTGCCGGGCGGGTTCAGCCTGCACAACTGCATGTTGCCGCACGGGCCGGACGCGGAGGCATTCGAGCGCGCTAGCACGGCGGAGCTCAAGCCGCACAAGCTCGAAGGCACGATGGCGTTCATGTTCGAGACGCGCTTCGCCCAGCGCGTGACACGCTTCGCTGCGGACGCACCCGCAGCGCCAGCTCGGCTACGTCGAGTGCTGGGCCGGCCTTGCGAAGCGCTTCAACCCGAGCAAGCCGTGACCGCGGCGCTCGACCACACCCACGACCCGGCGCTCCGCTCCTGGGTGCCGGGCAGCGACGGACACCCCGACTTCCCAATCCAGAACCTGCCGCTCGGCGTGTTCAGCCCGCTTGCGGGCGCGCCCCGGGGCGGGATCGCGATCGGGGACTACATCCTCGACCTCCGTACGCTGCACGATGCCGGGCTGCTCGACGACGAGGCGCAGGCGGCGTGCCATCTCTGCACGGGGCCGACCCTCAATGCCCTCTTGGCACTCGGCCCTGGGCCCCGCGCGGCGCTGCGCGACGCGGCCTCCGCCCTGCTTGCGGACGGCGCGGACGAGCGGCCCGCGCTCTTGCACCAGGCGGCGGACTGCATCCTCTACATGCCGGCCCATGTCGGCGACTACACCGATTTCTACGCCGGCATACACCATGCGACCAATGTCGGCCGGCTGATGCGGCGCCGACAGCCCGCTCCTGCCGAACTACAAATGGGTCCCGATCGGCTATCACGGCCGCTCGAGTTCGCTCCGCGTGTCCGGCGCGGAGGTCCGCAGGCCGAACGGCCAGCGCAAGCGGGCCGGCGAGGCGGAGCCGAGCTTCGGCCCGAGCCGCAACCTCGACTACGAGCTGGAGCTCGGCGCCTGGATCGGCCAGGGCAACACGCTCGGCACGCCGATCCCCATCGGCGAGGCCGGCGAGCACATCGCGGGCTACTGCCTGCTGAACGACTGGTCGGCGCGGGATATCCAGGGCTGGGAATACCAGCCGCTCGGCCCCTTCCTGGCCAAGAGCTTCGCAACCAGCATCTCTCCGTGGATCGTGACTCCCGAGGCGCTGGCGCCGTTCCGCTGCGCGCAGCCACCCCGCCCGGACGGCGATCCGCGCCCGCTGCCTTACTTGTGGGACGACGCGGACCAGGCGAGCGGCGCGCTCGACCTGGACTTGGAGGTGCTCCTGCTCACCCCCGCCATGCGCGAGCGGGGCGACGCGCCGCACCAGCTCAGCCGAGGCACGGCGCGCGACCTCTACTGGACGCCCGCCCAACTCGTCGCCCACCACGCGAGCGGAGGGTGCAACCTGCAAGCCGGCGACCTGCTCGGCACGGGGACGATCAGCGGGCGCGAGCCGGGGAGCTTCGGCTCGCTGCTGGAGCTCACGCGCGGCGGCCGCGAGCCGCTCCTTTTGCCGGGGGGCGAGGAGCGGCGCTTCCTGCACGACGGCGACGAGGTGATCCTGCGCGCCCGTGCCAAGCGGGAGGGCTACGCCTCGATCGGCCTCGGCGAGTGCCGGGGCAGGGTGGTTCCGGCTGCCACCGATTGACCCTACTAGGACCCGCGCCTAGCGTTGAACCACAACAGAAGGGACACGGTGGGGTGCCGAACAAGCTCAAGCAGATCTGGCAGGAGGGTCGCGCCTCTGTGAACGGCTGGCTCGCCATCCCGAGCGGCTTCTCCGCCGAGGTGATGGCCCAGGCTGGCTGGGACAGCGTGACCGTCGATCTGCAGCACGGTCTGCAGGACTACCAGACCATGGTCGCCTGCTTCCAGGCGATGCAGAGCCATCCCGTGCTGCCCATGGTGCGCGTGCACTGGAACGAGCCCGGCATCATCGGCAAGGTGCTCGACGCGGGCGCCTACGGCGTGATCTGCCCCATGATCAACACACGCGCAGAGGCAGAGGCCTTCGTCGCCGCGTGCAAGTATCCGCCGCTCGGCAAGCGCAGCAACGGCCCCATCCGCGCCGGCATCTACGGCGTCAGCACGGGCTACCAGAAGACCGCGAACGACGAGGTCCTCTGCATCCCGATGATCGAGACCGAGGAGGCCATCGCGAACCTCGACGCCATCCTGGACGTGCCGGGCATCAACGCGGTCTATATCGGCCCGAGTGATCTCGGCTTCTCCATGGGCCTTATTCCCGTCCTGGATCGCGAGGAGCCGCAGATCCTCGCCGCCTACGAGACGATCCTGGCGGCGACCAAGAAGCGCGGCATCACGGCGGGCATTCACTGCGGCTCGGTGGCCTACGCTGGGCGCGCGATCGGGATGGGGTTCCGCATGGTCACGATCAGCAACGACAGCGGCCTGCTGCTCGGCGCGGCCCGCGCCGCGGTGAGCGGCGTGCGCGAGCACCTCAAGGAGATGGCCTGATCCCATGCCGACCCCCACGATCCGCCTCCATCCCGACGATGGCGTGGCCATCGCGCGTGTGACGCTCCTGCCCGGCACGCCGGTGGGGGAGGACGTGCTCGCGGCCGAGCGCGTCCCCGCCGGGCACAAGGTGGCGCTCAGGGCGCACGCGCCGGGCGAGGCGGTGCGCAAGTACGGCCAGGTCATCGGCTTCGCGACCCAACCCATCGCGCCCGGCGCCCACATCCACGTCCACAACATGGGCATGGGCGACTTCGCGAAGGACTACGCCTGGAGCGAGGACGCGCGGCCGACGGACAGGGTCAACGCGCCCGCCACCTTCCAGGGCATCCGCCGCTCTGACGGGCGGGTGGCGACGCGCAACTACATCGGCATCCTGACCAGCGTGAATTGCTCGGCGCACGTCGCCGGGCTGGTCGCGAAAGCGTTCGAGCGGAACCCGATGTCGGGCACCGACCCGCTCGCGGACTACCCCGGCGTGGACGGCGTCGTGGCGCTCACTCATAAGACAGGCTGCGGCATGACCGAGGGCGAGCCGCTCCGCCTCCTGCGCCGCACGCTCGCCGGCTACGCGAGGCACCCTAACTTCTCCCACGTCGTCGTGCTCGGCCTCGGCTGCGAGGTGAACCAGATCGCGGGTCTGATCGAGGAGCAGCGCCTCGCCGGGCGCATCCGCAACATGGACATCCAGAGCATGGGCGGCACGCGGCGCACGGTCGAGGCCGCGGTCGGGTTCGTGCGCGAGGTCCTGGCCGAGAGCAACCAGGTCCGGCGCGAGACGGTCCCCGCGTCGGAGCTTTGCGTCGCCCTGCAATGCGGCGGCAGCGACGGCTACTCCGGCATCAGCGCGAACCCGGCGCTCGGGGCCGCGAGCGACCTCGTCGTGCGTCACGGCGGCACGGTGATCCTCTCCGAGACGCCCGAGACCTACGGCGCCGAGCACCTGCTGACCCGGCGCGCCGTCTCGCGCGAGGTGGGGGAGAAGCTGGTCGGCCTGATGCGCTGGTGGGAGGACTACACGCGGCGCGAGGGCGCCGAGATGAACGCGAACCCGTCGCCCGGCAACAAGGCCGGCGGCCTCACCACCATTCTGGAGAAGAGCCTCGGCGCCATGGCCAAGGCGGGCAGCACGAACCTCGTAGACGTGGTGGGCTACGCCGAGCCGGTGACGAGCCCAGAGTCGCCTAGGGGCTTCGTGTTCATGGACACGCCGGGCTACGACCCGGTGGCGGCAACGGGGCAGGTGGCCGGGGGCGCCAACCTGGTGTGCTTCACGACGGGCCGCGGCAGCGTGTTCGGCTGCAAGCCCGCGCCCTCGATCAAGCTCGCGACCAACACGCCCATGTTCCGCCGCATGGAGGACGACATGGACGTGAACTGCGGCACGATCCTGGACGGCGAGGAGACCGTGCAGCAGGCGGGGCAGCGAATCTTCGAGCTGATGCTGCGGGTCGCGAGCGGGGAGCGGACTAAGAGCGAGACGTTCGACTTCGGCGCGGCGGAGTTCGCGCCGTGGGTGATCGGGGCGACGATGTAGCGCAGCTATCGGCTCGACATCGCGGCTTCGAGGGTTCCTGTGCAGCTATAGCGCGCGTATGGTGCTTGCGTCTTGAGGCCTCGGGCCTCGCACGCGAAGGATAAATGGATGCGCCGTACTGCCAGACTTACCGTTCTCGGGACCACAGCCTTGCTTGCGGCGGCCGGCGCAGCTCGTGCGAACCCTACGCTCACGTGGAATCCGCGGGCCGTGAAGCTGGACGGTGCCAAGTTCACGGCCGATACCCTGCTCCTCGGGGACTATGCCCAGATCGTGACGAGCAACGGCGGCCTCGCCTTCGCTGACACGGGCTACCTGCCGATCGAGGGATTCTCCCTCGCAGGCCAGCCGGTCACGCCGTCCGGGTTTAATGCCCCCAACGGCCAGGGCTGGGGTGCCTACGTCCACTACTCCGCCACCGGTACCGAGACGCTCTCGCCTTACGGCTTTCCGGCGACCGCGACCTATTCGCAGCTGAATTACCAGATCGTCGGCTACAACGGCCTGGCCACCTTCGGCTTCAACGCAACTGGCGCACCGGTCGTCGGCGGAACTCTGCAGCCAGGACACGCTCCTCGCAGACGGGAGCCTCGTCTCCGGGCAACTCGCGTTCGTTCCCGGCTCGCCCGCGGGACCCACCATCGAGGGGACCCTATCGGCCACGGTCCAGGACGTTCCGCCGCAATTCTCGAACGACAAGTTCGACGGCTTCAACGTGAGCATCGTTCACCCACCAGGCGAACCGGGCGGATACACGTTCACCTCGCCCAGTTCCATCCAGATCGACGCGGCGGACGGCGTGAGCGCGACCTTGGACACCTACAAGGGCAAGCCTCGCACGAGCGTGGCGGACCTCGCGGCGGTCGCGGGCGATCCCCCAGGAACTCCGGTTCCCGAGCCGGCGTCGCTTGCGGTGCTGGCGGCCGGCGTGGTCGGCATCGGCGGCCTGCGTTGGCGGCGCGTGGGACAGTATTCGCGCCGTGGGTGATCGGGCGACGATGTAGGGGAATAACGCCTGTCGGCGCGGTCTCCTGGCCCTACTCCGCCGGCACCGCCAGCCGGCGTCCCGTCGCCGCGCTCACGACCACGAGCACGACCACGTTCAGCACCAGCGCCACGATGCCGACGTTGAGGTCCTTGACCCACTGCGGCAGGAACGGCAGCAGCGTGCCGAGTGTCGCGTGGGTGAAGGTAAGCCAGGCCGCGACCGCGACGCCCACGAGGACGCCGGCGAACGCGCCCTCCTTGGTCGCCCTGCTTCGCGGGAGCAGGCTCGCGATCAGCGCTGGGAACATCTGCGTTACGAAGCTGTAGCCCACCAGGAGGAGGGTCACGATCGTCGAGCTGCCGGCGAGGGTGAAATAGACGGCGACGAGCATGACGGCGACGACCAGCCACTTCGCGAGCGTCACGATCTCGTCGTCACCCGCCTGCGGCCTGGCGGCGCCGTAGATGTTGCGGGCGAACAGTGTCGCGGCCGTCATAGCGATCAGCGAGCCCGGCACCAGCGCGGTGAGGATGCCGGCAGCACCCACGATCCCGGTCACCCACGGCGGCAGTTGCTGAGTGACGAGCTTGAACAAGGCCAGGTTGGTGTCGCTGCCCTTGAGGCCGGGCACCCTCAGCACCGCTGCGAAGCCGACGAAGTACACGAACAATAGGATGAGCTGGTAGAGCGGCAGCATGATCGCGTTCTTGCGGAACACGCGCCCGTCGCGGGCCGTGTAGCAGGCGGCGAAGGAGTGCGGCCACATGAAGAAGCCGAGCGCCGTGAGCAGCACGGTGGAGACGAACCACCACACGCTCTGGCCCGTCGCGCGGAACACCAGGAACCCCGGCCGCGCCTGCGCGATGGCGTCGAACATCGCGCCGATGCCGCCGTAGAGGTGCAGCGGCAGGTAGATCCCGAGGAAGAGCACCACCGCGAGGATCGTGATATCCTTGACTACCGCGGTCCAGGCCGAGCCGCGCACGCCGGAAACGACGACGTAAGCCGTCACGACCGCCGCCCCGATCCAGACCGCGACGGCGTTGGGGATCGCGCCGTAGCTGGCGGCGCTGACGATGATACCGAGGCCGGTGAGTTGCAGCACCAGGTAGGGGATGAGCGCCACGATATCGACGAGGCAGACGAGGAGCCCGAGCGCCGGGCTGCGATACTTGTGCGCGAAGAAGTCCGGCTGCGAGACGAGATCGTGCCGCTTCGCGTAGGCCCAGATCGGCGGCAGCATGAAGTAGCCGAGGATATAGGCGAGCGACCCGTAGGCGAGGATGTAGTAGGCCGGCGCGCCCTGCCCGTAAGCGGCTCCCGAGGCGCCGAGGAAGGTGAAGGTGGTGTAGATCTCGCCGGCGAGCAGCAGGAAGACGAGGATTGCCCCGAAGCCGCGTCCGCCCACGGTCCACTGCTCGAGGCCCATCGCGTGGCCTGACCGTGCCTTGAGGCCCAGCGCCAGGGCCAGGGTCGGCGCGAGCGCCAAGATGATCAGCGAGACGATCACGGCTGGTTCTCTCGTTCCTCTGGCCGGTTCGACGGGTCGAGCGCGTAGAGGATCGCCATGAGGATCGCGGTCAGCACGATCCAGACCGTGATCCAGCCGAGCGGGAACGGCATGCCCAGGATGAATGGGTGCAGGCTATTGTGCACGACTGGGCCGATCAGCAGCCCGATGAACGGGATCACGGCAAGCAGGTAGATCGGTTTCATGCTGCGCTCTACTGAGGCCCGGCATCGAATGCATACACCCTTCCATCCCCCGCCAGGAACAGCCGGCCGTCCGCGGCGAGGATCGTGGCGAAGTGGCGCAATCCCTTCAGGCGCTCGCTGGTGAAGAGAGGCGCCCCGGTGTCGCCGCGGAACGCGTGCAAGCGGTCGTCGCCCTCGGCGCCGGCCACCCAGACGATGGGATCGGCGGCCGCGTCGCTCGTGGTGACGATGGGTTCTCCCCGGCCGTCCAGCTTCGCGCACCAGGCCCGCCCCAGTGCGGGCTGCGGATGGGCGGTGATCCTGAGCGCGACCAGGCCGCCGCCGCCAGGACAGGAAATGCCGCGCCCCTGGAAGGCGACGAGCACGCCGCCGCCCGGCTCGGGATACGTCGCCGTCGCGGTGATGATCGAGGCGTCGGACGCGGCGGCAGTGGCGAGCGCCCGGCCGATCCCGCCCAGGTGATCGCGGTCGAGCAGGTAGGCGTTGCCGTCCTTGCCGAGTGCCAGCGCCAGGCGGGACGGCACGCCGCCGGGCAGGTCGATCAGCGTGGGCGCGGTGCCGCCCAGGTCGGCATCCTCGTCGTCGAGCTGCTGCCAGTTGGCCGGCGCGAAGAAGCGATTGGGGTCGGTCGTGCGCCGCAGGTCGGGGGGCAAGCGGAACACCGCGTCGCCGTCGCCCCATTCGCGCGAGTCGGCGGTGTTGCCGGTGGCGAAGAGCAGTGAATGCCCGTCCGAGACGATGCCGCCAGGGGTCCAGATGCCGCCCTTGGCGGCCCGCGTGCCCCAGGCAGCGACGATGCCGGGGTGCGCCGGGTCAAGCCCGACGACCCAGCCGTGATACTGGCCGCAATCGCCGTAATAGCCGCCGAACGGCACGAAGACGCGGCCGTCGAGCAGCGCCAGAGCGCCGCGCTGCTCCTGGATGCGCGGCGAGAACTCCAGCCCCATCGTGCGCAGGCCGTCGGTGACGTTAACCGGCCAGCCTGGCAGCAAAGTGCCGTCGGTGAGCGAAAGGCCGAACACAAGGTGCTGCGCGGTGCCGCGCTGGTCCACCATGGCGTCGAGGTAGAGCGCGCCGGCTCGCGGATCTATGACTGGGGTGCCGGTGATGCCGATCGGGTTGATGTTGCCGCAATCCACCTGGGAGCGCCGGGCGGCCGTGCCCAGGGAACGCTGCCAGACTGGCCGGCCGGTGACGAAGTCGAGCGCGTAGACCGTGTCGGAGTCGGTAGCGACGATGACCAGGCCGTGCGCAGCGCCGGGCGGGTGCCAGTAGAGCGGCTGGGCGTTGACGTGGCCCTGCACGGCGCCGTCGAAAGCGGTGTCCTGCTTCGTCGCCGTGGCACGCGCCCAGGTCAGGCCCGGGATGACGGCGTGGCCGCTGTGGGCGGCGTCACCATGATAGTTCGGCACCGTGGCATCGGCCGGGGCGGCGTTGGCGGCCCGGCTCGCGAGCAGGGCGATGGCGACGGCCAGCAGGAGGCGGCACATGGGATAGCTCCGGGCGTTGGCGGGCCGTGGCGCCGTGATCAGGTCTCGACCTGGTTCGGCGTGGCCGTTGGCAAGCATGATAGGACGGGCGGCGCGGCGGGTGAGCACGCGCGAGCAGCGATCAAGCAGGATTGTCTGCGTCGGACGCGAACAACCGGCGCTCCCGGCGCGTCCCATGGCTCTCCAGATCGGGGGTCGATCCCATGCGCGTCGTTGCCTTGGAAGAGCACTTCACCATGCCGGCGCTGGTTCGCCGGATCGACCCCGCGGTCATCGCCCGGCGCGGCTTTCCACCGCCGGACCAGCCTTGGGGTCCCGCGAGCCGGACGGACGAACTGAAGGAGCTCGGCCAGCCGCGTCTCGCGGACATGGATCAGGGCGGGATCACCGTGCAGGTGCTCTCGGCCTCGGGACCCGGCGCCGACCTGCTGCCGCCCGCCGAGGGCATCGCGTTCGCCAGCGACCTGAACGACGCGCTCGCTCGTACAGTGGCGGAGCATCCCGACCGCTACGCCGGCTTCGCCCACCTTCCCATGACGGCGCCGGAGGCCGCCGCGGACGAGCTGGAGCGGGCGGTGCGCGACCTCGGCTTCCACGGCGCCCTGATCAACGGCCTGACGGACGGACGCTTCCTCGATGACCCCTCCTTCGCGCCGATCCTGGCCCGGGCGGAGACGCTCGGGCTGCCGCTCTACCTGCATCCCGGCATCCCGCCGGAGGCGGTGCGCAAGGCGTACTACGACGGCTTGCCAGGCCATCTGAGCTTCATGCTCGCCATCGCCGGCTGGGGCTGGCACGCGGAGACGGCGGTGCACGTGCTGCGGCTCGTGCTCTCCGGCACGCTGGACCGCTACCCCGGCCTGCAGCTCATCGTTGGCCACATGGGCGAGGGCCTGCCCGCCATGCTCGCCCGCTGCGACCAGGTTTTCGGTGCCGAGACGCCGCAGTTCCTGCGGCGCACCGTCAGCCAGACCATCCTGGAACAGGTCCACATTACGACCAGCGGCTTCTTCACCCTACCGCCCTTCATGGCGGCGCTGCTGACCTTTGGCGCTGATCGCATCCTGTTCTCGGTGGACTACCCGTTCAGCCCCAATGCGACGGCTCGCGCCTTCCTCGACGGTCTGCCGCTTTCGCCGGCGGACAGGGAGAAGATCGCACACGGCAACGCCGACCGGCTGCTGAAGGTAAGAGCCTGAGTTGCCGGCCGGGAGCGGGACCGCGCAGACACAGCTAATGCTGCTGCGGCTACCTGGGGCTTCTCGGTGTCCAACCTGAGTTCTGGTTGCTGCTTGGGCTGCTGCTGGAGCCGCTGCGCCTGCCGCTGCTGCTGGAACTGCTGTTGCGATGCTCGACCCCGGTCGCTGCCGGGCTGGTTCCCGTGCCAATGCTGATAGTCACGGTCGCGGTTTTCACCGTCGTGGTGCCGCCAGTCATCCCGTCGCCGATCGTCACGCTCCACGCCTATGATCCCGCCGTAGGCGTAAGGCGGCGGCGCGTAGGCGTAGCCGGGGCCGGCGTAGCTGTAGCCGCCCGGATAACCGTAGCCGTATGCAGGGATATCTCCATAGCTCGCAGCGCCGTAGCCGTAGGGCTGTGAGCAGCCCGCGCCGGTTAGCACGGCCGCCGCGGCGAACGCCTGGATGAATGGTCGCATGGTGTCCTTCCGAACGCTGGGTTGAGAGCTGGTGCTGGTGTTGCCAGCAACCCAACGATTCCGCCGCCTCAGCGGTTCATCAGGACGGGGATGCGCGCGTTCTCCAGGACGTGCCGGGTGACGCCGCCCAGGATGAGCTGGCGCAGGCGCGAGTGCGAGTAGGCGCCCATGGAGAGGAGGTCGGCGCCGAACTCGCCCGCCGCCGCCAGCATGCCGCGGCCGACGTCGCGCTCAATCGGCCGGAACTGGGCGATCTCGGCCTGAACGCCGTGCAGCAGGAGATAGCGCGCGAGATCCGGCGCCAGCGGGCCGCGCCGCTGATACTCGTCGGCGTGCAGGATGCGCACCGAACCTGCCCGCTGCAGCCAAGGCAGCGCGCCCTGCACGGCCGCAGCACTCTCTCCCGTGCCGTTCCAGGCGACACAGACGCGCTCGCCGATGCTGGACGGGGCAGCGTGTGGCGCGATCAGAACCGGCCGGCCGCTGTCGAAGAGGACGGCGTGCAGCGCATCGCTGGACGAGACCTCGTCGCCGCTCGACGGGTGCGGCACGATCGTGAGATCCGCGAGCCGGGCGAGCTGGGCGATGAGGTCGTCCTCGCGCCCGGTCACCACCTCGAAGCTCGCGGTCGCACCGTCGCCGCGCCGAGGTGAGGCGACCGTGACGCCGTGCTGCGCCACGAACCGGTCGAACATCGCGTGCACGGCGGCGGAGCGGTCGCTGCTCTCCTTCTCGGTCGCCCGCATCATCTCCTCGATCATCGCGCCGGAAAGGCCCTCGCCCGCGAGTGGGGCCACATCCCGGCTGTCCACGCGAACGTGCAGCGCGGAGACGTGCGCGTCGAAGCGGCGCGCCACCTGCAGCGCGGTGGAGAGCGCCGCCTCGCCTGCGGCGGTGCCGATCAGCGGCAGCAGCAGCTTGCAGATAAGCATGGCGTGGTCCTCCCTCGTCTGGGTCGGGCCTAGCTTACGGGTAGAGCGCCTCCTGTTCCCAGCGATCTCCGACGCGGCGATAGATGCGGCGGTCGTGCAGGCGGTAGGGCATGTCCTGCCAGAACTCTACGCGCTCGTGGATCACCCTGTAGCCAGACCAGTGGAGCGGACGCGGGATGGTGTCGCTGGGGTAGCGCGCGTCCAGCTCGGCGACACGCCGCTCCAGTGCCTCGCGCGAGGGCAGGGGGCGGGATTGCTCGCTGGCCCAGGCGCCGAGGCGCGAGATGCGGGCGCGCGTGGCAAAGTAGGCATCCGCCTCCTCCTCCGTCACGTGCTCGACCGGTCCCTCGACGCGCACCTGCCGGCCGAGCGTCTTCCAGTGGAACAGGAGTGCGGCATGCGGGTTCGCGGCCAGCTCCAGACCCTTGCGGCCCTGCTTGTTCGTGTAGAAGACGAAGCCGCGCCGATCCACGCCCTTGAGCAGCACGATCCGTGCTGACGGCCGCCCGCCCGGCGCCGCGGTTGCGACGGTCATGGCGTTCGCGTCGTTCGGCTCGGTCCGCTCCGCCTCGGCGAGCCAGGATTCGAAGAGCCGGACCGGGTCGTCGGCGGGCGGGATGAGGCGCGCGGCGCCGGGAAAGGCCGAAGGGGTTGAGGCGTCGGGCATCAGCAGCTCCTGTGCTTCGGCCACCCTCTTGCCGGGCTGCGGCCCCCCGTGCCAAGGGGGATGATTCAACTTCAGCGAGGCAAACCATGCCGGATGGCGCCCCTCTTCCTGCCAAGGGCACCCTGATGCAGGGCAAGCGGGGCCTCGTCATGGGGGTCGCGAACGACCGCTCGATCGCATGGGGCATCGCCGCCGCCTGCGCGGCGCAAGGGGCGGAGCTGGCTTTCACCTACCAGGGCGAGGCGCTTGCTAAGCGCGTCCGCCCGCTCGCCGAGAGCGTCGGCTCGCGGCTCTGCCTGCCCTGCGACGTGGGCGACGATTCGAGCCTCGATGCTGCCTTCGCCGAGCTGGGAACCGCTTGGGACGGAATCGACTTCGTGGTCCACGCCATCGGCTGGGCGGACAAAGCGTTTCTTCGCGGCCAGTATCTCGCCACACCGCGGGACGCTTTCCTGCAAGCGCTCGACATCTCGGCCTACTCGTTCACCGCCGTCTGCCAGCGCGCCGTGCCGATGATGCGGCGGGGCGGGTCCTTGCTCACCATGACCTATCTCGGCGCCGAGCGCGTCATGCCGCACTACAACGTCATGGGCGTCGCGAAGGCGGCGCTGGAGGCGAGCGTGCGCTACCTCGCGGCCGACCTGGGCGCCCAGGGCATCCGCGTGAACGCGATCTCCGCTGGGCCGATCAAGACCCTGGCGGCGAGCGGCGGCATCGGCGATTTCCGCTACATCCTGCGCTGGAACCAGCTCAACTCGCCGCTGGAGCGCAACGTCACGATCGAGGAAGTGGGAGGTGCCGCGGTCTATCTCGTGTCCGACCTCGGCCGCGGCGTCACGGGCGAGGTGCATCACGTGGACTGCGGCTACCACGTCGTCGGCATGAAGAATCCGGCGGCGCCGGATATTGCTGTCGAGGCAGCGGTGGCAGGGACCGGGAACGGGCCGGCCGGCCCAGAGTGAGCAACAACGAGTGAGCCACAACAGCTTCGGCCACCTGTTCCGCGTCACCACCTGGGGCGAGAGCCACGGGCCGGCGATCGGCTGCGTCGTGGACGGCTGCCCGCCGCGCCTGCCGCTCTCGGAGGCCGACATCCAGCCCTGGCTCAACAAGCGCCGCCCCGGCCAGTCCCGCTTCACCACGCAGCGCCAGGAGCCGGACGAGGTCCGCATCCTCTCCGGCGTATTCGAGGGCGTGACCACGGGGACGCCCGTCGCGCTGGAGATCACCAACGTGGACCAGCGCTCGCGCGACTACGGCGACATCGCCGAGCGCTTCCGCCCCGGACACGCGGACCTCACCTACGAGCTGAAATACGGCGTGCGGGATTACCGCGGCGGCGGACGAAGCTCTGCGCGCGAGACGGCCATGCGCGTCGCCGCGGGCGCCATCGCCCGGCGCGTGCTGGGCGATGGCGTGCACATCCGCGGCGCCCTCGTGCAGATGGGGCCTTACCCTATCGAGCGTGCGCGCTGGGACTGGGACGAGGTGGACCGAAACCTGTTCTTCTGCCCCGATAAGGAGGCCGCCGCCGCCTGGGAGAGCACGCTGACGGAAGTGCGCAGGGCCGGCTCGTCGCTCGGCGCCATCGTCGAGGTGGTGGCAGAGGGCGTGCCGCCCGGCCTCGGCGCCCCGATCTACGCCAAGCTGGACGCGGACCTCGCCGCGGCGCTCATGAGCATCAACGCGGTCAAGGGCGTCGAGATCGGGGACGGCTTCGCCGCCGCGAGCCTACGCGGCGAGGAGAACGCGGATGAGATGTGGTCCGATGAGGGCCGCGTCCGCTTCGGCTCCAACCACGCGGGCGGCATCCTGGGCGGGATCAGCACGGGTCAGGCGGTCGTCGCCCGCTTCGCCGTCAAGCCGACCAGCTCAATCCTGCAGCCGCGCCAAAGCCTTGACCGCCGCGGCGAACCGGTCGAGGTGGTGACGCGGGGGCGGCACGATCCCTGCGTCGGCATTCGCGCCGTGCCGGTCGGGGAAGCGATGGTCGCCTGCGTGCTGGCCGACCACCTGCTGCGCCATCGCGCCCAGAACCCGGACGCACCCAGCGAGGCCCGGCTGCCGCGGAACTAGCGTCGCTACCGGAAGTTACGCGTGGGCACCTTGATCCCTGAGCCGAGCCTGAGGTCGGGGATGTAGATGTCGCGCGGCACCCGCCCCGGCCCGCGCCGGTCCGTGCCGCCGCCCGTGCGAGCCTCGTCGCCGCGGCCGTGCGACAGGGGAAAGCCTTCGCGCTCGCCCACGGTCCGGAGCAGGCCGGAGAGGTCGGTGAGGCGCTCGGCGATGACGTGGACGACGCCGCTCGCCTTCTGCACGCGTCCCTGGCAGGCCAGCATGGAGGCCGACAGGATGGTCCGCCGCTGCCGGGCGAACAGGCTGGGCCAGATGACCAGGTTCGCTGCTCCCGTCTCGTCCTCAATGGTGATGAACATCACGCCCTTGGCCGAGCCTGGCTTCTGGCGCACCAGCACCAGACCGGGCACGGTCACGCGCCGGCCGCCGCGCATGGCAGCGAGGTCGGCGCAGCGGACCATGCCCTCGCGCCGCAGTGCCTCGCGCAGGAAGGCGACGGGGTGCTGCCGGAGCGAGAGCCCAGTGCTCCGATAATCCTCGACCACCTCGCGCCCGGCCGCCATGGGCGCGAGCGGGACGGCCGGCTCGTCGGTCTCGGGTTCAGGGGAACCGTCCCGGTCCGACGCGGCGAACAAGGGCAGGGGTGCATCCGCCAGGCCCCGCACCGCCCAGAGCGCCTCGCGCCGGGCGAGGCCGAGGGACCCGAACGCGTCCGCCTCGGCCAAGCGCTCCAAGGCGGCAACGGGCACGTCCGCCCGGCGATGCAGCTCCGTCACCGAGCGATACGGCCGCGCGCCGCGGCTGGACGCGATCTGCTCGCCGTGGACGGCGGCCAGCCCGCTCACCATGCGCAAGCCCAGGCGCACCGCCAGGTAAAGGCCGCTCGTGCCCGGTTCCAGCGTGCAGTCCCACCCGCTCGCGTTGATGCACACGGGCCGCACCTCGACATCGTGCTCGCACGCGTCCCTGACCAATTGAGCCGGCGCGTAGAAGCCCATGGGCTGCGAGTTCAGCAGCGCCGCGCAGAACACGTCCGGATGGTGGCACTTCACCCAGCTTGAGGCATACGCGATCAGCGCGAAGCTGGCGGCGTGGCTCTCCGGGAAGCCATACGAGCCGAAGCCCTCGATCTGGCTGAACGTGCGCTCGGCGAACGCTCGCTCGTAGCCGCGCGCCACCATGCCCCCGACCAGCTTGTCCCGGAAATGGCTGACACCTCCAGTGAACTTGAAGGTCGCCATCGAGCGCCGGAGCTGGTCGGCCTCGCCCGGCGTGAACCCGGCGCAGACGACCGCGACCTGCATGGCTTGCTCCTGGAAGAGCGGCACGCCCAAGGTCTTGCCCAGCACGCGCTCGAGCTCCGGGGTCGGGTAGCTGACCGGCTCCAGCCCCTCCCGCCGACGCAGGTAAGGATGGACCATGTCGCCCTGGATGGGGCCGGGCCTGACCACCGCCACCTCGATAACGAGATCGTAGAACGTCCTCGGCTGCATTCTGGGCAGCATCGCCATCTGGGCGCGGCTCTCGATCTGGAACGTGCCCAGCGTGTCGGCCCGGCGGATCATGGCGTAGGTCGCCGGGTCCTCGGCAGGGATCGAGGCGATGTCGAGGTGCACGCCCTTGTGCGCCGCCAGCAGCTCGAAGCAGCGCCGCAGGCAGCCCAACATGCCGAGGCCTAGCACATCAACCTTCATGAACCGGAGCGCGTCGATGTCGTCCTTGTCCCACTCGATCACGGAGCGGTCCTTCATGGCCGCGGGTGCGATAGGCACGAGGTCGTCCAGCCGGTCGCGGGTCAGCACGAAGCCGCCGGGATGGGTGCCGAGCTGGCGCGGGAAGCCGATGAGCTGACGCGCGAGGTCCAGCGTCAGCCGCAGCCGCCTGTCCTCCAGGTTGAGGTTCAGCTCGGCCGCGTGCTCGGGCTCGACGCCCTCCTCCGACCAGCCCCAGACCTGGGAGGCCAAGGCGCCCGTCACGTCCTCGCGGCAGACCCATGCGCCTTGCCCACGTCGCGCACGGCGCCGCGGGCGCGGAAGCGCATCACCGTGCAGCACAGAGCGCGGCGCGGTCCCGGCCGTAGCGCTCATAAACCCACTGGATCACGTTTTCCCGGCGCTCGCTCTCGAAGTCCACGTCGATGTCGGGCGGCTCCTGCCGCTCGGCTGAGACGAAGCGCTCGAACAGCAGGCTGCTGCGCACCGGGTCGATGCTGGTGATGCCCAGCACGTAGCAGACCGCGCTGTTGGCCGCGCTGCCCCGTCCCTGGCACAGGATGTCCTGGCTCCTGGCATACCGCACGATGCTGTGCACCGTCAGGAAGTAGGGCGCGTAACCCAGCTCCCCGATGAGCCGCAATTCGTGGCCGAGCTGGCTTGCGACCGCGCCCGGCACGCCGTCCGGGTAGCGCCAGTTTGCGCCCTCCCAGGTCAGGCGCTCCAGGGCTTGCTGCGCCGTCTCGCCGGGCCGCTCGGTCTCATCCGGGTACTGATAGCGCAGCTCCGCGAGGTCGAACCGGCACCGCCCGACGATCTCCAGCGTGTGCGAGACCGCGTCCGGGTGCCGGGTGAACAGGCGCGTCATCTCGCCGGGGGACTTCAGATGACGGTCGGCGGAGCGCTCGCGCCGGAAGCCCGCGGCGTCGATGGTGCAACCCTCGCGGATGCAGGTTACGACGTCCTGCAGGATGCGCCGCTCGGGCGCGTGATAGAGCACGTCGCCCGTGGCCACGGTGGACACGCGTGCGGCCTGCGCCATGGCGGCGAGCGCATGCAGCCGCACCGCGTCGCCCGGCTTGCGGCGGAGCGTGAGCGCGAGATGGGCGCGGTCGCCGAACTCGCCCCGCAGCCGGGCGAGCCGCTCCGCCAGCACCTCGTCCGCCTCGCCCGGCACCAGCACCGCGAGCAGGCCCTCGCCGTGGTCGGCCAGATCCTCCCAGGTCAGGCGGAAGTCGCCCTTCTCCAAATCCTTCTTGCCGAGCGTCAGCAGCCGGCACAGGCGCGACCAAGCCGGGTAAGCCGTGGGATAGAGCAGCACGGCCGTGCCGCAGGCGAGGTCCACGCGGCATCCCGCGACGAGCCGCACGCCAGTCGCCTTGGCCGCCTCCCAGCAGCGCACGATGCCCGCGACCGAGTTGCGGTCCACCACGCCCAGCGCGGGCAGGCCGAGCACGGCGGCGGCGGCGAACAGCTCCTCCGGGTGCGACGCGCCGCGCAGGAACGAGTAGTTGGTCGTGACCTGAAGCTCGGCGTAGCCCGGCATCAGAACAGCCCGTGCAGGAACCAGCCGAGATCGCCCGTCGCCGGGTCGGTGCCGTTACCGCGGCGATAGAGCCAGTAGCGCCGGCCCTCCTCGTCCTCCACGGCCCAGTAGTCGCGCACGGCCCGCGCCTCACCGTCCCGCAGCCACCACTCGCCGTGGATGCGTTCCGGCCCGTCCGCCCGGCGCACCCGCCGGCGCTTGCCGCGCCAGACGAACGCGGCCGGCGGGTGGTCCGGCAGCGCCGCGATGGCTCGGACCGGCTGGGGCGGGCGGAACAAGCGCACGGGCCGCGGCAAGGAGACGGGCCAGGAGGACGCCTCGGCCGGCGGCCCGGCGCCCGCCATCGCCGGCACCGTCCGGACCGCGCGCTCGGGCACGTCGCTCTCGACGGGAGCGACGCGGAACACCCGGCCAGCCCCCAGCCGGTTCGCGAGCCGGTCCACGAGCGCTGACGTGTCCGCGGGCGGGGCCGCATCCGGCGCGAGCAGGGCCGCCGCCTGCGTCCAGGGCAACCTCTCGGCCAGGGTTACGACGAGGTGCATGGCATCGACCCCGAGGCCGGGGTCCACCTCCTCCAGGCGCTCGTCCAGCATCCGCCCGAGGTGGCGCGCATCGCGCGAGGGGCGCGCCGTGCCGATACGAATGGCTTGCACCTGGCTGTCCACGCGCTCGAACAGGAGGGCCAACTGCCGCGCGCCCTGGCCCGCCAGCTCCAGCTCGGCGCAGACCGCCAGGGCCAAGCGGGCGATGACCGGTGTGAACGCCTCGGCCGTGAGCAGCGGCTCCGGGAAGGCTAGGCGGTGCTGGATCACCTCGGGCGGGAACTGCGGCGCGATGGGCTCGAAGACGCGCCCGAGCGCTTGGTCCAGGCGGAGCAGCAGCTCGGGGCCGAAGCGCCGGGCCAAGGGCGCGCGGGGCACGGCGGCGAGCTGGCCCACGCGGTCCAGCCCGAGCCGGCGCAGGCCGTCCGCGGCCTCGGCGGGAATGCGCAGGGCCGAGACGGGCAGCAGGGCGAGCGCGTCCGCGTGCGCGCCGGGTGCGACCACCGTCGCGGCCTGTCCTGCGTGCCGGGCCACTGCCCAGGCTGCGCCGGGCGTATCGGCCACGGCCGCGCGCGCGGCGATGCCGGACCGCG
Source organism: uncultured Alphaproteobacteria bacterium (assembly GCA_963839135.1). Classification (GTDB taxonomy): domain Bacteria; phylum Pseudomonadota; class Alphaproteobacteria; order Acetobacterales; family Acetobacteraceae; genus CAWKEH01. The sequence continues at coordinate 24,994 of CAWIUA010000022.1, forward strand.
TCAGGCGATCCACGATTGTGCCGAGCAGCGCCGCCTCCCCGTCGCGCGCAGGCGCGCTCTGCTCAGCATGCAGGTGGGCGCAGCCGGTGATATCGAGCCACAGCCCGTCCGGCGGGTCCGGGGCGGTCAGGGGCGTGCAGCGCAGGCACCAGGCCGCGAGGCGCTCCAGCGCTGCTCGGTCCGCCGCAGGGTCGGCTTCGGCCACGATTAGGCCCGGCACCCTGGCCTGCGCTTGGGTGAGCGGCAGCCCAGGGCGCAATCCGAGCGCCTGGGCCGCCGCGTCCGCCGCGGCCACGACCCGCCTGCGGCCGTCGTGGGCTGCCATCACCAAGGGCATGTCAGGCGAAGGCGCGTCGGTGCGGCGCCGGCGCAGCCTGTCCGTCGGCCAGGTCGGCAGCCACACCGAGATGACCCTGCGCATCGCACGCCTCCACGATCCAACTCCGAGGTTCGCTGCCGCGACAGCGCACGAGGTCCAGCCGCCAGCGCGCCCGAGCGAGGCCCGGCACCTCGGGGGCGTGCGGCACGGCCGGGCCGGACGGCAGTGCCGCGACGCGCCAGCGGGTCACGGCAGCACTCGGCTCGGCCAAGGCCGGGTCGTCGCGCCCGTGGCGCGCGGGATGGTCGCGCCCCTGGCGCGCGGGGATGGTCCTGCCGGCGCGAGCGCCGAAGCGCGAAGGCGATCGCGCCCGATGTCTCAGCCGCGAGCTGGAGCCGGCGCGAGGCGGTGAGCGTCAGCCGACCCGAGACCTCGCCCACGACTCCGGCCAGGCCCGGCGTGCGCAGGCCCTCCTCCATGACCAGCAGAACCGCGGTGGATCGGCCCGCCTCGACGTGGAGCACACGCGCCGGGTGCAGGCCGACGCCGGCGAGCGCGGGGGCGAACAGGTCGTGGCGCTCGACGGCCCAGAGCACCGACCCCCGCAGGCGCGCTAGCACGCCCGCAGCGAACAGCGCCGCGGTCGCCCCGTGCTCCACGTCCGGGCCAGCCCCGGCCACCTCGTGCAGCGCGCCCAATGCCAGGCCGCCGCCAGGGAGATGCCTATCCAGGTCTCGATGGCCGAAAGCGAGGCAGCTATCACGGTCCCTGCCGCCAGCATCTCCCCACCGCCCCAGGCGCGCGACACGGGCCCGCACCTCCCGGAGCAAGCTCGTCCGATCCGTTCCGCACAGGCTAGGTCCGATGGTATCAGACTGCATGGCCTGGAACGTATAGTGAACAGATCAGCTCAGCAAAGCATGTTCCTGGGCAGGCGGACGGGTTGCAGCATGAATTCTAACAATATCAAATTGTTACATCCAACGCCCGCCTACGAGTTGTGCAGGGGCTAGAACGTATGAGCTGTCCGAGGCGGGTGCGACTCGGACCCATAACGAGCCGGAGGCCAGAGGCGTCTTGCGCCTGGCCGCCGAGCACCGCGGCACTTCCTCAGCGAACGCCGAGTTAGGTCAGGGACAGCAAGATTGCGGGCGAAACCGACTGAATAGGCTGTTGCGGGCCATAGCCGGCGGCGGCGGCGTTCACTTGAACCGGAGGCGTACTGCCGTTCCATGGCTGCGCTATCGTCCCGTTCAGGAAACTCTTGCCGTCGAAATCGACGCTGTTCAGGTAGAGGTTGCGGTCGGTGCTGGGCGAGCCGCCGTAGGCGTCGTTGAGGAACGTGACTCCAACCTGGTGAGGCCCTGCGCCGAAATCGCCCTGCACAGTGTAGGCCTGCAACTGTCCCGCCGCGTGGGACGCGAACGCCGTTTGCGGACCGCCGATAGTCTTGCCGTCTACTTGGATCGTGAACTGGGCATCGCCCTCCCAGGCATCCTCGCTGACATCCAGTGTCAGCGTATCCTGTCCCTGAGTGGAGGGGGCTGAGGCCGGCGTGCCGCCGGAGACGCTGAACGGGTCGGTCATGGCCCAGTTCAGCTCTGTGGCGCCGTTCGCGAGGCTGGGCGAGCTGTCGCCGTCGAGCGTCAGCCCGTTGACGTAGAGGTTGCGGTCGGTGCTGGGCGAGCCGCCGTAGGCGTCGTTGAGGAAGCTGACCGCAACCGTGTGCTGGCCGGCGCCGAAGCTGCCCTTGAAGGTGAACGCCTCAGTGGCGCCGGCTGCGTGTGAGGCGGTGACGGTGAGCGGTGTTGCGGTGAGGAGCGTGCCGTCGATGGCGACGTTGGCTTGTGCGTCGCCCTGGTAAGCGTCCTCGGAGAGGTCCACCGTCAGCGTGTCCGCGCCCGAGCCGAAGGTGCCGCCCTGGGAGACAAGTGGCGTGGGTGCGGGCGCGGGAATCGGTGCGGGCGTGGGCGCCGGAGTTGGAGCAGACGCTGAGCCTGGCGTGAGCACGAGGGCGGCGGCGGCGTAAGGGGAGGTGAAAGCTTGCTGGCTGGCGCCGCCCTGGATGGCGGCGGCGGCGGTGAGTTGGCCGGAGCCGACGTTCATCCACTGCACCGCGAGCGTCCGCCCGGCGGCGCCCGAGACGTTGACCGTGAAGCTGCCGCCGCTCGGCGCATAGACCACATACTCGCCCGCGGACGGGTCGGCCAGGGCGTAGCCGGTAGACGAGAGCGCGCCAGAGGGGGTCATGCCGGTGAGGTTGACCAGGCCGGCGACCTGGCGGGTCTCGGTGATGCCGAGCCGGTCCGAGGTCTCCTCGGCGATCTGGGCGCTGCTGGGCGTCGCACCCGGCAGCGTGCCGGCGATGCCGGTGCCGTCGAGGCTGTCCATCGAGAGGACGCTGTTGCCGTCGGTGAACTGCTGCCAGACCCAGCCGGCGCTGCCGCCGATGCCATAGACGTGGTCGGTATCGACGATGACCACCTTGTCGCCGGTCGCCGGCGTGGAGGTGTCGTAGTAGCCGTCCGGGCTAGGCGCGATCCAGTCGGCGTCGCTGGCTTCAAGGTCAGTATTGATCTGGGCGGGCGAGAGCGTGGCGTTGGAGGACCAAGGGGCAGTGATGCCGACCGGCTGGGCGAGATAGCCGTTGGCTTGCTCGTAGGAGTGGATGTAGTCGACGATGGTGTTCTGCCAGGCGAGTGCTTGGGGGGTGGAGGCGGTCTCGTTGGCGATCTCGAAGAGCACGTTGGACTGGTTGCCGACGGTCTGGATGACCTTGGCGACGTAGGCTTCCTGGGCGGCGAGGATTTTGGGGTCGCCGAGCGTCTGGGTGTAGTCGCCGTTGCCGGTGTTGTTGGGGTCGCCGTTGATGCCGTTGACGTTGTTGGCGGCGTTGAACGGGTTGGTGAGCCAAGGATTGTTCGTGGATCCCTTGGCATCGACCGAGTTGCCGTTGAACAGCATGACGGAGACGTAGATGCCCTTGGCACCGGCCTGCTGGACCTCCGAGCGGAGATTATCGAAGTAGGCCTGGTTGAACTGGGTGAGGTCGTATTTGCCGTTGGAGAGCTGGACGTAAGGCAGCGGGCTGACCGGGCCGTAGGCGCCGCCGCCGTCGATGGCGGAGGACCACGCCCAGAGGCGGATGAGGTTGGCGCCCTCGGAGCTGAGCAGGTTGAGGTAGGCGGTGTAGTCGAACGGGGTGGGGCCGATGTTCTGGCCGTCGGTCCAGGTGTGGTTGCCGGCGAGGTAGACCGCCTGACCGTCGGGCGTGGCGAAGTAGTCGCCCGCCGCATGCAGCAGCGCAGGCATGGCAGATTGGGACTGCGTCGTCGTGCTGGCCATCGCGACTCATCTTTCTGTAGATACGTTTGCATATACAAAACACGGATACCTCACGAAATCGTTAACAGCAACACAAACCGCTGGCCGGGGTGCAGCGGGGGCACTGCGGTCGTGCGCCCAGCGCGGCGACGCACGCCAGCGACGGCGACGCTCCTCCACAAACCTCTCGCAAACTTCGCTGCTGCAAGGCCACGACGTGAGCGTGCGCAATGCTGAGGGGGCTTCGTGGGTGCCGAATGCGGCTCTCGCCACGGCGGGCAGTGATCCCAATTTTGGGTGACGCGGACGTATGGCAGATGCCGCATACGTAAACTCGGCAGCGCCGGCATCGCGCCCGGCGGGTCGCTTTGGTATTCTATCGAGGGCGTGCGGGGGGTGCGGGCGCGATGCTAGGATCGAGCGTGAAAGCCATGCCAGAAGGAGCCATGCTGGAGCCGGTCCCGGTCAGCGCCGTGACCGCGCTGCTGGACGAGTCGGCCGCGGGCTACTCCGATCGCCCGGCGATGGAGTTCATGGGCCGCCGCTGGACCTATCGCGCGCTCGACGCCCTCGTGAGCCGGGCCGCTCGCGGCCTGCAGGATCTGGGCCTCAACCGTGGCGACCGGGTCGGCCTCTGCCTGCCGAATACGCCCTATTTCATGGTGCTCTACTACGCCATCCTTAGGGCGGGCGGCGTGGTCGTTAATTACAATCCGCTGTATGTCGAACGTGAGCTGCTGCACCAGATCAAGGACTCCGGGACGACGATCATGGCCGTCCCGGACCTAGCAGCGATCCATGGCAAGGTCGCAGCCGTTGCCGCCGAGGGCGGCTTGCGCCACATCATCGTCTGCTCCATCGCCGGCGTCCTGCCGCCGCTCAAGTCCGCAGCCTACCGCGTCGCGAAGCGCCGCGAGACGGCGCGCATCCCGCGCGATGGCATGCATCTCTCCTTCAGGCGCCTGATCGCGAGCGCGGCGCCGCCCGATCCGGTCGCGATCGAGCCCGAGCGCGACGTTGCCGTGCTGCAATATACGGGCGGAACGACAGGCGTGCCGAAGGGTGCGATGCTAACCCATGCGAACCTGACCGCGAACGCGTGGCAGGTCACGATGCACACGAACGGGCTGGTGCGCGGCGGCGAGCGCGTGCTGGCCGTGCTGCCCCTGTTCCACGTCTTCGCCATGACGGCCGTGATGAACTTCGCCGTAGGCATGGCTGCGGAAGTGGTCCTGCACCCGCGCTTCGTGCTGGACGACGTGATGCGCGCCATCGAGCGGCAGCGCATCACCATCTTCCACGCCGTGCCGACGATCTACGGCGCGATCAACCAGGCGGCCGAGGGTCAGAAGCGGGATCTCACGAGCATCAAGGTCTGCATCAGCGGCGGGGCGCCATTGCCGGGCGAGGTCCGCGACCGCTTCGTCCAGCTCACAGACTGCAAGCTCGTCGAAGGATACGGCCTGACCGAGGCGTCCCCGACCGTTGCCTGCAACCCGCCGGACGGCGTCATCCGGCCGGGCACGGTGGGCATCCCGATGCGCGGGACGGCCGTGGAAATCCGCGACCCGGCTGCCCCGCACGTCGTTCTGCAAGCGGGCGAGCGCGGCGAGGTCTGCGTGCGCGGCCCGCAAGTGATGGCTGGCTACTGGGGACGCCCGGCGGATACCGCTTCCGTCTTCGTGGACGGCGCGCTGCGCACCGGGGACATCGGCGTGCTCGACGCGGACGGCTATCTCTCCATCGTTGACCGTATCAAGGACGTAATCCTGTGCGGTGGCTACAACGTTTATCCCCGCGTGCTCGAGGAGGCGCTCTACCAGCACCCGGCGGTCGCGGACGCCGTCGTGATCGGCGTGCCGGACGCCTATCGCGGCCAGGCGCCCAAGGCGTTCGTGGTGCTGCGTCCGGGGCAGGAGGCGACGCCTGAGGCATGCTGCGGGAGCACCTGGCCGGCTACGTGAGCAAGATCGAGATGCCCCGCGAGATCGAGATCGGGAGAGCTTGCCGAAGACGATGGTGGGCAAGCTGAGCAAGAAGGAGTTGGTCGAGGAGGAGGCGGGGAGGGCGGCGTAGGATGCCGGTCGAAGCGCTCGTCCGCAGATAGCGATCCCCAACGATGCTGCGTGCTGGAGCGTTCCAAGCGAGCAGCGATTGAGTTCGCCAGCGGCTCGTGAGGCTTGCCCCATCAACTTGCCGGGATCGCATAGTTCCTGCCCGAAACTTTCCGCTCTACGCGGGGACGGCAACGGGAGGAACGTCATGCGCCGCCGGGATCTTGCGATGCTCGCCGCCTCAACACTCGCGCGGCCGCGACGGCCAGCGCCGCGACAACAGACGACGACGGCAGCGCGGGCGGTAGCGGTCTCGTCGCGGCGCTCCGGCGTTTTCGCGCCCTGCCGGGGACGAAGAGCTACCTGATCCACGCCGGCGAGGCGGTCGCTCGGCCGCATCGCGCACCGGCCGCGACCTCTTCCTTTTCACGGCCAGCGCCTACAAGACCTTCGTCCTCGGCGCAATATCTCCGCGACGTCGAGGCGGACCTGCTGGCGGAGGACGAGCAACTGGCCATCGACGACAACTTGCGAAACATCGCAAGCCCGGTGTTCATCAACCTCGCCGGCACGACGCCGGCGCGCTCGGTGCTGGATGCCATGATCGCGCACAGCGACAACATGGCCACCGACCTCGCGATGGGGAAGGTCGGCGCCGACCGGGTGCGCGCGCTGATCGCCCAGGCTGGCTCTGCATCCATCCGCATCCCGGACCTCCACGCGCCGCTTCGCCTCCTATATCATCGGCGCGTCGGCCGGCGTGGATTTGGGGTGGCCGGGCATCGTGAAGGCTTTCAGATCCGAACCCGCCCGGACCTTCCGCGCGCCGCTGAACGATGTGATCAGACGCTGGCCGAGCAGCGCGCGCGACTTCGTGTCCTGGTACGAGCAGGCGCTGCAGGGGCGTTCTTCCAGAAGCCGGGACGCTGATGGAGTTCAAGCGCATCCAGGCGAGTCCGAGCAGATCCCCAAGCGGTGCCGCCGGACACGCCTCGCCTACGCGAAGGGCGGGGAATTCGTCGTTCCACGGATTCAACGCCAAGAGCCTCGCTGGCCAGATGATGGTCGGGGCGGAAGCAAATCCCGGTGACGTTCTGCTTTATCGTGAACTGGGAGGGGCCCGGCGAGCGAATTCCCGGCAATCCAGGCCGAGTTCTTCGCGGCAATCCAGGGCATCCTAAGCATCATCAAGCGAGCTATCGAGTGATAGGTCGCTGCCGTTCGCTGCGCCCGAAATCCTGGGCTCGACCGGAGTCAGGTCCGGCGACCGCTGCCGCGGTTATCCCTCATGCACCATGTCCAAATCAGCGAACCGGGTAAACTCGCCCTCGAAGAACAGGTCCACCTTCCCCGTCGGCCCGTGCCGCTGCTTCTCAATCAATACCTCGGCCTTGTTGTGGACCTGTTCCATATCACGCTGCCACTTCTCCAGCGCTGACTGGAATTTGTCCTCGTTGTCATAGGCCATCTGCTTCGGGACGCGCTGCTGCAGATAATACTCGTCGCGATATACGAACAGCACCATGTCCGCGTCCTGCTCGATAGTGCCGCTCTCGCGCAGGTCGCTGAGCTGCGGGCGCTTGTCCTCGCGGCTCTCCACCGCGCGCGAGAGCTGCGACAGCGCCAGCACCGGCACGGCGAGCTCCTTCGCGATCGCCTTCAGCCCCTGCGTGATCTGGCTGATCTCGAGGACCCGGCTCTCGGGCTTCGTCCCTGCGCTCGGGCGCATGAGCTGAAGGTAGTCCACGACGACCAAGTCCAGTCCCTTGGTCCGCTTGAGCCGGCGGCAGCGCGTGCGCAGCGCAGACAGGGTGATCGCCGGCGTGTCGTCAATGTGCAGGGGCAGGCTCGCGAGCTCGCGCGAGACGTGCACGAAACGATCGAACTCGCGCTGGCCGATCTCGCCGCGGCGGATGCGGTCGCCTGACACGCGCGCCTCTTCCGCGAGCAAGCGTGTCGCGAGCTGCTCGGCGCTCATCTCCAATGAGAAGATCGCGACCGATCCCTTCGGCACTGCGTTCGGGTCCGCCTGCCTGGCCCGGTCGAGGAGCGCGCGCGCTGCGCCGAAAGCGATTTTGGTGGCGAGCGCGGTCTTGCCCATGCCGGGCCGCCCGGCGAGGATCATCAGGTCGGACGGGTGCATCCCGCCCGTCTTCTTGTCGAGATCGCGCAAGCCCGTCGTCAGCCCGCTCACGTGGCCCGCGTTGCGATGAGCGCGCTCCGCGCCCAGGATCGCCTCAGCCAGCGCCTTTTCGAAGGAGACGAAGCCGCCCTCCGACCCGCCCTGGGTCGCGAGCTTGAACAGCTCGCTCTCGGCCAGCTCGATCTGCTGCTTCCCGTCCGCCTCGGGGTCCGCCCCGAAGGCGTTGTTGACGACCTGCTCGCCGATCTCAATGAGCTGCCGCCGCAGCCAGGCATCGTGGATCGCGCGGCCATACTCGCCCGCGTTGATGATGCCCACCATCGCGGTCAGCAGCTGCGCGAGATAGGCGGTGCCGCCGACCTCGTCGAGCACGCCGCCGTGCTCGAACTCAGCCTTGAGCGTGACCGGATCCGCGAGCTGCCCGGCCTCGACCCGGCGCGCGATCGCCTGGAAGATGCGGCCGTTGATCGGGTCCACGAAGTGCTCGGCGATCAGGAAGTCGGAAACGCGCTCATAGGCTCGATTGTTGGCGAGCAGCGCGCCGAGCAGCGCCTGCTCTGCCTGCTGATTGCTGGGCGGCAACCGCTGGGAGAGGCCGAGAAGCGGCGAATCGAGGCTGTTCATCCGGCCGCCAGCATACTCCATCGCTCAGCGGCGGAGCAGGGCGGTGCTCTGTGGACGGCTGTGAATCAAGGGGACAACGCGCGCAGCACCCGATCACGCTCGCTCCGAGACCCGCCCCGCCGCGGCCTGACGCTCACTCTCCATCATGTAGTCGCGCGTGATCGGCACCGTCGCCGCGTTGAGATGGGTGAGCTGCAGCTGCCAGACCATGTGCCCCTGCAGGCGGAAGGCGAGCTCGCTGCCGGCCAGGTAGAACTCGAACATGCGGCAGAACCGCTCGTCGTAGAGAGCGCTGATGGCGTCGTGCCGGGCGGTCAGGTTGGCGCGCCAGAGCCGCAGCGTCTTCGCGTAGTGCATGCGCAGGATCTCGATGTCGGTCGCGACCAGCTTCGACCGCTCGACCGCTGGCAAAACCTCGCTAAGCGCCGGCGAGTAGCCGCCGGGGAAGATGTATTTCTGCATCCACGGATTAGTTGAACCTGGCCCGTCGCTCCGGCCGATGGCGTGGATCAGCGCCACCCCGTCCGGCTTGAGGCAGCGGCGCACGATTTGGAAGAACCTGTTGTAGTGATCGATGCCCACGTGCTCGAACATGCCGACCGAGACGATGCGGTCGAACTGCTCTCCGATATCCCGGTAGTCCCGGAGTTCGAAGCGCACCCGGTCGGCCAGGCCCTCGCTCGATGCGCGCGCCCGCGCCGCCTCGAGCTGCTCGGTCGAGAGCGTGATGCCGAGCACGTTGACACCGTAGTCGCGCGCGAGCGCGAGCGCCATGCCGCCCCAGCCGCAGCCGATGTCGAGCACGGTGATCCCTGGGTGATTGAGCAGCAGCTTCGCAGCAATATGCCGCTTCTTGGCTGCCTGCGCCTCGTCCAGCGTCTCGTCGCCGCGCGGGAAGTAGGCGCAGGAGTATTGTCGGTCGCGGTCGAGCAGGAGGCTGTAGAGACGGCCGTTCAGATCATAATGATGGGCGACGTTGCGCCGGGCCCGGCTCGCAGGGTTGAATTGCGCAATGCGGCGGCCAAGCCAGCCGAGCTGGGAGCGCAGGGCCATTGCCGGGTGCGCGTTGCCCTCGGTTTCGGCGTTGCTCAGCAAGACGTAGAGCACGTCGTAGATCGTGCAGTCCTGCGGCTGGACGTCGCCGGCCATGTAGCTCTCGCCGAAGGCGAGGCCGGGATTGGTGACGAGCCCTCGTATCGTTGCTTGGTCGCGAAGCAGCATCGCCGCTGCCGGCCCGGGCTGCCCGCCGTAGGTGCGGCTGAGGCCGTCCGGATACGTCACGCGCAGCGAGCCGTGTGTCACTATGCGAGAGAGGATGCGGTCGAGAATGGTTTGCATGACACGTGCCTCGCGAGTCTATCGCGGCACATCGTTGTCAGTTCCAGAGAAATGGTCAAAGCCAGGGCTGGCTCGTCGCCGGCCCTGGTCGGTCACGATCCGGTGCTGCCGGGCTCCGCGCCGGGCTCGAACAAGGCGGTCGTATCAACGCCGGGTTCCTCCGCCTGCGCCGCCTCGCCGCCTCGCTCGCCGCGGGCCTGGCGCTCCGCATCCTCCGGACTGCGCGCCACGTTGACCGTGACCGGGATGGAGACCTCGGGATGCAGCACGATCCGCACCCGGCTTAGGCCGAGCGATTTGATGGGGTGGTCCAGCACGACTTGCTGGCGCGTGACCGTCAGCCCGGACGCGGTGCTGGCCTCGGCGATGTCGCGCGCGGAGACAGAGCCGTAGAGGCTGCCTGCGTCGCTTGCCTGGCGGATGATGACCACCGTGAGACCGCCCACTCGCTCGGCGACGCGCTCAGCTTCCTCGCGGCGCTTGAGGTTCTGGGCCTCGAGCTGGGCGCGCTCGGTCTCGAAGCGCTCCCGGTTCTCCTTGCTGGCCCGCAGCGCCTTCCTCTCGGGCAGCAGGTAGTTGCGGGCGTAGCCGGGCTTGACCTTCACGACCTCGCCCATCTGCCCCAGCTTCTCGATGCGCTGCAGCAGGATCACCTCGACGGCGGACATGGCGCGCCTCCTAGTTCACGACGTAGGGGAGCAAAGCGAGGAAGCGGGCGCGCTTGATCGCCCGGGCCAGCTCACGCTGCTTCTTGGCGGACACGGCCGTGATACGGCTGGGCACGATCTTGCCGCGCTCGCTGAGGAAGCGGGAGAGCAGACGCACGTCCTTGTAGTCGATCTTCGGCGCGTTCGGGCCGCTGAACGGGCAGCTCTTGCGGCGGCGGTAGAACGGACGCCGGGCGCCTACGGCGGTGCGCCGGGCGGCGGGATTCACGTCCTCCTGGGTCTCGGACATCAGGCTTACTCCTCGGGGGCCAGCTCGTCGGGGCGGGCCGCGTCACGGTCTGAACGGGCGCGGAACTCCTCGCGGTCATCGAAGCCGCGCTTACGGCCGCTGTCGAAGCGCCCGGAAGGCCGAGGTCCGCGGAACGCGCTGCGCTCGCCACGGTCCTCGCTCTTGCGCGAGAGAATGGCGCTCGGTCCTTCCTCGATCTCATCCACGCGGATCGTGAGGAAGCGGAGCACGTCCTCATTGAGGCGGAGCAGGCGCTCCATCTCCAGGATGCTTGCGGGCTTCGCATCGAGGCCGAGGAGCATGTAGTGCCCCTTGCGGTTCTTCTTGATCCGGTATGCGAGCGAGCGCAGGCCCCAGTATTCGCGCTTCTGGACCGCGGCGCCGTCGCCTTCGAGCTGGGCGGCGATGCCGTCCGCGAGCTGCTCGACTTGCTGCTGCGTGGCATCATTGCGCGCGATGAGCACGCATTCGTAAAGTGGCATCAGGTACTCCCTATGGCTCTGGATCAGCCCCAAATGGGCATAGCCGGGCACGATGCCGCGCGCCCGGCAGGGAAGCCGCGCCTTATACGCCGATCGCGCTGGCTTGCAAGCCCAGGTGCGGCCAGATCAAGCCCTGCGGTCAGTGCGCCCCGAAGGACGCCCCGCTTTCACCCGGCGCCGGCCCATTCGTGCCGAGCCCGCCTGGGTTGAAGCGGCCGACATTGCCGAGCAGCTGCTGCATGAAGGACGCCTCGCTGCCGGGCGAGGGCGTCGTGCGCGCGACCATGGTAACTGGCTTGCCGTCCTTCAGGCCTTGCCGGGCAACAGATTGTAGCACGCCGTTCTGATCGAACGAGAGCTCCACGACATTCTGCTTGTCCACGCCGGGCAGCCTCCCAATGCGGGTATGGGTCGTCTGCGAGATGTAGATCCAGTGGTCGTTGAACGTGCCCTTCGTCGTCGGCGAGCCGATCAGGGCTTCTACATCCTTTCGCGTGGACGTGCCGGGGACGAGCTGCTTCAGCTCGTCCGGGTCAACCTGGGCGCCGCGCAACGCCTCCGGCGACGCGAAGACGCCGCATCCGCCGAGTAGAGCGATGGTAGCGAGGCAGTATAGGAATCGCCGCACGGTGGGGCTCCATTCTTCGGCGGGGCGTGCGCCGAGGCGCGACGTCAAGTCGCACGGCGTTGCCCCGCGCCGCCTGTGCGCCTATCTGATCGGTGTCACGGGCAGGCGACGGTGTCAACGCAATGGCGTTCCTCGGCGCATTCCGGCGCAAGCCGCACGAGAGGGCAGGGTTTGCGCTGTATGCAGCCGCGGTTGCCGCGGCGCGCGATCCTTGGTTCTACGCGGCGCTCGGCGTGCCCGACACGCTGGACGGCCGCTTCGACCTCATCGGCCTGCATGCCGCCTTGCTGATCCACCGCCTGCAGGGCGACGCCGCGCCCGGTCCCGAGCTGGCGCAGGCGGTGTTCGATGCCATGTTTTCCGACATGGATCAGAACCTGCGCGAGATCGGCGTGAGCGACCTCAGCGTCGGCAAGCGCGTCAAGGCCATGTGGGAGGCATTCCACGGCCGTGCCCGCGCCTACGCCGCGGCACTCGACGCGAATGACCCGGCGGCACTCGCTGCGGCGTTGGCGCGCAATGTCTGGCGCGGCGCGCTGGGCACGGAAGGCGCGGCGCGCACTCTCGCCGCGTATTCCCTGCGCCAGTTCGCGGCTCTACGTCGCCAGGATCTCGGCGACCTCGCTGCCGGCCGCGCCGCGTTTGAGGCGGCGTTTGCGTGAATGGCTGAGCTGGAGAGGATCGTCCCGCTCGATCGCGTGAGCGCCCACGGGACGGACATCGTCGTGGAGGCAACGGACGCGGAGCGCACGGCGCTGGCCCGGCGCCTTTCCCTCCCCGCGATCCTGCAGCTCCGCTGCCGCTTCCGCCTGCGCCGGGCCTTGGCTGGCGCCGTGGACGCTGACGGCACGCTGGAGGCGCGCGTCGTGCGCACCTCGGTGGTCACCCTCGACGACTTCCCCCAGGATGTGGCGGAGGCGTTCCAGCTCCGCTTCGTGCCGGTCGGGCAGGAGGGTGACGACGAGGATCCGGACTCCCCCGACGAGATTCCCTTTGATGGCACGGCGCTCGACCTCGGCGAGGCCGCAGCGGAGCAGCTTGCCCTCGCGCTCGATCCTTACCCCCGCGAGCCCGGCGCAACCCTTCCCGAAGACAGCAACGACCCGGTGCCGGCGTCCTTCGCCGCGCTTGCCCGGCTGCGGAAGAATTAGCCTGATTCGCCTCTTCTTGCAGGCTGGCGCGCCCTCTGCTAGACGCCGCCTCCCGCACGCGACATAGCCGTGGCAGCACCGCCGTCCGAGATACGGCTCGCGCGTCGCGCATACCGGAAAGGCGAATTCCCATGGCTGTTCCTAAGAAGAAGACCTCGCCATCCCGGCGCGGGATGCGCCGCAGCCACGAGGCGCTGAAGCACGAGGCATACAACGACTGCCCCAACTGCGGCGAACTTCGCCGCCCGCACAGCATCTGCAGTCACTGCGGCTACTATAATGGCCGGGAGGTCGTAGCCGTGGGCAAGGACCTGAAGGCCTCCGTCCGTGCCTGAGCGGCCCTGGCCGCACGCTTGCTAGCCTTTCCGTGAGCGACAAGTTCTCCCTTGCCGTGGACGCCATGGGCGGCGATCACGCGCCGGGCATGATCGTGGACGGCCTCGCCATCGCCGCCGAGCGGCACCCCGGCACACGCTTCCTCCTCGTCGGCGACGAGGCTCGCCTCGCACCGCTCCTGGCCCGCAGCAAGCGCGCCGCGCTCGTCAGCACTGTGCGCCATGCCCCTGAGACCATCGCGGGTGACCTGAAGCCCACGGCGGCGCTGCGGGTCCGCGACTCATCCATGCGCGTGGCCATAGACGCCGTTGCCGCCGGCGAGGCAAAAGGGGTTGTCTCCGCAGGCAATACGGGCGCGCTGCTGGCGTTGGCCAAGGTCGTGCTCAAGGCGCTTCCCGGCATCGACCGCCCGGCCATGGCCGCCATCGGCCCTACTGGGCGCGGCGACGTCGTCATGCTCGACCTCGGCGCGAACATGGCATGCGACGTGCGCAACCTCGTCGAGTTCGCGATCATGGGCGACGTATTCGCCCGCGCCGTGCTCGGTCTGCCCAACCCAAGCATCGGCCTGCTCAATGTCGGCTCGGAGGAGCTGAAGGGCGACGACCGCGTGCGCCTCGCGGCCGACATGCTGCGCGCCAGCCATCTCGCGCCGCAGTTCCGCGGCTTCGTCGAGGGCCACGACATTGCCGCAGGCACGACTGACGTGGTGATCACGGACGGGTTCACCGGCAACATCGCGCTCAAGACGGGGGAGGGGGCGCTCAAGCTCGCCTTCGACCTGCTCCGCGAGGTGTTCAGCGCGAGCCTGGCCGGCCGCCTCGCGTACCTGCTCGCCCGCCCGGGCCTTGAGCGGCTGCGCACCTGGCTCGATCCTCGGCGATACAACGGCGCGGTCATGCTCGGCCTCAACGGCATCGTCGTGAAATCGCACGGCGGCACCGACGCGGAGGGCTTCGCACACGCGCTGGACGTGGCGATGGACATGGTGACGCACGGGTTCGGCGACCGCATCCGCGAGGGCCTCGCGCGCTTCGGCGGGCTGCACGATCTCGGGCGAGACGGAAAGGACGGGCCGAGACTCGCGGCGGCTCAATGAGGCGAGCCATCCTCGCTGGCACGGGCGGCTACTTGCCTGCCCGTGTGGTCACGAATGCGGAGCTCGCGGAGCGCGTCGGCAGCTCGGACGAGTGGATTCAGGGCCGGACAGGAATCCGCCAGCGCCACATCGCCGGCCCGCACGAGACGGCGGCTCACATGGGCGCGCAGGCGGCCGCCGCGGCGCTGGCCGACGCGGGCGCCGCAGCCTCGGACGTGGATGCCGTGCTGCTCGCGACCAGCACCCCGGACGAGGCGTTCCCCGCGACGGCACTGCGGGTGCAGGCCGAGTTGGGAATCTCGCGCGGCTTCGGCTTCGACATCTCGGCCGCATGCAGCGGCTTCGTCTATGCCGTCGCGACCGCCGACGCCTTGATCCGCGCCGGCCAGGCTCACGGCGTGCTCGTCATCGGCGCCGAGGTTTACTCGCGCATCCTGAACTGGGAGGACCGCAGCACCTGCGTGCTGTTCGGCGACGGTGCCGGCGCCGCCTTCCTCCGCGTTGCCCGACCCGGCGATCCGGCCGGCCGCGGCATTCTCTCCACCCACCTGCACGCGGACGGCACGCACGGCGACCTGCTCTACGTGGACGGCGCCGTCGGCCGGCCCGAAAAGCCGGGACATCTCGTGATGAATGGCCGCGAGGTGTTCCGCCACGCCGTCACCAAGCTCGCCGACGCCGTGGACGAGGCGCTCGCCGCCAACGGCCTCGCCCACGGGGACGTTGACTGGCTGGTGCCGCACCAGGCGAACCTGCGTATCATCGATGCGATGGGCCGCAAGCTGGGCTTGCCGCCCGAGCGCGTCGTGGTCACGGTGGACCGCCACGCGAACACCTCGGCTGCGAGCATCCCCCTGGCCCTGGCGGAAGCACGCAGGGACGGGCGAATCAGGCCCGGCCATCTGCTACTGCTGGAGGCGCTCGGCGGCGGCCTGACCTGGGGATCGGCGCTGATCAGGCTCTAGATTTGCCGCAGCTTCAAGCCGTTGCTTGACGCAGGCGAGGCAGGTTTCTAGCCTGCGCCCATGAGCACCATCACCCGCGCGCAGCTCGCCGAGCGTATTTACGCTCAGGTTGGTTTGTCACGGAACGATTCTGCAGGCCTGCTTGAGCTCGTGCTTGACCGGATCTCGCTGGCGCTGGAGAGTGGGGAAGCGGTCAAGATCAGCGGCTTCGGCACGTTCTCCGTTCGGCAGAAGGGGCGCCGGGTAGGCCGCAATCCGAAGACCGGGGTCGAGGTGCCGATCTTGCCGCGTCGAGTGCTGGTCTTCCGGCCGAGCAATGGCCTCCGCTCTTATGTTAACGGCGGAACGGTGGCTGGGGGTCTTGAGGCTGGGTCAGAGGATGGCGACGAGTGAGTGACCTCGATGATCCGCCTGAGGAGGATTTCGGTCCGGAGCAGGGGCGGACGAAGGTGCGCAAGGCCCCTACCGCTTTCCGCACCATCAGCGAGGTCGCGGACGAACTGCACATCCCGCAGCACGTGCTGCGGTTCTGGGAAACCAAGTTCCCCCAGGTGAAGCCGCTCAAGCGGGGCGGCGGGAGGCGCTATTACCGACCGCACGACCTCGCGCTGCTGCGGCGGATCTCCGACCTGCTTTACATCCAAGGCTATACCATCAAAGGCGTGCAGCGTTTGCTGCGCGAGGGCCCCGGCCGCTTCAGCGAGGAAGCGCCTGCTTCGGGGGCTGAATTCGAAGACGCCGATGAGATGGTGGAGGGTGAGGTCGATCTGGCCCAAGCGGCCGACGAGGACCTGGAGCGCACGATAGGCGAGCCGGAGCTGGATGATCGGGAGGCGGCGGCTGAGCTGCGCGCCGAACCGCCTGGCGATGAAGCGCAGCGCCTGCGGGCGGCCCTGCGGGAGGCGCTCATGGCGTTGGAGTCGCTGCGGGCGATGCTGCGTTGAGGCGCGTTGCGCCTCGTCCTCGCCTCTGGTAGAGGGCGCCGTCAGCTCGGTCGGAGCGTAGCGCAGCCTGGTAGCGCATCAGTCTGGGGGACTGGGGGTCGTGGGTTCGAATCCCGCCGCTCCGACCATCTTACGCGATGAGGGCGGCAGCGCGCCTCGCGGCACGCTGCCATCCAAGTTCGGACCTACCCTCCTACATCTGCATCTGCAGAGGCTGCGGGAAATAGCGGAACCCGTCGCCCTGCTTGGCCACGTGGCCGAGGCCGGGCCAGGCGAAATGGTAGGCGAGAAGCGGAGTCCGGTTCGCCGCCAGCATGGTCAGCATCCGCACACGGCTATCCGCCGACTGCGCGGGGTCGGTATCGAAGGCGAACTGGGTGCGCGGGTTCTGCAGCAGCAGTACCGGATGATGCGCGAGATCGCCGACATAGCAGAGCTGCTTGCCGTCGGCATTGATCATGAAGATCGTGTGGCTGACCGTGTGACCAGGCGCGGAAAGGGCCGTGATCCCCGGCAGGATCTCCTCCCCGTCCTTGTAGAAATGGATACGGTCTCGGATTGGCAGCAGGTTCTTGCGCGCCTGATTCAGGAAGTGCGGACGGGCCGGGTAGTTGGCTGGGATCTTGGAATCGTCCGTCCAATAAGCAAAATCGGGCTCGCCGAGGAAATATTGCGCGTTCGGGAAGTTGTGGCTCCCGTCGTCGGCAACAAGGCCGCCGCAATGGTCTATATGGGCGTGACTCATCACGACGGCGTCCACCTTGGCGGGGTCGATGCTCGCCTCGCGCAGGGTTTCGAGCATGTGGCCCGTCGAGGCGCCGAACAGTCGGTCGGTGCCCATCCCGGTGTCGAACAGCACGACCCGATTGCCGAAGTTCACGACGAGGATGTTCTGCTCGAGTACGGCGTTATTGGTGGGCAGGAAATTGTCGTTCAGCTCGCGCCCGATCTCGTCGTGGGAGATCTTCAGGAACGCCTTATCGGGATCGCCGAGCGGCAGCTGCCCGTCGGAGACGACCGTGCACTCGGCGTTGCCCAGCTTGAACCTGTAGAAGTAGGGCGCCTGGGGCTGGTCTAGCGGCAGCCCGGCAGCGCGCACGAGGCCGGGCACGCCCGTGACGCTGGCAGCTGCCGCGATGGAGACTCCGGTCAGGAGCCGGCGTCGGGAAAGCGGGAACAGGCTTGGCGTTTCCATTGTTTCCTCCTCGGGACAGAATCCGGGGCGTGGACCCTCATTATAGCTTGACGTCTCGCCTTTCGGCCGACGAACGGCCGCAGGCTCGCCGAGCAATTCGGTTCGGCGCGGGCGCCCTGTGCCTCGAACCTTGCGATGGTGCATACGTTTCGTTGTGGTTGTCCAGAATGAATGACGCCGCAGGCAGCGCGCGGCGCGAGATCGGCGCACTATCCCCTTCGTCGCCGCGCGGTGCTATGGCCGGCGCGATGCGCATCCTCTTCGTGACAGCCACCCGGATCGGCGACGCCGTGCTTTCGACCGGGCTCGCCGACTACCTCCTGCGCACCCATCCGGAGGCGAGGATCACCGTTGCCTGCGGCCCGGTCGCGGCAGGGGTGTTCCAGCGCATGCCGCGCCGCGAGGCGACGCTGATCGTGGATAAGCGGCGCTTCGACCTGCACTGGCTCGGCCTTTGGCGGCGCACCGCAGGCATGGCGTGGGACCTCGTCGTGGACCTGCGCGGCTCGGCGCTCTCGCTGCTGCGCGCGAAGAAGCGCACCGTCATGCGCGGCGGCCGGCGTGCCGCGGCGGTGCTGGCCGCGGGCGAGCCTGGCCGGGCGCCCCTGCAGGCGCTTCCCGTCGTCGCCGCGCTGGCCGCGTCCGAGGGACTGCTCGCCGCATGAAGGTCGCCCATGGCATGGCAGGTGCGGCGCAGGGCGGTGCGGAGCTGTTCTGCGAGCGGCTGGTCGCGGCGTGCGCGGCGGCGGGCGACGAGGTGCTGCCGGTGATCCGCGCCGAGCCGGGCCGGGCGGCACGGCTCTCTCGAACTCGCTCGCGCAGCGGCTCGTGGAAGCCGGGCGGGCGCGCTGGGCGGCGTCGTTCGCAGAGGCTCCGGTCGTGGCGCGCTGGCGCACGGAACTCGCGCGGATGGCGGCGTAGATGTGCGGCATCGCCGGGCTTTCGCTCGCGCCGGATGCGCCGCCGCTCCGTGCGGAGATCCTGGCCGCGCTCGCCCGCGCGCTCGCCCATCGCGGGCCGGACGGCGCCGGGCACGCGGTCGTGGGCCGCGCGGCGCTGGTCCACACGCGGCTCGCGATCATCGACGTGGCGGGCGGCGACCAGCCGCTCTATGCCGGGCCGGCGGCGCTGGTGGCGAACGGCGAGGTCTACAACTACCGCGAGCTGCGCGCGGCGATGCCGGGCGTTCACTTCGCGACCGAGAGCGACTGCGAGCCGCCGCTGCATCTTTGGCTACGCGATGGGCCAGGCTTCGCGGAGCAGCTGCGCGGCATGTATGCGATCGCGCTGCACGACCGCGCCCAGAAGGCGCTCACCCTCACGCGCGACCCGTTCGGCATCAAGCCGCTCTACACCGCGCCCGTGGAGGGCGGTCTCGCGTTCGCCTCGGAGCCGCAGGCGCTGCTGGCGTCCGGTCTCGTGCCGCGCGGGGTGCGGCCGGACAAGCGGGGCGAGCTGCTGCAGATGCAGTTCACGACGGGGGCAGAGACGATCTTCCCCGGCATCAGCCGCGTGCTGCCCGGCGAGACGCTGCGGCTCGCCGACGGGCACGTCACGGGCCGCAGCCGCCGCCCGGCGCTTCCCGAGGGCGGGCCTGATCCGGTGTCCGAGGAGGAGGCACTGGCGCGGCTCGACCGGGCGCTCCTGGAGAGCGTCGAGCTGCACCAGCGCAGCGACGTGCCCTACGGTCTGTTCCTCTCGGGAGGCATCGACAGCGCGGCCGTGCTCGCGGCGATGCGGCGATTGAACGAATCGCCCGTGCTTGCCTTTACCGCGGGCTTCGACGCGCCGGGCGCTGCCGACGAGCGCGACGCGGCTGCGACCGTCGCCCGCGCCGCTGGCGCCCGGCACGAGACCCTGCTGGTCACGGAGCGCATGGTCTGGGACGAGTTGCCGCGGATCGTCGCCGCGATGGATGATCCGGCGGCCGACTACGCCGCCATCCCGAGCTGGTTCCTCGCCCGGCGCGCGCGGCAGGACGTGAAGGTCGTGCTCTCCGGCGAGGGCGGCGACGAGATCTTCGCAGGCTATGGGCGCTACCGCGCGGCGGCGCGGCCGTGGTGGCTCGGCGGCCGGGTCATGCGCGCGCGCGGCACCTTCGACGGCCTCGGCGTGCTGCGCGCCCAGCCGCTCGCTTGGCGCGACGGTCTTGCGGCCGCGGAGGCGCAGGCGGCGTCGGGCGGTCGCACGCGGCTCGCCGCGGCCCAGGTCGCGGACTGCGCCGACTGGCTGCCGCACGATCTCCTGCTGAAGCTCGACCGCTGTCTGATGGCCCACGGCGTCGAGGGCCGTACGCCGTTCCTCGACCCGGCCGTGGCCGCGGCGGCGGTGCGCCTCCCGGATGCCCTCAAGGTGCGCGACCGTCGCGGCAAGTGGCTGTTGCGGCGCTGGCTGGAGCAGAACTTGCCGGAGGCGCGGCCGTTCGCGCCCAAGCAGGGCTTTACGGTGCCGGTCGGCACCTGGATCGCGAGCCGCGGTGCGCGCCTCGGCCCGCTCGTGGCCGCCCAGCCTGGCGTCGCCGAGGTTGCCGACCCCGCGCGCGTAGCCGCCCTGTTCCGTGCAGCGAATGGCCGGCACGAAGGCTTCGCGGCCTGGACGCTGCTGTTCTACGCGCTATGGCACCAGGCCCACGTCGTCGGACGCAGCCCGGAGGGCGACGTGTTCGACGTCCTGGGGACCGGCTGAGCGCTCCCGAAGGGACGGACGACGAGCCCCGGAGTCCCCGTTCAACTGATTTCGTTGAACTGCACCGTCGGCTTGGCATTGGTGAAGTTCGGGATATCCCCGAAGAGCTCCGCCGCGTGAGCGTCGGCAGCGGCCTTGAAGGCGTCCACGGAGGCGAAGCGCAGCAGCGTCATCGTGTTGAATGCCGGCTTCGCCCCGTCCGGCCCGGGCATCCCGCGCAGCACCTCGGTGCCTTGCAGGCCCATGCTGTCCCATCGCTTGTGCACGAGGGGCATGTGATGCGCCATGTAGTAGGCATGGTCGAAGGTCTCACCGCCACTCGCCGGATACAGCACTGCCACGACGACCATGGTTCCCTCCTTGGTGCCCCGGCACCGTAGAGGCGTGCGGCGCGCGGCGGAAGGGGGCGCGGCGCGGGGTGCAGCCTTGCCCATCGAGATCGCCGCTCCCTCCCGAAGCACCCTATCCGCCCAAGGCGACCAGCCTGTGCCGTCGTGCAGCACGGCGCCGGCCAGCACGTGCGCCCGGCCGTCCGCGCCGCGCCGGGCTTGCAGGAGGACGAGCCGCGCCGGGCTGCCCTCTCTCGGCCAGAGCGGGAACAGGGCAGGGGCGGCCAACCCTGCCCTTGCCAGCGCCTCGAACGCGTTCCCGATGAGCGGTGCCGGAAGAACGAGCGTGACCGTTCCGCCCGGCCGCACGGCGCGCGCTGCCGCATCGCACCACGCCGCGAGGAGGCCTTTCCCGGCCTGCTTCGCCCGGCGCCGGCCGGGCACGGGGGAAGGGGTAGAGGCGGCGTCGTGCCAAGGCGGGTTGCTGATGGCGTGGTCGAACGGCGCGTCCGCCGTGAAGCCGGCCGCGTCCGCCTCCACGACGACGACGCCATCCGCGCCGTTCGCGGCGAGGTTGCGCCGGGCGAGTGCGGCCATCGCGGGGTCCAGCTCGACCCCGACGCCGAGCATGCCCGGCACCCGCGCCGCGAGACACAGCAGCGCCGCTCCAGCCCCTGTACCGAGTTCCAGCACTCGCTCGCCCGGCTGGGCCGGGCAGGCGGCGGCCAGGAGCACTGGCTCGATGCCCGTGCGATATCCCTCCCGATTCTGCCAGTAGCGCACACGCCCGGCGAGCAGCGTACCTTCCGCTATGTCCACTCTCCCGCCTCCGTAAGCACGCGCCGGGCGTGATCCCAGTCCTGCTCCGCTACCGCGAGACGGCGGGGGATGGCCCCGATGCTACCCTCGACGGCGCTCACGTGAGCGTCAAGGAGGACGGCCCCTATCCCCGCGTCGCGTAACAGGGCGCGCAAAAAGCTGAGCCGAACTGGATCGTTCGTCGCCAATACCGTGCGCATCATGGCTCCTTCGAGGCTCCGGAGCCCGTCGTCAACGGCGCTTCCGCAGGGCGGTCCGGTTGACCCTTGTTTACCCTGGCCGATATCCTGCCCATGCACGGCGCGCGATCAAGCCGGGCACGATCATGTCGGGAGACCAGAGTGGGCGCAGCCCTGCCAGCACTGCCGCCCACCCAGCCCGCTGCGCCACCCGGCGCCCTGGGGGAGTCCGACGCGCTCGCGCGCCTCGATGCCCTTGTCGGCGCGGACCTCGCGCGCTGCAACGAGCTGATCGTGGAACGCATGGACAGCCCGGTCGCGCTGATCCCGCAGCTCGCAGCACACCTGGTCGCAGCTGGCGGCAAGCGGCTGCGTCCGCTGCTCACGCTCGCGGCGGCGCGCCTGTGCGGCTATGAGGGGCCACGCCATATCCGCCTCGCGGCCTGCGTCGAGTTCATCCACACGGCAACGCTGCTGCACGACGACGTTGTGGACGACAGCCATCTCCGCAGAGGTCTCGCGAGCGCCAACGCGGTGTTCGGCAACAAGGCGAGCGTGCTGGTCGGCGATTTCCTGTTCGCCCGCGCCTTCCAGCTCATGGTCGAGGATGGATCGCTGCGCGTGCTGGAGATCCTTTCCCAAGCGGCGGCGACGATCGCCGAGGGCGAGGTCCTGCAACTACAGACCCAGAATGACTTGTCGACGCCCATAAGCCGCTACCTCGATGTGATCCGGGGCAAGACTGCCGCGCTGTTCGAAGCCGCGTGCGAGGTCGGCGCCGTCGTCGCCGACCGCCCGGCAGAAGAGGCTCGTGCGCTTCGCGACTACGGTGCGAGCTTGGGCATGGCGTTCCAGCTGGTGGACGACGCGCTGGACTACGCGGCGGATCAGGCGACCCTGGGCAAGACGGTGGGTGACGATTTCCGCGAGGGCAAGATCACCTTGCCCGTCCTAGCCGCATACGCCGCCGGGACTTCGGATGAGCGCGCATTTTGGCAGCGCACGATCGAAGCGAGCAAGCAGGACGAGCAGGACCTCGCCCGCGCGATGACCCTGATCGCCGACCGTGGCGCGATCCGCGCGACGCTGGAGCGTGCCGGGCGGTTCGCGGCGGAGGCGAAGGCCGCTTTGCGGGTGTTCCCGGAGAGCGAGGCGCTGCAGGCGCTGCAGGCCGTTGCTGATTACACGCTAAGCCGGGCGAGCTGAGGCGCCAAGCCCGGCACAGCGTGACGTCGCCACGTGATGCGCGACGTGCGCCATAGACGAGGGCACGCGTGTTCCGGGGCGCTTCGAGGCAAGCGCGTCTCCTCCGAACCGTAATCGTAGCAGCGGGATTCTTATTTTCACGGTCATGTTGCGATGCGGAATTCAGGACGCTTCAATCCCCGGGCACCCCCAAGCGACCGCTTCGGGTTGCTGCGCGTAGGGGATGCCGAGCATGAAGAGACGTCGTGGGGCCCGAAATCAGGCTTTCCTGCCGAAGATCCTAGGAGTCATCGGTGTCCTTTGTGCTCCGAACTTAGCCGATGCGACGGGTCTCGATCTGACCCTGCCGGAGACGGCCGCCGCGGCCAGCCAACCCCTTCCGCAGCCATCAGCGATCGCGCCAACCCCTAGTTCGGACGATGGGAGCATCGCCTCCTACTTCGCTCACTGGCTCGACCGTGCCCGTGCTGCCCGCGCTAGCCAGCCCGAGTGGAGCAGCCCGGTTGTCACGACGACGGCCCTGCTTGAGCAACGCTTCCGCTTTGATACCTCGTTCCAACATGCCGGCAATGGCGCGGACACGACCGTCCTCGACGGCGGGAAGGGCCTCGACCTGATCGTCAGCGGCACGCAGGAGATTCAGATTGCGGCCGTGCCCTATTACATCCGCAGCAACAACTCTAAGGGAAAGGGTGAGCTCACAGGCTTCGCTGACTGGCCGTTCTTCCAATTCAAGCAGCGGCTCGCCAGCAGCCCGGAAAGCGAGGGCAATTACGTCGTCTCGGCCTGGCTCCAGGTCCAGGCGCCGATCGGCATCACGGCGCTCACTAACCACGCCTGGACGCTGCTTCCGACGCTCGGCTACGGCAAGGGCTGGGGTCCCTTCGATATTCAGGGCACGGTGGGCGCCACCATCCCGACGGCCTACGAGGGCAAGCTTGGCACGCAAATCATCAACAACATCGCCTTTCAGTATCACTTGTTCCGTATCTTCTGGCCGCAGCTCGAGGTGAACTGGACCTACTACCCGAACGGCCAGCGCGGCGGAAAAAACCAAGTCTTCCTCACGCCTGGCCTCGTCGTCGGCCGGATGACTTTAGCGGAGAGGCTCCGGTTGACAGTTGGCGTCGGCTACCAGAGTGCAGTCACCCCGAACTACCGTGCCTCGCCGCTGACGCCCGCTTACAATCACGCCTGGGTCCTGACCTCGCGGCTGAGCTTCTGATGCCAGTCGCGCCGCCGCCTGAGCGACGACCGGGCTCCGGGGCGGCTGACCGCCCCGGAGCCGTCCCCAGCGCGGTCAGTCCGACATTCCCTTCCTGGTCAGGCCCATATCCCGCACCGCGGCGTCCTGCTCCGTGTCGCGGGCGTTCAAGGGGTTGACGTCGATGGTGACGTGGGCGATCCGGCCGGTGAACCGGAACGGCACGGCGTATGCGTCTGTGACCGCGGTGCCTCCCTTCATCCCGACATCCGCGCCCTCGTCGGCCGAGAACATGACGGGTTGCGTCCGGCCGATCCGCCCCTCGGCGACCTTCTGGTCATTCACGAAAATTGTGGCGAGTCCGCCGGAGCCTGGTGCGCCTCCGTCGTACGCGAAATGGAACCGGATGGTTGCGCGGCCTGGTGCGAGCGATTGCTCCGCCGCCACGGTGTATTCCTGCAACGCCAGCCAGTTATACGTGTAGGCCGGTCGGCCTTGGAGCACGTGGAGGCTCCAGCCGCCGAACCGTCCGCCCTGTGCCAGGATGACTCCCTCGGCATTTGCTTCCGGAACGTCCACGACCGCCGTGATCGTGTGAGAGCGGTTCTTGACGTTGATGAAGGTGTTCTCGGTCATGCCCGTCATCCCGCTGAACACGGTCAGCGACGTGCGGCCGGCCATGAGGTCCGGACGTCCGGCAATGGCCGGGTTCAATCGCTCGATGCTACGATCGTCTATCGGCAGAACGCTGTATTTCACGGCCTCGATGATGAAGAGGTCCTGCATGTGACGGAGCTTGTCCGGCTGCTTGGCGGCAAGATCGTGCGCAAGGCTGAAGTCCGACCGTGTATCGTATAGCTCCCACACATCGTCGGCGAGCGCGCGGCGACCTTCTCTGGACTTTGGCGCTTTTGAATGGGTGGTCATGCGTCCGCGCGCATGAAGCTGGCCCTATTTGCGTTTGAAGCGAACGCGATCCATCGTTCCTGTAGCCCCAGCAGCGCGATAGATGCCGATCGCGAAGCGTGGGTCACCGGCAAGGGCGTCCCCCTGCAGGCGCCTCAACGCAGGAGCCCTGGTGAACACCTCTTCCATCAGTTCCGGAAGCGTCATCAGGTCCGGGAGGATCGGCACGATGATGCGGGCGGTCATCGCGAAGCTCTCGGGCTGCAGGAGACGCGCCGCCATCTCTGCCCCTGGTGGCGCGTTCTTTTCCATGGCCTCGTCGACCAGCCAGGTCTCCTCGCCCCGCAGCAGATCGCGCAGGATCAAGCCCGTGGTCGGGTGCCGCCGCTCGACGCGCCAGAGGGAGAAACGCGCCCGGCGCATCGCCGCGAGCACGATCGCTTCGTCGGAGCCGGGCACGAACCGTGCGACCCGGGCGTAGCGATCGAGCGGGTGTGAACGGCCCAGCCTGGGCAGATAGATGGCCAGATCCTCCGGCAGCGTCAGCTCATTGTCGCTTTCGAGCACCACGACCTTGCCCTCGGTCAGGTCGAGCCGCCTGGCCCAGTCGAGCAGGGCGTCCGGAGCGATGATGTCCAGGACAGCCTCGTGCTGTTGCTTGCTGATCTGACGCAGGCGGCGGTAGCGGGCCAGGATCGCGGAGCGGGTCACCGGTGGCGGCCCTGGAGGCGACGCCGAACTGACAAGGGGCTGTCGCGAGCGCAGAAGCGAGGCAACCGGGGAGAGCAAGCGGCGAAGCGGCAGTGGTGACGATCCGGCCATCCCCCATCCTCCTCTCCTGGGAAGAGGCACAGGTACGGCCTTAGGGAGGACCAAGCCATGGCAGGAGTTGGCGCGTCCGGCAGCGCCCGGGCGATGGAGACGTGGTTGCTGCCGTTCGCGGCCATGTTCACGCAGCCGTCGTGGCTGAATGCGGTGGCGCTGGCGAGCGGGGCGTTGCTGTGCCTGCACCGGCGGACGGTGTGCGCGGCGCTGCGGGCAGTAGGCGGCAACTCGGACAAGGGGTTCAGCCGGTTCCACCGGTTCCTCTCGCGCGCGGATTGGTCGGGCCTGCAGGGCGCGCAGATCCTGCTTGGCCTGCTGCAGGCGATCTTCGTGCCGGAAGGCGCGCCACTGGTGATCGCCGTGGACAACTCCGTCGAACGTCGGCGCGGCGCCAAGATCCGCGACAAGGGAATCTACCGTGATGCGGTGCGGTCGAGCCGCGGCTGCTTCGTCAAGGTCGCGGGCTTGCGGTGGCTGTCGTTGCAGGTGGTGGTCAGGCCCGGCTTCGCCAGGCGCACGTGGGGATTGCCGTTCCTGACGATCCTGAGCCGTTCGGAGCGGGCCGATGCCAGGCGGCAGCGGCGGCACCAGACACTGCCGGAGAAGGCGACCTGGGCCATGCGGCTGGTCGCCCGTTGGTGTCCAGGCCGACAGCTGGTGATGGTAGGAGACGGCGCCTACGCCAGCCTGGATGTGTTCTGGGCGCTGCGAGGCCGCGCGGTGTGCGTGGCGCGCTGCCGCATGGACGCGCGCTTCTTCAACCCACCTCCGCCACGCAGGAAAGGCCAGAAAGGCAGGCCGCGCCTGATCGGCACCCGTCAGCTGACGCCGCGGACGCGGGCGGTGCGAAAGGCCACGAAGTGGGAGCGCATGACCGTCCCGGGGTGGCGGACGAAGGACGGCAGGGCTGAGCGGGAAGTCGAGGTCGCGACCGGCACGGCGCTGTGGAGCGCACATGGCAAGACCATGCCGGTGCGCTGGGTGCTGGCCAGAGACCCGGCCGGGCGCGCCGAGACACGCGTGTTCGTCTGCTCCGATCCGGAGCAGTCAGCATTGCAGATCCTGACGTGGTACGCGATGCGCTGGGCGGTCGAGACCACCTTCCAGGAAGCCAGGCGCCATCTCGGGTTCGAGACACAGCGGCAGTGGTCGGACCGGGCGATCCACCGGACCACGCCGTTGCTGCTTGGCCTGTTCTCGCTGGTAACGCTGTGGGCCGCCGATCTGGCCGCGCGGACTGGCGAGCTCGCGGTGCTCGGCGCTGCCTGGTACAGGAAATCGGACCCGACCTTCGCGGAATGCCTCGCCGCCGTCAGGCGAGTGCTGTGGGCAGAGGAGGCGGCCAGCCCGATCCTATGGCGAGACGATTATCCGTCTTGGCGTGCCCGCGCACGAGACGCGGAAAATCCAAGGCCCCTGCACCAGCGTCTGGCGGAGCTGATGTCCTACGCGGCTTGACGTCCTCCGAAAGCGCCAAAGTCGAGCTTCTGGTCATTCACGAAAATTGTAGCGAGCTCCGCCGGAGCCTGGTGCGCCTCCGTCGTACGCGAAATGGCACCGGATGTTTGCGCGCCCTGGTGCGAGCGATTGCTCCGCCGCCACGGTGTATTCCTGCAACGCCAGCCAGTTACCAGTTATACGTGTAGGCCGGTCGGCCTTGGAGCACGTGGAGGCTCCAGCCGCCGAACCGTCCGCCCTGTGCCAGGATGACTCCCTCGGCATTTGCGTCCGGAACGTCCACGACCGCCGTGATCGTGTGAGAGCGGTTCTTGACGTTGATGAAGGTGTTCTCGGTCATGCCCGTCATGCCGCTGTACACGGTCAGCGACGTGCGGCCGGCCATGAGGTCCGGACGTCCGGCAATGGCCGGGTTCAATCGCTCTTGTAGCGCAGCCCCTCGTCGCCGATCCGCTCTGCCGTCGGCATCGCGACAGGGCCGCCGAAGGCGCTGCTCTGGCCGAAGCCCATGTCATCGATCAGGATGAGCAGGACATTCGGCGCGGCGGCGGGCGCTTTGACCTCGAACCGTGGCGGCGGCTTCGCGTCGCGGGCGTCGAGCACCGTGCTGTGCGGATAGGTGGGCTCGGCGATCGGCAGCCGCGTGCGATCGAACGGCACCGGTTGATCAACCGGCACTGGCTGGTTGACCGGCACCGGGCCGGTTGACGTAGGCGACGCCGCGTCCGTTGATTTTGGCGCGGTGGCGGCAAGTGCCGTGGCCGCGCCTGACAGCAATAGTCCCCTGCGGTTCATCGGCTTTCCTCCCAGCCCTATAATTGAAGCTCTCACGTGAACGACTGGTGCAATTCCTCCGCTGTCGGCCGGATGACGCAACGGAACCCGACATGCGTCGTCGAGGTGTCCACGGGCTGCGGGTAGCGCGCTGCCGGGCGGTACCGCTCGCAGTAGCTAGGCGCACAGAGATGCGATCCGCCCTTCAGCACCTTGCGCGCGATTGCGATGTCCGGCTGGCTCGGGTCGTGGCTTCCCGCGGCGGCTGGCCCGCGCGGGTTGCGCGGGACGCAGCATGGCGCATCGGAGCCACTACCGTATTTCGGTGCATAGAAATCGTCGGTCCATTCCCAGACATTGCCGATCATGTCGAAGAGTCCAAACCCGTTGGGCGGGAAGGCGCCGACCGGAGACGTGCGCGCCCAACCGTCCAGGCAGAGGTTCTCGTAGGGAAACTGCCCCTGCCAGGTGTTCGCCATCGGGTGACTGTCGGGCGCGACGCGGTCGCCCCAGGCAAATTCGGCGCCGTCGATGCCGCCGCGCGCCGCAAACTCCCACTCGGCCTCGGTCGGGAGCGACTTGCCGGCCCATTGCGCATACGCCGTCGCGTCGGCGTGGCTGATATGTATTACTGGATGCTCAAGCCGGTCGGCGAGCGAGGACGCGGGACCATCGGGGTGTCGCCAGTCCGCACCGAAGACGAAGCGCCACCACTGGTTCAAGTCGTGCAGCGCGACCGGTCCCGCCGGCTGCGTGAACACTAGCGAGCCTGCCCGAAGCATGTGCGGCAATGCGCCCGGATAGTCGCTCGGGTCGGGCGCCATCTCCGCGGTCGTGACATAGCCGGTCGCGCGGACGAATTCGGTAAACCGCGCATTCGTCACCGGCGTCTCGTCTATCCAGAACGGATCGACACGCACGCGATGCGCCGGCGCTTCCTCAGGATAGTGCCGGTCGGAGCCCATGACGAACAGGCCTCCGTTCAGACGTTGCATTCCGCGCGTTGCGTCGCAGTACGGCTTGAGCGCTGTGGTCATTGCTGCACGACCTCGGTGTCTCCGCCACCCCACGCTCGTCCGTTGAAAACACTGTTGCGCTTAGCCTTCTTCGCCGTGCCAACGCGTGCGGAGCAGCGACAAATCGGTTTCCAAGTCACTAGACTGTGATCAAAGGCCGAGACAACAGGAATCTTGCAACCTTGAATTTATTTGACGCACGGCGCGATCGAGTGTCAGCCGACGCGCTATCGGCAACAGGATTCCAGTTCGCTCTCTCATCCCGAGCGCGCACGAAAGCTGAGTGGGCCCGGCGGCAGTCGAGGACAGGGCGTCGGCCGCTACATCAGCGACGCTCAGCGCGAACGAGATTGGCGCTCCAGCGTTCACCCTTCGCCCGCCGTGTTCGCGTGACACTCCCCTTCGGGCCTCAGCTGTGCAGGATGCCACACGCGCGCCTTCCAACACGGGCCGGACGTGCTATTTGTGCGGCGTGGATGGAACCGCCCTTCCCGCGCGCGCACCGCGCGGCCTGCACCGCTTCGCCAATCCCGGCCGCTTCCTGCGGCTCGCCGGGCGGATGCAGCCTTGGCTCACGTGGCCTGCGATAGTCTTGACCGTGGCCGGCCTCGTCTGGGGCCTCTTCTTCTCGCCCGCCGACTGGCAGCAGGGCGATTCCGTGCGCATCCTCTACGTCCACGTGCCCGCGGCCTGGCTGGCGTCCGCGGGCTATTTCTCGCTCGCCCTCTGCTCCGCCGCCGCCCTCATATGGCGGCATCCGCTCGCGGACCTGGCAGCGGCCGAGATCAGCCCGGTCGGGGCCGCCTTCACGGCGCTCTGCCTGATCACGGGATCGCTCTGGGGTGAGCCGACCTGGGGAACCTGGTGGGTGTGGGACGCGCGGCTGACCTCGGTGCTGGTGCTGTTCTTCCTCTACGCCGGGCATATGGCCTTGCTGCGTGCCTTCGACGACCCGCAGCGCGGGCAGCGCATGGCGGCGGTGCTCGCGATCGTCGGCGTCATCAACCTGCCTATCATCAAGTTCAGCGTCGATTGGTGGAACACCCTGCACCAGCCGGCGACGATCACGCTCACGGGCGCGCCCACGATGGCGCCGAGCATGGTGTGGCCGCTCCTTTGCACGACCCTCGGCTACACGCTGGTTTTCGCGGCGCTGGTGACAGCAAGGCTGCGGGCCGCGGTGCTCGAGCGGCGGGCGCGGTCGCTGCTCGCGGTGCGGGCGGAGGCGGCATGAACCACGCGGTCTTCGTGCTGCCATCCTACGCGCTCGGCGTGCTAGTGCCGGCGGGGTTCGCGGTTCAGGCAGCGCTGCGCCTGCGCCGTGCGCGCCGAGTCCTGGCTGCGCTGGAGCCGGGTCGTGAGGGAAGGCGGTCAACATGACCCGCAAGCGGCGGCGCATGGTGGCGATCCTGGCTTGCCTCGCCGGGCTAGGGTCGGCAACGGCGCTCGCGCTCACGGCGCTGCGCAGCGACATCACCTTCTTTGTGACACCGTCTGACCTTGCGGCGCGTGCGGCGCCTGGCCAGCAGGTGCGGCTCGGCGGCCTGGTCGAAGCGGGCAGCGTTCGGCGCGGCGAGGAGGGGACGTCGCCGCTCACCCGCTTCAAGATCACGGACGGCAAGGAAGACGTGGCGGTCGCATTCCGCGGCGTTCTGCCGGATTTGTTCCGGGAAGGGCAGGGAGTCGTGACACTCGGCGCGATGGAGCGGGACGGCACCTTCCGGGCGAGCGAGGTGCTCGCCAAGCACGACGCGACCTACATGCCGCGCGATGTGGCAGAGGCGCTCAAGAAGAAAGGACTGTGGCGGCCCGAGCAGGGCTCGCCGCCTCCGTCCGCGACCTGGGACACGGTGGCCGCTAAACCGGAGCGTGGCGGATGATCCCTGAACTCGGCCGCTTCGCCCTCGCCCTCGGCTGCGTGCTCGCTCTCGTCCAGGCGATCCTGCCGCTCTGGGGCGCCCAGCGCGGCGATACCCGCCTGATGGCGTCGGGACCCGCGTTGGCACTCGGGCAGCTCCTGGCGCTCGCCGGCGCCGCGGGCGCCCTCGTTTGGTCCGCCGTTACGGACGACTTCACCGTCTTCAACATCGCCGAGAACAGCAACAGCCTGGAGCCGCTGATCTACAAGATCACGGGTACCTGGGGAAACCACGAGGGCAGCATCCTGCTCTGGGGCCTCGTTCTGGCGCTGTGCGGCGGCGCGGTCGCGATCGGCGGGCGCGGCTTGCCGTCCGCGCTGCGGGCGCGGGTGCTCGCCGTGCTCGGGGGGACATCGTGCGGCTTCCTGCTCTTCGCACTGCTCACGAGCGACCCATTCGACCGTATATGGCCGCCGCCGATGGATGGGCGGAACATCAACCCGCTGCTGCAGGACCCCGGCCTCGCCTTCCACCCGCCTATCCTCTACGCGGGCTATGTCGGCTTTGCCGTGCCGTTCGCCTTCGCCGTGGCGGCGCTGATCGAGGGCCGGGTCGATGCCGCCTGGGGCCGATGGGTGCGGCCTTGGACGCTCGCGTCCTGGTGCCTCCTCACCTGCGGCATCGCGCTCGGCTCCTGGTGGGCCTACTACGAGCTGGGCTGGGGCGGTTACTGGTTCTGGGACCCGGTGGAGAACGCCTCGCTGCTGCCCTGGCTCACGGGCACGGCGCTGCTGCACTCCGCGGTCGTCGTCGAGAAGCGTGAGGGGCTGCGCATCTGGACGGTGCTGCTCGCCATCGGCACCTTCGCGCTCTCGCTCAGCGGCACGTTCATGGTGCGGTCGGGCATCCTCAACTCCGTCCACTCCTTCGCCTCCGACCCGGCGCGCGGCGTGTTCATCCTCGGCCTGCTCGCCTTCATCATCGGAGGCTCGCTGCTGCTCTTCGCATTCCGCGCGCCGCTGCTCGCCGTGGGCGGCACCTTCGCGCCGGTGTCGCGCGAGGGCGCGCTCGTGCTGAACAACATCCTGCTGTGCAGCATCGCCGCCGTGGTGTTCACGGGCACGACCTATCCGGTGTTCGCGCAGATGGTCTTCGGAGCGCAGATCAGCGTCGGGCCGCCGTTCTTCCACTTGGCCGTGATCCCGCTCGCCGTGCCGGTCCTCCTTGCGATGACAGTGGCGCCGATGCTTCCCTGGAAGCGCGCGCAGCTTGGCCCGGCGCTCGTGCGGCTCTGGTGGGCGGCGCTCGTTGCGCTCGTGGTGGGGGTCGTTGCGGCGCTCCGGGCTGAGGCGCTGCCGACGCTTGGCTTTGCGCTCGCCGCCTGGCTGATCGTAGGCGCCTTCGCCGAGATCGTGGAGCGCTCGCGGCTATTCCGCATCTCGCCCGGCGCGAGCCTTGCCCGGTTGCGCGGCTTGCGGCTCGCGACCTGGGGCGCCACTCTCGGGCACGCCGGGCTCGGCGTCACCATCGCGGGTCTCGCCGGGATGTCGCTCGCCAGCCAGCGCATTGTCGTGCTGCACCCCGGCCAGTCGGCGGAGCTGGCCGGTTACACTTGGACCTTGGAGGGGCTGGGCGACGCGGCCGGGTCGAACTACTCGGCGCGGGTCGCGACGCTTCGGGTCAGCGAGGGCGGCCGCACCGTCGCGGTGATGCATCCAGGTCGCCGCACCTTCCCCGTGCAGCAGACCACGACGACCGACGTGGCCATCAGGACGAACGGCCTCGCCGACATCTACGCCGCCATGGGTGAGGAGCAGGGCGGGGGCGTGGTGATGCGGCTGCACTACAACTTCCTCGCGCCCTGGATCTGGCTCGGCGGCCTCGTGATGGCGATCGGCGGCGGGCTGTCGCTGTTCGACCGCCGGACCCGCGTGGGGGCGCCGCGCCGGGCGCGCATGCCGGCCGTGGCGCCGGCCGAGTGAAGGCTCGCCATGCTTGACCGTCGCCGCCTGATCCTGCTCGGCCCACTGGGCGCGGCGGCGGTGGCGGGGGCGGGGTTCTGGGCAGTGCTCGGCCGGATGGGACAGGGCACGTTCGATCCGCACGTCGTCGAGAGTCCGCTGCTGAACCAGCCGATTCCCGATTTTCAGCTTCCCGGCCAGCCGCCCAGCCCCGGCTTCGGCAGCGCCGACATCCGCGCGCTGCGCCGCCCGGTGCTGGTCAATTTCTTCGCGAGCTGGTGCGTGCCCTGCGTCTCCGAGCATCCGGAATTGACCAAGCTCGCGGGCGAGGGCGTTCCGATCTGGGCCATCGCCTACAAGGACGCCGAGCCGGCGACCGCGCAGTTCCTCGCCGAGCACGGCAATCCTTACGCGCGGGTCGCCCGCGACGCGGACGGGCTGACCGCCATCAACTGGGGCGTCTACGGCGTGCCGGAGACGTATGTCGTGGATGGAAGCGGGATCATCCGCCGGAAGTTCGTCGGCCCTGTTACGCCCGAGATCGCCGAAGGGCAGATCCGCCCCATGTTGAGGCATCTCGCATGAGAGCGCCCGTTCTCGCCCTGCTGCTCGCGCTCATCCCTGCGCTCTCCGGCCCGGCGCTTGCCGTGGACAGCCCGCGCGAGATGCTGCCCAACCCGGCGCAGGAGGCGCGCGCCGAGGCGATCGGGCAGCAACTGCGCTGCCTCGTCTGCCAGAACGAGAGCATCGAGGACAGCGGGGCCGACCTCGCCCGCGACCTGCGCAAGATCGTGCGCCAGCGCGTCGCCGCCGGCGACAGCGACCAGCAGGTCGTCGCCTGGATGGTCGCCCGCTACGGCGATTTCGTGCGCCTCAAGCCGCCCTTCGACGCCGCGACCCTGCTCCTTTGGGGCTCACCGCTTCTCGCCCTTGCCGCGGGCGCCATTGCCGTCGTAGCGACAAGGCGCCGCCCGGTCGCAGCACCCGCGCCGCTGACAGACGAGGAGCGGCGGCGCCTCGCCGAGCTATGACCTATCTGACCTACCTGCCGATGCTGCTGCTCGCAGCGGCCTGCCTGGCGCCATTGGCATTCCTGTTCTGGTGGCCGAACCGGGCACGCGGCCGGCGCGAGTCGGCGTTGGCCCTGCACCGCGCGCAGCTCGCCGACCTGGAGCGGGATCTTGCGGAAGGGCGCCTCGCCGCGGTCGAGCACGCAGGCGCCGCGCTTGAGGTGCAGCGCCGTATGTTGCGCGCCGCTGAGGCCGCCGAGCCGGAGACCCGGAGCGGCGGCAGCACGGCGCTGGCCCTCACGCTCGGCCTCGTGCCCGCCGTGGCGCTGCTGCTCTACCTGGTCGGCGGTCAGCCGGGGCTGCCCTCGATTCCGCACGCGGAGATGATTGCGGCCCAGACGCAGGAGGCGGCGCGGATGACGGCGCTGGCCGACCAGCTCCGAGACCGACTTACGGCGCTCGATCCCAAGAGCGACATGGCACGCCGCGGCTATGTCATGCTCGGCGAGCTGGAGGTGGGCCGGGGCGACCTGGCCGCGGCCGCTGCTGCCTGGAAGATCGCGCTCGATGCGGCGTTCGATCCGATGCTCGCCGCGCGCACGGCTGACGCGCTGTCTGCCGCCGCGGGCAAGGTCACGCCGGAAGCCGCCGCCCTGTTCCGCCGGGCACTCAAGGAGGGGCCGGCGGACGCGCCGTGGCGCAGCTATGCCGAGCAGCGGCTCGCGAGGGCGGGCGGCTGAACGGCTTCGCTCACAATAGCATTTAGGGAGGAGTTGATGCGGGGAACAAGGTTGGCCGCTGCGACGGCGCTCGCTGTCTGCGCGGCTGGAGCTGCGTACGCGCACGGGCCGGTGCGCCAGAAGTCCGAGCAATCCGTGGAGGTCAATGCACCGGCCGCGAAGGTCTGGGCCGTCATCGGCAATTTCCAGGACATGAGCTGGGACCCGGACGTGGCCAAGACCGAGGGCACGGGCAGCAACGACCCCGACTCGGCGAAGCGAACCATCACGTTCAAGGACGGCGGCCAGCTGAAGGACGAGGAACTGACGAAGTATGAGGGGGATCAGTTCACCTATGCGGTTTTCCTGCCCCATGTCGATGTGCACGTGCTGCCGGTAACCAACTACTCCGCCACGATCAAGGTAGTGCCTGAAGGGCCCGACAAGTCCAAGATCGAGTGGATCGGTGCGTTCTATCGTGGCTACCCGAACAACGATCCCCCGCCGAACTTGAATGAGGCAGTCGCCATCAAGGCGGTCACGGCCTATCACCAGAGGGGTCTGGACGCGCTCAAGGAGCGCTTCGGAGGGTCGAGCTAGGGCGCTGTTCGCGTGAGATTGCTGCCCGCGGCGGCACTCTGGCTCCTGTCCGCCGCCGGGCCGGCCGGAGCGGACGAGGCGTTCATCACGAACCAGGTCGCTGACAGCGTCACGGTCCTGGACCTCGATGCCGGCAAGGCGGTGGCGACGATCCCAATCGCTGGCAAGCCTGCTGGGATCGCGATGGCGCCGGACGGCAGCCGCGCCTACGTGACCTGCCCGGACGGGAAGGCGCTGGCCGTGGTCGATGCGGCTGCGCGCCGGGTCACGGCCCGGATCGATCTCGGCGGCGGGCCGCTCGGGGTTGCCGTGCATCCGAGCGGCAGCCCGGTGTATGTCGCGGACCTCTATGGAAGGCGGGTTCAGGTCGTGGATCCGAAAGCGGACCGTGTCACGGCCACCGTGGCGGTCGGGAACACGCCGTCAGGTCTCGCGCTCACGCCGGACGGGAAAATGCTCGTCGTCGCAGACCGGGATGATAACCAAGTCTCCCTCGTGGACACCGCGACGCTCACCCAGATCGGCACCGTGACGGTCGGAACGCACCCGTTCGGCGTCGCCATCGACGCGAACGGAGGCCGCGCCTACACGGCGAACGTGGAGTCGGACGACGTCAGCGTCGTTGACCTTGCATCGCGGCGGCTGGTCGGCACCGTGCGGGTCGGGAAGCGCCCTTACGTCGTGGCGCTCGTCCGCGGCCTCGGCTTCGTGACCGATCAGTATTCTGGCGCGGTCACCGTATTCCGCCTCGACACACTAAAGCTGGTCAAGCGCATCTCCGTGGGCGACTATCCGGAAGGGATCGAGGCGAGCTCGGACGGCCGCCACATCTACGTGGTGAATTGGGAATCAAACACGGTCAGCGTCATCGACTCGGAGCGGCTGGCGGTCGAGCGCGAGATCGAGGTCGGCGATGGCCCGCGCGCCTTCGGCACGTTCCTTCGCCGGGCGGCAGTGCCGTAGGTATGCGGCTGCGCCAAAGGGCGTTGCTGGAGTAAGCTCCACCTATGCCGGACCGCATCCGTAGAATGAGCTTCTTATTTTCCTGGCCGTGTTGCAGCGCGACAGGGGCGCGCGTTCGTATAGCCCCGAGCGCCACCGGGCCGGTCTGGGAAGGCGCATAGAGGCGTTGATGATGAGTAACCGCATTCCCCACCTGCGTGCGCTCGAGGCCGAGAGCATCCACATCATCCGCGAGACGATCGCCGAGTGCCGGAACCCAGTGTTCCTCTACTCGATCGGCAAGGACTCATCGGTGCTGCTGCATCTGATGCTCAAGGCGTTCTACCCGGCGAAGCCGCCCGTTCCGCTGCTGCACGTGAACACCGGCTGGAAGTTCCGGGAAATGATTGCGTTCCGCGATGAAACGGTGCGCCGGCTCGGCCTGCGCCTGATCTCGCACACGAATGAGGCGGCGCGGGCGCAGGGGATCAACCCTTTCGACCACGGCTCCTACTACACGCACGCCATGAAGACCGAGGCGTTGAAGGAAGCACTCGCGGAGGGCGGTTACGACGCAGCGTTCGGCGGCGCCCGGCGCGACGAGGAGCGGTCTCGCGCCAAGGAGCGCGTCTTCTCCGTCCGTACCGCGGCCCAGGGATGGGACCCGAAGAACCAGAGGCCGGAGTTCTGGCACCTCTACAACGGCCGCGTCGGGTCGGGGGAGAGCGTGCGCGTCTTCCCGCTCTCCAATTGGACCGAGCTCGACATCTGGCAGTATATCATGGCTGAGAGCATCCCCGTGGTGCCCCTGTATTTCGCAGCACCCCGTCCCGTGGTGGAGCGGGGCGGCAGCCTCATCATGGTGGACGATGAGCGGATGCGCCTTGAGCCGGGCGAGCTCCCCGAGCAGCGCATGGTCCGCTTCCGCTCGCTCGGCTGCTACCCGCTCACGGGCGCGGTCGAGTCCGAGGCGCGCACGCTGCCCGACATCGTGGCGGAGACGCTGGCTGCCCGCACCTCGGAGCGTGGTGATCGGCTGATCGACCGCGATGCATCCGCCTCGATGGAGCGCAAGAAGAAGGAAGGGTATTTCTGATGGACGCGGTTCTCGCGCCCGCGTTCCTCAGCGCCGAGGAGACGCGCTTGCCCAGGCCATCCATGGGAGTCCTGCGGTTTCTCACTTGCGGAAGCGTGGACGACGGCAAGTCCACCCTCATCGGGCGGCTGCTCCACGATGCGAAGGTGATCCAGGAGGATCAGCTTGCGCAGCTCCGCCGCGACACGCGCAGCCATGGCACCACTGGCGAGGACATCGACCTTGCGCTGCTCGTGGACGGGCTCGAGGCGGAGCGCGAGCAGGGCATCACGATAGACGTCGCCTACCGCTTCTTCGCAACGGAGCGCCGCCGCTTCATCGTCGCCGACTGCCCCGGCCACGAGCAATACACGCGCAACATGGCGACCGGCGCTTCCACCGCCGACGCGGCCGTCGTGCTGGTGGATGCGCGCCACGGCGTGCTGACGCAGACCCGGCGCCACTCGTTCATCGCGAGCCTCATGGGTATCCGCCACGTCGTGCTGGCCGTGAACAAGATGGACCTCGTCGGCTTCGATGAGGCCCGATTCGACGCGATCCGCGCGGATTACGAGGCTGCCGTGGCCGGGCTCGGGTTCCACACGCTCGCTGCGATCCCGCTCTGCGCCAAGCGCGGCGACAACGTGACCGAGCACAGCCCGAACACGCCGTGGTACGGCGGCCCTACCCTGATGGACCGCCTGGAGACGCTGGACGTCGAGGGCGAGGTGCTCGCGCGTCCCTTTCGCATGGGCGTGCAGTGGGTGAACCGGCCGGATGGCGACTTCCGGGGCTTCGCGGGCACCATCGCGAGCGGCCGGGTGCGCCCTGGCGACCCGGTCACGGTCGCTGGCGCCGCGCACGCGACGCAGATCCGCCGCATCGCGACGATGGATGGCGACCTTGACGAGGCCGGCGCTGGCGAGGCGGTGACGCTCGTCCTGCAGGACGAGGTGGATGTCTCGCGCGGCGACGTTCTGGCTGCCGCCGAGGCACCGGTCCAGATCGCGGACCGCTTGCGGGCCAATATGGTCTGGCTCGCCGACGCGCCGCTCGTGCCGGGGCGGGGCTACCTGGTGAAGCTCGGCAGCGGCCGCACGGTGGGCGGCGCAATCGCTGGCATCCGCTACCGCGTGGACGTGAACACGCGCGAGCGGGTTCCCGCCGACATGCTGGCGCTGAACGACGTCGCGGAGGTCGAGGTCGCGCTGGACGCGCCGGTCGCGTTCGAGCCGTATCGGGACAGCCGCGACCTCGGCGGCTTCATCGTCATCGACCGGCTGAGCTTCGCCACCGCCGGCGTCGGCATGATCGAGTCGGCGCTGGGCCGGGGGAGCAACCTGACGTGGCAGGTCCTCGACGTGGACAAGTCTGCCCGTGCTGCGCTGAAGGAGCAGAAGCCCGCCGTCGTGTGGTTCACCGGCCTTTCCGGGGCGGGGAAGTCAACGATCGCCAACCTGGTCGAGCGGCGGCTGTTTGCCATGGGCAGGCACACTTACGTGCTGGACGGCGACAATTTGCGCCACGGGCTGAACCAGGACCTCGGCTTCAGCGAGGCGGACCGCGTGGAGAATATCCGGCGCGTCTCGGAGGTCGCGGCGCTGTTCGCCGACGCCGGGCTGATCGTGCTCGTGTCGTTCATCTCTCCCTATCGGGCGGAGCGGGACGCGGCGCGGAGCCGGGTCGGAGCGGGGGAGTTCGTGGAGGTGTTCGTGGACACGCCGCTCGACGAGTGCCGCCGCCGCGACCCGAAGGGCCTCTACAAGAAGGCCGACGCCGGCCTGATCCGGAACTTCACCGGCCTCGATGCGCCGTACGAGCCGCCGGTCCAGCCCGAGATCCACCTGCGCACCGCCGACGCCGACCCCGCCGAGCTGGCCGACCATGTCGTCGAGGCGCTGCGCCGCCGGGGTATCCTCTCGTGAGCGGGGAACTCGACGCCGAGACGCTGCAGCGCCGCTACGGCGCCCTCGACGGCCTGGACCTGCTGCGGCCCATGATCGAGGACGTGTTCCCCGGACGCATCGCGCTCGTGTCGTCGTTCGGCACCGAGTCGGCCGTCCTGCTCGATCTCGTCGCCCAGGTTGACCCGGGGACGCCCGTGCTCGTGCTCGACACCGGCCACCTCTACGAGGAGACGCGACGCTACTGGCAGGAGCTGGAAGCGAGGCTCGGCTTGACCGATCTGCGCGTGCTCCAGCCGGAGCCGGGCCGGCTCGCGGCGGAGGACCCGGACAAGCAGCTCTGGTATTTCGACCCAGACCGCTGCTGCGCGCTGCGCAAGGTGGCTCCGCTACAGCAGGGTCTTGCTCCCTTTGCGGCCTGGATTTCCGGGCGCAAGCGCTTCCAGGGCGGGCAGCGCCGGGAGTTGCCGTCCATCGAGCGGGACACCGACGGGCGGGTGAAGGTCAATCCGCTGGCCCGTTGGACGCCCGAGGGCGTCGAGGCGCAGTTCGCCGCGCGCCGGCTGCCGCGGCATCCGCTGGAAGCTGAAGGCTATCGCTCAATCGGCTGCATGCCCTGCACGGATCGCACGGCGCCGGGTGAGGATCCGCGTGCTGGGCGGTGGCGGCATCTTCCTAAGACGGAATGCGGCATCCACGTTCGAGCGGCGCCGCCGATCCCAGCATGATGAGCGACACGAAGCCGACAAGCG
Source organism: uncultured Alphaproteobacteria bacterium (assembly GCA_963839135.1). Taxonomy (GTDB): domain Bacteria; phylum Pseudomonadota; class Alphaproteobacteria; order Acetobacterales; family Acetobacteraceae; genus CAWKEH01. The sequence goes on from CAWIUA010000022.1 coordinate 64,776, forward strand.
TTGACCATATGACAGCGCACGACCGTGAGCGGACGCCGGACGCGTCCCGCTCGAAGGACCCCGCGCTGCCGCCCGAGCGCGGCGGCCCGAAGGGGCCTGAGCCGACACGTTTCGGGGATTGGGAGCAGAAGGGCCGCTGCACGGATTTCTAGAGCATCATCCGTTCGAATGGGATCATTCGAACGGATAAAGGTGCTTGTGAACACAAGGGACTAGAGCATGTACCGTGAGCCAAAGCGAACGGAGCATGCTCTAGGCGGGTCGTGTCGTCGCGAGATCTCCTGGCTTTAACGAGCTTTTAGGAACCCTGAGGCATGATGCCGTCATGCCTGAGCCGTTTCATTCCTGGACCTTCTTCCCGGATTTCACCTCGGGCAATCCCTATCAGTCATGTTTGGCCGAAGCCCTCAGGCCGCATGGCTGGGTGGTCCGGCCGGGCGACATCGCGGCGGCTACCCTGGCGGCGCGATCGGGGCACGCCGTGTTCCACCTGCACTGGGAGCAGCCTGTCTACCAGGCCGCGGCGGACGAGGCCGGAGCGTTCGGCCTAGCCGAGCGTTTCCTGCGCGCGCTCGACGCCTTCCGCATGGCCGGCGGTTTCCTGGTCTGGACTCTCCACAACGCGGTGCCGCACGAGGAGCACTTTCCGGCCGTCAACGCGGCCGTGCAGCGGGGCTTGGCGCAGCGGGCGGATCTGGTTCACGCGCATAGCTACGCGGGCGCGACGCATGCCGTGATCCTCGGCGTTCCAGAGGCGTCCATCCTGCTGGTCCGCCATCCCAGCTACGCTGGTGCCTATCCTGACGACGTCACCGATGATGCCGCCCGCCGATATCTCGGTCTCGGCGGCGACGACGTTGTATTCACCTTCTTCGGTGCGATGCGCGGCTACAAGGGCCTGCCTCGCCTGATGCGCGCTTTCGATAACGCGCACGCTGGCCTTCCGAACACGCGGCTGGTGCTTGCGGGCCGGTGCCCTGAGCCCGGCGCCGCACGCGTTCTCGCGCCGACGCCCGCGCTGCGTCTGCTCCCTCGCCAAATCGCCGATGCCGAGGTGCAGTATGTGATGCGCGCCGCCGACTGTGTTGTGCTGCCCTATGAAGCAATTCTCACCTCGGGCACCTTGGCCTTAGCGCAAGGTTTCGGCCGTCCCGTGATCGTGCCCGATCTGCCATCGATGGAAGAGGAAGTCACGGACGGCCTGAACGGCTTCCTCTACGTCGCGGGCAGCGACGGAGCCTTGGCCGCCGCGCTCTGGCGAGCCGCCGACAACGTGCCGGCGCTGCGGGGGCGCATGCGGACTGCGTCCCGCGCCGCCGTTGCGGGGCGCGACTTCGCCGGGCTGGCGGCGGCGCTGGCCACCGCCGTCACTGGTGCGCTCCCGACCCGGTGCGCGGCCTGAAGCGCGCCATCCATCGACGGGCACCTATCATGACCAACGAGCAAGGAGTGCTTGCGTGAACGCGATCCTGGATCGTCCCCAGCGCCTTGCCGGCGCAGTTGCGCAGCTCGGCGGCCCACTGATCGTCGTGGACGTTGGGGCACAGGCCCTAGCCAACGAGGACCACGTCTATGGGCCGCTGCGCCGGCTGGGCGTGCCGCTGCGCGTGATCGGCTTCGAGCCGCAGTCCAGCCACGCCGCGGCTCGCCGCTCCCTGGACGGCGGCGAGAGCCTGATCTTGGAGGCCTTCATCGGCGACGGCGGCGTGCATCGCTTCTACCCCGCCAGCACGGCGGCCTCGTCGTCGCTGTTTCCGCTCGACCGTGACTCCTGCGGGGCTGTCGCCAGCCTGGCGAACCTCCGCGACCGGCCTGGAGAGGAGGTCGCAACCGCGACGCTCGATCATTTCTTGCAGGACATCGACGCTGTTGACTTTCTCAAGCTCGACATCGAGGGAGCCGAGCTGATGGCGTTGCGCGGCGCCGCCGATGTGCTGTCGCGCACCGCGGTCGTTCAGGCCGAGACCGCCTTCACCGCTTTCCGCCAGGGACAACCGCTCTTCGCTGACGTGGACATCCATCTGCGCGCCAGCGGCTTCGGGCTGATGCGTCTCCATGCCCCGGCCATGCGCTCCGCCGTGACTCCCTCGGGCGCTCAGGGTGCCGACCGGCTGATGTGGGCGGACGCCGTGTTCTTCGCCGAGGAGAGGCACGCCACGGATCGGATGCTGCTGGTTCAGGCGATCCTCGCCAGTGGCATTTATGGCATGCACACGGTCGCGGAGCGGGCTCTCGCGCTCTACGACGCGCGGCACGGCACGACGCTGGCCGCGAGTTTCGCCTGTCCGGCGGCTTGGTCGCCAGGACCGGCAACGCTTCGCTGGGCCAAGGGACAGACTAACGCCGCGCTGCGCGACGCCTCGGAGATCGAACGGGCGGCGCAGGAACTCGCTGCGGCCGGGCTGCCGCCGCATCCGGATCGCCCGAAATGCTGGGACGGGTTCCTCGCCACGCTGCATGCAACTATCACGACGCCGCGCGACGTGCCGGTGCTGGACGCCGGGGCGGAGCGCTACTCCACGTTCTTGCCTGGCCTGCGCCGCCTCGGCTTCACGAACCTGATAGGCATCAACACCGCCTTCACAGCCGAGGAAGTTGTGGACAGGATCCGCTACCGACCCGGCGACGTGACCGGCTCGGACCTTCCTGATGCATGGTTCGGCTTCGTCGCCTGCCTGAGCGTGATCGAGCACGGCGTGGACGTGCCCTTGTTCCTCCGTGAACAGGCTCGGCTGCTGCGTCCCGGCGGCCACCTCTTCGTATCGTGCGACTACTGGGAAACGCCGATCGACACCGCCGGCCTGCACGCCTACGGGGCGCCGGTCCGCATCTTCACGCGCGCGGACCTCGAGGCCGCAATGGCTGCCGCCGACGCGGTCGGCTTGCGGCTGGTCGGGTCCAGCAATCTAGGCTGCGTCGAGAAGACGGTCTGCTGGGAACGTTTCGGTCTGCGCTACACGTTCGCGAACCTGCTGTGGCGGCGGGACGGCGCCTGATCGTGAAAGGGCGTGCCAGGCCGAGCGCCCGGACGGAGCGCTCGGTCTCGCAGGTAGCTACGCCGCCATTCGGCTCGGTTGCTCGATGGGCAGCCGAAGGCGGATGAGCTTCTCGATGCCCCGCAGGTAGGGGCGCTCGCTCTGGTCGCAGAGCGAGATCGCCACCCCGGTACGCCCGGCGCGTGCCGTCCGCCCGATGCGGTGGACGTAGGATTCCGGCACGTTCGGCAGGTCGAAGTTCACGACGTGCGAGACGCCATCCACGTCGATGCCGCGCGCCGCGATGTCCGTCGCGACGAGGACGCGCACGTGTCCGGTCTTGAACGCGGCGAGGGCGCGCTCGCGCTGGCCCTGGCTCTTGTTGCCGTGGATCGCCGCCGCCGCCAGTCCAGCGCGCTCCAAGTATTCGACGACGCGGTCCGCCCCGTGCTTGGTGCGGGTGAAGACGAGCGTGCGGCTCATATCGGGGTCGCGCAGCAGCTCGGCAAGGACCTGCCGCTTGCGCGCCGCGTCCGCGAAGATAACGCGCTGGTCCACCTTCTCCACCGTCGTGGCGACGGGGGTGACGGCGACGTGCGCCGGATCGCGGAGCATGGCGGCGGCGAGCTTACTGATCTCCTGCGGCATGGTCGCGGAAAAGAACAGGGTCTGCCGCTGGGCGGAGACGTGCGAGACAATGCGGCGGATCGGGATGATGAAGCCGAGGTCGAGCATGTGGTCGGCCTCATCGAGGACGAGGACCTCGACCGCATCTAGCCGCACGGCGCCGTCGCCCATATGGTCGAGCAGCCGCCCTGGGCAGGCCACGAGCACGTCCACGCCGCTCGCGACGGCGCGCGCCTGGCGGCCCTTAGGCACGCCGCCGAACATTACGGCGGTGCGGATGCCGGTGCCGCGGGCGTAGGTGACGAAGCTCTCGGCGATCTGGCTGGCCAGCTCGCGCGTCGGCGAGAGCACGAGCACCCGGCAGCCGCGCGCCGGCGCGCGCTTACGGTCAGCGAGTAGGCGCTGGAGGATGGGGAGCGCAAAGGCAGCAGTCTTGCCCGTGCCCGTCTGCGCGATGCCCTGCACGTCGCGGCCCGCGAGGACGTGCGGGATGGCCTGGGCCTGGATGGGGGTGGGTTCCTGGTAGCCGGCGGCATTGAGCGCGCGCAGTAGGACGGGCGCGAGCCCGAGACTCTCAAAGGTGTTGGTCATGGAGGAGGTATGAACTTTCGTGAGGCGCCCACGCAAGGACGCAGCGCGGTCAACAGGACCACGCACTGGCGCTAGGGATCGAGGTGAAAGCGCCCGCGGAGAAGGCAGCGCAAAGGACACGTCAAGCCGCGCAATGATATGTATGGTGCTTCGGGCCGCCGGGGTCAACCGGGTGCTTCATTGGATGATTTCTCCGATCCGGAGCAGAACTCAAACCTTGCTAGGGTTGAATAGCCAAAGGTGGATGGAAAGGAGCTAGCGCTACATATATGGAGGTGCTACGGCAAGCACTAAGGAACTTGACGCATGGAAATGGCCAGAGCCGAGCGGAATCATGGCTTCGAAATTCTGTCTAAATTGCGCTTCCACCCGACGAGTTCGGCCGAGCATCTCGAATAAGCCAAGACTCCGAGCGCGGTATCATCAGTGCTGACCGACCCATCGTGCGCGCTTCTTTCGTGATGCCTGGTGTGAAGCGAGAATTACGCTGTCCTCCGGGAGGCGCAAACGGTGCGCCTCGTCGCGAGTCTTCGGCCCGACGTCGAGATCGCAGACTGAGTGGGAGCGTTGCTCGGGCGTATGAGGTCACTGAGGCAGACACACCCGCAGGAGGCGTGGCGCGGAAATCCAGACCTCACGCAATGGCGCCAATCGGATATCGATGGCGAGAGATTTCCCCGAAGAGGAGTGGCCTACGCCCGAGATAGCATCAGCGGACCTTGCAGAAGGCTTCGGGGCGGAAGAACTCTGAGCTTGTACGAGCCCACACTGGGGATTGCTGGTGCTATCTCAATCCGATCGAGTTTGGCGGAACCCGTCAACGAGCCATTGAGGCCCTGATGGGTGACGCTACGGACACGCCTGGCATCAAAGGACCGATTTGACTAGGTCTGGGTGCTTCGAGAAGAATCGACCAGCCTCAAGTTGATGCCGGCTTGGGTAGACGCGTGGAATTAGGCGGCGTATCGAGCCGTGCGGACGATGCAAGAAGCTGCGCACCGCGGTCTGGCAGAGGTTGAGAGCCTGCGCATGTGGTTCAGCATCACAGTGCGCTGTCGAGCGCCTGCGTTTGCTGCGGGCGGCAGCTATGCCGGTGAGCAGCCTGCTTGAGGTCGGTCATGCAGGCCCTCGTCGGGGTTCAGCTCCGGGCTGTAGGCGGTCAGCGTAGACCAGCTGCGCTCTGTGGCTGCGCTCGGCCAGCCAATCTCGGACGGCGCGCCGAGCGATGGACGGGGAGGTTGTCCGGCTCAGGAATACCTTGCGTGCGCCTCCCGGACCAGGACGTCCAGGAAGCGTGATCAGCACGGGCGCCTTGAGCGCACCCTCCAGTATCATCCAGCGCAGCTCACCCTTGTTGGTCAGCGCCGAGATCATGCCCACGCTCGCCCGCCTGTGGCTGGGGCGAACCTCGGGGGTGCAGCCTCGGGGCCATAGGCGCCGAGCCGCGCACGTCATCGCTGCGCAAGCTCGCGGTGCTCGCTCGCCATCAGTCGGTCGATGCCTTTCTCACGCCGGCCGCGTCACGATGGTCGGTAGTCCTGTCGCAGCCAGCGCTGCACCTCCACCGGCACGCGCCTGCCGTAAGCCGCGCCGCAGCGGCTTCTGGGCCGTGAAGCCCCAGCGCCGCCAGGTATAGTTCCCATGGTCCGCACGGCCAGGGCTGCACGCCGCTAGCGCAGGTCGGCCACCGCCCGTTCACCGCCGCCCGGCCTCCACGAGGTGCGCCAAGGGCAGGCCGCAACACGTCCGGCGTGTGCTGGCAGACTAGCGCACGGATCTCCGCTGCCTGCCTCCGCTTCGCAGCGGGGCGCCCGTGCCCGGTTCAGGGCCGCGATCCGCTTCGCTACCAGCCCCGCCATGCCTGCGGCAGCGAAGCGCTGGCAAGCCATGTTGAACATCCCGGTACTGGGTCAGACCTGTCCTGGGCCGCGATCGCGCTGATACTGGATGCAACCGCTCGCGCAGCCCAATCATTGACGCCGCCGCTCCCTTTTTGGGCCGCGGCGGCGCCCGCCTGCGCATAGCCACATGGAGTCATGCCGTAAAACTGGAACTGCGTCAGGGCCGCTTCAAGTTCACCCAACCGCATCAATAATACTGGGTTCGAGGCGCACGCGGACACCATGTCGTCACTGCCTCCAACTACACGCGCATCATGAAGGCTACGATGGGTTGAGCAGGCGGACCCCGGACTGACATTTTCGAGCATCGGATTGAGCGAACTCTCAGGCCAACAAACTGCCCCCGTTGACCTCCCGCCCGTTTCGGCTAGCAAGCACCCATGTCCCCCGCCGCCATCCTCTCCGAGCCGCTCGCCGGGCTGCAAGCGCAGGCGCTCGGCCTCGCTGAGGCCGCTGGGCTGCAATCCGTCGTCCACGCGCTGCACCCCCGCGCCCCCTGGCGCTGGATGGCGGCCCGCACCTGGCCCGCGCCGCTCCGCGCAGTGCGCCTGCCGCCGCTCGGGGACGGGGTGGTGATCGGCGCCGGCGGCGTCGCGGCCCGCGTCGGCGCCGCCCTACGCCGGCCCGGCCGCCCGGCGGTTCAGGTCCAGCACCCGCGCATGGACCCGGCGCGCTTCGACCTGATCGTCGTCAATCGCCACGACGGCTTGACCGGTCCCAACGTGGTCGTCACGCGCACGGCGCTGCACCGTGCGACGCCGGCGCGGCTTGCCGAGGCTCGCGACGAGTGGGAGCCGAGGCTCGCGCACCTGCCGCGTCCGCTTGTCGCCGTGCTCGTCGGCGGCAGCAACGGGCGCTTCCGGCTCGACGCGCCCGTCGCCGAGGCGCTCGGGGCAGGGCTGGCCCGGATGGTGCGCGAGGACCGGGTCGGCCTCGCGCTCACCCCTTCGCGCCGCACCTCCCCCGAGGCGATTGCCGCGCTCCACGCCGCGCTCGACCCGCTCGGCGCGTGGGTCTGGGACGGGGCGGGAGATAATCCTTACTTCGGTCTGCTCGCCCTCGCCGACGCGATCGTGGTCACGGAGGATTCCGTCTCCATGGTCTCGGAGGCTTGCGCGACCAGCGCGCCCGTGCTGCTCGCGCGACTGCCGGGCCGGTCGCGGCGGATCGCTCTGTTCCATAAGTTGCTCGCCGAGGATGGGCGGGTGCGCGACTTCCAGGGGCGGCTGGAGATGTGGCCGACCGCACCCCTCGATGACACGCCCGAGGCCGGCGCCGCCCTGCGCCGCCTGCTCGGCCTTTAGGAGGCGTCATGCTGCCCATCCAGACCTTCGACGCGCGCGCCGGCGGCAACGTGCTCTACAAGGCGCTCGCCCACCCGCTCGCGGCCGAGGGCATGGGGCGGCTCGCCGGCATGCTCGGCGCCGGGCCGCTCGCAATCTACGACCCGGACGGCGTGACCGATGCCCTCCTTGCGCTGAATCCGAGCCTGCCGCGCCCGGCCGAGATCTACGTGAGCGACGTGGACCAACTCGGCCAGCATCCGCGCCGGCCAGCCGGTCCGGCCACTTACGGACCTTCCGCGCACGGAGGCGCGCGCCCTGCTGGTCGCCGCCTTCGATGCTCAGCGTGTCCGCGACCGCATCGCGCCACAGGTGCCCGAGGGATTGCCCGTCCATTCGCTTGACGAGGCACGCCTGCCCGACCGCTTGCTGACCAACCCGCGCCGCTACCTCGACAAGCTCAACTTCGCGACCAACTTCGCCTTCTTCCGCGAGCAGGCTGGCCTCAGCACGCGGCTTGTCACTGCCAACTACTGGGCAGGCTACGGCGCCAAGGAGGTCCGGCTCTGGCTGCGGCTCTTCGGTGCAGACGGTGCCGTGCTCGCGGAGTGGGAAGAACCCGTGCCGAGCGGCGTCGGCGGCATTCGCCTCGACAGCCGCGAGGTGCGGGCGCGCTTCGCCCTGCCCGAGTTCACGGGCCAGCTCTTCCTGCACGCGGTCGGCGTCGCCGGGCACGACGTGGTGAAATACGCGCTCGACACCTTCGGGGATGGGCGCGACTCGAGCCTGTCCTGCACGCACGATGCGAATGCCTGGCCGAGCAGCCGCTACGCCGGGTTGCCAGCGCCGAGGCCCGGCGAGCGCGTGATCCTCTGGCTGCAGAACAGCCACGCCGCCCCGATCCCCGCGGGCGACGTCGCGCTCGACCGCATGGGGGCGGAAGCGCCTGTGGCGCTCAGCGAGCCGCTGGCGCCATTCGCGAGCCGCGCCGTGAACGTGGCTGACCTGCTGCCCGGCGTCGAATGGCCGGCGCAGATGGAACTGCGCGCCGGGCGGCACGTGGTCCGGCCGCGCTACGAGGTCGTCGAGGAGGGGCGCACGCGCATCGCGCACGTGAACGTGGAGCGGTCGGACCTCAAGCCCGATCCGGCGATCAAGTCGCTCAGTCCCTTGCTCGGTCGCGGCTTCCTGCTGCCCTTCCCGGTCATGCCGCGCGCCGAGTTCCGCACTATCGCGCTGCCCACGCCTATGGCCGAGAGCCAGGCGAATTTGCCGATCCGCCTCGACGTGTTCGACAGCGAAGGCCGGGCGCTCGCCGGGCACTTCCTGGGCTGCCTGCCTCGGGACCACGCGCTCGCCTTCGACCTCGACGCGCTGAACCTGGATCTGGGCGAGTCCGGCTACGGCCACGCGGAGCTGGTCTATGACTTCCGGGACGGCGGCGAGGCGGATGGCTGGCTGCACGTCCTCGCCCGCTACGAGCGCCGCGACGGCGCGGTGCCGCACGCCGCCGAGACGAGCTTCGGCGCCCACATCTTCAACACGGCGATGACCTGGCGCGACGAGCCGCAAAGCTACAGCGGCCCGCCGCCGGGCCTCTCGACGCGCTTGTTCCTCCGCCTTGGTGACCAGGAGCAGCGCGCCTTCACGCACCTGATCTACCCAGCCTCCAACGCCTGGCATCCCCGCTCCTCGACGCGGCTGCAGCTTCACGATGGGGAGGGTAGGGTGATCGCCGAGAAGCCGCTCGCGATCGCCTGCTCCGGCTCGGCGCTCGTCTTCCCGGATGAGGCGTTCGGGGCGGAGCTGATCGCCGCGGCTGGCCCGCGCGGCTACGTGCTGATCCGCGATGCGACCTGCCGCTTGTTCGGCTATCATGGCCTGATGAACGGGGCGGGCGGCTTCTCGCTCGATCACATGTTCGGCTTCTAGGGAGGGAGCGGTGGCGCGAGCGGATTACGACTTGCCTTGGGGGCCGGCCAACTACGCTCAGCTGACCCCGCTCTCCTTCATCAAGCGCTCGGCCGAGGTCTATCCCGACCGGGTGGCCGTGATCCACGGCGACTACCGCGCAAGCTGGGCCGAGACCTACGCGCGCTGCCGCCGGCTCGCCTCGGCGCTCGCGGCCTGGGGCATCGGGCGCGGCGACACCGTCGCGGTCGTGGCGCCCAACATCCCGGCGCTGGTCGAGGCGCATTTCGGCGTGCCCATGGTCGGCGCCGTGCTCAACGCGCTCAACACAAGGCTCGACGCCGCCATGATCGCCTTCATCCTGCGCCACGGCGAGGCGAAGGTGCTGATCACCGACACCGAGTACGCCCCCACGATCCGGGCCGCGCTCGACCAGGTCTCGCCCGGCGAGCGGCCCCGCGTCGTGGACATAGCCGATCCCGAGGGACCTGGCGGCGAGCGCCTGGGCGAGACGGAATATGAGGCGTTCCTGGCCTCCGGCGACCCAGGCTTTGCCTGGGAGGTGCCGCCCGACGAGTGGGACGCCATCGCGCTCAATTACACGAGCGGCACGACGGGCAACCCCAAGGGCGTCATCTATCACCACCGCGGCGCTTACCTGAACGCCGCCGGCAACGCGCTCGTCTGGGGCATGTCGGGCCACCCCCGCTACCTCTGGACGCTGCCGATGTTCCACTGCAACGGCTGGTGCTTCCCGTGGACGGTGGCCCTGCTCGGGGGAACGAACGTGTGCCTGCGCCGGGTGGAGGCCGGCGGCGATCCTGGACGCGATCGAGCGCCACGGCGTCACCCATCTCTGCGGCGCGCCGATCATCATGGGCATGATCCTCAACGCGCCCGGCGCCAAACCTCCCCCCGGCACCGTTCGCATGATGACGGCCGGCGCCGCCCCGCCCGCCGCCGTGATCGAGGGCATGGAGCGCCTCGGCTTCGAGGTCACGCACGTCTACGGCCTGACGGAGACCTACGGCCCCGTCACCGTCTGCGCGCCGCAAGACGCCTGGGCGTCGCTTCCCGAGGAGGAGCTGGTAGAGGTCAAGGCCCGCCAGGGCGTGACCTATCCAGTGCAGGAAGGGCTGATGGTCGCCGACGAGAAGACCCTCACCCCCGTGCCGCGCGACGGGGAAACCATGGGCGAGGTCTTCATGCGCGGCAACATCACCATGAAGGGCTATCTCAAGAACCCGGCGGCGACGAAGGAGGCGTTCGAGGGCGGCTGGTTCCACTCCGGCGACCTCGCGGTGTGGCACCCGGACGGCTACATCGAGATCCGCGACCGCTCCAAGGACATCATCATCTCCGGCGGCGAGAACATCAGCACCATCGAGGTCGAGGGCGCGCTCTATCGCCATCCGGCGGTGCTGGAGGCCGCCGTCGTCGCCCGGCCGGACCCGACCTGGGGCGAGACGCCCTGCGCCTTTGTCACTCTCAAGGACGGCATGACGGCGACCGCCGACGAGCTGATCCAGCACTGCCGCGAGCACCTCGCACGCTACAAGGTGCCGCGCACGGTCGTCTTCGGCCCGCTGCCGAAGACGAGCACCGGCAAGATGCAGAAATTCGCGCTGCGTGAGCAGGCGCGGCAGCTCTAGGAGGCGCGCGATGCCCCAGCCCGAGCATGTCATGCGGCTCCGCGAGGCAGACGAGAGCGCGCTTCCCGAGGACCTCCAGCCCTACTTCCAGAAGTGCCGCGACAAGCTGGGCTTCGTGCCCAACGTGCTGCGCGCCTGGCTGCTGCGCCCCGAGAAGCTGCGCACGTTCATCCGCGCCTACGACGAGCTGATGCTCGGTCCCTCCGGCCTCTCCAAGCTGGAGCGCGAGATGATCGCGGTGGCGGTGAGTTCCCAGAACCGCTGCTACTACTGCCTGGTCGCCCACGGCGCTGCCGTGCGCAAGCTCTCTGGCGATCCGCAGCTCGGGGAGATGGTGGCGTTCAACTACCGCGTTGCCGAGCTGCCGGAGCGGCAGCGCGTGCTGCTGGATTTCGCGGTGAAGCTCACCGAGCGCCCGCATGAGGTGGGTGAGACGGACCGGCAGCGGTTGCGGGACGCCGGGCTGAGCGACGAGGACATCTTCGACGCCGCCGAGGTCGCGGCGTTCTTCAACTATACGAACCGGGTGGCGCACGCCGTGGATATGATCCCGAATGCGGAGTATCACGCGATGGGCCGCGGGACGAACGGCTGAACCTGTGGTGGGCGCGACAGGGATTGAACCTGTGACCCTTCGCGTGTGAAGCGAATGCTCTCCCGCTGAGCTACGCGCCCGTCCAGGTGCGCGGTTTTGGGGGCGGCTCTGCGAACTGTCAAGTTGCCCTGGCGGCGTATTGCCCTATGAAAGCGGCATGCGCCGATTCCTGCTCCTGGCCGTGCCGGCCCTCCTGCCTCTCGCCGCACGCGCCGCCGAGCCGGTTCAGGTCCGCTACGCCGTCTATGGCGATGTTCTCGGCATCACGATGAACGTTGCCGTCGTCCATGCCGACTTCCTCGTCGGCCCGGACGCGTATCGGGTCCGCCTTCGCTTCCACACCGCGGGGGCCGTCGGCTTCGTCGTGACCGCCATCTCGGACGCGACCGCGGTGGGCCGGTTCGCTGGCGAGATGGCCCAGCCCGAGCGCTACACGAGCGTCGGCCGGCTGCGAGGGGAGCCGCGCCAGACGGAACTGGATTACGTGGGCAACGACGATCCGCAAATCCGCGTGCTCATCCCCGCGACCGAGCCGAAGCGGGATCCTGTCCCGCCCGCCCAGCAGGCCGGCACGATAGACACGCTGAGCGCCATGGCCATGCTCGTGCACGCGGTGAACACGAGCGGTCGCTGCGACGGTCAGGTCAAGGCCTTCGACGGCCGACGCCTGATCGCTTTCTCGTCACGAACCGCCGGCACTCAGACGTTGCCGCCGACCGGCCGCTCCACCTTCGCCGGTCCCACGCTTCGCTGCGACATCGTGAGCCAGCAGCTCGCCGGGTTCAAGCACGACGCCGACGAGCCGCAACTGCGCCGCCCTCAGCCCGGCAACGCGTGGTTCGCCCGGCTCAGGCCGGACGGTCCGCTCGTGCTCGTCCGTGCCGTCTTCCCGACCACCTTCTTCGGCCCTACGACATTGTATCTACAGCCGGGCGGCGAGTAGCCTCTCGGCGTTGGACTGTACCTCGGAGAAGTCGCGCGCGACCGCCGCCGCGCCGTCCGCCATCTCGGGCGCGCCATAGCCCCAGGCCGCGAAGATGCAGGGCAGGCCCGCCCCGCGCGCCGCTGTCACGTCGTTCCGATGATCGCCCACGGCCACCGCCGCAGCCGGCTCCCCGCCTGCGAGGCGCAAGGTGGCGAGCATGTGCTCGGGGTCCGGCTTACGGACGGGGAAGCTGTCGCCGCCGCCCACGGCCGCAAGCAACTCGTCCAAGCCAAGCGCCGCGAGCAGCGTGTGCGCTGCGGCCTCGGGCTTGTTGGTGCAGACGGCGAGTCGCCAGCCCGCCGCCGCGAGGGCGCGCAGACCGTCCCGGACGCCGGGGTAGGGCTGGGTCAGCTCGGCCGCATGGGCACCGTAGTCCGCGGCGAATTCGCGGATCATCTCCTGGCTTTCCGGCAGGCCGCGCGCTGCCATCGCCCGGCGCGCGAGCACGCCCGCGCCGTCGCCGATCATCGGCGCGATCTCCGCCGGCGTGAACGGTGCGCCGGGCGGGGCGAGCACGCGGTTGAGGCTGGCGGCGAGGTCGGGCGCCGAGTCCACGAGCGTGCCGTCGAGGTCGAGGAGGAGCGTTCGGGTCATGTTTCCGCCAGTTACGCGAAGTGTTTACCATTCGAGGAGCATAGCTTTGACATGCGCCAGGCCGAACCGCTACCCCGGCATCTATGAACTCGACTGCAATCCTCCTTGCTGCCGGCCACGGCACGCGCATGAAGTCCGCCCGGCCCAAGGCGCTGCACCCCATCGCCGGCCGTCCCATGATCCAGCACCTCATCGCGAGCTGCGAGGCGGCGTTCGACAAGGTGGCACTCGTGGTTGGCCCCGAGGGTGAGGCGGTGGCGCGGGAGGCAGCGCATCACCCTGCCTTCATCCAGCATGACCGGCTCGGCACCGCGCACGCGGCACTCGCAGCCGCGGAGGCGTTCGGTGACGGGGACGTGGCCGTCCTCTACGCCGACAATCCCCTGATCCGCCCGGAGACGCTGCGCCGCCTGCTCGAGCGGCGCCGCAGGGGAGATGCCGGGCTGGTGCTGCTCGCCATGCGTCCGCCCCATCCAGGGTGCTACGGCCGGGTGATCGGGCCAGGCGGCGATGGCGCGGGCTACGTGGATCGCATTGTAGAGTGGGCGGATGCGACCGAGGCCGAGCGGGCCGGGGCGCTCTGCAACGCCGGCGCGTTCTGCGCGGCGGCGAGCGACTGGCTTCGCTGGCTGCGCGCGGTTCAGCCGAGCCTGGCGAAGGGTGAATACTACCTCACCGATTGCGTGGCCCTCGCCCGTGCCGAGGGAGCGCGGGTCGCCGCCGTCGAGGCGCCGTGGGAAGAGTTGCGCGGCGTCAACTCGCGCGCCGAACTGGCCGAAGCGGAAGCAACTGTGCAAGGATGGCTCCGCCGCGCCGCGATGGATGCTGGCGCCACGATGCTCGCGCCGGAGACCGCGTTCCTGAGCTGGGACACGCGGCTCTCGCCGGACGTGTCCGTGGGACCGTGCGTCCAGTTCGGTCCGGGCGTTGTCGTCGAGGAGGGCGCGGAGATCCGTGCGTTCAGCCACTTGGAGGCCTGCCACGTTGGTCCCGGCGCGGTGATCGGTCCCTATGCCCGGCTGCGGCCCGGCACCCGCGTCGAGAGGAACGCGCATGTCGGCAACTTCGTCGAGCTGAAGGCGACGCGGCTCGGCGCCGGCGCCAAGGCGAACCATCTCGCCTACCTTGGCGACTCCGAGGTGGGCGAGGGCAGCAACATCGGCGCCGGCACCATCACCTGCAACTACGATGGCGTCGCCAAGCACCGGACGCAGATCGGCAAGGACACCTTCATCGGCTCGGACAGCGTGCTCGTCGCACCTGTCACGATAGGCGACGGCGCGTTCATCGCCGCGGGCAGCGTGATCACCGAGGACGTGGCGGCGGACGCGATGGCGTTCGGCCGCGCGCGCCAGGTCGAGAAGCCGGGCCGCGCGGCCCAACTCAAGCGGGAGCGGAGCAAGACCTGATGTGCGGCATCGTGGGCGTGATCGGATCCCGTCCAGCAGCCCCAGTGCTGCTGGACGCGCTGCGCCGGCTGGAATACCGCGGCTACGACAGCGCGGGCGTCGCCACGCTGGTCAACGGCCACATCGAGCGGCGCCGGGCGCCGGGCAAGCTCAGCAACCTCGCTGTCGTGCTCGACGAGCGTCCGCTGGCCGGCACGACCGGCATCGGCCACACGCGCTGGGCCACGCACGGCGCGCCCACGGAGGGCAACGCCCATCCGCATGGGACGAGCCGCGTCGCCGTCGTCCATAACGGCATCATCGAGAACCATGCCGAGCTGCGGGCCGAGCTGGAGCGCGAGGGGCAGGAGTTCTCGACCGAGACGGACACCGAGACCGTCGCCCAGCTCGTCGATCTCAACCTCAGGCGCGGCATGGAGCCAGTCGAGGCCGCGGGCGCGGCATTCCGGCGCCTGGAGGGCGCTTACGCACTCGCGATGGTCTTCGCCGGGCACTCGGAGCTGATGATCGGGGCACAGCGCGGGGCGCCGCTCGCGGTCGGCTTCGGCGAGGACGAGATGTTCCTCGGCTCGGATAGCCTGGCGCTCGCGCCGCTGACCCGGCGCATCGCTTATCTCAAGGAGGGAGACTGGGTCGTCGTAGGACGGCAGGGCGCCGAGTTCCGCGACCACCAAGGACAGCCGGTCAACCGCGAGATCCGCCTCACCGCGCTCACGGGTGCGGCCATCGGCAAGGACGGCTACCGCCACTACATGGAAAAGGAGCTGCACGAGCACCCGAGCGTCATCGGCTCGTCGCTGCGCCGGATGCTGGACGGCGGGCGCCAGGTGGTGCTGCCGCCGCTGCCGTTCGATCTCGCCCAGGTGCCGCGCATCACGTTGAGCGCCTGCGGCAGCGCATTCTACGCCGGGCAGGTCGGGCGCTACTGGATGGAGGGTCTCGCGCGCGTCCCGATGGACGCGGACGTGGCAAGCGAGCTGCGCTACCGCGACCCGCCGATGGCGGAAGATGGCCTGGCGCTCCTCGTCAGCCAGAGCGGCGAGACGGCGGACACGATGGCCGCGCTCCGCCTCCTGCGTGAGCGCGGGCAGCACGTGCTCTCCATCGTGAACGTGCCTGAGAGCACGATGGCGCGGGAGAGCGATGCGGTGCTGGAGACGGTGGCAGGCCCTGAGATCGGGGTCGCGAGCACCAAGGCGTTCACGGCGCAGCTCAGCGTGCTCGCGTGCCTGGCGCTCGCGACGGCGCGCGCGCGCGGGACGATGGGCGAGGCCGAGGAGACGCGGCTCGCGGGCGCGCTGCTCGACGTGCCGGGCCAGGTGCAAGCGGTACTTGCGCAGTGGGATAAGATCGGGGCGGTCGCGGAGCGGGTGTCGCGCGCGCGGGACGTGCTCTACCTCGCCCGCGGCGCGCTCTACCCCATCGCCATGGAGGGGGCGCTCAAGCTCAAGGAGATCACCTACATCCACGCCGAGGGCTACGCCGCGGGCGAGATGAAGCACGGGCCGATCGCGCTGATCGACCGGGACGTGCCGGTGATCGCCGTCTGCCCGAGCGGGCCGCTGTTCGAGAAGACGGCGAGCAACCTGCAGGAGGCGGCGGCGCGCGGCGGGCAAATCGTGGCGTTCACGGATGCGGCAGGTGCTGCGCGGCTGCGCGGACTGGCGCAGGACGTGGTCATCCTGCCCGACTGCGATCCGTTTGCAGCACCGATCCTCTACGCCGTGCCGGTGCAGATTCTCGCCTACCAGGTCGCCGTGCTGCGCGGGACGGACGTGGACCAGCCACGGAATCTCGCGAAGTCGGTGACGGTCGAATAGCGCGAGGAATGCTCATCAGCCCGCGCTGCAGGGATCTCATCGCTTCGTTGGCCGTCCTGCTCGCGAGTTGCGCGGCGCCGTATGATGACCAGACCGACAAGGCCATCTCCGCCTTGCAGCAGGAGACCGACGCCGAGATCGTCAGGCTGATAACACTCGACCACAAGATCGCCTCTGTTGCGGGCCAGGACGTCAGCAACCAGGCGTCGCTGACCGCGGTCTGCACGACTGTGCCTCCGAGCAATACGGCGCTGGCGAGCGCGTGCAGCAAGGCGAGCTACGATCAGAACACCGATTTCTATGACAAATTCGATACCGACCTGACCAGCCTGAAGCTGCGGCTGGATGCGGCACCCGATGCCTCGACCCCGAGCCTCGACAACCTCCTCAAGCAGCTTCACGACATCATCCTCAGCCCGCAGGGCGGCTTGCAGTCGCTCCATGCGAAGAGAGTCGTGCTGAACGAAGCCGCGCTGACCAGTACCCGGGCGCCGCTCAACGCCCTGTTCCAGACGCTCTTGCGTTACGAACTCAGCCTCAAGAGCGGGAAGTCCACCTCGTAGCCGGGAGAAACATCCATGTCAGGAGGCACGTCGCTGCCGGACTGGAGCGCTGTTCTGACGCAGGCGGTGAACGCGGCGAAGGCGATCCTCGCTGACAAATGGCCGTCGGTCGCTCAATCGGCCACGATCCAGATCACGGCCTTGGTCGAGAACGGCCAATATATCGCCGCGAATCGGAGCAGCATGGACGTGGACGAATACAACAGCATCAAGCTGAACCAGCAGCGTGCGCTCGAGGGCATCCTGTCAGGGTATGAAGCGATCTCGATCACCGTGGCAGAACAGGCCGCAGCCGCGGCCTGGAGTATCGTTGAGGACGCGATCTCTCGCGCCGCGTAGGTCTTGACTCAGCCTCGCAGCGATTTCGCCGCCGAGGGCTGACGCTCGATCGCCGTGCCCTTATCTTCCGGGAAACCAACCGGAGGCACGCCATGCTCAACAAGGCCGCACCGCTCCCGCTCCGCGATCCCACGCTGTTCCGCGAGGCTTGCCTCGTCGGGGGCAAGTGGATCGAGGCGGCTTCGGGCAAGACGATTGCCGTCCGCAACCCGGCGACGGGAGAGACGATCGGCACGGTGCCGTCCCTCTCCGCCGCCGAGACTGGTCACGCCATCGAGGCGGCGCAGGCAGCGTTCCCGGCCTGGCGCGGCAAGCTCGCCAAAGAGCGCTCGGCCATCCTGCGCCGGCTGTTCGACCTGATGATGGAGAACCAGGAGGACCTGGCCCAGATCATGACGGCCGAGCAGGGCAAGCCGCTCGCGGAAAGCCGCGGCGAGATCGCCTACGCCGCCAACTTCATCGAGTGGTTCGCCGAAGAAGCCAAGCGCATCTACGGCGACCTCATCCCGGAGCCGCGCTCCGGGCAGCGCATCCTCGTGATGAAGGAGCCGATCGGCGTCTTCGCCGCGATCACGCCGTGGAACTTCCCCGCCGCGATGATCACGCGCAAGACCGCGCCGGGCTGGGCCGCGGGCTGCACCGGCGTGGTCCGCCCGGCGAGCCAGACGCCGTTCTCTGCACTCGCCCTCGGCGTGCTGGCCGGGCGCGCCGGGATGCCGCCCGGCGTCTGCAACATCATCACCGGTCCTTCCGGCGAGATGGGCGCGGAGCTGACCGGCAACCCGCTCGTCCGCAAGCTCACCTTCACCGGCAGCACCGAGGTCGGTGCCAAGCTGCTCGCGCAGGCCGCGAGCACCATCAAGAAGTGCAGCATGGAGCTGGGCGGCAACGCGCCCTTCCTGGTCTTCGACGACGCCGACCTGGACGCGGCCGTGCAGGGCGCCATGGCGAGCAAGTATCGCAACACCGGGCAGACCTGCGTCTGCGCGAACCGCATCCTCGTGCAGGACGGCGTGTTCGACGCCTTCGCCGAAAAGCTGACTGCCGCCGTGCGGAGGCTCAAGGTCGGGCCCGGCACGGAGGAGGGTGTGACGCAAGGCCCGCTCATCAATGCTGACGCGGTCGCCAAGGTCGAGGAGCACATCGCCGACGCGACGAGCCAGGGCGCCCGGGTCATCACGGGCGGCAAGCGTCACGAGCGGGGCGGCAACTTCTTCGAGCCGACCATCCTCGCCGACGTACCGCGCGGCGCGCTCATCTTCCGCGAGGAGACCTTCGGCCCGGTGGCCCCCCTGTTCCGCTTCAAGACGGAGGACGAGGCGGTCGCGATTGCGAACGACACGCCGTTCGGCCTCGCGGCCTACTTCTACGCGCGCGACGTCGGCCGCATCATCCGGGTCGCGGAGCGGCTGGAGGTCGGCATCGTCGGCGTCAACGAGGGCATCATCAGCACCGAAGTTGCACCCTTCGGCGGCGTGAAGCAGAGCGGGCTGGGGCGCGAGGGCAGCAAATACGGGATCGAGGACTACCTCGAGATCAAGTACGTGGCACTCGGGGGGATCGGCGCCTGACACTAAGCGCGCTGAATGCTGACCGGCCCGAGCTCCAACCATGGCAGCCGGGGAGCCGGATCAGGGTTGCGGCGGGCCGGTGCCGGGGTGGGCGCAGAGGCCGCACCTCTCGCTTGGGACGCCCTCTTGCGCCGTTCCTTGCGCGCTCTCTTGCGCCCTGGGGGGCGTGCGGTATTGCCGTAGCTCGGCGTCGGTCAGGGTGGCGAGACCGGTGTCGTGGCGGAGGCTCGCGATGAGGTCGGCGAAGGACTGCTCGTCGAAGTCGTCGTCGAGGTCCTCGTCGGCGTCGCAATCGGGTCCCTCGGGGCGCTCGCACGGCTCGGCCCACAGCTCGGCGTGGAGGGCGTCGGTCTCGGCGCAGTCCGCGCGGCGCTCGTTTGGGCACTCGTTCAGGCGGAGCTTCGGGCCGGGCGCCTCGCGGGCGGGCTCGGAGAGCTTGCGGGCGAGGGCGATGGTGCGGCGGACGGTGCGGGCGAGGCGGTCGAAGGTGGTCGCTTGCGTCGGGGTGGGGCTGGGTGCTGCGGGCTCGTCCTCGGGCTCGGCTCTGGGCGGCGGCGGGTTCTGCCATGGCTTGGCGGTGGACGGCCTCGGCGAGGTCGGTGCCCATGGCGATGAGCTTGTGCAGGACCTGGCGGTAGTACTGGGCGTCCTCGTCGCGCTGGCGGGCCAGGTCGGCAGGCTCGGGAAGGGCGGGGGTGGAGGACATCGGGCAGGATAAAGGAGTTTGTCGCTCGCCGGGTCAAGCGCTCAGTAGGTTGCGCTACAAGTCCACCGTCCAAAGGCCAACACGGTTCTCCAGGGTCAATCGCCAACCTGCTTGAGTATCCAATCGGCTCGCTCACCGCCCGGCTGCGGGCACCACCTACACCGGCATGAGCAGGGCGAGGGCGGCACAGACGGGGCTGACATAGGAGACGCGCGCCTCCAGTGAGGTGGAGCAGCCCATTCAGGCGCTGTCCGGGGGCAATCCGCCGCTTTGGTCGCCACGGCGCCGACTGCATGCGACTTCTCCGTGCGGAACATACGAATTCCGTTGTGGGACCGGTTCGAAAGGTTGATCTTAAGCGGAACGAAACCGGGTATCCGGGGAATGTCGGTTCATATGTGCCGCGGTCGTGCAGCCTGGTATGCCAAGCCTTAGCGGGAGGGAAGAATGACCGAGAACGCCTCGCCCCAACCCGGCGACATCTATCTCGCCTTCAACGGCCTCGATGCCTATGTCGAAGTACCGAGCATCGCCGACTACAGCGTCAGCACCAGCGGGGAACTCACCGTCGCGGCCTGGATGCGACCGGACACGCTGAACTTCCTGAAGGTGGAAAGCGACTCCGCTTACATCCACTGGCTGGGCAAGGGCGAGAAATCCGGTGCCGACGGGGACCAGGAATGGACCTTCCGTATGTACAACCTGGACGATCCGTTCGATGATCCGCCTCGGCCAAATCGCATCAGCTTCTACCTGTTCAACCCTCAGGGCGGGCTGGGCGTCGGCAGCTATGTGCAAGTGCCGATCGATGCGGGGCAGTGGATTCACGTGGTGGGCGTGGCGGACAAGTCCCGCACCTTCTTCTACAAGGATGGACGCTATATCCGCTGCGACACCTATCGCGGCTCCGCGCGGGGTGATTGCCCGATCCACTACCAGGACCCGCCGACCGATAGCATTCAACTGGTGATCGAACCTCAGGCCGGGCCGTCGCCGCTGCGTCTGGGAACCAAGGATCTCGGCAGTTTCTTCCAGGGCGGCTTGACCCGCGTGAGACTCTGGAACCGGGCTCTCGACCGTCACGAGATCGCAGGCCTGTATGCGGCGGACATGGTTCCGCAGTTGGGCCTGGTAGCGGAATTCCTGCTGAACGCCGACACGAACGCAACCGCCGTCGATACGGCGCAGGGAAACAACGGCCAGATCCTGAACGCCGTTTGGGCGAAGCAGAGCTGAAGACCGGCTGCGGTGGATCGCTCACCCTTCGCAACACAGACGTTGCTTTGGAGGCGGTTAATCCGAGCGGGATTCGGCGGATGAGAGCGAGCACAGGCGCGGATGATTTGGAACAAAGTAAGAACAAAAAGGCATGGCCTTCTCACGCTTGGAGACGGCGCCATCACACTCCGGGACTGAGCACCTAGCGACAGTCGTCGATATAATTTTTCCGTAAGGTTATCGCTGGTGGACGATAGTAGAACGCTTCACGGACGTCACTTCGTTCCGGCTGCAAGCCGCAATTCCGCGGGCAAAGCGAGGCCCGCAGGCCGGTGCCGCCCTCACACCCAGTTTTGCGCGGCTGACTCGCCTACGGCCGGATCGCCTGCTACGGAAGCGCTCTATGAGCTACGACTTCGACTTCTTCGTCATTGGCGGCGGCTCCGGCGGCGTGCGCTGCGCCCGAATCGCGGCTGGCCACGGCGCTCGCGTAGGCATCGCCGAGGCGCGGCACTGGGGCGGCACCTGCGTCAACGTGGGCTGCGTGCCCAAGAAGATCCTCGTGCAAGGCTCGGAGTATGGCCGCCTTGCCGAGGATGCGCGCGCCTTTGGCTGGATCGACTCGCAGGCGGGGCAGAACGACTGGGCGGTGCTGACGAGCGCCATGCACCGCGAGGTCGGGCGGCTCAACGGCATCTACCGCCAGCTGCTGGAAGGGGCCGGCCGTCGAGTGCTTCGAGGCGCACGCCGAGTTCCTCGACCCGCACACGCTGCTGCTTCGGGACGGGGAGGGCGGGGAGCGCCGGGTCACGGCTGCGCGCGTGGTGATCGCGGTGGGCGGCCACCCGATCATCGAGCCACACATTCCCGGCGCCGAGCTGGGCATCGTGTCGGACGACGCGTTCAATCTGCCCGCGATGCCGCGCCGGGTGCTGATGGTGGGAGGCGGCTACATCAGCGTGGAGTTCGCCGGCATCTTCCTCGGCCTCGGCGCCGAGGTGGAGATGGTGTTCCGTCAGCACTTGCCGCTCCGCGGCTTCGACGAGGACCTTCGCCACGGCCTCGCCGAATCGCTCAAGGAGCAGGGGGTGCGGCTGCACGCGAGCCAGACCGTTCATCAGGTCGAGGCGAACGGGGACGCGCGGCACGTCACGCTGACCAGCGGGCACTGCGTCGAGACCGATCTCGTGTTCTTCGCGACCGGGCGCGCGGCGAACACCGCCGGGCTCGGCCTCGAGCGCATCGGGGTCGAGACGGATGGGCGTCGGCAGGTCGTCGTGGACGCGCAGAACCAGACCAGCCTGCCGCACGTCTTCGCCCTCGGCGACGTGTCCAACAAGATGAACCTCACCCCCGTCGCGACCGCCGAGGGCCACCACCTCGCCGACCGCCTCTTCGGCCCGGGCCGGCCGCGGACCTGGGCGTTCGACCCGGTTGCTACCGCCGTGTTCTCGTCGCCGCCAATCGGCACGGTAGGCCTCACGGAGGAGCAGGCCGCGGAACGGGGACCGGCGGACATCTACGTCGCCCGCTTCACGCCCATGCGCCACGCCATCACCGGGCGGCCGCGCAAGACGCTGATGAAGCTCGTCGTCGAGCAGGCGACCCAGCGTGTGCTGGGCTGCCACATGCTCGGGGACGACGCGCCCGAGATCATGCAGGGTCTCGGCGTCGCGCTCGTGACGGGCGCGACCAAGCAGGATTTCGACCGCACGATCGGCATCCATCCGACCTCGGCCGAGGAGTTCGTCACCATGCGCACGCCGGCCCGCACGGTGGGCAGCAACGTGAAGCGCGCGGCGGAGTAGCCGTGCGCCGCCGAGTGCGGTAATCACCCGGCCGTGAAAGGTCGTTGGCCATGCTGAACCCCTCTCCGCCCTGGACGCCCCCACCGTGGACACCGGCAAGCTGGCGCGCTCGTCCGATCCAGCAGGCGCCTGCCTACCCGGACCAAGCCAGCCTCGCCGAGGTCGAGGGGCGGCTCGCCAAATATCCGCCGCTCGTCTTCGCGGGCGAGGCGCGCCGGCTCAAGGCGGGGCTGGCGCTCGCCGCGGAAGGGCAGGCCTTCGTGCTGCAAGGGGGCGACTGCGCGGAGTTGTTCGGCGACTTCACCGCCAACGTGATCCGCGACACGTTCCGCGTCCTTCTGCAGATGGCCGTCGTGCTGACCTTCGGCGCGAGCCTGCCGGTCGTGAAGATCGGGCGCATGGCCGGGCAGTTCGCCAAGCCGCGCTCCTCGGACGAGGAGACCGTGGGCGGCATCATGCTGCCGACCTACCGCGGCGACACCATCAACGGTGCCGAGTTCACGGCAGAAGCGCGTGTGCCCGATCCGCGGCGCATGGAAACCGGCTACTTCCAATCCGCCGGCACGCTGAACCTGCTCCGCGCCTTCGCCAACGGCGGTTACGCCGACCTGCATGAGGTGCACCGCTGGAACCTGGGCTTCGTCGCGCGCTCGCCGCTCGCCGACCGCTACCAGGACCTGGCGAGCCGCATCGACGAGACGCTGGCGTTCATGGCTGCCTGCGGCATGACCAGCGCGAGCAGCCCGCAGATACGCGAGACCGAGTTCTACACGAGCCACGAGGCGCTGCTCCTGCCGTACGAGCAGGCGCTCACCCGCGTGGATAGCACCTCCGGCGACTGGTATGCCTGCTCCGCCCATTTCCTCTGGGTCGGCGACCGGACCCGGCAGCCGGACGGCGCGCATGTCGAGTTCCTGCGGGGCGTGCGCAACCCGATCGGCCTCAAGGTGGGGCCGACGACGAAGGCGGACGATTTGCGCCGTCTCATCGAGGTCCTGAATCCGGGCGATGAGCCAGGCCGGCTCACCTTGATCACCCGCATGGGCGCCGCCAACGTCGAGCGGACCTTGCCATCGCTCGTGCGGGCCGTGCAGGGGACCGGGCGCCGCGTGGTCTGGCTGTGCGACCCGATGCACGGCAACACGGTGACGACCAGCGCGCGCGTGAAGACCAGGAGCTTCGACGCGATCCTCGACGAGGTGCGCTGCTTCTTCGATGTGCACGTGGCCGAGGGAACCTGGCCCGGCGGCGTCCACGTCGAGATGACCGGGCAACCCGTGACCGAGTGCATCGGCGGCGCCCATCGGCTCACGGAAGCCGACCTGGCCGAGCGCTACGAGACGTTCTGCGATCCGCGGCTCAACGCCGAGCAGTCGCTGGAGCTGGCGTTCCTCGTCGCCGAGGAGCTGAAGGCCCGGCGCGCCGCGCGTGACACACCGCAGATCGCGGCGCAATGAGCGCGCCAGCCGAACCGCTCAACGAGGACATCGCCTGGCGCACCGACGCCTACTTCAATCGCACGCGCGACGTCGTCGCGCGCTTCGGCGATTGCCAGGTCACCTACGCCCTTTTCCTTCGCCGCCCGGTCATCTCCGCGCCGCGGCTCGCGCTCGATTGGCTGCATCAAGTCGAGGCGGCGCGCGGCGTGCGCTTCGATCTCGATGTGGTCTTCCCCGAGGGCGAGTGGGTCGGCGCGGGTGAGCCGATCCTCTACGTGCGCGGCAGCTTCGTCGCTCTCGCGGATTGCGAAACTCTTATTCTGCAGAAGCTCGGGGCGGCCTGCGTCGCAGCGCACAATGCGTATCAGATGTGCATAGCGCTGCCGCACGTCGGCTTCCTCGCCATGGAGGCGCGGCATTGCGCAGGCGCCGAGATGCAGGAGGCCATGGGCTATGCGGCGAGCGTCGGCAGCGCCTCTGCCCGGCGCGAGGGGGCAAAAGGCTTCGTCGGCACGAGCACGAACCTGGCAGCACCCCTGTTCGGCACGGTGCGCGGCCAAGGCACGATGCCGCACGCGCTGATCGGCTACGCCGGATCGACGGTGCGCGCGGCCGAGATGTTCCATGAGACCCTGCCTGACCAGAACCTGACTGTGCTCGTGGACTATTTCGGCCGCGAGGTCGCGGATAGCCTCGCGGTGTGCCGCCGCTTCCCGGACTTGGCGGCGGCGAGCAAACTCAGCATTCGCCTCGACACGCATGGGGGCCGTTATCTCGAAGGTCTCAACCCGGCGGAGAGCTACGCCGTGCTGGAACGGCACGCGCCGGGCGCGATCCGCCGGTACCGCAGCGAGACGGAACTGCGTTACCTGGTCGGGACCGGCGTCTCGGCGGCTGCGATCTGGCGGGTTCGCGAGGCGCTGGACGAGGCAGGCTTCCCGCGCGTGCGCTTGGTGGTGAGCAGCGGCTTCGGCGTCGATAAGTGTCGGGTCATGGCGGACGCGAAGGCGCCGATCGACCTTGTCGGCACTGGCAGCTTCATCCCCGCCGACTGGCATGAGACCTACGCCACGGCCGACATCATCGAGTATGACGGCCACGCGCGCGTCAAGGTCGGGCGGGAATTCCTGATGCGGCGCGACGGAGCACGCCGGGCGGCCGAGTAGA
The DNA here is from genome assembly GCA_963839135.1 of uncultured Alphaproteobacteria bacterium. Lineage (GTDB taxonomy): Bacteria > Pseudomonadota > Alphaproteobacteria > Acetobacterales > Acetobacteraceae > CAWKEH01. The sequence goes on from CAWIUA010000022.1 coordinate 89,930, forward strand.
AAGAAGCGTTCCCAAGGACATTGGGAACGCTACGCTCTTACGCTCCGAACATACGACGCCTCACTTGGCGCCACCGGCTGCATTACCAACCCCACCACCGGCCCCGCCGGCCCCTCCCATGGCCCCAGCTCCGCCTTGGCCAGTCATGCTCGTGCCTGTGCTGCCGCCGGCCATGCCAGCGGCGCCACCCATCGAGCCAGACGTGCCGGCGCCGGTGGCCATCCCCTGGCTGCCCGCGGTGGCGCCTCCCGTGCCGCTGGTGTCCAGCGTGGTGCCGCCAGCAGCGCCGCCCGCGCTGCCGGTGCCACCCGCGGTACCGCCAGTGGGGGTGCCTTGCGCGAAAGCTGCGCCCGAGAGCATCAGGACCGCCGCCGAAGCAAGAATGATGGTGCGCATAGCGTTCTCCTCCGCAAATCGCGCGGTCTGCGATCGCGCTTGAAAGCCAACGGAGCAGAGGGAGGCGGGTTGGAACCGCGCCGCGTACCGTGATGCCGGTCAGGCGTGCCCGGCAGCCGCGGAGAGCAGCAGCGGATCTACCTTCAGGGAGGCCAATGCCCGGCGCCACTTGGTGTCGTGATCGCCGTCGAACACCAGGTCGAGACCGGCCGGTGCGCTGAGCCAGGCATTCTGCTGGATTTCCTCGTCGAGCTGGCCCGGTCCCCAATGTGCATAGCCGAGGGCGAGCAATCCCCGGTTCGGCCCCTCGCCCGCGGCAATGGCGTGCAGCACGTCGAGGCTCGCCGTCAGCGCGACGCGCTCATCGACGCGCAGGGAGCCGTCGCCGGTCCAGTCAGCGGTATGGAGGACGAAGCCGCGCGCGCCATCGACGGGACCGCCTTGGCAAAGCTGGATGCGGCGGGCGGGCGGGCAGGGCTGCACGTCGAGCTGGCGCAGCAAGCCGTCGAAGGTCGGCGTCCGGAGCGGGCGGTTCAGCATGAGACCCATGGCGCCCTCGTCGCTATGGGCGCAAAGGAAGATCACGCCCTGCGAGAAATTCTCGTCGCGCAGGCTGGGCATGGCGATCAAGAGTTGGCCTGTCAGGTAAGCGTCCGCATCCATGTCCTCTATCTTGGGTTTTCCGGAGTCAGGAGCAAGCGTGCGGCGCAGCGGCGTGACAGGACGCCCGCGCGCCGCTAAGCGTTGCCTCACACGTCTCTCAGAGGGTGACCCGTGATAAAGGCAGGCGACAGGATCCCGTCCATGAAGCTGATGACCGCGGGTCCCGACGGGCCGCATGAGGTCAGCACCGACGAGGTGTTCGGGGGCAAGCGGGTTGTGCTGTTCGGCACGCCGGGCGCTTTCACGCCAACATGCAGCGCCAAGCACTTGCCGGGCTTCGTTCAGAACGTGGATGCGCTCCACGCCAAGGGTGTGGACCAGATCGTGTGCATGGCGGTGAACGACGTGTTCGTGATGGGCGCCTGGGCGAAGCACGAGAGCGTTGGCGACGGTATTCTTGATGCTGGCGGACGGCTCGGGGGCTTTCACGAAGGCGCTGGGACTGGAGCTGGATCTCACGGCACGCGGCTTGGGCGTGCGCAGCCAGCGCTTCGCGCTGGTGGCGAACGACGGCGTCGTGGAGCGCATCGCCGTCGAGAAGCCGGGCGAGTTCGAC
>CAWIUA010000023.1:0-20881 GCA_963839135.1 uncultured Alphaproteobacteria bacterium
CCTTTCTTGAACAAGGTCGACAGGCTCCACGACTGGCCGCCGAGAAAGTGGAATCCCCAGTCCAGATTGTCGTAGGTTGCGTAAGCTTGCCGAAGGCGCAGGGTGTAGCTGTTCGAACTCGTTGGAATTTCCGCTCGGGCCGGTGCCGAGGAAGTCCGTCTCGAAATAAGCGGCAAGCTTCTGCTTGGCGTCAACGTCGCCCTGAACCAGCAGAGCGAGGCGGCTCTGGCGAGCAGACTGCCGCCACTCGTTTTCGTGGTAGAGCTGTGACTGCGGCAGCGGGATGCCCGTGTTGAAGTTGGAGCCGATATCGGCGACCTCGTTCCGCTGCCGGACGACGCCCGCACTTTCGATGAACCCTCCCAGCGTCACCGTTATGCCGCCGATGCGGATACTGCCCTTGCCAGGGCCTTGGATAACCGCGGCGTTCTGCTGGCCAGCATTCTCTTCCGAGTAGATCCGGTAGCCGGGAATCCCGTTCGGCCCCGTCTGGATTGCCAAGCCGTTCGGACCTGGCGTGGCGAAGAGACCGGGCTGTCCCGGCACCGGAACCAGGGAGGGGGCCGCCGCCGCCGTGGCCTCGGCACGCTGGGCAGCCTCGCGCGCCTGCGCCGCGTCCTGCTGCGCTGCCTTGAGTTGCCTATCCCGCGCTGCCTGCTCGCGGCGCATCTCGCGCAACTCGTTCTGCAAGCTCCGGATCTGGTTCTCGATAGAGTTCATGCGTCCGGTCGTGCCGTCGCCGGCGTCCTGCGCCTGGGCACCGCCTGCAACCGGCAAGGCCGCTAAGACCACGCCCGCCAGAAGTGCAAGCCGATACCCATTCCCTCTAGCCATCCAATCCCCCTCTGGCGCTCAAATTCGCCAGGGAGGAACCCTATCGAGGGTATGTGGTGAATACTGTGTAGGATTTACGACAGTACAGCGACGTTGCAGCGCGGCAACACCTATCCCGCCATCTCCGCCACACTCTCAGGCACGCTGCTTTGCGCCTCTGCGCCGGTCAGCGTGCGCCAGGTGCCGCCCACGAGGACTTCACTCGGCCGGAAGCGCGCCTTGTAGGCCATCTTCTGACTATCTGCGACCCAATAGCCGAGATACACGTAGGGCAGCTCCAGCTCGCGCGCGCGGCTGATCAGCCAGAGGATCGCATAGGTGCCGAGCGAGCGCCGCTCCAGCTCGGGCGCGAAGTAGCTATAGACGGCGGAGAGCCCGTCTCCAAGCCGGTCCGCAAGGCAGCCGCCAACGAGGCGGTCGTCCATGTCGCGGAATTCCACCACGCTCGTCTCGACCGGCGTGTCCTCGATCATGGCCCGGTAGTCGTAGAAGCTCATCGTGGCCATGTCGCCATCGCCGTGGCGCGCTTGCTGGTAGCGCTGGAACAGCTGGAACTGCTCCGCCGTGGCGCGCGCCGGAACGTCGTAGCCCTCAATGTCGCGGTTCGCCTGCGCGATGCGCCGCAGCGTCCGCCCTGGCTGGAAGGTGGCGACTGGGATGCGGATCGGCACGCAGGCCCGGCATCCCGGGCAGACCGGAGCGTAGGCGATGTTGTGGCTGCGCCGGAAACCCGCGCGCGAGAGCCGGTCGTGCAGCCCGTCCGCGTCCGGACCGGTGATCTCTGTCACCACCTTGCGCTCCGTGCGGCCGGGCACATACGGGCAGGGGAGGGGCGCCGTCGTGTAGAAGAACTGCGGGCGGCGCGGCGGCTTATACGTCATGCTTTCGTAGCTCCGGCGCGCATGTTCCCGTAACCGCTCGGAACGGTCAACGCCCGCGTGCGCATTGGCGGCCCGTCATGGCAGCAACTCGACTGTCTGAACCGTCCTTCGCGCGTCCGGTCCGAGCTGGAGCCCGTCGCCCCGCAGCCAGCGCCCTAGCATGTCCCAGGCGTGGCGGCTCAGCGGGTTGCCGGACTGGCCCGGCACGGCGACGAAGACGCTCCGGTCCGGGTCGGCCAGATCATAGACGCCGCGATACTCCGCGCCGTGCACGGCGTCGAACGTGCCCGCCGCCATGCCGCCGCGGAACAGTGTCTCGTTGCCGCCGGGCTGCTCCACGCGCGCGGTCAGCCACGGCCCGATCACCGGCAGCCGGCCGAGGATCGGATGGGCGAACACGGCCTGGTGCGCGTCGCCCCAGCGCCAGCGCGAGGGATCGGTGCCGTAGCGCCCGGACAGCTCGCGGGTCGCCTCGTCGAGTGAAGCGGCAAGAATAGGCGCACAATCGCCGCCGCACCAGGATGCCCCAGCCGGCGTGAGTACCCAGGCCCTGAACTCGTCCTGCGGCACGACCGCGCTTGCCGGAACCGCGTTCCGCGCCATAAGATCGGCGAGGAAGCGCCGCATCCAGGCATCAAAGATCAGCGGCTGCGGCCGGTTCACGTCCATGGCGCCGTCCCAGCCGCGGAGCAGCGCTTGCGACGCCGCGGGCAGGCCGGATGGCGTCCTGAGGGCGAGCAGCCGCGGCAGCAGGTCTGCGGCAAAGAGGCTGCGCGGATCGACCTGCATCTGCTCGAACTCCTCGACGCTGTGCTGCGGCTGCGCGTCGAGCAGCGCGCGGATGCGCCGCGCCCGCCAGTCCCCGAACCAGTCGCGACCTAGGAACACCGGGAAATCCGGCGGCGCCGTGCGCTCGTTGGCGTTGAGCAGCCGGCCGCTGTCGGGGGAAACGGCGTGAGGCAGCGCGTCGCCCGAGGCGAAGCCAATCCAGTCATTCGCCCCCGACGCGCCCGGCACCGGCCGGCTGCCGTCCCTGACCGCCGGATCGGCACGCGGCCCGTCGTGAACAAGGCGATGCGGGTCCTGTCGGCGACCATCAGGTTCTGCACCGGGCTGGCGATCCGCGGCGCTGCCTGCCCAGCCTCGTCCACCGTGGTCGCGCGGTTCAGCGCGAGGAGCCCGGCCGCGGCCCCCGCCCCCGGCATCAGGTTCGACGCCGCGAGCGCGAGCGCTGGTCCTTTCGGGTCCACAAGATCGCTGACCACCGGCCCGTGCCGCGTCTCGCGCACGGTGAGCACGTCGTCCGGCCGGCCTCGCACCTTGATGCGCTCCTCGCGCGTGGCGAAGGCGAGCGGCCCGTCCGGCGCCGCGTAGCGTCCGTCCGGCAGCGCCGTCTCCGCGAACAGATCCTGCGTGTCCGCCTCCGTCGTCGTGAACGACCAGGCGATGTGGCCGTTCTGGCCGAGCACGAGGAAGGGCACGCCCGGCGCCGTAGCGCCCACGAGGACGCGGCCGGGAATCTCGATGCGGGCGAGATACCACAGGCCCGGCATGCCGAAGGCGAGATGCGGATCGCCGGCCAGCAGCGGCGCTCCCGTGGCGCTGTGGGCGCCGCTCACGGCCCATTCGTCGCTCGCGGTCGCAGGCAGCGTAAATGGCTGCGGGAAACGGGGCAGTGCAGCGAGCAGCCGCCGCGCGGCGTTGCCGGGGACCAACGCGGCCCAGGGCGCGGGCGTAGTGTCCTCGGTTGGCCAAAGCTGATCCACCTTCGCGGGCGGCATTGCCTCGTCGAGCGATGCGCGAGAAAGCTCCGTGCGCCAATTGCCCGAGAGCCACGCGGCCATGACCTCGCCCCAGAGCAGGCTGTCGGTCGCCGTCCAGGGTGCAGGCCGGCCCAGCACGAGGAACTCCGGTGCCGCCAGCCGCCCGCGTTCGGCGATCAGAGCGTTGACCCCTCGCGCATAGGCGTCGAGCAGACCGCGCGTGTCCGGGTCAAGCGCGGTCAGCTCCGTCTCTGCCCGGCGTCGGAAGCCGAGCACCCGCGCCATGCGGTCGAGCGGCAGCGTCGCCGGGCCGGCCACCTCGGAGAGCCGCCCCGAGGCCGCGCGGCGCATCAGCTCCATCTGGAACAAGCGGTCGCGCGCGTGAACGTAGCCCAGCGCCGCCGCGGCGTCCGCCTCGCTGGCCGCCCGGATTCGCGGGATGCCATCCTCGTCGAAGGTGACGCGCATCGGCGCGGACAGCCCTGGGATGCGCAACCGGTCGTGGCCCGGCGGCAGCGTCGCCCAGAGCAGCCCGCCTGCGCCCGCGGCGAGCAGAACCAGGACGGCGACGACGAGCACGAGCAGGACGCGGAGAAGGCGGCGCACGGCGCTTAGTGACGCACCGGGCCGCGGAAGGGAAGGGTAGCTGGGCAGGTCAGTCTCTAGGCTGCGCGCCCGACCAGAAGCGGGCATTCCCGCGCTTCAATGAGCTTTGCGAGCCATCAGTTTTGGGCAGTCGGGCGCACGATGATCTCGCCCACATCAACTTCCGCCGGCTGTTCGATGGCGAAGGCAATTGCACGGGCGATGGCGTCCGGCGGGATCGCCATCTTGTCCATGCTCTGCGCGATTTGTGCCCTTAGCGCCTCGTGCGTGGCCAAGTCGGCCAAGTTCGTCCTGGTGAAGCCGGGTGAGATCACCGTCACGCGGAGCTTATCGCCCGCTTCCTGGCGCAAGCCCTCCGAGATGACGCGCACCGCCGTCTTGGCGCCCGCGTACACGGCCATGTTGGGAACGATGCGATGGGCGGCCGTAGAAGAGATATTGACGAAGTGGCCGGATCCCTGGGCGCGGAACACGGGCAGGGCAGCCGCGATCCCGTAGAGGACGCCCTTGACGTTCACGTCGATGGTGTCCTCCCACTCCTCCACGCGCAGGTCGTCCAGCGGCGCGATGGGCCCGATCCCAGCGTTGCTCACGAGCACGTCGAGCCGGCCATGCTCGCGTGCCAGCGCGACCAGCCGCGCCACATCCTCTCGTCGCTTCACGTCCGTCACGGCGTGCGCGACGCTTCCGCCCTCGCCAGCGATCCGGGCTGCCAGCGCCTCCAGCCGGTCCCGTCCACGCGCGCCGAGCACCACCCTGGCGCCTCGCTGCGCGAGCAGCTGCGCCGTCGCCTCACCGATCCCGCTGCTGGCGCCGGTGATGGCGACAACCATGCCTTCAATGCTCGGCATGCGCTTCCCCAATACCGTTTGAGCAGGGACAAGACCCAGCTCAGGCCCGCTGGTAGTCGTCCTCGATCCGCACGATGTCAGCCTCGTCGAGCAGGGCACCCAGCTGCACCTCGACGAACACGAGGTCGGACGTGCCGATGTTCTCGATCCGGTGCTTGGCGCCGTTCGGGATGAATACCGTCTCGTTCGCACCGAGGTCGAGCTGCGCGTCAGCGCGCGTTACGCGCGCGCGGCCTGCGACCACGATCCAGTGCTCGTCGCGCCCCCGGTGATACTGCAGCGAGAGCTTGGCGCCGGGCCGCACGGTGATCCGTTTGACCGCAAAGCCGTCGCCCGCGTCCACGACCCGCCAAGTGCCCCAGGGACGCTCGTCCGCGTCGCCGACCGCGTAACGCGTTGTTATGACACGATCTCCCCGTCCCGCACAGCTCAGTGCATCGGTGGTGTCTTGAGGAATCGCATCCGGTCGCCCGACTTCACCTGTATCTGAACGGCCCGCGTGCCGCGCCCGAGCGTGAGCGTCACGATGCAGCCCGCGTTCCCGGCAGTCCATACTGCGTGCCACAGCCCGGCGAGGTCCGGCACCTCGGTCTCATCGACGGCGAGGATGCGGTCGCCCGTTCGCACGCCTGCCTGGTCGGCCGGGCCGCCATCCGCGAGGCCGCCGACGACCAAGGCGTCATCATCCTCCATGGCGTAGAGGCCGAGCCAGGGTCGCGCCGGGCGGTTGACGCGGCCGTAGCGTAGCAAGTCATCGAGGATTGGCAGCAGCGCCTGGGTCGGTATCGCCATGTTCAGATCCACCCGCTGCGTCTCGCTACCCTGCTGCAGGACGAGCGAGCCGACGCCGACCAGGGTGCCGCTCGTCCCGATCACGGCAGCACCGCCCCAGAACGGGTGCGCGGGCACCGTGAAAAGCGCGTCCTCGATCAAGTATTCCCAGTAGCCCGCGAACTCCTGCCGCCCGCCGACCTTGGCGGCTATGGCGGCTTGAAGCCCGCCCGCGGCGGCAACGATCACCGGCTCGCCGGCCTGTACCCGCCGCGAGTCACCGAGCTCCAGCACGGGCGCCGAGACTCTCCCGAGTGCCTGCACGAGGCCGAAGCCCGTGCCGTGATCAAAGGCCATCGCGTGGCCCGGCACCACGCTCCCGTCAGAGAAGCGCAGCCAGACCTCGCTTGCCTCCGTGATGAGATAGCCGACCGTCAGCAGCAGCCCGTCGCGAACGTGAACGGCGCTGCCGGCGCGCTCCGTGCCGAGAGTCCCGGCGGTGAAGGCGTCATCGGGCACGACGGCCCGGAGCGCCGCGACCGATTGCAGCGCACGCTCTACGTCGAAGTCCCATTCGCGCGGGTGGGGTCGCAGCTCGGGTGGGATGCCTTCCTCCGGCCGGCCCATGCCAGGGCTATCCATCGCCAGCCATGGCGAGTCCGACGCCGGACGTCGCGCGCGTAACCTGGTTCAGCACCGGCGTTGCCTCCGCGGTGGGGTTGCCTATAACCGGGCTCACCATGGACCCGCGAAGGTGTCCAAACAAGGGCAGCGGACAGGAGCAGCGATGGAGGAACCTCGTCCAAGTGGACCCCAAGGCGGACCTCTGACCGGCATCACGGTTTTCGACCTCACGCGCGTGCTCGCAGGACCCACCTGCGTGCAAATGCTCGCCGACCTCGGCGCCGACGTGATCAAGGTGGAGAGGCCTGGCAGCGGCGACGACACCCGCAGCTTCGCGCCCCCCTATTGGCCAGGCACGCAAGAGAGCGCCTACTTCCTCGGGGTCAACCGCAACAAGCGTTCCGTTACGCTCGACATCGCCAAGGCCGAGGGCCAGGAGATCGCGCGCAAGCTGATTGCGCGGAGCGACGTGCTGGTCGAAAACTTCAAGGTCGGCGCGCTCGCCAAGTACGGCCTTGGCTACGAGCAGCTTCGCGACGCTTTCCCGCGCCTCGTCTATTGCTCGATTACCGGCTTCGGCCAGACCGGCCCATATGCGAAGCGGCCGGGCTACGACTCGCTCGTCCAGGCGATGGGCGGGGTGATGAGCCTCACGGGCGAGCCGCACGGGCTGCCGCAGAAGGTGGGCATCCCCGTGGCCGACCTGTTCGCCGGGCTGTACGGCTGCATCGGTGTGCTCGCGGCGCTCCGGCACCGCGACGCCACGGGCCGGGGTCAGCAGGTGGACATCGGCATGCTCGACACGCACTTGGCCTGGCTCGCGAACCAAGGCATGAACTATCTCGCGACGCGCGAGGACCCGCCTCGCCTGGGCAACCAGCATCCCAACATCGTGCCCTACCAAGTCTTCTCCACGCAGGACGGCTACCTGGTGCTGTCCGTCGGCAACGACCCGACGTTCAAGCAATTCTGCGAGGCGTTCGACCTCGCGCATCTGCTGGCTGATCCGCGCTTCGCCACGAATGCCGAGCGCGTCCGCAACCGCCAGCTCGTGACGGACACGCTCACCCCAGTGATGCGTGCGCACCCGACCGCATGGTGGATCGAGCGGCTCGAAGGGATCGGTGTGGGCTGCGGGCCGATCAACACGCTGTCCCAGGTGTTCGCTGACCCGCAGGTCCAGGCGAGGGGCACGGTGGTGCGGATGCCTCACGCCGCGGCGCCGGATGGCGTGGACGTGATCGCCAACCCGGTGCGCCTCTCGGAGACGCCTGCCGACTACCGCTTGCCGCCGCCGCTTCTCGGTGAGCACACGGAGAGCGTGCTGTCGGAGCGGCTGGGCCTTGATGCCACGGCGCTCGCCGGGCTGCGCGAGCGGGGCGTCATCTAGCGTGATCCCCCGTCCGGGCGAGACCCGCTATCACTTGGCGGGCGCCTACTACCGAATGGCATTTACCGAGTGGGGCGACCCGCAGGCGCCCGCGCTCGTCTGCGTCCACGGCCTGACACGCACGGGTCGGGATTTCGACGCGCTGGCGCGGGCACTGTCCCGCCGCTTCCATGTGATCTGCCCAGATCTGCCCGGCCGCGGCGGCTCTGACTGGCTGCCCGATGCCTCACTCTACGAGCCGGCCAGCTACGTCCAGGCGCTCTCCCATCTGCTCGCGCAGCTTGCCGGCCCGGTGATGTGGCTGGGCACGTCCCTGGGCGGCATCTGCGGCATGATGGTGGCGAGCAGCGTCGGCAACCCGATCACGCGGCTCGTGCTCAACGATGTGGGTCCGACCATCCCCGCGGCAGCGCTTCGCCGCATCCGCGACTACATGCGCGTGCAGCAGCAATTCGAGACGCTCTGGGCCTTGGAGCAGCACCTGCGCCACATCCATGCGCCCTTCGGCCTGCTCAGCGACGCGCAGTGGGCCCATCTCGCCGAGACGAGCGCGCGCTCGCTCCCGAACGGCCGCTGGGCGCTGCACTACGACCCTGGAATCGCGACGCCGATCCGCAAGTCGGTGCCGTTCACGCTGGAGCTGTGGCCGTGGTGGGACAAAATTCGAGTGCCTGTCCTCGCGATCCGCGGCGCGGAGAGCGACCTGCTGCTCGATGCGACGCTGCGCCGTATGGCGCGGAGCGGCGCGGAGACGATGATCGTGCCTTACGCCGGGCACGCGCCGGCACTGATGGATGAGGCAAGCATCGAGCGGGTAATGGAATTCCTCTCAGCGCCAGAGGGAGTGCCGGGGCGGCGGGCGGCGTAGTCGGTCGAGTACGTTGGACGAGGCGGGAGGAAGTTTGCTGATGCTATCGAGACTCACCGCGATGCTGACCGGTGCATCGCTTGCCGCCTGCTCGGTCGTCGGCGTGCGCGAGGCCGAGGAGCCGGCCTTCAGCGTCGTCGATCGGGTAGGGGCAGTTGAGGTGCGGCAGTATGCGCCGCGCATCGCTGCCGAGACGACGGTGGCTGGCAGCGAGATGGAGGCGCGCAGTACCGGGTTCCGGCGTCTCGCGGGCTATATATTCGGCAACAACCGCTCGCGCTCGAAGATCGCGATGACAGTGCCCGTCGCGCAGGCGAAGGAGACCATCGCGATGACGGCACCGGTCGCGCAGGCCCGCGACGCCTTGGGGCAATGGACCATCCGGTTCTACATGCCCGCGAAATACACAATGGACACCCTGCCTCAGCCGCTCGACCCAGCGGTCCGGTTGGTCCCAGTGCCCGGCGAGGCAACGGCCGTGCTCCGTTTCTCCGGCTCGACCGCCCCGAGCGTGATCGAGGCGAAGGAGCGGGCCCTGCTGCGGACGCTCCAAGGCAGCGCATGGCAGCCCACCGGGACCGAAGCGGCCTGGTTCTACGACCCGCCCTGGACGCTTCCGCCGTTCCGGCGCAACGAGGTCGCGGTGCAGGTTACGCGGCGTTAGGCTCGGCGCCTGCTGCTTCCCCGGAACAGGTCCGGCGTGCTCGCGGTATCGCCCCAGCACACGAGCAACAGCAGCGCGAGCCCGGCATGGAACAGCACCGCGCCCGAGACGACGTGCGCCATGGACCAGATCAGGCCTGGCGCGGCCGCCATCAGGGCGCCGGCGGTGATATAGGCCAGCATCGTGCGAAGCGTCGCCGGATAGGCCAATCGCCACCAGACCAGCAGGATGGCGCCTGCACCTAGGATCGCCTTCACGACGGCCATGAACCGCAGCAAGCGGGTCAGTTCCGGTTCGGCACTCGCGACGGCGCGGGCCGATGCGGCGTCGTGCCCAGCCAGGAACGCGGCGACGATCGCCAGCGCGACGGACGCAGTGAGAATGCCCCGCCAATACGGGGCGGAACCCAACCGCCGCGGCGCAGTTGAGACGAAAGCGGCGTGATCGAGGGCATATGTCAGGCGGCTCACGACGTCATCTCCCTCTCAAGGACGACGATAGCGGCAGGTCCGACGGCACGATAGCGCATCCGCGCGAGAAATGCCGCCGGAAACGTATGTCACCTGGCGGCGCACAGTGCGGGAGGCGCAACCCTCCCGCACTCGGTGCATCAGCCCTGCGCCTTCGCGGCAAGGGATGCCAGCCCGCTATCGTAGATACCTTGGATCGTCTTGGTCGCATCAGCGTCTGAGACGCCCTTGGCCTTGAACGTGCCTATCCAGGAGACCTCCGAGCCGGAGCCTTTCTTCATGACCGAGATCGTCGAGTGATAGTCCGACACTGGCAGAGGGCTCTGGAGGATGGTGTAGGAGTATTGCATCTTGGAATCGCTGCGCGCGGTCTGCTCCTCGTCGATGGTGCCCCCGTTCTTTAAGGTCAGATGGCGCGTTGGCTTCCCGTTCTGCTGGCCCGGCGCGCACGAGGCGACCACTGGGTGCCAGTCGGCGATGCCGCAGAAATTGCCAATGGTCTGCCACACCTTGTCTGGGCTAGCGGCGACATCGACGGTCTTCGACGCTTCAAGCGCGAAGGCGGGCGTCGCAGCCAGCAGTCCCGCCGCCGCAGCGTAGACGATTCCGATCTTCATGGACGATCTTCCCTGATGGTTCCGAGCAACCGGTGCTGCTCGCGGCACAGTCTATGATGCTGCCCTTCATGGCTGCAATCAGCCGCACTGCAACCTCTTCGGGTCCGCGGCAGCGCAGGAGCCTCGGCCCTGCGCGTTAGCTGTGGCCGCGCATCCCAAAACATCCGCTATGTGATTATCTGCCGGATCGTCTTTGGGCGTAGGACGACCTCATCGTGAGTCCTCAGGTTGGTGGGAAGGGTATGTCGGGCCAGAGCTCCAGGGTTGGAAATCACCGCGTCCAGGCGGCGAAGCAGGATCCCTCCGAGGGACGATCACCCGTTATGCTGCGATACGCCGAGTTTGAAGCCGGTGATGGCCAGCATCGAAGCGGAGCTTTCCCGACGGATAGGCTGCAAGGGGTCGAGAGGCTGCTGCCTGCACGTGTCGGCACCTCCGCCGAGACGGGCTGCGGAAAATCGACAGTCCTCCTATCCAACCTGAGCGACCATCATACTGCCTTCTGCGTGGACGACCGAGATTCGCCGGGCAGCTCGGTCCTGTTCTATGAAACCTGTCCGCTGACGCGCGTTGAGCGCGTCCATCCTGTATTCGGGCCAACCCAGATCTCGCTAGCGCAGTACCAGCATCCCCATCTATATGATATTGTTCTACTAGATGGACCGCATGGCTGGCCCTTTCCGGAATTGGAGTATTTCCACTTCTATCCGCACATCCGGAAGGGTGGGATCCTGATCGTCGATGACGTGAACATTCCGACGATCGGCCGCATGGCGGATTTCATCGCGGAAGATGCGATGTGGGAGTTGATCAAGCTCGTCGATACGACTGCCTTGTTCAGGCGTACTGATGCCCCCACCTTCGATCCGACTGGTGATGGGTGGTGGGCGCAGCGTTTCAATCAGCGTCGTGTTTATGAAGGCGATCCGGTGCACGCGGACGACGGCGGCCAGCGTGAAGTCGTCACCAAGTACATGAGCCGGCGGATTAACCGGAGACGATGGCGGTATCAACTCCTCCGGCGTTAAGGTCGGGCTGCGGCAACGGAGCGGCATTCGCGCCCGCTTTTTGATCCGCACCATAGCCTCGCCGAACCCCCCGTGATATGCGGCCCGCAACGAGCCGACCAGGAAGCCGCCCCATGAACGAGCAAGCCGCCGCCCAGAGTCAGCACCGGTTCTTCTCCGCACCGCTGGCCGAGACCGATCCCGAGCTCGCCGACGCGCTCCGGGCCGAGCTGGCCAGGCAGCAGGACGGTATCGAGCTGATCGCGAGCGAGAACCTGGTCTCCGCCGCCGTCCTCGAGGCGCAAGGCTCGGTGCTTACCAACAAGTATGCGGAAGGTTACCCCGGCCGGCGCTACTACGGCGGCTGCGCCGAGGTGGACCGTGCCGAGCGCCTTGCCATCGAGCGCGCCTGCCAGCTCTTCGGCTGCTCTTTCGCCAACGTCCAGCCGCACTCCGGCGCCCAGGCGAACCAGGCCGTGTTCCTCGCCCTCCTGCAGCCCGGCGACACGATCCTCGGCATGAGCCTCGCTGCCGGCGGCCATCTGACCCACGGCGCCGCCCCCAACCTCTCTGGCAAGTGGTTCCATCCGTTGCAATACGGCGTCCGCCGCGAGGACGGGCTGCTGGACTACGAGGAGCTGGAGCGTCTGGCCCGTGAAGGGAAGCCGAAGCTGATCATCGCCGGCGGCAGCGCCTATCCGCGCACCATCGACTTCGCGCGGATCCGCCGGGTCGCGGACGAGGTCGGTGCTTACTTCATGGTTGATATGGCGCACTTCGCCGGGCTGGTCGCCGCGGGCGAGTTCCCCAGCCCGGTGTCGCACGCCCATGTCACCACCACGACGACGCACAAGACGCTGCGCGGTCCGCGCGGCGGCATGGTGCTCAGCAACGACGCGGAGATCGGCAAGAAGATCAACTCCGCCGTGTTCCCCGGCCTGCAGGGCGGCCCGCTCATGCACGTCATCGCCGCCAAGGCTGCCGCCTTCGGGGAAGCCCTGCGCCCCGAGTTCCGCGCCTACCAGCGCGCCATCCTCGACAACGCCCGCGCCCTTGCCGCGACCTTGGTCGAGCAGGGCTGCGACATCGTCACGGGCGGCACCGACAGCCACCTCATGCTCGTGGACCTCCGCCCCAAGCGCACGACCGGCAAGGCCGCCGAGGCGAGCCTGGAGCGCGCGCGGATCACGGCCAACAAGAATGCGATCCCGTTCGACCCGGAGAAGCCCGCGGTCACGTCGGGCATCCGCCTCGGCACGCCCGCCGCGACGACGCGCGGCTTTGGCGGGGACGAGTTCCGCGAGGTCGGGCGCATGATCGGCGAGGTGCTGGACGGCCTCGCCCAGTCAAATGACGGCGCAAACGCTGCTACCGAGCAGGCCGTTGCCGCCCGCGTCCAGGCGCTCTGCCAGCGCTTCCCGATATACGGGGGGTAAGCTATGCGCTGCCCGTTCTGCGGGCACGAGGACACCGGGGTAAAGGACAGCCGCTCGGCCGAGGACGGCTCGGCCATCCGCCGCCGCCGGGCGTGCAGCGCCTGCGGGCAGCGCTTTACGACCGTCGAGCGCGTTCAGCTCCGGGAACTCACTGTCGTGAAGAAGGATGGCCGCCGGGTGCCGTTCGACCGCGACAAGCTCGCCCGCTCCATCCAGACCGCCCTGCGCAAGCGCCCGGTGGATGGGGAGCGCGTCGAGCGCATCGTCAACGGCATCGTCCGCCAGCTCGAATCGTCGGGCGACGGCGAGGTGTCGAGCGGGCAGCTCGGCGAGCTGGTCATGGAGACGCTGCGCGAGGTAGATGCGGTCGCCTACGTCCGCTTCGCGAGCGTGTATCGGGACTTTCGCGAGACGCGGGACTTCGAGGCGTTCCTCGGCCAGCTCGACGCGCCCACATAGCGGGCATGATTGAGGATGACGCCGCCCACATGCGTGCCGCCCTCGCGCTCGCCCGGCGCGGCCTCGGCAACACCTGGCCCAATCCCGCCGTCGGCTGCGTGATCGTGCGGGAGGGCCGCGTCGTCGGCCGCGGCTGGACCGCGCCCGGCGGCCGTCCCCATGCCGAGACGCGGGCGCTCGCCGAGGCAGGCGAGGCGGCGAGGGAAGCGGTCGCCTACGTCACCTTGGAGCCGTGCAGCCATCACGGCAACACACCGCCCTGCGCCGACGCGCTCGTCGCGGCCGGCATCCGGCGCTGCGTCGTCGCACTCGGGGACCCCGACCCGCGCGTGGATGGGCGCGGCTTGGAACGCCTGCGCGCGGCCGGCATCGAGGTCGAAGGGGGACTGCTCGCCGCCGGCGCCGAGGAGGTCCAGGCCGGGTTCCTCACCCGCGTGCGCGAGGGCCGGCCGCTGATCACGCTCAAGCTCGCGACCACGCTCGACGGCCGCATCGCGACGGCCTCGGGCGAGAGCCAGTGGATCACTGGCCCCGAGGCGCGCCGCATGGGGCACGCCATGCGCGGGCGGCACGACGCGGTGATGGTCGGCATCGGCACCGCTCTCGCCGACGAGCCGGCGCTCACCTGCCGGTTGCCCGGGTTCAAGCCGGTGCCGGACGTGCGCGTCGTCATGGACACGCAGCTTCGCCTTCCGATTGACTCGACGCTCGCGCGGACTGCGCGCGCGGCTCCGGTGTGGGTGCTGCACGGTCCGGATGTCGCGGCGACGCGGCGCGAGGCGCTGGCGGGGCAGGGCGTGCAGTTGATCGAAGTTGGGGCAGGGGAGGGCGGCCTCGATCTCGCGGATGCTCTCCACGCGCTCGGGGGCGCTGGGCTGACGCGCGTGCTGGTGGAGGGCGGCGCGAGGCTCGCGGGCGGGCTGCTGCGCGCAGACCTGGTGGACCGGCTCGCCTGGTTCCACGCCCCGGCGGTGCTCGGCGCCGACGCGCTGGCCGCGGTCGCGCCGCTCGGTATCGCGACACTTGCGGACATGCCGCGCTTCCAACGGGTCGCTACGCGTCCCACGGAAGTCGATTGGCTCACGGTCTTGGACCGCGGGACGGGATTGCTGCCGTTGGTGTCGTGATGCGTACGCTTTCAGGCCAGATGCGTGTCCGCGCGCTATTGAAAGACAGGCCCTGGTAAGTCACGTAGAGTCTGGAGGGAGCGGCTGATCTCGTGCGCTTCCAGACCCTATGATTTCCCATCGGACGCGGGACAACGGCTTAGGATGTTCACTGGCATCGTCACCGCAGTCGGCGAGGTGCGGGCCCTATCCCCCATCGGCGCCGGCCAAGACATGCGGCTCAGCATCGCAACACCCTGGCGAGACACCGCGAGCATCCCGCTCGGCGCGTCCATCGCCTGCGCCGGGTGCTGCCTGACCGCGGTGGCCGTGGGCGCGGACTGGTTCGCCGTGGACGTGTCCGCGGAGACTCTGGCGCGCACCCGGCTCGGCACCTGGCGCGAGGGCACGCGGCTCAACCTGGAGCGAAGCCTGCGCGTCGGCGATGAGCTGGGCGGCCATATCGTGAGCGGCCACGTGGACGGCCTTGGCACCCTGGCCGAGGTGCGGCCCGAGAACGGGTCCTACCGCGTCGTCTTCGCGCTGCCGCCCGAGCTGGCGCGCTTCGTCGCCGAGAAGGGCAGCGTCGCCGTGGACGGCGTCTCGCTCACGGTCAACTGGGTTGACGGGAGCCGCTTCGGGGTGAACTTGATCCCCCATACCTGGTCGGCGACGACGCTGGGCTTGCTCAAGCCGGGCGATGCGGTCCACATCGAGATAGACATGCTGGCGCGCTACGTGGCGCGCCTCGCGGAGAACCCATGAAGAGCGCGACCCTCTCCACCTATCTCTCCTCGGCCGACGAGCTGATCGAGGAGGCCCGCGCCGGGCGCATGTTCGTGCTCGTGGACGACGAGGACCGCGAGAACGAGGGCGACCTCGTGGTTCCCGCGCAGTTCGCCACCCCTGACGCGATCAACTTCATGGCACGCCACGCCCGCGGTCTGATCTGCCTGGCGCTGACCCGCAGCCGCGTCGAGCGCCTCGGCCTGGCGCTCATGGCCGCCGCCAACGGAACACGGCATCAGACCGCCTTCACCGTCAGCATCGAGGCCGCTGAGGGCGTGACGACGGGCATCTCGGCGCACGACCGCGCCCATACCATCGCCGTCGCGATCAACCCGGAGCTGGGACGCGACCACATCACGACGCCGGGCCACGTCTTCCCGCTGGTCGCGCGCGAGGGCGGCACGCTGGTGCGCGCCGGGCATACGGAAGCGGCGGTCGATATCGCCCGCATGGCCGGCCTGAACCCGTCGGGCGTGATCTGCGAAGTGATGAACGACGACGGCACGATGGCGCGCCTGCCCGACCTCGTCGCCTTCGCCCAGCGCCATAACTTCAAGCTAGGCACCATCGCCGACCTGATCGCCCATCGCCGCCGCACCGAGCGCCTCGTGCGCCGGGTCGAGGAAGGCGTGCTGCACCACCCGATCGGCGGCGAGTGGCGGCTCGCGGTCTATGCCAACACGGTCGAGTATGCCGAGCACCTCGTCCTCTCCAAGGGCGACCTCGCGGCCCCGATGCCCGCTCTCGTGCGAATGCACCAGGTTGACCTCATGGGCGACTGGGTCGGCGGTGCGTCCTGGCCCACCCTCTCGGCGGCCATGCGCCTGATCGCCGCCGAGAACCGGGGCGCCATCGTGCTCCTGCGCGATCCGCGGCCTACGGCGCTGAGCGAGCGGGTCGCGGGAATGCGCGGCAGCCCGCGTCCGCGCCCAGTGCTGCGCGACTACGGCATCGGCGCCCAGATCCTGGTGGACCTCGGCGTGCACGACATGATCCTGCTCTCCAACACGCAGCGCACCGTGATCGGCTTGGAAGGCTACGGCCTCAACATCGTGGACCAGCACGCCCTGGAACCCGGCGCTTGAGCGCCTCGCCAGAGGCGCGCCAATGAGTACGGCCGACGCGCCGCTGCCGAAGCCGCCGAGCCTGCCGGGTGCGCCGCCGGCCATCCTCGTCGTCCAGGCGCCCTACTACAAGGACGTGGCCGAGGGCTTGCTCTGGGGCGCGCGCCGGATGCTCGACGGGGCGGGTGCGGCGGTGGACGTTCTCGACGTGGCTGGCGCGCTGGAGTTGCCCCAGGCGATCCGCCTCGCGCTGCGCGGGCCGAAGCGGTGGGACGGGTTCGTCGCGCTCGGCTGCGTCGTGCGGGGCGGCACGGACCACTACGACTACGTCTGCCGCTCGTCCATGGAGGGGCTGATGCAGGTTGCGCTTCAGTTCGGCATCGCCCTCGGCACTGGGCTGCTCACCGTCCACAGCGTCGAGCAAGCCGTCGTGCGCGCGGGTCGGGACGGGCACAACAAAGGCGCGGAGGCGGCAATGGCGGCGCTGATGCAGGTCGCGGTCGCGCGCCAGATCGAGGGCTGGTCGTGAGTCGTGCGCCGCAGCACCGGTCCCATCGGGGACCGCCGCCGTCACGCCCGCGCACGGCGTCGCGCGTCGCGGCGACCCAGGCGCTGTTCCAGAGCGAGCAAGGCCAGGAAGCGGCCGAGACCGTCATCGACCAGTTCATCCGCCATCGCCTCGGCATGCTGCCGGGCGCCGCAGGGGCGCCCCCCGAGGCCTTTGCAGAGGGCCGCGTGCCGGACGCGCAGGTGCCCCTGTTCGCCCGCATCGTCCGCACCGCCGTCGAGCAGCAGGACCGGCTCGACAAGATGCTCGCGGAGAATCTGCCGCCCGACTGGCCCTTGCCGCGCCTCGACCCGGTGCTCCGCGCCATGCTGCGCGCCGGCGGCGCCGAGCTGTCCATGCAGGACGGCCCGCCAGTGCGCGTCATCATCAACGAGTATCTCGACGTGGCGCATGGATTCTTCACGGGCGACGAGCCGCGCATGGTCAACGGCCTGCTCGACCGCCTCGCCCGGCTGCTGCGCCCCGCGGAGTTCGAGGCTGCTCCTGCTGAGCCGTGAGGCGGCGCCGGACGTCGCTGCCCCGGAGGAGGTTCTCCACCGCGTCTTCGGCTTCCCCGCCTTCCGCGGCCTGCAGGAGGAGGCGGTCGCGCGCGTCGTGGCCGGCGGCGACGCGCTCGTGCTCATGCCGACGGGCGGCGGCAAGAGTCTATGCTACCAGGTCCCCGCGCTCTGCCGGCCCGGCACGGCGCTCGTCGTCTCGCCGCTGATCGCGCTCATGGACGACCAGGTGGCGGCCCTCCGCCAGCTCGGCGTGGCGGCCGGCGCGCTGCACTCTGAGGCCGACCCTGACGAGGCCCGGCGCACCGCCCGCGCGCTGGAGGCAGGGACGCTCAAGCTGCTCTATCTCTCGCCGGAGCGCCTGCTCATGCCCGGCACGCTCGACCGCCTGCGCCGGGTGCAGCTCGCGCTGATCGCCATAGACGAGGCGCACTGCGTCTCTGCCTGGGGCCACGAGTTCCGGCCCGAGTATCGCGACCTCGCCCGTTTGCACGACGTGTTCCCGGGCGTGCCGAGGGTGGCGCTCACCGCGACGGCCGACCCGCGCACGCGGGCGGATATCCTGCGCGCGCTGCGGCTGGAGGATGCGGCCGTGTTCGCGGCGAGCTTTCACCGCGCGAACCTGCACATTGCCGCCGCACCGCGCGAGGGCGAGACGGCCGAGCTGCTCGCTTTCCTGCGCGGGCGGGAGAAGGAGTGCGGCATCGTCTATTGCGGCAGCCGCAACGCCACCGAGCGCACGGCGGGGCGGCTGCACGCCAAGGGCTGGCCCGCGATCGCCTTCCACGCCGGGCTACCGGCCGAGGAGAAGCGCGCGGCGCTGGCCCGCTTCCGCGGCGGCGAGCCCTGCATCGTCGTCGCCACCATCGCGTTCGGCATGGGCGTTGACCGCCCGGACGTGCGCTACGTCGTCCATCTGCAGATGCCGGACAGCCCGGAGGCCTACTACCAGCAGATCGGCCGCGCCGGGCGCGACGGGGAACGGGCGGACACCTTGCTGCTCTACGGCGCCGAGGACGTGGCGCGCGCCCGGCACTGGCTCGCCCAGAGCCGCGCGCCCGAGGCGCAGCGCGCGGTGATGCGGGAGCGGCTGGAGCGCATGATCGGCCTCACCCACGTGCCCACCTGCCGCACGCAGGCGCTGCTGGCCTGCTTCGGCGAGCACCTCGCTGAGGCGTGCGGCCACTGCAATTCCTGCGCGAGCCCGCCGCTCCTCGTGGACGGCACGGACCCGGCGCGCAAGGCGCTCTCGGCGGTGTATCGCACGGGCCAGATGTTCGGGGCCGTCCACGTCGTCAACGTGCTGCGCGGCGAGACGTCGGAGCAGGTCGCGCGCTTCCGCCATGACAGGCTGGCCGTGTTCGGCCTCGGCAAGGACCGGACCGCCGGCTTCTGGCGCGGCGTGCTGCGGCAGCTCGTCGTCCAGGGCGCGCTGCAGCACGGCGAGGGCGACAGGCCGGGGCTGGCGCTCGTGCCGGACGTGGCGCGGCCCATCCTGCGCGGCGAGGCGAGCGTAATGATACGGGAGGAGGACGTTCCCCGCCGACGCGAGCCGCGCAAGGCCCTGACCCAACCGTTTGCGTCGTCGCCGGCCGCGGCGGCGCCGGGCGATTCCGCGCTTTTCGACCGCTTGCGCGAATGGCGGCTCGCCGAGGCCCGCGCGCAAGGCGTGCCGCCCTACGTCATCTTCCACGACAGCACGCTGCGCGACATCGCCGCCGCGGCGCCGCGGACGCGTGAGGCGCTCGGCCAAATGCGCGGCGTGGGAGCGTCGAAGCTGGAGCGTTACGGGGCAGCGATCCTAGCGCTATCCCAGGCCGCGGGACCGGGCGTGTAGCGGCGTCCCCGCCAGGGTGAATAGCCGCGCCGCCCCGCCGGCGCTTGCCGTCGTGGCCCGGCCGTTGCATCAAACCTCTCCATGAGCACCATCACCGCGCCCGAGGCCCCGCCACGCTACACGCACGAGCAGATCATCCAGGTCATCACCGGGATCATGCTCTGCATCCTGCTCGCAGCGCTCGATCAGACGGTGGTGGTGCCGGCGGTCCCGGTGATCGCGAGGGAGATGGGCGCCTTCGGGCATCTCTCCTGGATCGTGACCGCCTACCTGCTCACGAGTACGGCGGCGACGCCGATCTACGGCAAGCTCTCGGACATCTACGGGCGGCGCCGGCTGCTGCTCGGCGGACTAGTCGTCTTCATCGCGGCGAGCCTGTGCTGCGGCTTCTCCAGGAACATCGTCCAGCTCATCCTGGCGCGAGCGCTGCAAGGCCTCGGCGGCGCCGGGCTGATGTCCATGGCGCAGGCGGCGATCGCGGACGTGGTCTCGCCGCGCGAGCGCGGTCGCTACCAAGGCTACATGGCGGGCGCCTGGGGCGTCGCGAGCATCGCCGGGCCGGTGGTCGGCGGCTACGTGACGCAGCATCTCTCCTGGCGCTGGCTGTTCTGGGCGAACCTTCCCCTGGGCCTCGTCGCCATGTTCCTCTGCGATCGCGCGCTCAGGCTGCTGCCGGTGCGCGGCGGGCGGGCGAACATTGACGGGCTAGGCGCCGCGCTGATCGTCGGCGCGGTCACGTCCTGGCTGCTCGTGCTGAGTTGGGGCGGCATCGAGTTCCCATGGGCGTCGGCGCCGGTCATCGGGCTGGCCGTGCTGGGCGCCGTCTTCGTCGCCGCGCTGATGCCCGTCGAGCGCCGGGCGGCGGACCCGATCCTGCCGCCGCGCGTGTTCGCGCGGCCCGTGTTCCTCGGCGGCGTCGCCGTCGCGTTCTGCGTGTCGCTCGGGCTGCTGGGCGCGACGTTCATGCTGCCGCTCTGGTTCCAGCTCGTGACCGGGGTGGATCCCGCGCGGTCCGGGCTGCTCGTGATGCCGTTCCTGGCCGCGAACACGATCGGCGCCTACACCGCCGGCCAGCTCGCCCGGAAGATCGGCCGCACCAAGGCCATCGTGGTCACGGCGCTCTGCGCGTGCACGGCCGGGTTCCTGATCCTCGCGTCGGTCGGAGCGCAGGCGCCGGAGGCGCTCGTGCTCGGCGCCACGGTCTTGCTCGGACTCGGGATCGGCGGCGTCATGCCGAGCGTGCTCGTCCAGGTGCAGAATTCGGCGGAGCACGGGGACGTGGGCGCGGCGACGGGCGCGCTGCTCTTCCTGCGCTCGATGGGCGGCGCGTTCGGCAGCACGCTGACGGGCGCGCTGCTCGTGGCCCGTTTCAACGCGGGGTTGCGGGCGACCGGCGCGGGCGAGGTGAGCCTGGGTGCTCTGCAGGGCGGGGCAGGGGCGCTGGGCGGTGTCGGTAGCGCGGGCCTCGCCGCGGCGCGGGGCGCGCTGGTCGCCGGGTTCCATCTGGCGTTCTGGGCCTGCGCTGGCGTCACAATGGCGGCGCTGGCCATCGCCGCCGTGACGCGGGACGTCCCGCTGCGCTCGACGGAGATCCCGCGCGAGATGGGGCACTGACCGGGAGGATCAGCGCGCCGGAGCCTCGATCGGCGCGCAGTTCGTGCGTCCGCTCATCGCGCAATCCTGCAGGCTGCCAGTCTGGTGCAGCGCGCCCGAGAGCCACAGCCCAGCAACCACGATCAACGCGATGACGATGCAGGCCGCGACGAGCTGCCGCCGCGA
>CAWIUA010000024.1:0-31650 GCA_963839135.1 uncultured Alphaproteobacteria bacterium
TGTCGAGATGGTTGACAGCACCGCCTTCGGCGAGGCGATGATGAAGTCTCTCGCCCGGCAGATGGGCGAGAAGGGCGAATATATCTGCATCGTCGGCACGCTCACGACGCCGCTGCACAATCTCTGGTGCGATGCCGCTATCGCCTATCAGAAAAAGAACTACCCCAGCATGAAGCTGCCGCCGACCGCTTCCCTGGGGCCGACGAGATCGACACGACGGAGCAGGTCGTCCGCAGCGCGCTCCAGGCCTATCCGGACCTGCGCGGCGTGATCGGCTTCGGCTCGAACGGGCCGATCGGCGCCGGCAACGTGGTCCGCCAGCGCCACCTCCAGAAAAGCTGTCCGTCACCGGGTTCGCGCTCCCGTCGCAGGCGAAGCCCCTGATCGAAGACGGCGCCCTCAAGGAGGTGTTCCTCTGGAGCCCCAAGGAGGTCGGCGAGGCCCTGGTCGCGGTGGCCAGCCTCACCCTCAAGAAAGCCGACTTCAAGACCGGCATGGATATCCCAGGCATCGGTAAGGCGAACGTGGACCCGGACAAGCGGATCATCAGCGTGTCGCGCATGTTGGTCCTCAACAAATCCACACTGCCCGAGCTCTTGAAGCTCGGCATTTGAGCGTATCCTCGACCAGGCGAATGGCACGCCGAACTTCCTCGAACTGCGAGGCATCTCGAAGCGGTTCGGCGGCGTCCGCGCGCTCAACGGCATCGACATGGACGTGGCCGTCGGCGAGGTGCACTGCCTCGCCGGCGAGAACGGCTCGGGCAAATCGACCTTGATCAAGATCATCTCCGGCGTGCAGGCGCCGGAAGCGGGCGGGCGCATCGTGATCGGCGGCGAGGAATGCGTCGGCCTCGACCCGGCCGAAAGCATCCGCCGCGGCATCCAGGTCATCTATCAGGACCTGTCCTTGTTCCCAAACCTGACGGTGGCCGAGAACATCGCCGTCGAGCACCATCACGGGCTGCATCTCCTGCGCTGGGGCGCGATCCGGCGCACGGCGGAAGCCGCCCTGGCGCGGATCGGCGTGTCGCTCGACCCGGCGTCCTACGTGGGCGACCTCTCGATCGCGCAGCGCCAGCTCGTGGCGATCTGCCGGGCCATCGCCAACGACGCGCGCCTCGTCATCATGGACGAGCCGACCGCCTCGCTCACCCGGCACGAGGTCGACGCGCTGCTGGCGCTCACGCTCGAGCTGAAGCGCCGCTCGATCTGCGGTCGTGTTCGTCAGCCACCGGCTTGACGAGGTGCTCGAGATCGCCGAACGCGTCACCGTCCTGCGCAACGGCGAGAAACGCGGCACATTCGAGGCGGCGGGAATGACCGACCGCCGCCTCGGCGAGCTGATGACCGGCAAAACCTTCGAGCACAGCCGCATCGATGCGCCTGTCGACGCCGCGCCGGTCGCGCTAGAGGTCGAGAACCTGTCGCGCGCCGGCGAGTTCAGGGACGTGTCCCTGTCGGTGCGGCAGGGCGAGATCCTCGGCATCACCGGCCGGCTCGGCTCGGGGCGAACGGAGTTCGCGCTGTCCCTGTTCGGCATGAGCCCGCCCGATTCCGGCGAGGTCCGCATGAACGGACGCGCGGTGCAGCTCCGCTCGAATCGCGAAGCCATCGAGAACGGCATCGCCTACGTATCGGAGGACCGGCTGTCGCTCGGGCTGGTGATGCCCCAGCCGATCTCGTCCAACATCGCGCTGACCGTACTCGCAAGCCTCGCCGATCGCTTTGGCCTCGTCGAGCGCGACCGCCGGCAGGACATCGTGCGGCGGTGGATCGACGACCTCGGCATAAAGGCGGCCGACCCGGAAAACGCGGTGGGGACGCTCTCGGGCGGCAATCAGCAGCGCGTGGTGCTCGCCAAGTGGCTCGCCACGAAGCCGCGCCTTCTCATCCTCGACAGCCCCACCGTCGGCGTCGATATCGCCGCCAAGGATGGCATCTACCGCATCGTCCGCCAGCTCGCCGCGGACGGGCTGGCCGTGATCATGATCTCCGACGAGGTCCCGGAGGTGTTCTGCAACGCGCACCGGGTTTTGGTGATGCGCGAGGGGCGGATCGTCGGCGAGTATGAGCCGGTCAAGACCTCGGAAGCGGCGCTCCAGGAGGCAATCGATGCCTGAGGCCCTGCGCCGCTTCGCGGGCACACATGAAGCGCGTCTGCTTGCCGTCACGGCCGCGCTGTTCGTGTTCCTGTCCGTCGCCACCAAGAACTTCTTCTCGCTGCAGAACGGCATCGACCTGCTCACCTCGAATGCTTTCTCGGGCATGCTGGCGGCCGGTCTCGTCGTGGTGCTGGTGGCCGGCGGCCTCGACATTTCCTTCACCGCCGTCGCCTCCATCGCGCAATATCTGGCCGTCTCGGCAGCGAGCCACTACGCGATCGGCTGGATCGGCTTGTTCGCGATAGCGCTCGGCGTCGGCACGCTCCTCGGTCTCGTCAACGCGGTCCTGGTGACGTGGCTGCGCATCTCCACCATCATCGTCACGATCGCGATGCTCAACGTCTATTACGGCGCCCTCATGTTCCTGAGCGGCGGCAACCCGATCAACACGCTGCCGGACTGGTATCTCGACGGCCTGTCCTGGGTGGTCGGCACCGACGCCCACGGCAATCCGTATATCGTCAACATGCAGATGCTCGGGCTTGTCCTGAGCTTCGTGCTGAGCTGGGTGCTGCTCAACCGCACCAGCGTCGGACGGCAGCTCAGGGCACTCGGCGGCAACTCGGAAGCCGCCAAGCGGGTCGGCTTCAACGCGCTGCGGCTAAACATGGTCGCCTACGGCTACATGGGGTTCTCGGCCGGCCTTGCCTCCCTGGTGCAGGCGCAAGTCGCAGGCTCGGTCGTGCCCAACATGCTGGTCGGCCGCGAGCTCGACGTGCTGGCCGCGGTGGTCCTCGGTGGCGCCAGCCTCACGGGCGGCGTCGGCACCGTGCTCGGCACCATCCTGGGCTTGGCACTCTTGGCTCTCCTGCAGGACGGGCTGATCCTGCTCGGCGTTTCGTCGTTCTGGACCCAGTGCTTCACGGGCATCGTGTTCCTCGCGGCGGTTGCCACGATCTCGTGGGAGCGCCGGCGTCAGCATCGCTCGAGACGGCGCCTGATCGGAGCAGCCGCGTGAGCGCCGCCGCTCCCTTGCTGCGGCGCACAGGACCGCGGATCGACCCGGTGAACCAGCGCCTGATCCTGCTGCTCCTGGCGCTGCTGGCCGTGTTCGGCCTGCTGCTCGGCGAGCGTTTGTTCAGCGGTGCGTCCCTGCGTTCGATGGCCTACCAGCTGCCCGAGCTCGGCATCCTGTCGCTCGCCATGATGGTGCCGCTGCTCTCGGGCGGTCTTGATCTGTCCATCATCGCGACCGCGAACCTCGTGGCGCTGACGATCGCGTTCCTGTTCCAGGCGCTGGTCCCGGCCAGCCTCGGCGTCTCTTGGGCGGCCGCGCAGGCCGCGGCTGTAGCCGCCGGTCTCGCCGTGGCAGTAGTGGTCGGCGCCGCCAACGGCGTCATCATCGCCTATCTCGAAGTGTCGCCGATCTTGACCACGCTCGGCGCCATGACGCTGATCAAGGGCATCAGCATCGGTCTCACCCACGGCGGGGTGCTGTCGGGCTTCCCGTCGCCGATCGTGTTCATCGGCAACGGCTCTATCGTTGGCGTTCCCGTCGTGGTGCTGATCTTCATTGCCGTGGCGGCGGTCATGACGCTGATCCTGAACCGGACGCCGTTCGGCCAAATCCTCCACATGCTCGGCTCAAACGAGGCGGCGACGCGCTACTCGGGCATCGATACCCGCCGGATGCTGGTCAAGGTGTATATCACGTCGAGCCTGCTCGCTGCCATCGCCGGCATCGTCATGATGGCACGGTTCAACTCGGCCAACGCAGCGTACGGCGAGAGCTACCTGCTCGTCACCATCCTCGCCGCGGTGCTCGGAGGCGTCTCGCCCGAAGGCGGCTTCGGCAAGGTCGCGGGCCTGGTCTTCGCGCTCATCATCCTTCAGCTCATCTCGACGGCCTTTAACCTCCTGAACTTCAGCCAATTCCTTACCCTCGCAATCTGGGGTGCAACGCTTATCGCCGTCGCGGCCGTCGCCCGCCTGCGCGATTACTTCGGCTTCCTATGAGGCGCGCCGTGTCTCGTCTCGACCATAACGTCGTGATCATCACCGCGGCGGCCCGGCGCTTTGCGGCCGAGGGCGGCTGAACGTGAGAAGCACGGAGGGGTCTATGTCCGACCGCGAACACAACAAGCGCGTCGCGCTCGAGTATTTCAAAGCCTTCGTCGCCGGCGACAAGGCGTGGTGGGACGCGAATGTCTCGCCCACTTTCAAGCGGCACGATCCCGGTCTTCCATACGAGGTCATCGGGCCGGCGGGCCTGCAGCATCATCACGATGTGCTGCTGAGAGGCGTTCCGGACCTGAACTTGCCGATCCACGACGTAATGGAGGATAGCGGCAAGGTGCTGGTGTGCCTGCGGTTCCGCGGAACCCACCACGGCGAGTTCTTCGGTTACGCGCCGACCGGGAACGCCATCGACGTCGAGGTCTTCGACCTGTTCCGCCTCGAGGACGGCAAGCTCGTCGAGCATTGGGCGATGGTCGATACGCTGAGCCTGCTGCGGCAGCTGGGAGCATCATCGATCCCGGCCGCGAGCACCTGAATGAGGGAGGCGAGCATGCGTGGGGCGCTGATCGGATGCGGGTTCTTCGCCCAGAACCATCTGCATGCCTGGCAAGACATGCGAGCGGACGGCGTCGAGCTTGTGGCCGTGTGCGACATCGACCCCGCCAAGGCGCAGGCGGCGGCGCAGTCCTTCGGCATTCCCCGCCATTACACTGACGCGGGTGAACTCATGTCGGCCGAGCCGCTCGATTTCGTCGATATCGCCACCCGCATGGAGACCCACAAAAACCTGGTACTGCTCGCCGTGTCTCGCGGCGTCCGCACTATCGTGCAGAAGCCCTTCGCCCCCGATTGGCAGTCCTGCGTCGCCATGGTCGAGGCCGCCGAGACGGCCGGTGTGCCGCTCGCCGTGCACGAGAACTTCCGTTATCAAACGCCCATGCGCATCCTGCGCGAGACGCTCGATTCGGGCGTGATCGGGCAGCCGAGCTGGGGCCGCTTCGCCTTCCGCACAGGCTTCGACGTGTACACGACGCAGCCCTACTTCCACCACGAGACGCGGCTCGCCATCCTCGATACGGGCGTCCATGTCCTCGATCTCGCCCGTTTCTTCATGGGCGAGGTCGCGCACGTGTCCTGCGAGACGCAGCGCCGCAACCCGCAGAACGCGGGGGAGGACACCGCCACGATGCTGCTGCGCCACAATTCAGGCGCTGTCAGCCTCGCCGAGACGACGTACGAGGCGCGCCAGCGCCCTGACCCGTTCCCGCAGACCTTGATCGTGATCGAGGGCGAGAGGGGATCGATCAAGCTGCATGAGGATTTCCGCATGGTCGTGACGAGCGGCGGCGAAGTCAGCGAGCGCTACGCCGGGTCGCCGCTGCTGTCCTGGACGCAGGAACCCTGGCATATCGCCCAGGAGAGCGTGCTGCTCACGCAACGCGCCATCATCGGGGCCTGGCGCGCCGGCCGCGACGCGGACACGAGCGGGGCCGATAACCTCAAGACGTTCGCCGTCGCCGAGGCCGCTTATGCGGCGGCGGAGAGCGGGCAGGCGACGGTGCCGCAGGCCAGGGGCTTTGCCCCTGGACCCCATCAAAGGCAGAGCCTTTGAAATCCATTTATTTCAGGAATTGGGGTCTGGGGCCGCCGGCCCCAGTGGGGTTTGGGGCGAAGCCCCATGAAATGCTTTCGGGGCTTATGCTGTCAGCGGCCTTGGTTACGATGGTGGCCGCGGCGGCTCCGCTCGGCGCGTCCGCCGCGGAGGCCGACGTCGCTCCGCCGCTCAGGCTCGAATAGCGCGCAAGTTCCAACAACCCCACGGTGAGGATCACGCCATGCCCACTCGCGTCCATCGCCCCGGCACCGCCAAGCTGCCTCAGGAGCTCATCCGCCGCTGGTCGGAGGTGCCCGCGAGCGTGGCCGCGGACATCTTTGCAGGCGCGACCTTGATCGACCCGGCGATCCGCCCCCTGCGCCCGTTCGCCGCCGGCCAGCGCCTGCTCGGCAGCGCGGTGACGGCGCTGTGCACCGCCGCGGATTACGGCGCGGTGCACCACGCGATCGCCGTCGCCGAGGCGGGCGACGTCATCGCTGTCGAGGCCGGCGGCCGCGCCAGTCCGGCGGTGATCGGCGAGCTCCTGAGCGGTGCCGCGCGGCTGAAGCAGGTGGCGGGCGTGATCGTCAACGGCGCGGTGCGGGACAGCGCGCGCCTGCGCCAATGGGACGATTTCCCGGTGTTCGCGCGCCACGTCAATCCGCGCGGCCCCTCCTCCATGGACCAAGGCGTCGTCAACGATGTCATTTCCTTCGCCGGGGCGCGAATCGCCCCAGGCGACCTCATCCTTGGTGACGACGACGGGCTGGTCGTGATCCCGCGCGACGATGCCGAGGCGCGGCTCAAGGCCGCCCTGGCGCGGGTCGAGGCCGAGCACGGCTGGGAGCGCGAGCTGATGAGCGGCCGCACCACGCTCGATGTCTTCAACGTGCCCCCCGCCGAGGCGTAGCCCGACGCATCACCAACTCCCTTCCGGGGGAGCCTATCGTCACCAGACAGATAGCCCGTTAGCTACAGTCGGAGCTGCAAGTGTTGCTGCCACCGAAAGATCGCTCGATATTGGGCAGCACGGGCAAGGACGGCGGCAAGTCGGCCCCCTGTGGAGGAGGCGGAATGAGGCTGGACGGCAAGGTCGCCGCCTTCGCGGGCGAACGCATCAACGTCATCATCGCCGACCTGCGCGGCGCCGGTGCGGTTAAATGGCGCTGACGGCCAGGGACGTGACGATCCGCTTCGGCGGCGTGGTGGCCGTCAACGCGATGGCGCTGGACGTCGCTCCTGGGGAGATCGTGGGCCTGATCGGACCGAACGGCGCCGGCAAGACGACGTTCATCAACTGCATCTCCGGAACATACCGTCCCGAGTCCGGGACCGCGCTCTGGCAGGGGCGGGAGCTGCTCGGCCTCCCGCCGTCCGCGCTCTTGCGCCGGGGTGTCGCCCGCACCTTCCAGAATGTCGCGTCCCTCCACGATCTCACAGTCCTCGATATGGCTAAGCTCGGGGCGGGCACGCGCCGGGGTGGCAACGGGTCCGCTCCCGGCTTCTTCGGCTCGGAGGGGGCGCTGGAGAAGGAACTCACCGAGACGCTGCTGAAGCCGCTGAAGCTCGCGGATTTCGCGTTCGACCCCATCCAGACCCTGTCTTACGGCCGTCGCAAGGCGGTTGACCTGGCGCGCGCGCTGGCCGCGCACCCGCAGCTCCTGCTGCTCGACGAGCCCGTTGCGGGCCTCACCGCGCAGGAAGGCACTGCAATGGCCGCCGTGATCCGCGACGTGCGCGACCGCTACGGCTGCGCCGTCGTGATGGTCGAGCACAAGATGGACGTCGTGATGAGCACCTGCGACCGCGTCGCGGTCATGGCCGCCGGGGCCAAGATCTTCGAGGGCGGGCCGAACGAGGTGCAGTCGGACGCCGAGGTGCGGCGCGTCTATTTGGGGGAACCGTGAGGGCGAGGCCATGACGCTGGTCCTGCAGCTCGCCGTCGCGGGCCTGGCGACCGGCAGCATCTATGCGCTGATCGCGATCGGCATCGTGCTGATCTACAAGTGCTCGGGCGTGGTCAACTTCGCGCAGGGCGCCTACGCCATGGTTGGGGCGTATGTGACCTACGTCCTGCTCCGCGGCGCCGGATTGCCTGCGCTGGCGGCGGTGATCGCCGGCATGGTGATCATGGCGGGCCTCGGCGCGCTCACCGAGCGCCTCGTCCTGCGCCCTATGCTGAAGGCGCCGCTCGTTGCCGTGATGATGGTGACTCTCGGCCTGCTGATCTTCGCTCGCGCCGCGTGCCTCCTGGTCTGGGGACCTGATCAGATCGCCTTTCCCTCAATCTTCCCGGAGGGCGCCGTCCAGCTCGGCGGCATCTTCGTGACTTACAACTACGTCGCCGCCGGGCTGCTCGCGGCGGTGCTGAGCCTGGGCTTCCTCGCCTTCTACCGCTTCACCCCGATGGGCCTGATGCAGCGCTGCGCGGCGGACAACAGCAGGGCCGCGCTCGCGATCGGCATCCACGTCAGCAACCAGATCTCCGCCGCCTGGGCGATGTCCGCGGCGCTGGCCGGCCTTGCTGGCACGCTGCTCGCCACGCTGAGCGGGCTGTCGCTAGGACTATCCGATATCGGGATGCTCGCCTTCCCCGTCATTGTTGTGGGCGGCCTGTCCAGCCTCGAAGGGGCGCTGGTCGCCGGTCTGCTGCTGGGAATGCTGCAATCCTTCACGGACGGGCTGCTCACGCCCGCGCTGGAAGACTTCCTGCGCGCCAACACGAGCATCTACTCGGTCGGCGCGCTGCAGCAGGTGGTGCCTTACGGGCTGCTCGTCCTGATGCTGCTCGTGCGCCCGCAGGGCCTGTTCGGCCGGCGCGGCACGGAGAGGGTCTGACGCGGTGACAACGCAGCGCCGCCGCATCCTCACCGCCTGCGCCGTAGCCGTCGTCCTCGCGGCTCTCGGCTTGACCCTCGGCCGCTTCGGGGCCTACCTCATTCGCGCCGTGGCGATCGCCGGCATCGGCGCGCTGTCGCTCAACCTGCTCATCGGCTACTGCGGGCAGATCAGCTTCGCCCAGGGCGCGCTGCTGGGAGTAGGCGCCTACGCGGCTGGCAATCTCGGCAACTCGGGATCGGGCATCCTGCTTGCCCTGCTCGGCGCCGGCGTCACCGCGGCGGTCGTGAGCGCCCTCATCGGCTTACCGGCGCTGCGCCTACGCGGTCTCTACTTCGCCATCGCCACGCTCGCGGCGCAGGCGATCCTCGAGTACCTGTTCAAGATGGTCGAGCCGCTGACCGGCGGCGTCTCGGGGCTGGTCATCCGGTCGCCCACCCTGCTCGGCGCCCCGATCGCCTCGGACCAGGCTTACGCCGCCCTCTCCGTGGCGGTGATGCTGGCTGCGTGGCTCGGGGTCATGCGCCTGATGCGCACGAATCTCGGCCGCGCCTTCCTCGTCGTCCGCGAGAGCGAGATCGTTGCAAAGGGCATGGGCATCGACGTCGCACGGACGAAGGCCTGGGCATTCGTCCTCAGCGGCTTCCTCGCCGGCGTCGCCGGCGGACTGATCGGCTTCACGAACCGGCTGGCCAGCCCGGAGGCCTTCACGCTGGATCTCTCGGCGGACTACATCGCGATGATCATCGTTGGGGGCTTGGGGTCCTGGGCCGGCCCGATCATCGGCGCCGCCTTCGTTGTCCTGCTGCCCGAGGCGATCCAGCGCGTCGGCGAGACCCTGAACATCGCCGATGTGCTGTCCGCCCTGCGCGAGATGGCGTTCGGCCTCCTGATCATCCTGTTCTTGATCTTCGAGCCGCGCGGGCTGGCGGCGCTGCTGCCCCGGCTGCGGCCGCGGCCGCCCGGCAGCCGAACCGCCGCGGTGCCGGGCGAGTGAGGCACGGACGATGACCATAGCTGCCGAAGGGAGGCTTCCATGAAGAGATACGCCAACACCGGTGCGCTGCTCGCCTTGCTCGCACTCGCCGCCGCGCTTGCAGCGCCGGCCGCCAGGGCGACGGGCCTGAACGTCTGCGTGTGGGGAACGATCACCGGGCCGGACGCGCTGGTCAACGGCATGGCCTACGGGACGCGCGACTATTTCGAGTACCTGAATCAAGCGAAGGGCGGGATTGCCGGCAACAAGGTCAGCACGCTGCTGCTCGACGGCCGCTACAAGCTCGACGAGGAGCTCAAGATCTATCGCCGCTGCGTGGACGAGGACAATGCGGCTTACGTCAACGGCTGGTCCACGGGCGCCGTCAACGCGCTCAAGGACCAGATCAACGAGGACGGCGTGCCGTTCATGACCGACTCCTTCGCGAGCCAGGTGCTCGATCCGGTCAAGCTGCCCTTCATCTTCATGGCGGGCCCGACCTATGAGCAGCAGATGATCATCTCGCTGCGCGACCTCGCCCACAAGGGCGGCAAGCGCGTCGTGCTGATGCACGCGGACAACGAGTACGGCCGTGGCCCGGTGACCGTGCTGCGGAAGTCCGGCATCATCGAGAAGCTTGGGCTCGAGCTGGTGGACACCGTCGAGTTCCGCTACGACGCCCAGGACGTCACCGCCCAGCTCCTGCGCATCAAGTCGCGCAACCCCGACCTGGTGTATATCCAGAGCTCCGCGCCGCAGGCGCTCGTGACCTTGCGCGACGCGGCCAAGGTGGGGCTGCCGGCCAAGCTCTTCATCGGCAACATCTACACCATCAGCCCGACGATTCCGGAGCAGCTCGGGCAGGCAGCCGAGGGCTTCCGCGCCGTCCAGATCTATCAGCAGTACGGCGCCGACATCCCCGCCATGAAGCAGATCGACGAGTTCCGCCAGAAGAACAAGGTCGAGAAGCAGGACATCTACTACATGAAGGGCTGGCTCCAGGGCACCGCCATGGCGGCCGCGATCGAGAGCGCGATCAAGAAGAACGGCGGGCAGGTTCCCGCCGACCTCAAGGCGTTCCGCAAGCAGGTCCGCGACGCAATGGAGGCGCTGCGCGATCTCGGCGACGGCGGCATCACGCCGCCGCTCGACTTCGCCAACCACCAAGGTTCCACCCAGGCGCGCATCGCCGAGATCAAGGGCGGCAAATACGTTGCTGCCAGCGATTGGATCGATGCGCGCTAGCGCCCTGGCCCACTCGGACGCGGGGGCGGGAGGGGCGGCGATGCTCCAGGTCAGCAACGTGTCCGTCCACTACGACTCGGCCATCGTCGCGTTGCAGGGCCTGGACTTCACCGTCCAGCCGGGCGGCGTCGTCGCCCTGCTCGGGCCGAACGGCGCGGGCAAGACGACGCTGCTGAAGGCGATCGCCGGCATGTTGCCCTTCGAGCTGGGCGAGGTGACGGAGGGCAGCATCCGGTTCGAAGGCACCGACCTGCTCGGCGCGCACCCCGCCGCCATCGCCCGGCGCGGCATCGCGCTCGTCCAGGACGGGCGGCAGTGCTTCCGTGAGCTTACCGTCGAGGAGAATCTGAAGGCCGCGTCCTTCGTGCACTCGAAGGGAGCGGCGACGCGGCGGGAGATGGTGTTCGGCTACTTCCCGTTCCTACAGGAGATGCAGCAGCGCCGGGCCGGCTTCCTGTCCGGCGGCCAGTTGCAGATGCTGGTGATCGGCATGGCGCTGATGGGCAATCCCAAGCTGCTGCTGCTGGACGAGCCGAGCCTCGGCCTCTCGCCCGTGATGGTGCAGGCGGTGTTCGACGTGGTCGAGCGTATGCACAGCGAGCTCGGGATGACCGTCGTCGTCGCCGAGCAGACCGTCCCGCGCCTGCTCAAGATCGCGACTGACGTGTACGTCCTGTCCCGTGGCCGCGTCGCCATGCACGCCGGGTCCGCCGACGTGAACGAGGCCGACCTGCAGCGCGTCTATCTGAGCTGAGAAGGCTTGGAACGGGCGGCCTGAGCCGCGAAGAGGGAACGCGATGGCGACCGGATCACCCTGGATCGAGCCGGCCCAAGAGGGCGCGGTGCTCGCCGCCTGCGACGTGGCGCCGGTCCCGGCCGGCTGTGGCGAAACCTAGGGATCTCACGAGGGAGTCTATCCATGACCGACACACCTGACACCCCGGCGCGGCCGCTGCGCGCGGCGTGGGCGGCCGGGCAGGCAGCGCGCAATGCCTGGTTGACCATACCCGACGCCTATCTGGCGGAGACGGTCGCCGCTCGCAGCGGTGCCGAGGCTGTCACCCTCGACCTCCAGCACGGCCTGTTCGACCGCTGCTCGGCCGTCCACGCCATCCGTGCCATCGCGGGCCAAGGCGCTGCGCCGCTGATCCGGCTGCCGGACGTGGACGCTGCCTTAATCGGGTACCTGCTCGATGCGGGCGCGGCGGGCGTCATCGCGCCCCAGGTCGAGAGCGTCGCGCAGGTCGAGGCTCTGGTCGCGGCTTGCCGCTATCCGCCCGAGGGCCGCCGATCCTACGGGCCGACCCGCGCCGGGCTGCGGCCCGGCGCGGACGCGTTCGCAGCGGGCTAAGGACGCGATCGTGTTCGCCATGATCGAGACGCGCGAGGGCCTGGAACGGTGCGCGGCGATGGCCGCGGTCGACGGGCTCGATGGCCTGTTCATCGGTCCCGGAGACCTCGGCCTCGCGCTCGGCCTCGGGGCCGGACAGGACCGCGAGGAACCCGAGATGCGAGACATTTTCGCCCACGTCCTGACGGCCTGCCGCGGGGCGGGCAAACGGATCGCGATCCACGCGTCCAGCGCGCGCTACGCGGCGCGGATGGCGCGTTCGGGCTTTGACCT
Source organism: uncultured Alphaproteobacteria bacterium (assembly GCA_963839135.1). GTDB lineage: Bacteria > Pseudomonadota > Alphaproteobacteria > Acetobacterales > Acetobacteraceae > CAWKEH01. The sequence goes on from CAWIUA010000024.1 coordinate 12,401, forward strand.
CGTCACCGTCTGGGTCGATGCCACGGCGATCGCGGCCACGCTCGCCGCAGCGGCCGAGGTTTGGGCGCAAGACGCCCGCGCTGCTCCTTAGGTAAGTCTGCGTGAGGTGAGCCCGCATGTCCGGGCAACCGACGTGTGGCCACTGCCTACGTGCCTGACTGGATGCCGAACTCTGACGCCCGAGCGCCTGATGCCTGCACCATGCCTACGCTCGGCGCCCATTTTTACGATGGCTGCCGGGCGGCGCCCGGCTTACTCTGCCGGCGCCGGGTCAACGAGGATCGGGCCATCGCCCGGCAAGCGCGAGGGGACGGCCATGGCAGCCATGCTGCTCAGGAACGCCACGGTGTGGGACGGTCTTAACGACGAATCCTACCCCGGCGAGGTGCTGGTCGAAGGCAACCGCATCAAGTCCGTCGCGCGCGGCCGCGACCAGATCGCCTCCGAGAACGCGGCGGAGGTCATTGACGCGCACGGCCTCTTCCTGATGCCCGGCATGGTGGAGGGCCACTGCCACCTCTCGTTCGTCGGCGTGAGCGTGAACAAGGAACTGGGCGAGATCCCGGTCGAGGAGCACCTGCTCCGCACCTGCCGCAACGCGACCAAGATCCTCGACCACGGATTTACGAGCTGCTACTCGGCCGCGTCCGCCAAGCTGCGGCTCGATGTCGTCGTGAAGGACGAGATCGAGAACGGCTACCTCGCGGGCCCGCGCTACCGGACCGCCGGCCCCGAGATCACCGTGACGGGCGGGCTCGGTGACGAGAACCGCCAGGGCATCGTGGCCGAGAGCTTCGGCCTGGTCGCCGACGGGCAGGACGCGATCCGCAAGGCGGTCCGGCTCTGCATCCGCGAGGGCGTCGAGAACATCAAGATCAACATCTCGGGCGACGAGTTCACGGCCAACGTGCGCGCCGAGGCGGTGTCCATGACCGAGGCCGAGGTCGCGGCGGCGGTCGAGGTCGCGCACGACTGGGGCAAGCGCGTGTCCTGCCACTCGCGGGCCGCTGAATCCGTCAAGCGCGCGGTGCGGAACAAGGTGGACTGCATCTACCATTGCGACTTCGCCGACCAGGAAGCCATCGAGATGCTGGTCACGGCAAAAGACCGCATCTTCGTCGGTCCCGCCTTCGGCCTCGTCCACAACGCGGTGTTCGAGCACGACCGCGTCGGCATGAGTGCCGCAACGGTGGCGCGCATGGGCCTGCAGCGCAAGCTCGAGGCGACCTGCCGGGTCTATGAGCAGCTTCGCAAGGCCGGCGTGAAGGTGGTGATCGGGGGCGACTACGGCTTCACGCTGACCCCGATGGGTGAGAACGCCCGCGACATCGGCCATTTCGTGAAGTTCTTCGGCTACACGCCGGCCGAGGCGCTACGGTGCGCCACGGCGGTCGGCGGCGAATTGATGGGCTACGGCGGCGAGCTCGGCCTCATCCGCGAGGGCGCGCTGGCCGACCTCCTGCTCGTCGAGGGCAATCCGCTGCAGGACCAGTCGGTCCTGGTCGGCCCCGACCGCTTCGCCATGATCATGAAGGACGGGCGAATGCACCGCGACCCCCGCCCGCGCCTCTCGAGGCCGCAGCGGATCGCGGCGGAATAGGAGCCGCTTGGGCGACGTGGAAAGATCGCGCTCGGGCGGCGGGCTGGCGCTGGAGATGAGCGGCATCTCGAAATCGTTCCCCGGCGTGCGCGCGCTGCAGGACGTGAGCTTCGACTGCGCGCCGGGCGAGGTCCACGCCATCTGCGGCGAGAACGGCGCCGGCAAATCGACGCTCATCAAGATCCTGGGTGGCATCTACCAGCCCGACGCCGGCGCGATCCGGATCGCGGGGACGCCCGCCGTTCTTCCCCATCCCGTCGCCGCCCGGCGCGCGGGCATCAGCATCATCCACCAGGAGCTGAGCCTGCTGCCCGACCGCTCGGTGGCGCAGAACATCTTCCTCGGCGACGAGCCGACCCGGCGCGGTATCCTCGACCGCGCCGCCATGCGGGAGGGGGCACGAGGGATCCTGGCGAGGCTGCAATGCGCAATCGCCCCGGATCGCCGGGCCGGCGACCTGTCGGTCGCCGAGCAGCAGCTCGTCGAGATCGCCAAGGCGCTGGCGTCCGGTCCGCGCATTCTCGTGATGGACGAGCCAACGGCGGCGCTCGACGACACCGAGGCGGCCCGCCTCCTCACGCTGGTGCGGCAGCTTCGCGACGGCGGTGTTGCCGTGATCTACGTGTCGCACCGCATGGCGGAGATCGCCGCCATCTCGGACCGCGTCACGGTCCTCAAGGACGGCCGCAAGGTGGTCACGGACCGGACGGACGCCATGCCGCCGGAGCGGCTGGTGCGCGCCATGGTCGGGCGCGACCTCGCCGATTTCTTCCCGCCGCGCGGGACCAGTGGGGGTGATGTGCTGCTCGAGATCCGGGGCGGCGGCAACGCCGAGCTAGCCGACATCGACCTCACGGTCCGCCGCGGGGAGATCGTCGGCGTGGCGGGACTCGAGGGGTCGGGCAAGACGGCGCTCGCCCGAGCGGTCTTCGGGGATCGGCCGTTCACCCGCGGCGAGGTGCGGTTCGAGGGCAGGGCGCTCCTGCCCAGCTCGGTGCGGGCGGGCATCGTCGAAGGCATCGGCTTCTTGCCGGACGACCGCAAGCGCGAGGGACTCGCGCCGGGGCAATCCGTCCGCGACAACGCGGCCCTGGTCCTGCGCGCCTTCGCCCGCGCGCTCGGGCGGCCCAGGGCAGGCGCCATGGCGGATGCGGCGCTCGACGCGCACCTGCGCGCGCTCGACGTGCGGGCCGCTCGGCTCGACGGCGCGATCGGTCTCCTGTCCGGGGGCAACCAGCAGAAGGTCATCATCGCGCGCTGGCTCGCACGCGATCCGAAGCTGCTGGTCTTCGCCGAGCCCACCCGCGGCATAGACGTGGCCGCCAAGGCCGCGATCTACGCCATCATGCGCGACCTCGCGGCGCGCGGGCGCGGCATCCTGATGATCTCGTCGGACCTAGCCGAAGTGGTCGGGGTCAGCGACCGGATCGTGGTCATGCGCGAAGGCCGCATCGTCGGCGAGTGCCCCGGCGGCGCCGCCGAGGAGGAGGTCATGGCCCTCGCGGTCGGCCACCGCGCGCCGCCGGCCGCGGACGAAATCAGGATGGCGTCGTGAGCGCGGCACTCCGCCCCTCCCCATCCCAGCGCCGCGGCGCTTCGGTTCCGCTCCTGCTCTTCCTCGGATCGGCGGCGCTCTACGTCGCCGTGGCGCTCTGGACGCGCTCGCTCAACCAGCTCGACCTTGGGGGGATCGTCGGCCTGCTGCAGCGCATGGTGGCGCTCGGCACGACAGCGCTCGGCCAGACCTTCGTCATACTCGGCGGCTCCATTGACCTGTCGGTCGGCAGCCTGATCAGCGTCGGTGCCGTGATGGCCTCCTTCATCATGCGCGGCGAGCCGGGCATGATGCTGCCGGCGGTCGTGGCGGTGCTGGCGATCTCGGCCGCGGTCGGGACGATCAACGGCGTCGTTATCGCGCGACTCAAGGTCAGCCCGCTCATCGCGACGCTGGCATCGGGCCTCATCCTGCAAGGGCTGCTCTCGGCCAGCTTCAGTGACTTCGCGGGATCGGTCCCGCCAGCATTCGAAACCGTCGCCTACGGCATGATCGGTCCCGTGCCGTGGTCCGTGCTGGCGCTGTTCATGCTGGCCCTCGCGAGCGCCCGGCTGCTCCGCGAGACGCGGTTCGGCGCCCATCTCTACGCCATCGGCGGCAACGCCGCCGGAGCCCGCCTCGCCGGCATCCGCACCGACCTCGTGCTCGTCCAGGCCCACGTCCTGTGCAGCCTCTCCGCCGGGCTCACCGGGCTCTACCTCGCCAGCCGGCTGCGGTCTGGTGCGCCCTGGATCGGGCGGGACGGCGTCTATGACCTCGAATCCATCGCGGTCGTGGTGATCGGCGGCACGCTGCTGGCAGGCGGCCGCGGCGGCGTCTGGGGCACGATCGCGGGCGTGCTCCTGTTCGCGGTGCTGGATGCCGGGTTCAACATGCTGGGCGTGCCCGCCTTCCCCAAGCAGGTCCTGCGCGGCGCCATCGTGATCGCCGCCGTCGCGGCCTATTCGGCGCGCACGGCGGGGCACGTGGCATGACCGTCGCGCTGAAGGCGCCGCTGCCGCGTCTCCGCACCGCCGACCTCGCCCGGCGGCTCAACGTCGGGGTGGTGATCTTCGCCGTCCTGTTCGCGGCCGTGGCGATCAAGCAGCCTTCGTATGTCGAGCCCGCGAGTTTCCTGAACTTCCTGCGCCGCGCAGCACCCCTCGCGATCCTGGCCTGCGGCCAGGTCTTCGTGATCGTCGCGGGCGGCTTCGACCTGTCGGTCGGCTCGCTCGTGACGCTCACGGTCATCGGCGGATCGATGATGACCGGGGGCGACCCCGCCGCGACCTGGGCCGCGATCGCCGCGCTCTATGCCATGGGGCTAGCTGTCGGCCTGGTCAACGGCCTCGTCGTGTCCTTCCTCAAGGTGCCGTCCATCATCGCGACGCTCGGCATGCTGCTGTCGGTGAATGGCGTGGCCATGATGTGGTCGGGCGGCTCGCCGCGGGGCTATCTGCCGGCCAATTTCCGCATGTTCGGCCGGCTCGTTTACCGGGACGTTCCCGTGACCGGCACGATGCCGCTCGCGGTCCTGATCCTCGCCGCCGTCGCGGGCCTGGCCTGGTGGGGGCTGCACGGCACGGTGTTCGGCCGGCGCGTCTTCGCGGTCGGCGACAACCCGCGCGCGGCCGAGCTCGCGGGCGTCCCGGTCGCGCTCACGCGCATCGCGGCCTTCGTGATCTCGGCGCTCGCGGCCGTGACGTCCGGCATCATGCTCGGCGGGTTTGGCGGCGTGTCAACGGATGTTGGGCGAGGTCTCGAGCTCCAGGCCATCGCCGCCTGCGTGGTCGGTGGCGCCCAGCTCATGGGCGGGCGCGGCAGCGTCGTGGGCGTCGTTGCCGGCGCCCTGAGCTTGTTCGCTCTGTTCACGCTCCTGAACCTGCTCGGCCTGCCCCAGGCGCTGCGCGATACGGCGCAGGGCCTGATCCTGATCATAGCCGTCGCCTCGGGCGCCTATCGCCTGCGGCGTGGAGAGTAACCGGGCGGCTCCGGCCGCTCCGGATTTGCACGAGGGAGGAAACACGATGAGATCTCTGCTGTCGCGGTGCATCACCGCCTTGCTCGCCGTGGGGCTCAGCACGGGCGCCTGGGCGCAGGGCTTCAGCCAGAAGGATTTCGACTACGCCAAGAGTCTCCTGGCGATGACGCCGCAGGGGCCGGCGGGCAAGCCGTGGGAGCAGAACCTCGGCGGCAAGGAGATCGACACGTCGAAATACAAGAAACCCGGCCCTTACAGCGTCTGCTTCTCGAACGCGGGCGTTGACAATCCCTGGCGCGTCGTCGGCTGGCTCGACATGCAGTCTCAGGTCCAGATGCTGAAAGCCGACATCAAGTCTTTCACGGCGGCGGACGCGGGCGGGAAGGACGACAAGCAGATCTCGGACATCGCCTCCTTCGTGTCGAGCGGCAAGTGCGACATCCTGATCGTCTCGCCCAACACGACCGCGGCGCTGACGCCCGCCGTCGAGGCCGCGTGCAAGACGCTGCCCGTGATCGTCTTCGACCGCGGCGTCCTGACTGGCTGCCCGGTGACCTTCATCAATCCGATCGGCGGCTACGGCTGGGGCATCGTGACGGCAGACTTCATCGTCAGCAAGCTGCCCAAGGGCGGCAAGGTGCTGGGCCTGCGCATCCTGCCGGGCGTTGACGTGCTCGAGAGCCGCTGGGCCGCGGCCGACCACATCTTCAAGGCCAACAACATCAACGTGGTCGGCGCCGAGTTCACCGGCGGCGACAACGCCAAGACCAAGAGCATCGTCGAGGACTACATCAACCGCTATGGCAAGATCGACGCGATCTGGATGGACGCGGGGGCGACCGCCGTCGCGGCGATCGAGGCCTTCGAGGACGCCGGCCAGCCTTACCCGATCATCACGGGCGAGGACCAGGAGGACTTCCTGGTGGCGTGGCAGAAGGACCACCTGACCGCGATCGCGCCGACCTACCCAACCTACCAGTGGCGCACGCCGATCATCGCGGCGGTGAAGATCCTCAAGGGCGAGCCCGTCATCGGCCCGACCTGGAAGCTGCCGCAGCCCGTGATCACGCAGGCGACGCTCGACCGCTACGTGGATCCCAAGATGCCGCCCCTGCACTACGCGATGTGCGGCTGCCAGGACATGCCCGGCTATCCACAGCGCTGGGGCGGGAAGTGATCTCGGCGGCCTCGCGACGCTAACCGTTCCGTAAGGTTCCACCATCATGCTCGTCCCGAGACCTGGTCCGACGGCGAGCATGATGCTGGGCGCGGTTCACCACCCTGGCCGGCTGTCTTCGGAAGATCCGCGCATGCCATCAGGTCTGCACGGGCGCCAACACGCTTCACGCCCGCTACTCTGCGTGCCTCGCACGACCGCTTAGAAATTGAGGCGGTCACAAAAATTTCCTAATCGAGCGCAACCAATGGGTTGCGGGATACAAAGGTATGAAGTATTGTTTATTCCACGTGTTCGGGAAGTATGGAGATGCAACGGTCAGTCGTGGAGGATGCTGCGATCGCTACAACAGGGCATAGATCTTGGCTCGCGTTGATCCTGGCCTTCGTTCGCGGGCCGGAGGCGCTTGAGGTGAGCGCTGGCGAGAGCGGCGCTGACGCACTTCCCTCCACTGCGATCAGCTACGACGGTGTCTTTCGCCCCGATGCACGTCCCGGGCGGAGCACGGCGGCGTCATCGTCCTCCACGGTGCGTATCACGACAGCCGCCCTTGTTGCCCTCGCCGGGTTGCTGACCACCGCCTTCTTCTTCCGCTACCAGATCCTCAACCGATTCACCCTGCTGACCGGAAATCGCTATGATCAGGTGATTGAAGTAACGATCCTAGAGCATTGGTTCAACACCTTTCGTGGTCTGGCGCACTGGTCCGAGATGGGCTATTTCTATCCTGTCGGAAAATCGCTCGGCTACAATGACGGCTTCTTCCTCTACGGTGTGTTCTACAGCGTTTTCCGTGCTGCGAGAATTGATCCGTTCCTCAGCGGCGAACTCGTCAACGTCGCCCTCAAACTCATAGGGTTCTTCGGATTCTACCTCGCGGCGCGGCGCCTGCTCGATCTCAGGCCTGGCTGGGCAATCCTGTCCTCGATCCTGTTCACGCTCAGCAACAACGCTTTCATTCAGTCGCACCATGCCCAGCTGCTGGGCGTGGCGTTCGCGCCCGTCATGGCCGTGCTCCTGGACGAGACGGTGGCCGCGCTGCTGTCCGGACGGCGACGCCACCTTCTCGCGTGGGGTGCGGCGGCCGGATGTCTCTATGCCGCGTGGCTGACGACAACCTACTACGTGGCATGGTATTTCGCGTTCTTCGGCACGTTCCTCTGCGGAGCATACGCGCTCGTGGCCGGCCCTACCGAGTTGCGGGTCTGGTGGACGGCGATCCGGCGCAACGCCGCCCCTCTGGCAGCCGTTGGGCTCATCTTCCTTGTCGCAACCATTCCGTTCCTGTCGGTTTACCTGACCAAGGCCCACGAGACTGGAATGCACTCCTACCGTGAGGCGCAGATCCACACGTTGACGCTGCCCGATCTCATGGATGTCGGGAGCGGCAATCTCCTGTATGGGCGGATCGTCGCGTTCGTGAACCACGCCATCCGGCCGAACTACCCGGCGTGGACCGAGCGAATAAGCGGTTTCCCGCCGGTGCTGCTGCTGCTGTTTGCCTGCGGATGCCTGGTCTCGCTCGCGGCGCCGCGGACGATCATGCCGAGCCGTCCCAACCTGCTTCGGGCCACGGCGATCGCCACTTTGGCCACCTGGGTGCTCGCGTTCAACGTTGACGGGCACTCGGCGTGGTGGTTCGTCTATAAGCTGTTTCCCGGGGCGAAGGCGACGCGCGTGGTCGCGCGCTACCAGATCTTCGTGACCGTACCGGTCGTCAGCATCGCGATCCTGTATCTTTCCGCGTCCGCCCGCAAGATCGTGGCTCCCGTGCTTGCTCTCGTCTGTGTCCTGCTCGTGGCCGAGCAGATCAACACCTCACCCTTTATGATGCTCGACCGGGCGCACGAACTCGCCCACCTCGATGCGGTGCCGCCACCGCCGGCGGACTGCAAGGCCTTCTTCACGTCCAGCGCCCGGCCTGAGCCGGTCCTCGATGACCCTGACTTGGAAGACTTCTACAATCACAACGTCGATGCCATGTTCATCGCCGAGATGGTCCATTTGCCAACCATCAACGGCGCTGCCACCTTCCATCCGACGAACTGGAATCTCGTGGCCCCTGGAAAGCCCGGCTACCTGGACAAGGTGCTCCGATACGCCGCCGCGCATCACGTCACTCAGCTGTGCAGCCTCGACCTGAAGACACTGCAGTGGAGCCACATGCAGCTCGCAGGCAGCCCCTGACCGCCGCCGTTCGCCGGACGAAAGCCTCCTACCCAACCAGCGCCGCCCGCTCGGCGCTCGCCCGATGCCAAGCCTGTTCGGCGTCCTCGTCGAACAGCTCGGACAGCTTCTTCATCATCGTGCCGCCGAGTTCCTCGGCATCCACGATGGTCACCGCCCGGCGGTAGTAGCGGGTCACGTCGTGCCCGATGCCGATGGCGATCAGCTCGACCTGGTCGCGCCCCTCTATCTCGCGGATCACGTCGCGGAGATGCCGCTCCAGGTAGTTGCCGGGGTTCACCGATAACGTGCTGTCGTCCACTGGGGCACCGTCGCTGATGACCATGAGGATCCGGCGGTGCTCAGGCCGGGCGAGCAGCCGTCGGTAGGCCCAGAGCAGGGCCTCGCCGTCGATGTTCTCCTTGAGCAGGCCCTCGCGCAGCATGAGGCCGAGATTGCGCCGGGCACGACGCCAGGGGGCGTCGGCCGACTTGTAGATGATGTGGCGCAGATCGTTCAGGCGCCCTGGATTGCGCGGCTTGCCCTCCTGCACCCAACGCTCCCGGCTCTGCCCGCCCTTCCAGGCGCGGGTCGTAAAACCGAGGATCTCGACCTTGACTGCGCAGCGCTCCAGCGTGCGTGCCAGGATGTCGCCGCACATGGCCGCGACGGTGATCGGGCGGCCGCGCATCGAGCCGCTATTGTCCACGAGGAGCGTCACCACCGTGTCGCGGAAATCGGTCTCGCGCTCGCGCTTGTAGGAAAGCGAGAGAAGAGGGTTGACCACGATGCGCGCAAGGCGCCCGGCGTCGAGCATTCCCTCGTCGAGGTCGAACTCCCAAGCGCGCTGCTGCTGCGCGAGCAGGCGGCGCTGCAGGCGGTTCGCGAGCTTGGAGACGACGCCCTGCAGATGCTGCAACTGCTGGTCTAGCTGCTGGCGAAGGCGGGTCAGCTCATCGGAGTCGCACAGATCCTCGGCCTCGGTCTCCTCGTCGAAGGCGCGGGTGAACGCGCGGTAGCCGGCGTGCTCGTCGCCGATGGGCTTCTCGCGGCGCGGCTGGGGACCGCCAGGCCGGTCCTCGCCCTCGACCTGGGCGCGTCGTCGTCGGCATCCTCGCCCTCGTCAGGAGCGGACTCGCCCTCGGCCTGCTCAGGCTGGGCGCCGAACGGACTCTCGGCCTCGGCCTCCTGCTGGCCGTCGCCGCTGTCCTGGTTGTCCTGAGCGCCGCCCTGCTCGCCGCTCTCGCCCTCCTCCTCGCCCTGCTCGGGATCGGACTCGACCTCGGCCTCGGCGAGGTCGAGGGCTGCCAGCAGCTTGCGGGCAGCACGCGTGAAGCCGGCCTGGTCCTCGCGTGTGGCGGCCATCTCCGCCATGGCGTCGGCAGCACCCGCGGCCAGCGTGCCGCGCCAGGTGCTGAGGATGCGTTCGGCGGCGGCTGGAGAGCGCTCGCCCATTGCCTCGCGAGCGAGCAGCGACAGCGCGGCCGGCAGCGGAAGCTGGTCCTTGCGGGTCATGCGGTCCAAGCCCTCGGTTTCGGCCCAGTCCTGCAGCTTGGCGGCGAGATTGGCCGACACCCCCGCCATGTGCCGGGCGCCCACGACCTCAACGCGGGCCTGTTCCAGCGCGTCATACACGTCGCGGGCGTCGCGTGGGCCGGGGCTGCGAGCGGCGTGGACCTCGGCGTCGTGGTGGCGGAGGCGCAGGGCCGCAGAGTCGGCAGCGCCGCGCAGCTTGGCCACCTCGGGAGCGGGGAGGGCACGGGTGGGCAAGGGAAGGCGGGCGCGCTTGCCTTGAACGACGGCCGGGCCGGGCTGGAATGCCACCTGCACGTCGGGCACCTGCGCGACGGCACGGAGCGCGCCTGCGGTGGCGCGCTTGAAATCCTCGGCGCGACTGTTGTCCTTGGAGCCGCTCAAATCGTCACAGCCCCTTGCGCGGCCCGAGCAGGCCGGTCGGCAGTTCCTCGTTGAAGCAGCGCTGGTAATATTCCGCGACCGTCGTCCGCTCCGCCTCGTCGCACTTGTTCAGGAAGGTAAGGCGGAAGGCGAAGCCGACGTCGCCGAAGATGCGCGCGTTCTCCGCCCAGGTGATGACCGTCCGCGGCGACATCACTGTGCTGATGTCGCCGGCGATGAAGCCCGCGCGCGTGAGGTCCGCGAGCGCTACCATGCTCTCGACCTGCTTCTTCGCCGCGCGGTCCTTCGGGTCCATGCCGAGCTTCGCCATGACGATGCCCGTCTCCTGCGCGTGCGGCAGATAGTTCAGCGTCGCCACGATGTTCCACCGGTCCATCTGGCCCTGGTTGATCTGCTGCGTGCCGTGGTACAGGCCCGTGGTGTCGCCGAGACCGACCGTGTTCGCCGTCGAGAACAAGCGGAAGCTGGGGTGCGGGCGGATCACCCGGTTCTGGTCGAGGAGCGTGAGCTTGCCTTCCACCTCCAGCACGCGCTGGATCACGAACATCACGTCCGGGCGCCCCGCGTCATACTCGTCGAAGACGAGGGCGCAGGCATGCTGCAAGGCCCACGGTAGGATGCCCTCCCGGAACTCCGTGACCTGCTTGCCCTCCTTGAGCACGATCGCGTCCTTGCCGATCAGGTCAATGCGGCTGATGTGGCTGTCCAGGTTGACGCGGATGCACGGCCAGTTGAGCCGGGCGGCGACCTGCTCGATATGCGTGCTCTTGCCGGTCCCGTGATAGCCCTGGATCATGACCCGGCGGTTGAAGGCGAAGCCGGCGACGATCGCGAGCGTGGTATCGCGGTCGAAGTAGTAGGCGGGGTCAAGCTCGGGCACGTGCTCGGTGCGCTGGGAGAAGGCAGGCGCCTCCATATCCACGTCGAGGCCGAACGCCTCGCGCACGCTCAGGCTCGTGTCGGGCAGGCTGATCGCCGATGTGGGCGTGGGACGCGCTTCGGCGAGGGCGGCGATGTTCATGGGCGAGATGGTCCCTTGGCAACGGGCCCTGCACCACCCGGCAGGGCCGGGGCGAGCCAGGGCGGGCAAACTAGCCCCCGCAGGGGCGGAGTAGAAGCCTAACCAGTGGCGGCGAGAGGCGTTCCACCGGTCAAATAGCGGCGCACGGCGGCGTAGGCCAGGTTGACGCTCTTGAGCCGCTCCTCCGCCGCCCGGTCGCCGCCGTTCCGATCAGGATGATGGCGCTTGGCCAGCTCCTTGTAACGCAACTTCAGTTGGTCGAGCGAGACCGGCCATTCCAGTCCCAGGGTGCTCAGCGGTTCGCGCAGGCCGGGCGGGGATGCCTGGCGCGGCGGCTCCGCCGGGCGCCGGCGACCGCCGAGCACCCCGAGCGGATCGAGGATCGTGTCCTCGGCCCCATGTCCAGCGGAGGACGCGGCCCCGAGTTGCCCGAGCGGCCACGTCGGCCGCTGCCAGCCGGTATCGGAGCGGACCTCGGCCTCGATTTGCCCCGGCGACATGCCGCGGTAATAGTCCCAGGCCGAGTTGTATTCCCGGACGTGGTCGAGGCAGAACCAGAGATAATCCGTCAAGGCAGCGCGCGAACGGGGAGCGCGGTACTCGCCTAGCTTGTCACAGCCTGGGGCGTCGCAGGTTTGGCCCGGCGCGCCCGGATCGGGCGCGTAGGCCCGGGGTCGCGTGGGGCGTCGGGTCATCGCACGGATATGTGCGTCACGGGACGCCGTGCGGCAAGGCCTGGTGCGGCCTTCGGAAGAGGGTTATGCATTCCCGTCATGGCACCCAGCACGCACCGCGCCGAGCGCATCAGGCAAGCTCTGCAGGCCGCTCTAGCACCCGCTGAGGTCGAGATCGTGGACGACAGCGCCCGGCACGCCGGCCACGCCGGCGCCCAGCCCGGCGGCGAGACGCACTACAACGTTCTGGCCGTCTCGCCCCGTTTCGAGACCCTCTCCCGCGTCGCCCGGCACCGCCTTGTCCACGACGCGCTCGGCGCCGAGTTCGGCGACGGCTTGCACGCGCTGTCGCTGACGCTGCGCACGCCATCAGAGCATGCGGCCACGGGAACGGACGGCCGCTAACCGCCTGCAACGTTCCTGGGGTCGGCTGGCGTTCACTGGAGGGCTGGTGCATGGACAGGGCCAGCATCTCGGGAGAGCGCGCCATGGGCAGTTTCAAGGCAATCATGATCGAGAAGGGCGACGGCGGCCAGAGTGTCGCTCTGAAGCCGTTCGACAAGTCCGGGCTGATGGACGGGGACGTCACCGTGCGCGTGACCCACTCGACGCTCAACTACAAGGACGGCCTCGCGCTCACCGGCAAGGCCCCGGTGGTGCGCCGCTTTCCGATGATCCCCGGCATAGACTTCGCCGGCACCGTCGAGTCCTCCAGCGATCCCGAGTTCCAGCCCGGCGACGCCGTCGTGCTCAACGGGTGGGGCATGGGCGAGACACATCTCGGCGGTTACGGCGAGCGGGCGCGGGTGAAGGGCGGCTGGCTCATCGCGCTGCCGATGGGCCTCACGCCCGCCCAGGCCATGGCGATCGGCACGGCGGGCTACACGGCGATGTTGGCGCTCCTCGCGCTCGAAAAGCACGGCCTAAGCCCCAGCCGCGGACCGGCCGTCGTCACGGGCGCCGCGGGCGGCGTCGGCTCGGTCGCGATTGCGCTGCTCGCGAAAGCGGGCTGGCACGTGATCGCCTCGACCGGTCGCAAGGGCGAGGCCGACTACCTCAAGGGCCTCGGCGCTGCCGAGGTCGTTGACCGCCAGGAGCTATCCGGTCCTGCGAAGCCGCTCGGCAAGGAGCGGTGGGCGGCGGGCATCGACTCCGTCGGCTCGAACACGCTCGCCAACCTTCTCTCGATGACCAAGTATGGCGGCGCCGTCGCTGCCTGCGGGCTGGCGCAGGGCATGGACCTGCCCACGTCGGTCGGGCCGTTCATCCTGCGCGGCGTGTCCTTGTTCGGGATCGAGTCGGTGATGGCGCCGAAGGCGCTCCGCCTCGAAGCTTGGGGCCGCCTAGCCCGCGACCTCGACCTCGGCAAGCTCGCCGCGATGACGCGCACGATCCGCCTCGACGAGGTGATCCCGGCCGGAGCCGAGATCCTCGCCGGCCGCGTGCGTGGGCGCGTCGTCGTTGAGATCGGATGACCTGGGAGGACGGCCGCATGGACGAAGCCTCGGCAACCCGGCGCGACCTGCTCATCGCGCCGTTCCTAGCCGCCTTGCCCGCGGCGCTGGCCGGCAGCGCGGCCGCCAGCCCCTTGAATCCCGAGCAGACGATCATCCGGATGCCGGACCAGCTCGTCTGGGTCCCGAACAAGGGCTATCCGGCGCGCAGCGTTGAAATGTGCCTGCTGACCGGCGGCCTCAACGCGCCGGGCCTATACTACACGCTGATCCGCTGGTGGCCGGGCTACATGAGTGCGCCCCACACCTACACGACGGACCGCTTCTGCGTCGTCGTGTCGGGGACGTGGTGGTGCAACAGCGGCGCCGACTTCGACCCAGCCTCCTGCGTCCCGGTGCCGGCCGGCAGCTTCGTGCGGCGCGTGGCTGGCACGCCGCACTACGACGGCGTGATCGCCGCCCATCACGAGCCCGTCATCATCGCGATCTGCGGCATGGGACCGGTGAACTACAAGCTGGTTGATCCCTCGAAGCCGGGCTGGCGCCGGGTCTGAGGCGGCGGGGTAGGCGACCCTGACGCGACGATTGCGTCAGGGCCACGGGCGCCTTAACGCAAAGCTGGGTCCTCGGCTTGCTTGATGCCTTTGGTGCTGGTGAGATAGCTGACGATGGCCGGCACGTCCCCAGCGGCGACCGGGGCCTTGTAGACATTGATCATCTTGCGAACCTCGGTCTCCCAGGCCGCCCTCGGCATGGCCGGCTGGTTCAGGACCATACCGGCCGAGTGGCAGGCGAGGCAGTTGTTGTTGATCGCGTCCGAACCCGGACCTGGGAACATGCGGTCGCCGGTGGGCAGGTCGATGCTGACCGACTTCAGCGTCAGCGGCGGTTGCGTTGGCGCAGGGCCTTGGCTTTGCGCGTGGCCCGGCAGCGGCGCGAGGGCGGCGCCGAGGCCAGCGCCGAGGGCGAGGAGTACGGGAAACACCTTGCTGGCGTTGACCATGGGCTGATGCTCCTCAGGCTGCCGTCACAGGGATAGATTCGATGACGTTCTGCATGAACCCCGACGGGTTCCAGACGGGCGCGCCTGGCTGTGTCACGCCGTCGGTATTGGTGCAGCGGACCATGAGCGCGTGCTCGCCCTGCGCCTGTGCGCTGAACTCGGCCTGCCAACGGCGGAAGCTGTATTTCCCCTCGTCCCGGCCGAGCTGCGCCGCCTGCCAGGTCGTGCCGCCGTCTGCGGAGAAGTCCACGCGCGACACTCCCGTGTCGCCGCCGAAGGCGATGCCGCGCAGAGGCGTCGGCGCGCCTGCATGGACAGTGTCGCCGGGCCGGATGTTCGTGATGAAGGATCGGGGCACCATGCGGTTGATCGGCACCTGCTTGTAGCCGGTCTGGCCCGGCTTGACGCTCGCGTGCGGCGTGTCCGGGATGAGATAGGCTTTGGCCATCCAGAAATTGTCGTCTGGCTTGTCAAGGACCTCGATGTCGCTGAGCATCTTGACCCAGTAGGTCGAATACCAGCCCGGCACCACCAGGCGCAGCGGGAAGCCGTTGAGTAAGGGTAGCTGCTCGCCGTTCATGGCATAGGCGATCATGACCTCGCCGTCGCGGGCGTGGTCCACGCTGAGCGACTTCAGGAAGTCCGGCCCGTCCGGCACCGCCGGCTCGTCAAGGCCGTTGAAGCGCACCTGCACCGCGCCCGCCTTCACGCCCGCGCGGTCGAGCACGTCCCGCAGGCGCACCCCGGTCCAGCGCGCGTTGCCCATGGCGCCGTTGCCCCACTCGCCACCGGGCACGCGCGGCTGGAAGTAGCCGCGCGAGTTGCCCGAGCACTGGTTGACGGCGGCCAACTCGACACGCGGCAGGGCGAGGATGTCAGGGAGCGAGAGCGAGAGCGCCTGGTTCACGTGCCCGCGCACGGCGAGGCGGAAAGTGTCGGCGTCCACCTCGGTCGGGATGTTGGCCCAGTGCCAGCGCACGAAGAAGCGGTCGTTGGGCGTGAAGACGCCACTATCGAACACCTCGAACGGGGTCTCCAGCAACGGCGGACGCGTGCGCTGCAGGATCATGGATCCCTTCGTGGGGAAAGTCGTGGTGATCGGGCGCTCGTTTGGTCCGCCCGGCAGCGGCGGCAAGAAGCGCATCATCACTTCTCCCCATGCAGGAGCCGCAGCCAGCCCGAGACCGGCGGCATGGAGGAACCGTCGCCGCGAGGGTTTGCGTGACGGGATCGGAACAGCGCTCATGGTCTCCTCTCCTTCCTAGCTGGACACAAGGTTGCGAACGACGGACCCTACGTTGGGCTGCCTTCCTGCGGCCTTCGCGCGAACATACGCGGACGGGCTGCAACGGTGCGTAGAGTGCGGGTCGAAGGTTACGCTCAGCCTTCCAACCTATCCAATGCGTTAGAAAGCTAGAACTGATCTAGAAAACGGATTAATTGCCGGTTGGTGTCGTCTTTGATGCTGCTGGCTGCCTTCACCCTATGCGTTATCATCAGATAATCAGATTGAAACTATAAAACAAACTGGTGATAAGATTGGTTGAGGCGAGATATCCCCGTCCTAGAACAGTTGACGAGGGATTACGCCATGTCCGGCTTTGCTCGAACAGCTTCGATCGTTCCGTCTGAGGCGCACGGCCTGGACGCCGGGCCGGCGCTGGTACCCCGGCATCGAGTTCAGCGCCAAAACATTGCTGGAGGTGATCGCTGATCGTGCTGGGTGCGATCAGTCTCGGCCTGATCCTGCTGCTCAGGATCGCGTGAATGGGAAGCCGCCGCCCGCTTGCCCCGTTAGCGCCACAGGAGATGAGCCATGTTCAACCTGCTCAACGCCAAGCCGGACCTGATCGTCCACTCCAAGCAGCCGCTCAACGCCGAGCCGCCGCTGAATCGGCTGCGCGCGTCCTACGTCACCTCGCAGCGGGACTTCTACGTGCGGACGCACGGCAACATCCCGAGCGTGGACGGCGCCCGGCACCGGCTGCGCGTCGGCGGCCGGGTCGCGACGCCGCTCGACCTTTCGATGGAAGACTTGCGCGACCGCTTCCCGCGCCGGACGGTCACGGCGGTGATGCAGTGCGCGGGCAATCGGCGCGCCGACATGCAGCAGGTGCGCCCGGTCTCGGGCGACCCCTGGGCGGCCGGCGCCATCGGCAATGCCGAGTGGGCCGGGGCGGCGCTCGCCGACGTGCTGCGCGCGGCCGGCTTCGAGACGGAGGCCTCGCTTCATGTCGCGTTCTCGTCCCTTGATGATTGTGAGGTCGAGGGCGAGCGCTTCCGCTACGAGGCGTCGATCCCTATCGCCAAGGCGATGTCGCCGGAGGTGCTGCTGGCCTACGAGATGAACGGCGAGGCGCTGGCGCCAGAGCACGGCGCGCCGCTCCGCGCCGTGGTGCCGGGCTACGCGGGCGTGCGCAGCCCGAAATGGCTCGCGGGCATCACGGTGCAGGATAGGCCGTCGGACGGTCACGTCCAGGCGCGGGACTACAAGCTGTTCCCGCCGGACATCACGAAGGAGACGGCGGACTGGGACAAGGGGGTCACGATCTACGACATGCCGCTGGACTCCGCGATCTGCGAGCCGGCGCCGCATGCCGAACTGAAGCCAGGACGTACGATGCTGCGCGGCTATGCCACGGCTACCGCCCGCTCGGTCGTGCGCGTGGACGTGTCGAGCGACGGCGGCCGAACATGGCAACAGGCGGAGCTGCAGCACGACCCGGACGCGCCTTGGAGCTGGACGTTTTGGCAGGCAGCGCTCGACTTGCCCCAGGGCGAGCACGAGCTGGCCGTGCGCGCCTGGGACAGCGCGGGGCAGACGCAGCCAGCGCTGCCCGACGACACCTGGAATTTCAAGGGCTATCTCGGTGCGTCGTGGCACCGCATCCCGGTCACGGTGGGCTGACCCGCTTCAGGGCAACCAACTCGAGCAGGGCGTCCGCGGCATGGCTCCGGTAGCGCTCGCGATGGCGCAGCACGTGAAAGGCCCGCTCCGGCAACGCAAACCCGACCCGGTGCAGCAGCCCCGCCTCCACGCTCGGGGCCGCTACGGAGGCGGAGATCACCGTGGCGCCCATGCCGGCCTCCACGGCCGCGCGCACGGCCTCATTCGTCGGCAGCTCCAGGGCGACGTCCAGCGCCGCCAGTGCCAGGCCGAACCCGTCGAGCGCCGCCTCGAAGGCCGACCGCGTGCCGGAGCCCGGCTCACGCAGGACCCACTCGCTCGCTGGCAGCTCGTGCGGGGCGATGCGGCCGGCCCGGGCCCACCGGTGCTCCGGCCCAACCACCAGGACGAGCTGGTCGTGCGCCACGGTCGCGCTGAACAGCTCGGGATCGTTCACGGCACCCTCGACGAAGCCGAGTTCCGCCTCGCCCTGGTGCACCGCCGCCGCGACCTGGGCGGTGTTGCCGACCGAGAGCCGGACCTCGATCCCGGGATGCGCCCGCCGGAACGCGACCAGATGGCGCGGCAGCCAGTAGCTTGCGATCGTCTGGCTGGCCTGCACGGCGAGCGTCCCGCGCCTCAGGCCGCCGATCTCGGCGAGCGCTAGTTCCGCGGCCTCGGCGCGCGCCAGGACCGCCTTCGCCTCGGCGAGGAACAGCCGTCCCGCCTCGGTCAGCTCGATGCCGCGCCCGACCCTGTTGAACAGCTTGGTCGCGAAGCGCACCT
Organism: uncultured Alphaproteobacteria bacterium; assembly: GCA_963839135.1. GTDB lineage: Bacteria > Pseudomonadota > Alphaproteobacteria > Acetobacterales > Acetobacteraceae > CAWKEH01. The sequence goes on from CAWIUA010000024.1 coordinate 30,601, forward strand.
CAAGCGCCGCAACAGCGCTGCTCGCCGCGGACTGTGCCAGGTTCAGCGCCTGCGCCGCCCGCGTCACGTGCTGGCGCTCGGCCACGGCGACGAAGATTCGAAGCTGGTCGAGGGTTATGGCAGCCCGCCTGCCCGGTCCGCGTTCGAGCTCTCTAGGTGATCAATCGTCCCGGTGGACGCGCTCCATGCGTTCGTGCCGCTCCTGCGCCTCGATGCTGAGCGTCGCGATTGGGCGCGCTTCCAAGCGCTTCAGGTTGATCGGCTCGCCAGTCTCCTCGCAGTAGCCGTAGGAGCCGCTCTCCATGCGCAGCAGCGCCTGATCTATCTTGCTGATCAGCTTGCGCGCCCGGTCGCGTGTGCGCAGCTCCAGCGCCCTATCGGTCTCGACGCTGGCACGGTCGGTTATATCGGCCTCCCGGATGCCGCCCTCGGAGAGGCTGGCCAGCGTGCCATCCGCCTCGCGGAGCAGCTCAGCGCGCCAGCGAAGCAGCTTCTGGCGGAAATACTCCGCCTGCTGCGGGCTCATGAATTCCTCGCCGTCGGACGGACGGTAGTCAGGGGGCAGGGTGAGCATCATGGGCGCTGGTCCTCTCCACTCTGCACCGTTGCGAGGCCGAGCAGGTAAGGCCCGGCCTCTCGGTTCCGAGGGCTTATACTGCCGTGAGACAGCGGTGCAAGCCTGAGTAGCAAAGTGTCAAACGGCTGACATGGTTCGGCTTTCCGGTGTCACCTCGTTGCCGCAGCCTTGAGTCGGGCGAGTTCGACGCGGGCGCGAACGGTGACGGCGCGGACCGCGGCGGCGATCGCGGGGTCCGCGGCAACGGTCGAGTCACCTGCGAGGGCGGCGAGGGCGCGGAGGTTCTCCGGGTCGAGCCGGCCTGCGAGCAGGGCGCGCTGCAAGCGGGTGAGCTCGTCGAGCATCAGCTTGCCGCGCTTGCGGGCGTCGCGGTCGCGCACGGCAGCGCCCTCGGCCTCCTGGACGGCGAGAAGGCCGAGCAGCGCGGCGGGTGCCGCGGCAGCGGCAGGGCCGCGGAGGGCGGAAGCCTGCTC
>CAWIUA010000025.1:0-17612 GCA_963839135.1 uncultured Alphaproteobacteria bacterium
CGCAGGCATTGAACGGGTCCGGATCAACGACAACGGGTATGACAGCCACGAGCGCGACGTGCCGAACGGAGTAGCGCTCCCCGGCTATTGGACGCTGAACCTCTCGGCGGTGCAGACCCTGCACATCGGCCGCCTTCAGGGGACGGAGCTCCGGCTCGACGCCATCGACCTGCTCGACCGCAAGTATGAGATCCGCAACGGCACTGGCGGCTGCGTCGGAGCGCCGCAGTGCGGCCTGCGCCGCACAATCCTGGCTGGCAGCGCGCAGAAATTCTGAGGCCGGCCCTAATCCCGCGCGGCGCAGTTGCCGCAGGTGCCTTCGACCTCGACGGTCGCGTGCGCGGGCGCGAAGCCTGTCCGCTTGGCCGCGTGCGCGAGCGCCTCGGCCACCTCGTCGTCCTCGACCTCCGTGACGCCGCCGCAGTCCCGGCAGATCAGGAACTGCATGGGGTGATCGTGGCCGTGCGCGGCCCCTTCGACGCAGCTCACGTAGGCGTTCAGGCGCTCGATCTTGTGCACGAGACCTTGCTCGATCAGGAAGTCCAAGGCACGATAGACCGTCGGTGGCACGGCACCGGGATGGGACTGCTTGAGACGGTCCAGGAGCGCGTAAGCGGTGACCGGCCCCTGAGCATCGAGGATGACTGCGAGGACGTCGCGCCGGTTCGGGGTCAGCCGAGCGCCCTGGGCAGCGCATGCCGTCTCGGCGAGGGCAAGCCTCGCTGCTACGTCGGACCTGGCTTTCCGCAAGGCTCCCATTCTGGCTCCTCGACCGTCCAAGGCGCTATAGCATAGCACCGCTGGCCGGTCACGGTTGCGCGGCCCTGGTCTCGTCGAACAGGAGCAGGCGCCCGGCGTTCGCGACGCCCGCAAAGGTCGAGAGATTGTGCAGCAGCGCCGCGACGATGGCGCCTTCCGCGCCGAGCAGCCCCGTGGCCGCAAGTCCCACAAGAATGACTGTCCAGCCCAGGCCGAGCGCGACGTTGACGTGGATCGTGCGCCGGCAGCGACGGCTGAGCCGGATCGCAGTGGCGAGGCGGCGCAAGTCGCTCGTCATGAGCACGAGGTCGGCAGAGGCCAGGGCTACGTCGGTCCCCTGGACGCCCATGGCGACGCCGACGGCGCCGGCCTTGAGCGCGAGCGAGTCGTTGATCCCATCACCGACCACGAGCGGGCGAAAGCCTGCGCCGATCTCGGCGAGCACGCGCCGCATCTTCTGCTCGGGAAGCGCTTCGGCGCAGATGTCGGCAATGCCGAGCTGGGCGCCGATCCGCCGGGCGACGGCGCCGCGGTCGCCGGTGAGGAGGACCTGGCGGGGCAGGCCGAGTGCGCGAAGTGCTGCGAGCGCACTCGCCGCCTCGCGGCGCGGCTGATCCGCGAACAGCAGCCAGCCCAGGAAGCGCCCGCCGCGGCTGACCCCGGCGATCGGGCCGTCATGGACGGGCACGTCCGCGGGTGTCACGCCGAGCGGAGCGAACAGGTCAGGCCTGCCGAACGCCAATTCCTCCGCGCCCAGCCGCGCCGTCACGCCGAGGCCGCCGCCCTCGCGCGCATCCTCCACGGGCAGGCGCTCGCCCGCCGGAACGGCGCGGGACGCGGCGCGGCTGACCGGATGACTGCTCGCCGCCCCCAGGCTGGCGGCGAGGCACACCACCTCGTCCGCCTCGGCGCCCGGCGCGGGCACAGCGCGGAGCAGCGCCAGCTCGCCGGTCGTCAGCGTGCCCGTCTTGTCGAACACGACCGAGCTGGTCTCGGCGAGCGTCTCGAGGAAGGCCGTGCCTTTGATGAGGATGCCGTGCCGGGCCGCGACGGCGATGGCCGCTATGGCGGTCGCGGGCGCGGCCAGCACAAGAGCGCAAGGGCAGGAGGCCACGAGCACCGCGAGCGTCGCCGCCATGTCGCCCGAGGCGAACCAGGTGCCCCCTGCGATCATCATTACGAGGCCGAGATACTGCCCGGCGTATCGCTCCAGCAGCCGTGCCACCGGTGGCTTCGCGCGCTCGGCGTCGCGCATCAGGGCGATGATGCGGCCCAGTGCCGTCTCCGTGCCGACGCGGATGACCTCCACCTCCAGCAAGCCGTCCGTGTCGATCGAGCCGGCGAGCACCGTGGCGCCGGGCCCGACGTCCACGGGCACCGATTCCCCGGTCAGCGATGCGGTGTCGAGGCTCGCCGTGCCGCGCAGCACGACGCCGTCCGCGGGCACCCGGTCGCCCGCCCGCAGCTCGATCCGGTCGGCAGGGCGCAGCTCGTCCGTTGGCACCAGCTCCGCCGTGCCGTCGTCGCGCAGCCGCCGGGCAGTGGTCTCGGCAAGCCGGCCGAGCGCCTGGATCGCCTCGCGCGAGCCAAGCAGGCTGCGCTCTTCCAGCACGTGCCCGAGGATCATCACGATGGGCAGGACGGCCGCCGTCATCAGGTCGCCGCTCGCCCAGGCGGCGACGAGCGCGAGAGCGATCAACCGGTCCGTGATGCCGTGCAGGCTGGGATGGCGCAGGCTGTGCCACGCGGCGCTCAGGACGGGGATCGCCACCAGCACCGCCGCCGCGCCCGCGACGAGCGACGCCAGCGCCTCGTCCTCGGGAAACGCGAACCGCCAGCCCAGCGCCAGGACGAGCAGCCCGGCGGCGAGGATCGCGAGGGTGAGCCGCACCCCGAGCAGCGCACGCTCGGCGAGCGCGAGCAGGCTGCCGCCGTCGGCGGGAAGCGCGGTCGCGCTCACGGCCGCACCACGCCCGGCGCACCCGGCAGGATCACCCGGCCGTGCCCGTCCACGGCCGTGACCGAGGCCGCGGCCTTTAGCACCTTGGCGATGCGCTCGCGATAGGCCTGATCCAGCAGGCTCGGGCGCGTCGCCGGGTCCATGCTCTGCTCCAAGGCCAGCACGGGTGCGGTCCTGGCGCGCGCGTCCGCGACCCGCTCCTCTGCGGCCGCGTGCGCCTCGGTGAGCAGGCGGTCGCGGTCGCGGTCGGCGGATTGCAGCCCGCGTGCCGCGTCGGTGCGCGCGGCGGCGAGCCCCTGATCCGCGACCTGCGCCGCCTCCAGCACGGCGTCGAACGCCGACTTGACCGCGGGCGGCAGCAGGGTGGCCACATCGACGCGCGTCACCTCGACGCCCAGCCCGGCACCCTGCGCCTCGAGGTCGCGCAGCCTGCGATTGACCGCGCGCTTTAGCTCCCCTCGCAGCGCCTCGCGCTGGAACTGAGCCCCGCCAGCCTGGTCCCGGCGCACCGCCACGATGTCGTCCAGATCCCGCCCTGCCGCGACCGCGGCGGCTGAGGCCATGAACAGGCGGCGCAGCGCCGGGGTGACGTGCGCCGCAGCGAGGAAGTAGGCGGCGGGATCCGCGATTCGATAGGAGATGGCCGCGTTCAGCAGCACCACGCCACCGTCGCCCGTAAGATAGCTCCCGGCGTTGGCGGGGATGATCGGGCCGGTCAGTTCCGCCGCGTCGTCCACGATACCGGGCTGCCGGGCGGTCCCGGCCGCGATGCCGAGCCTGAGTTGCTTGTCCGGCCCCGGCAGGAGAACGACGGACTCGACCGGGCGCGGCCAGGCCAGCACCAGCCCGGCGGGCTGCACGCGGACCACCTGGCCGAAGCGCAGCACCACCGCCTGCCTATCCGCGGGCACCTGCCGCACGTTCGTGACGAGCCAGCCGGCGGCGAGCAGCAATACCGCGAGCTGCAGTGCACGGACACCGATCCGGACCGACTGCGCGACCGGCCCGTTCGGCTCGCCCTCGGCGGCGGTCGCGCTCAACGGCCTGGTTCCAGCGCCGCGACCCCGCCGTTCCCGCCCTCGCCCGGCGCGTGCGGCGGCCCTTGCACCAGCAAGCTGAACGGCGCCGCGTCCGTGCGCAGCACCAGGCGCGTGTTCGCGCCCACGACGGTGGCGAGCGTGTCGAGCGACCGGAGCGTGAGGTAGAGCTGCGGGTCGCCGGCATAGGCCTCGCCGTAGACGCGCGCCGCTTCCTGGCGCGACACCGCCTCGATCCCGGCGGCTTCCGTGCGGGCGTGGGCCACGGTGATGCGGGCGTCGCGCGCCGCCTCGGAGCGAATTGCGGCCGCGGCGCGCAGCCCCTCCGCCGTGCGCTCGGCCGCGACCGTCTCGCGTTCCGAGCGCATCCGGTTGACGGTCGCGGCGAGCGCCGCTTCCGGCAGGCTGAGCTGCTGGATGCCGACCTGGCGCACGGCGATGCCGTAGGTTCCGAGCAGCTGCGGCCCGATCTGGGCTTTCAGCTGCGCCTCGAACTGGGCGAGGCGGAGGCGGTCCGGCGCGGTGTTCACTAGATCGGCGAGCGCGACGCTGCTCGCGGTCACTTGCAGCGTGGAGCCGGCGAAGCTGCGGATCTGGCGCGCGGCCTCGTCCGGATCGTTGCGCACGCTGCGCAGGAACTGGCGGACGTGCTCCGGCTCGGGCGCCACCTGCCACGCGACGTAGGCTTGCACCAGGACGCGCAGCCCGTCGCGCGTGCCGACGTCCTGCAAGCCGGTGTCCGTCGTGCGCAGGCGCAGATCCACGGGGATGGCGGCCTCGACCGGCGTCGGCAGCTTCCAGGCGAGGCCCGGCCGGGTGAGCACGCGCACCGGGTTGCCGAAGCGGCTGACGACGACGGCTTGCCCGGCGCCAACCATGACCGCCGAGGCCGCCAGCATACCGCCCGCGAGCACAATGCCGGCGAGCGCGAAGCGTAGCGCGATGCGCAACCTCGGCCATCGGCCAGGCTCGCCCCCGCCGCCATGGTCGTGCCCGTAGTGGTCGTGCCCGTGGTGGGCGTGATCGTGGCCGTGCGCGTGAGAGTGAAGCACGGGGCTACTCCATGCCGGGTCCGGCGCCGGACGCGCCGGTGGCGGCGGGTGGGCGCAGGTCGAGGACGGGCGCGTCGGATGCTGCGAGGCGGTGGTCCACGACCGTGAGCGGCACCTTCGGGAGCGCCGCGGCGAGGCTGGCGAAGTAGCGCTCCAGCAGGAACGCCTCACGTCCGGCGCGGGCTGCCTCACGGTCGGCGTTGAAGCGGGTGAGGCTCGCGGCCGCTTCGCCGGTGCTCTCGGCCGCCGCGGCGTGGGCATGGGCGACGAGGTCGGCCGCGTATTGCCCGGCGCTGGCGCGCGCCGCGAACGCTCGACCTTGCTCGGCGGCGATACTGGCCGAGGCCTGGATCTCGGCGGCTTGCACCGCGTGGTACGCCGTTGCGGCCCCGGCCGGCGGGTGAATCGCCTCGATCACCACCGCGACGGTCTCGAGACCTGTCCCGTCCAGCGCCCTCTGCACGGCCGCGCGCATTCGCTCGGCCATGGTTTCGCGGTTCTCGCCGAGCACCGTGTCGAGCGTCCGCCCGGCGAAGAACCCAGCGGCGATCTGGCCGGCGGCGGCCCGCACGAGAGCCTCGGGCGCCGTCACGCGGTAGGCGGCCCGCAGCGCGTCCGCGTCGGCCAGGCCGATGCGGTACAGCACGCGGATGTCGGCGCTCACCACCTGGAAGAGCTGCCGCCCGTTGCCGCCCTCGCTCGCGATGAGGAATACGACCTCCGCCGGGTGCGCTCGCTCCCAGAGCCGGTCGGCGCTCGGCGGCGCCGGAACCTCGGCCTCGGTCCGGTCGGGGCGGGCCGCTTCGCTGTCGGCGGCGAGCGGCACGGCGTGGACGGGGCCGTATTCGAGGCGGCGCGCACGGCCGAGCGGCCAGGGCAGGATCGCGTGCAAGCCTGGATGCAGCACCGCGACCGGCGCCCCAAAGCGCTCATAGACGGCGCGCTCGTCGGGACCCACCAGCACGACGCCGCTCATCCCCCAGGCGAGCAGCGCCAGCAGCAGCGCGACCGGCAGCAGCGCCGCGCGCGCATACGCGAGCGCCCAGCTCCGCGAGAAATCCAGGCCGAAATGCTGCTGGAGCGGCGCGGCGACGCCGCCCTGGATCGTGGCGCCCCGGCACAGCGTCAACGCCAGTGACGACGCGATGGCGGCCCGCGCGGCGCCGGGCTCCGGGGGCGGCAGGAACAGGCGCGCCAAGGCACGCAGCGCGAGTTCCAGGCCGACCGCCACGAGGACGACGGCCACGACATTCCCGAGCCGCGAGGCAGCGAGCGGTGCTCCGAGCCCGGCGACGATCTCCAGCACGCCTGCGGCCGGCCAGGCTAGGACCGGCACGAACAGCAGCGCGCGCAGCGAGGCCGCTTCCGGCAGGCGCGACTCAGGCAACGCCGCGGCGGCGCGCTCCATGACGAGGATCGGGAACGCAAGCACGATGGCGCCGACGCCGAGCGCGTAGCACGCCGGCGGCGCTGCGAAGACGGCTCCGCCGGCCGGCCGCAGCAGCCACGCGCACGCGCAGCCGGCGAGCGCCAGCGCGGAGACCAGCACCGCCTGCGGCCACCGCGCGGCACGGCCGACGATCTCCGCGGCGCCCTCGCCCGGGCCGGGGCGGAGCAGGCCGAGCCAACCCGTCCGCGCCAGCATTGCGGCATGAGGCGTCGCGCTGCGCGCCCGCGCCCACGCCATCACCCAGGCACCGCCCAGGCCCGCGAGCGCGATCAGCGACGCCGCGAGCGGCAGCGCGGCGACCCCGCCCCGCCGCAACTCCGCCAGCACCGCACCACGCCCCCCGCCCGGCAGCCCGAACATGGACGCGAGCAGCAGCCCGGCGGGCATGCACGCGAGCGCGAGCTGGCCGAAGAGGAGGCGCCGCACCAGGCCCGCCGCCCGGAGGTGAGCGTCCTCCTCCCCTTGGAGCGTCTGGTCCGGCGGATCGGCGAGCAGCGTTGGCTCAGGACCGTCCATGATGGGGCAAGGATACGGGAAACGCCCCCCGCCGCGCCACTACTGCCCGCAGGCGATGCCCCGCTGCGTGCCCGGCACGAGATTCGGCCCCAGCGTGATGGCGCAGCGCCCGACCCGGCTCGCCCCGATGCTGAAGACGTCCGCGCGATAGCCCGTGCGCGTCGCGTCCAGCACCGCGAAGCCGAACTCCGCCTGCGAGTAGGCGTGCCTGACGTTCGCTGTCTCGGTAGCCGTCGCGGTGTCGTGAACGGTGAACGGCTGGTCCGCGTAGGCGTCGGTCAGCGCGGGTGGCGCCGTCGGCGGGTCCAGCAGCGTGCCGCCGACGCCCACGACGAGCTGCGGGGCGAAGCGCGTGTAGTCGCTAAAGTTGAGGTATTCGAACTGGTGGATGTGCCCGGAGAGGAACAGGCCGACGCTGTACGGCACGCCGCCGCCGCCGTTGACCAAGCTGTTGAACAGGTACTGCTCCGTGAAGTCGCCGCCAGACGTGGGCGCGCCGTTGACGAGGCCGTAGGTCGGCTTGTGCGTCGTGAAGATGTTGACCGAGCTCGTGCCGACCGCGGCCAGCACGGTGCCCAGGTCCGCGGCGAAGCGCGCGGCCATGGTCGTGTCCACCTTGGAGTCGTTGGCGAAGCTGGAATCGTGAACCAGCAGGTTCACGCCGCCGGCCGGCACGACGTAGGTCGGCTCGAAATCGTAGCCGTAGGGCGTGGCGCCGGCCTCGTAGGCACTCGTCGAGCCGCTGAAGAACGACCCGGCGGAGCAGTTCACCGCGTTCGCGTCGTAGGGCCGGGGATCGAGCAGGCTGTACCAGCCGTGCGCGCCGCGGCCGCAGCTCTCGTGGTTGCCGCGGGTCATCACCCAGGGCGCCGCGGCGAGCAGGACCTTGGCAGGAGTCATCAGGTCGGCGTTCCAGGATTCCCAATTGTCGCCCCAGGGCTCGTAGTCCGGGCTGGACGGGTCGCTGCATCCGGGGAAGGCGCCCTGGCAATCGGTGTCGCGGTAGAAGTAGTCGCCGACGTGCACGATCAGGTCCGGCCTGAGCAGGGCCTCGAAATTGGCGAGGAACTGCAAAGGAAAGGCGGACGGGTCGTGGCAGTTCTGCTGCGACGTCCCGTTCATGCGGCATCCCGTGTCGGCGATGACGAGGATGCGTCTCGGGTTCGCCACGGGCAGCTTGAGGTCGACGTCCCCGACCGTCGCCGTCCGATGCCCGGCGGGCACGACCGTCTCGCATTCCGTGACCGGGAAGCCCGGCGTGTTCGAGAAGCGCACGCTCATGGGGGAGGCGGGAGCGCCGTCTAGCAGCAGCGCCGGGCAGCTCCCATCCGTCGTGATAGCGCGCGCCCAGATGGTGGGATTCGCCGCTAACGGATTAGCACCTTGGTTGGCCGGGCCGAGTTGGATCCAGCGCGCCACGACGGTGTCAGCCCGAGCGGCCGTGGCCTGCGCCACGAAGCCCAGCGACAAGACAAGCCCGAACACGCGCGCCGAGATGCTCATGTGATCTCCCTATCAACAAGCGAAGCACTCATATCTTACCAAGATGTTGCGTGCGTGACGTTTATGCGACAGGTCTTCCAGTCCCCGGCCACAAGGGCTGCATATGCGGGCCGGGAATACCCAACTCCTGTCGGCCGAGTGCCGATGATCGTGGGCTGATACCGGCAGTGTTCGCCCGGCGGAAAGGAGCAAGCCATGCCGTTTGACGATACGGCCGGGCGTGGGCCGGGGCGGCGGCCAGGGGCGCGCAACGTGCTAGGCGGGGTGCTGCAACCCTGCTCGCACGCGCCGCTGACCGGGTTCTACCGCACCGGCTGCTGCGACACCGGCCCCGAGGACCGGGGCTGTCACACGGTCTGCGCCGTTATGACGGAGGAGTTCCTCGCGTTCTCCCGCGCGCGGGGCAACGACCTGTCCACGCCGCGGCCGGAGTATGGCTTCCCTGGGCTGCGCGCGGGCGATCAATGGTGCCTGTGCGCGAGCCGCTGGCAGGAGGCGCTGGAGGCGGGCCAAGCACCGCTCGTGGCGCTGTCGGCGACGCATGAGTTGGCCCTGAGCTTCTGCACGCTGGACGACCTGCGGCACCACGCCGCGCCGCCGCCTGAAGAATCGTGACGAAGTTCGGCGAGCAGCGCCTGGGCAGTCATGTATCACACCTACCGGGCCCATCAGTTCCTGCAGTGGATGACTCCTTCTGAGTACCGCGCGGCCAGTCTTCGTCCCGGCCGCCCTCGCTTGGCGAGTAACGTCCGCGCAATGTCGAGGTCGTCCTCCGTCAACTTGGAAGGTCGGCCTCCTGTTCTGCCTGCTCGCTTCGCCGCTACAAGCCCCGCGCGGGTGCGCTCGCGGATAAGGGCGCGCTCGAACTCCGCCAGCGCGCTGAACATGTGGAATACCAAGACGCCCTGAGCGGTCGTCGTATCGATAGCTTCGGTGAGGCTCCGAAAGCCGACGCCGCGCAGGCGTAAACCCTCAATCGTCTCGATGAGCTGCTTCATCGAGCGCGCCAAGCGGTCGAGCTTCCAGACGATCAGCGTGTCGCCGCTACGGGCATACTCAAGCGCTTCGAGGAGGGCTGGGCGCTCCGAGACCGCGCCGGACATCTGCTCAAGGAAGATTTTCTCGCAGCCCGCCTCTTTCAGGGCGTCCTGGTGCAGGGCGAGGTTTTGGTCGAGCGTTGAGACGCGGGCGTAGCTTATCCGATATCCCGCGCCGTGAATCTCGCCGTCCTTCCTCGTCCAAGGATGGCGTTTCGGCTTATCGATCAGCGGCGGCTTGCGCCTCTTCCGAGGCGGGCGCGCCTAGTCCTGGTCGGCTTCGTCGCCATTTCCCTCTCTCAAAAACGTTCCTTTTTGAGAGAGGGTCATCGAAAACTACCTTTGGAAGCGCCTTTTCAATTTACAGCCAGGCGTGGAGCGCGCGAACGCGACGACGAAGAATTGGTACGGACACGCGCGCGAACGGCGTTATGAAGTTACGATACGAGACAATTGCAAATTGAGTTTCAAATCCATATCCCAATGAGTTCCCAGCGTCAACGCGCATAATATGTATTACCGCAGTCTTGCCCGTAAGGTCCATGCTAACTACCCGAGTGACGAATTCATCTGGGACATTGTTTGTATACTGTCCGATGGGTTGAACGAACAGCCACGCAGAGTTCTAACGGATTAATTTCTGAGGGTAGTGCGATCGTAATATCAGTCGCCGCGCTGGTACGCGGGCCGACGTCAACGATCCCAACAAAAATGTTTTTGACGTTGTTGTTGTTGATGACTTGGATCGAACTAACCGCAAACCAGTTGACACTTGTTGTTGACATGGTACATTAACTCCTTATAGGTGGTAGTTATCGGTGTTCTCACTTGCCAGAAGCAAGTTTGGCCTCAATTGCGCCTCGTGTCGAGGGTCGTCGCTCTGCCCTAGCCGTTTTTCCGAACCCGGCAAATGCGCCGCGAGGATAGCACGACGTCGGATGCGGTCCAGCACCTGCTACGGCAGGGCAAATCGCAATCGCTCTGACGTTCCGACTGGTCGCCACAGGCGTGGTGGGGCCAGCGCTGCTAGACCCACCGCGAATGGCGCTCGCGGAACGCGACTTATGGAACGCAAGAAGATAAAGTGGCCGCCTGCGGGCGGCCTTTTTCGCGTCCCGCGCGATCTCTCAAAACCCCTCGCTTTCCGACGCAAAAATCGATGTGCGGAATTCTTGATTATCTACCAACTCTAGAGGTTCTTAGTGGGACCGCACGGGCCACTAAAGGCAATTCACCGAGGGAGGTTGCTCGCTCACACCGGAGATGCCGCTGGACGTGACGCGCGGGGTGCCATCCGACGCTTTCTTCGAGGCTCGGGCGTGATGGATAGCCCCAGGCCATACCACTGGCCCGGAGCGGCGACCGTATCACCTCCCGCCCTGCACTCCACGCGGCGCTTGACCCCGCGCGCGACAAACTCCTTTATCCTGCCCGATGTCCTCCAGCCCCACCCTCACCGACCCAACAGACCGCGCCCGCCAGCGCGACGAGGACGCCCAGGTACTACCGCCAGGTCCTGCACAAGCTCATCGCCATGGGCACTGACCTCGCCGAGGCCGTCCACTGCCAAGCTCTGGCAGAACCCGCCGCCGCCCCAGAGCCAGCCCGAGGACGAGCCCGCAGCACCCAGCCCCAGCCCGACGCAAGCGACCACCTTCGACCGCCTCGCCCGCACCGTCCGCCGCACCGTCGCGCTTGCCCGCAAGCTCTCCGAGCCCGCCCGCGAGGCGCCCGGCCCGAAGCTCCGCCTGAACGAGTGCCCGCACGAGCGCCGCGCGGACCGCGCCGAGACGGACGCCCTTCACGCCGAGCTGTGCGAGCGCCCCGAGGCACCCGATTGCGACGCCGACGAAGACCTCGACGACGACCTCGACGAGCAATCCTTCGCCGACCTCATCGCGAGCCTCCGCCACGACAGCGGCCTCGCCACCCTGACCGACGCCCAGCTCTGGCAGCACCGCGCGCGCCCGAGCGCACAGGACGGCGCGCCAGGCGAGAGGTGCGGCCCCTGCGCCTGCGCCGCAGGGCTAACGAGCGCGCCGCCCAGGATCACGCACCCAACCCACGGCACCCCGCGCCCCGGCACCGGCCCGCCGCGACCCTGATCCGGCGCCCCGGCCGCGGCGTGAGGCAGCGCGCGGCGCAGACCCCGCGCCGCCAATCCTACAGCGAGACTCGCCCCTCCATCACCGGCACGCAGCCGCCACCGACGCTGGCGCGGATGCCGCCCGCCTCGCGCCGCGCGCCTGCGTGCAGCAGGCTGGGGCGGCCCATCTCGACGCCTTGGCTGATCGTGATCTCGATCGCGTCGCCGCCGTCGAGGTGCAGGAGCAGCGCGGCCAGCGAGGCGCCCGCGCTCCCGGTCGCCGGGTCTTCCAGGATACCGGCGAGCGGTGCGAACAGGCGGGCGCGCACGCTGTGCCCGTCCCGCGCGTAGAGATAGAGGCTGTTGGAGGTCGCGAGCCGGGGATCGCCGCCAACGAGGGTGCGGAAGGCGGCGAGGTCCGGCGAGGCTCGGGCGAGCGCATCGGGGCTGACGGGCACGAAGGTGAAGGCGACGCCCGTTGAGGCAATCAGCAGAGGACCCACGATGTCCGCAGTATCCAGCCCGGCGCACGGCGCGGCGAGGGTGGGCGCCGGTCCCTCCTCAACGTGGAGTGGCTGCGGCGCCGCGATCCACACGCTCGACACTGCCTGGCCCGCGCGCTCGACCTCGACCCGGACCAGCCCGGCCGCTTCCTCGAACAGGAGCACTCCCTCCCGATCCAGCCCACGGCCCGCGAGCACCCATCCCGTGCCGACGTTTGGGTGCCCGGCGAAGGGCAGCTCCGTCTTCGGCGTGAAGATGCGCACCCGCGCCGAGTTCGCGGGGTCGAGCGGCGGCAGGACGAAGGTCGTCTCGCTCAGGTTGAACTCGGCCGCGAGCGCCTGCATCTCCGCGTCCGAGATCCCGTCCGCCTCGGGCAACACGGCGAGCGGATTGCCGCCGAAGCGCCGGTCGGTGAACACGTCCACCGTCGCGAAGGCGAAACTGCGGGCCATAGGTCGGGCGCTCCCGGTTACCGCGACGCCTCCACGACCTCGCGGAGCTGCTCGCGCGCCTTCTCGATCTCGGGCCACGGAATCGGCCCCAGCGGGAAGTGCCCGGCGAGCACCGTGCTGATCACCGCGTTGACGCGCCCCAGCCGCTCGCGGACCTGGTGCGTCTCCTCGTCCCCCGCGGCGCGATACCGCTGGATCAGCTCGTCGCGGTAGGCGCAGAGGTGCTTGGCCGCGGCGGAGAAGTCGTGGCCGACCTTGTGCGGCTTATCGGCGATGACCTTGTCCAGGGCCTCCAGCGACGCTTGCCCCTCACTCGGCGGCATGGTGCGTGACTCCTCCTCGGCCGGGCAGGCGGCCCGGCCGCAGGTTGCAGGTGAGCGCCTTCGTGGTGTGGATGCTGGTGTTCGGGTCGCCGGTGATCGCGAGCAGGACGTTCGCGATATCGCCCTTCGCATAGCCGTCCCAGCCGTAAACCCAAGGTATGCCGATCTGATAGATCCGGCGCCCCTCGATCTCGAAGGGGATTAGGCGCTGCGTCACCATCGCCCGCATCTCGATCTCGCCGCGCAAGGTCGAGAGCACCGTCCACCCCAGGTGCTCGATCCCCAGCTCCTCAGCCAGCTCGGGTGGAAGCTCGACGAACGGCTCAGGCTGCAGCTCCGCCGTATGCGGCGTGACCCGGCTGATGATGCCGCCGCATTGCAGCTCGGTCAGCCGGAATGTGGTCAGCACGTAGGGGAAGCGCGGGTCCCCGGGCGGGTTCAGCTCGTTGCCGGGCCGCTCCCAGATCTTAGCCGCCGGGTTGCGCCGCTGCCCTGGGTAGAGCGTGTTCGGGACCGGGCTCTCGATCGGCTCGTAATGCGTCGGCAGCGGCCCGTCCTTGAGGCCGGAGGGCACGAACAGCTCGCACAGCCCGTCCGCCTCCATGATGAAAGGGGCGGCGCCGCTCAGCGCCTCCATGCCGTACAGCGGCGCCTTGCTCCAGTCGGGGCGCTTGCTGGGCGGCGTGGTCTTGACGAAGTCGGGCGTGTCGAGGCCCGTCCACTCCTGCTTCTCGTCGTCCCACCACACCATCTTCTTGCGCTCGGACCAAGGCTTGCCGTCCGGGTCGGCCGAGGCGCGGTTGTAAAGGGTGCGGCGGTTCGACGGCCAGGCGAAGGCCCAGCCGAGATGGCTGCCCGGCCCGTCCGGCCCGTCCGGCTTGCGCGAGCGGGACTGGTTGTGGCCTTCCTTGGGATAGACGCCGCAGTACATCCAGCCGCCGCAGGCGGTGGAACCGTCGTCCTTGAGCTCCTGGTACTTCTCGATCTGCTTGCCGTCGGCCACCGTGTAGCCGTTGATCTCGCGCAGCACCGCCTCGGCGTCCGGCTCCTTGCGCTCGCCACGCTCGGGATAATCCCAGGTCAGCGCATGAATCGCCGCGTCAGCCTTCTCCTTGCTGTCCGCGTAAAGCTCCTTCAGGCGCTTGCCGAGGTGATAGACGAACCAGAGGTCCGAGCGGCTGTCGCCCGGCGCCTCGCACACCACGTCGTGCCACTGCACGAGGCGCGAGGTATTGGTCATCGTGCCGTCCTTCTCGCCCGGCATCGCGGTGGGAAGGAAGAAGATCTCCGTGCCGATGTCCTCCGGCTTCCACTCGCCCCGCTGCACGAGGCGGCCCTTCTTCCAGAAATCGGCCGTCTCGGTCATGGCGAAGTCGCGCACGACCATCCATTCGAGCTTGGCAAGGCCCCGCTCGACCAGGTCGGAGTTGACGTTGCCGACCACCGGGTTCTGGCCGATCACGAATTGCCCCTTCACCACGCCATCGACCATGGCGAGCGTCATCGGGAGCTGGGACACGTCGCCCGTGAGCTTGGGGACGAACTGGTAGCCCCACTCGTTGTGCTTGGTGGCGTTCGGGCCGTACCAGGCCTTGAGCAGGCTGACGATGTACTTGGGGAAATTGTGCCACCACCCGGTCGCGGGCGTCTCCACCTTGATGTACTCCGCGAGCGTGCCGTGCTGGTGGAAGGCGTTGGGCTGGGGCAGGTAGGTGGGCAGCATGTTGAAGAGGGTTGGGATGTCGGTGCTGCCCTGGATGCTGCAATGTCCCCGCAGCGCCATGATGCCGCCGCCGGGCCGCCCGATGTTGCCGAGCAGGCCCTGGATGATGCTGGCGGCGCGGATGATCTGCACGCCCGTGCTGTGGTGGGTCCAGCCGACCGCGTAGGCGAAGGCGCTGGTGCGCTCGCGCCCGGAGTTCTTCACGAGCGTCTCGGCGACGCGCAGGAACGTCTCCTTCGGGCAGCCGGTCACCTGCTCAACCATCTCCGGCGTGTAGCGCGCGTAGTGGCGACGCAGGATCTGATAGACGCAGTTGGGATGCTGCAGCGTCGGGTCCGTGGGCGCAGGCCCCTCGGCCATGCTCTGCGACGCCTCGCCGCTCTGCTCGCCCTGGACGCGGTGCTCGGCGATGGAGGAGGGCACGACCTTGCCCTTGTACTGCCAGGTGCTGTGCTCGTAGTCGCCGTTGTCCGGGTCGAAGCCCGAGAACACGCCGCCGTTCTCTTCGGTGTCCCTGTATCCGTCCTCGATGATGTTCGAGATGTTGGTGTAGGCGAGCGCGAACTCGCGGAACCAGTGGTCGCCTTCGAGGATGTAGCGGATCAGGCCGCCGAGGAAGGCGATGTCCGAGCCGGAGCGGATGGGCGCATGGATGTCGCAGAGCGCGCCGGTCCGGGTGAAGCGCGGGTCCACATGGATGAGCGTCGCCCCTTTCTGCTTCGCTTCGATGGCGAAGCGGAAGGCGATCGGGTGGTTCTCCGCCATGTTGGAGCCCATGGTGATGATGCAGTCAGCATTCGCCATGTCCCACAGCGACATCGTCGCGGCGCCACGCCCGAAGGAGGTGCCCAAACTGGGCACCGAGGAGGAGTGTCATATTCGGGCTTGGTTCTCGATGTTCGGCATCCCGAGCGCGCCGCCGAACAGCTTCTTGATGAGGTAGTTCTCCTCGTTGTCGAGCGTCGCACCCCCGAGTGAGGCGATGCCGAGCGTGTGGTTGACGACCTTGCCGTCGGGCAGCGTCTCCACGAAGGTCTCGTCGCGGGTGCGCTTGGTGAGCTGCGCGATGCGCTCCATCGCCCAGCCGAGCGGCCTGATCTCCCACTCGGTGCCGTGCGGCGGCCGGTAGAGCACTTGGTTGATGCGCTCCGGGCTGAGCAGCACCCCAAGCGTGCTGGCGCCCTTGGGGCAGAGCGTGCCCTGGTTGACCGGGCTGCGCGGGTCGCCCTCGATGTGGATGGGCTTGCCGTCCTTGGCATAGATGAGCTGGCCGCAGCCCACGGCGCAGAACGGGCAGATGCTCGTGCCGACCGTGTCGGCCTCCTCCAGCCGCGGGCGCAGCGTCTCGCTCGTGCGGCTGCGCGCGGCCGTGCTCATCACGCTCTCGCCCCGGAGCTGGCGGGGGATGGACCACTCGCTGAGGAACTCGGCGGCACGGGCAGCCACGCCTCGGCGCAATGTCTTCTTGGGCATGGTTCGCTCCTCTGCTCGTCTTCCCGCTTGCCCGCTCGCTTGGGCGGAGAGTGCTGGGATGAACGCCGGGCGGCAACCAAGGTAGGAGGGTAGGAGGTTCACGATCTCGCAATCGTTGCCTGCCCCGGAGGGAACTTGCCTCCCGCCCCGGGGCTATAGGGCGGTGCACGGGCGGGGCGGAACGGATGGCGACGAAAAGCATGGACGGGGTCGTGACCATCGTTCAGGAGAGCCGCTTCCAGCTCACGGACGACAGGGGCGTCTCCCACCTCTTCATCCTAGGTCACGGCGCGCTCGCGGAGCCCGGCCAGCTCGAGCCCCTGCAGCGCCGGCAGGCGCGGGTGCGGGTGCGCTACACGGAGCCGCGCAATATCATCGGCCTCGTCGCCAAGTCCGTCACCGAGCTGGCCGCGTAAAGGAGTACCCGCATGGACCTGCACCCCCGCGCGCTCGACCACACGCAGTCCCAGTTCGACTACGTCATTCCCAACGAGTCCGAGATCACGGCGGGCGTGGTCATCGAGCCGGGCAAATCCTACGGCTTCTTCACGGACACCACGCTCTGCATCGGCTGCAAGGCGTGCGAGGTGGCGTGCAAGGAGTGGAACAACCTTCCCGCCGACAACATCGGGCTGACCGGACAGAGCTACGACAACACGGGCGCGCTATCCGCCAACACCTGGCGGCACGTCGCCTTCATCGAGAAGCCCTCGAACGCGAGCGGTTGCGGCGGCGTGCGCGACAACGCGCAGGATGCGTTCCAGAGCGGCTGGCTGATGATGAGCGACGTGTGCAAGCACTGCCACAACGCGCCCTGCCTTGAGGCGTGTCCCACGGGCGCCCTGTTCAAGACCGAGTTCGACACGGTGGTCGTTCAGCAGGACATCTGCAACGGCTGCGGCTATTGCATCCCGGCCTGCCCGTTCGGCGTCGTGGACCTCAGCACGCTCGACGGCAAGGCGACAAGTGCACGCTCTGCTACGACCGCCTCAAGGGCGGGCTGGAGCCGGCCTGCGCCAAGTCCTGCCCACGACAGCATCCAGTTCGGGAACTGCCCCACCTGCACGCGCGGGCGCACGGCGCGTTGACCAGCTGCACGGGCTGGGGGTCGAGAGCGCCTACCTCTACGGCGTGCCGGGCGGGCCGGGGCGACGGCGACCTCGGCCACCTCAACGCCTTCTTCCTGCTGACCGACCGACCCGAGAACTACAATCTGCCAGCGGCGCCGACGCGGGCCTCGAACCGGGTGGCGCCGGCGCTGCTCTCCGGCCTGGCCGCGGTGGCGGGCCTCGCGCTTACCGCCGCAGCAGTCCTGGCGTGCCGGGCCTAAGGAGGGAACGCGATGTCCGAAGCGCGCGCAGCCGAGCTCGGCCCGCAGGACAAGCCGGACGTGCCCAGAGGGCCACAGGCCTGCCGAGAGGGAAGGGACCCTGGACGGGGCCGACCTACTACGGCCGGTCGCAACTCAAGGCGGCGCCGTTCAACCGCTGGGTCGTGGGCGGCTACGTGGCGCTCGCCGGGATGTGCGGGTCCTCGGCGCTGCTCTCCGCCGTCGCGGACCTCGTGCGCGGCGACAGTCGCGAGACCGCGGGCGTGGTTCGGCGCGGCCGCTACCTCGCGCTGCTCGCGCCGACGCTCGGCTCGGCGCTGCTGATCTACGACCTGCACACGCCGCAGCGCTTCTACAACATGCTGCGCGTCGCCAAGCGCACCTCGCCCATGAGCATCGGCACCTGG
>CAWIUA010000026.1:0-121436 GCA_963839135.1 uncultured Alphaproteobacteria bacterium
GCCCGAGAGCGGCTTCAGCCCGCGGATGCGCAACGGAGCCTTGCAGGTCGTTCATAGCGCTGCCGAGGCCTATGGCTGGAGCTCGGCGCGTCTGCGCCCGCCTGTGCCGAGCCCGGAGCGCATCACCCGCATGGATGAGACGTTTGCCTGGCTCGCTCTCATCCCTGGGGATCGCGCCGTGCTGCGCCGCCTCGTCAGCGCTCGCTCGCTGGTCAGCCCGCTCACCGGCAAGCACCTCTACGCTTGGCGCCGCCTCGCCGGGGTTGTCGGGGCCGATCACAAGGCTGTCCAGCGCTGGCACGCTGAGGGCATTCGACTGATCGTGCGAGCACTCAATATATAATGTGATGATCTCTATATAATGTGAGATCCCCGGCGGGGGGAACGCAAGGCTCGCGGCCCTGCGTCCCCCCACGACCCTCGCCCGTCGTCACGGCGCATGCAGGGTTTCAGCACTGATCGCGGCGGCCGGAACGGCCAAGCCTCCGGCGACGCCGATCGCGGCACGCGATGCGACTCCGGCGATCCCCCAATGCCCGCCCGACTTGCGGGCCAGCAGGGGAGCGCCGCTCGACCCGCGCGTAGCGGCGCAGGAATGGCGAAGCAGCACGTGCCCGGCCGAGTCGCGCACTATGCCGATGACGGTGCAGGCGAGGTCGGCGACCATCGCCTGCGCGCGATCCTGCTCGTAGCCGCCGAGCATCACGGGCGTGCCTGGAGGCGGAACTTGGGGCAGGAGCGGCAGCACGCGATCCGGCGTGCCGAGCGGGAGATCAAGGGTCAACATCGCCCAATCGGCCTCCGGCGGCGCCGAGGGAAGCGGGCGCAGATCCGGACCGGCCGCAAAACCTTGCCCGATCACGAAGGACGTGGCGCGGGCGTGCCCCGCGTAGTCGCCGCGAGAGTAGCCGACCAGGACGTGCACCGAGCCGGGCCGCAGCAGGCGCCCCGTGCCGCGTCCAAACAAGCAGTGAGCCGCGGTGAGTACCGTGCGCGGACCGATCAGCGCGCCGGTGCAGTGGGTGCCGACCTCGGTCTGCACCCGGACTACGGCACGCCACGGGGGGCGAGTCACGTCAACGGGCGTGCGCCCCGCGCCTGGTCCGAGGCCCGGCAGCACGGAGGGCGGGATCATCTGTGCGGGTGCGCTGGGTGCGGCAGAGGCTAGCAGCACCGCAGCAGCAGGCCAGGCAAGGGCGCGGCAGCCACGGAGCGCCATCAGTGAGCGCGTTCGGCGCCCGCTCAGGCCGCCGGCTTCATCAGCACCTTAATCGAATCGAGCGAGTTCGCGAGGCGGATCGCCTCGTCCCATTGCTGCAGGGCGTAGTCGTGCGTGACGATGCCCTTGGACGTGACCAGGCCGCGCGCCAACAGGTCTATCGCGATCGGGTAGCAGTACGGCCCCAGGTGCGCGCCGCGCACGTCCAGTTCCTTGCGGTCGCCGATGATGGACCAGTCCACCGTTGTGTCGCTCCCGAATACCGAGAACTCCACGAAGCGGCCGAGCTTGCGGATCAGCGCGAGGCCCTGCGTGACGCCCGTCGGCGAGCCGGTTGCCTCGATATAGACGTCGCACCCGTAGCCGTCCGTGAGCGATTGGACGACCGCCAGCGCATCCTGCTCCTTGGGATTGATGACGACGTCGGCACCGAACGTGCGCGCAAGGTCCAGCCGCTCCTGCACCATGTCGATGACGACGAGCGTCTTCGGCGTCTTGAGGTGGGCGACCTGCACCATCATCAGCCCGATGGGCCCAGCGCCGGCGATTACCACCACGTCGCTGAGCTGGATGTCGCCGCGCTGGACGGTATGGATGGCGCAGGACAGCGGCTCGATGATCGCCGCGTCCTCGAGCGGGATCTCGGGCGGTATCCTGTGGACCCGCGAGGTCGGACGGCAGGAGCATGTATTCGGCCATGCCGCCGTCGGCGACGACCCGCTGGAAGCCGAAGATGTTGTGCACCTCGCACATCCAGTACTGGCCCGAGCGGCAGAAGCGGCACTGGTCGCAAGGCACGATTTGCTCGGCGATCACGGCCTCACCCTGCCGCACCCCGAAATGCTCGGCTGCACCAGCGCCGAGCTCGTCCACGTAGCCGAAGAACTCGTGCCCTGGGATGACCGGCGGCTTCACGTAGGGGTTGTCCCCGCCCCAGAACATCTTGGCGCCTTGCCAGCACTTGCAGTCGCTCGCGCAGATCCCACAGGCGCCGATCCGGATCACCATCTCGTTTGGGCCGGGCGTCGGACGCGCCACTTGCTCGACTCGGTAATCCTCCGGGCCGTGGCAGACGATCGCCGTCATCCGGGTGTTGCTGCGTGCGGTCATCGTTCCCCCGCTGTGCGCTGTCTGCAGTATGGGTGAAGAATTTTGCACGCCGCGCGATTCTTGTCACCGTCACCTCTGCTGTGGCACCCTTATCGGAGGAGCGTGACCGCAGCGCGGATACACGTGGTCTGATTCAGCTGACAGATGGTGGGAACCACCTGTCAGCATCGCACCACTAGCCGGGGGCAACGCGGCCACAACCCTGGCAGTTTGGGATGCTGAGGTCGATTCCGCTTGCCGTGGACGCCGATAAACGCCTTCTTCCACGCCCGCGAACCGAGGCAGCACGATCGCCGACCGGACCTGGATGGAAGAGCATGGACGTACAGACCCCTTCTGCAGAGACCACGCCCAAGCGCCGGGCCTCGGACGATCCCGAGGGGGTGCCCGCGCTCACCCAGCGCATCCTCGACAAGCTGACCTACGACGTTGGCCGGTCGCGGCAGGCGGCGCGCGAGCGCGACTGGTTCGTCGCGACCGCGATGGCGGTCCGCGACGCCGCAGTGGATCGCTGGCTCGACTCCGCGAAACGCGCTCAGGAGAGCGGCGCGAAGCGCGTCTATTATCTCTCGCTCGAGTTCCTGATCGGGCGCCTCCTATTCGACGCGCTCGGCAACCTCGGCCTGACCGAGGCGGTGCGCGAGGCGCTTGCCGCGCTCGGCTTGGACTTGGAGCGGCTGCGCGAGGAGGAGCCGGACGCGGCGCTCGGCAACGGTGGCCTCGGGCGGCTGGCCGCCTGCTTCATGGAGAGTATGGCGACCCTCGGCATCCCGGCCTTCGGCTACGGCATACGCTACGAGAACGGCCTGTTCCGCCAGGTGCTCGTGGACGGCGTGCAGCAGGAGCTGCCCGAGGACTGGCTCGCCGTCGGCAACCCGTGGGAGTTCGAGCGCTCGGATGTTGCCTACCCCGTCGGCTTCGGCGGCTCGGTCGCTGTGAGCTACGACGCGGACGGACGGGCCAGTTATACCTGGCACCCCGGCGAGACGGTCTCGGCTGTTGCCTATGACACCCCGGTGATCGGCGCCAGGATGGGCGAGCGGGAGCGCCACGCCAACACCCTGAGGCTGTGGTCCGCCCGCGCCGCAATGCCCCTCCACCTCGACGATTTCAACCGCGGCGATCACGTGGGCGCGGTGCGCGAGCGCGTGCGAACCGAAGCGATCTCGCGCGTGCTGTATCCGGGTGATGAGAGCGACGCCGGGCAGGAGCTGCGGCTGCGCCAGGAGTTCTTCTTCGCTTCGGCCTCGCTGCAGGACCTTCTGCACCGCCACATCGCCGAGTTCGCCGATCTGCGCACGCTGCCGGACAAGGCGGCGATCCAGCTGAACGACACCCATCCCGCCATTGGCATCGCCGAGATGATGCGGCTGCTCGTGGACGTGCACGGCATGGACTGGGCCGAGGGCTGGCGCATCACCGTCGCCACGTTCTCCTATACCAACCACACCTTGCTCCCCGAGGCGCTGGAGACCTGGCCGGTTCCGCTCATGGAACGGCTGCTGCCGCGCCACATGCAGATCATCTACCTGCTGAACGGCCAGCACCTTGAAGGCGTGCGCGCCCGCGGCGCCGATAACGCGCTGCTCGCGGCGGTCTCGCTCATCGACGAGCGGCACGGTCGCCGGGTGCGCATGGGTCACCTCGCGTTCCTCGGTTCCCACGCCATCAACGGCGTCTCCGCGCTGCACACCGACCTGGTGCGGCGCACGGTGTTCCACGATCTCGACACCGTCGCGGGTGGGCGGATCAGCAACAAGACCAACGGCATCACCTTCCGCCGCTGGCTGCACCGCGCCAACCCTGGCCTCACCCGCCTCCTCGCCGACACGCTGGGCGAGCGCGTTCTCACCGACGCCGGCGCCCTGCAGGACCTTGCGGCCCATGCCGAGGATGCTGGGTTCCAGGCCGCCTTCGCCGCCCAGCGCCGGCGCCGCAAGGAGGCACTCGCCCGCGTTATCACCGAGCGGGCCGGCGTCACCGTGGACCCGCAGGCGCTGTTCGACGTTCAGGTGAAGCGCATCCATGAGTACAAGCGCCAGATCCTCAACATCCTGCAGGCCGTTGCCGCCTACGACACGCTGCGGGCGCGGCCGACCGGCGACTGGGTGCCGCGGGTCAAGATTCTCGCTGGCAAGGCGGCCCCCGGCTACCGCATGGCCAAGCAGGTCATCCGGCTCGCCCACGACGTGGCGCAGGTGATCAACAGCGATCCCGCCGTCGCCGACCGGCTCAAGCTCGTGTTCCTGCCGAACTACAACGTGAGCCTCGCAGAGCTGATCATCCCCGCGGCCGACCTGTCCGAGCAGATCTCGACGGCCGGCATGGAAGCGTCGGGGACCGGCAACATGAAGATGGCGCTGAACGGGGCGCTCACCATCGGCACGCTCGACGGCGCCAACGTCGAGATCCGCGACTTCGTGGGCGCCGCCAACATGTTCATTTTCGGGCTGACCGCGGACCAGGTCGAGGCCCGGCGCACCAAGGAGGGCTTCGCTGCGCATGCGCTGATCGCCGACTGCCCGGCGCTTGAGCAGGCGCTGCAGGCGATCCGGTCGGGCGTTTTCTCGCCGGGCGAGCCGGGCCGCTACCGCGCCATGATCGATGCCCTCGTCGAGCACGACAGGTTCATGGTGGCTGCCGACTTCGCGAGCTACTGCGACCGGCAGGCCGACGTGGACGCGCGCTGGCAGGATCAGGCCAGTTGGTGGCGCGCCAGCATCCTCAACACGGCCGGCGTCGCCTGGTTCTCCTCCGACCGCGCCATTGCAGAGTATGCGCAAGAGATCTGGCGCGTCCCCTTGCCCGCGGCGTAAGCAGGGAGCAACTTTACGATCCTGCGCAGGTTAGGCCGGGGGAGGAGCGCACCATGATTCTGCCGCCCGACATCGGCGCCCCGCTCGCCCGCACGGCCATGGCCTACGTGCTGGCGGGTGGCCGCGGCAGCCGCCTAATGGAGATGACCGACAACCGTGCCAAGCCCGCCGTTTATTTCGGCGGCAAGTCTCGAATCATAGACTTCGTCCTGTCCAATGCTCTCAACTCCGGCATCAGGCGCATCGGGGTCGCGACTCAATACAAGGCGCACAGCCTGATCCGTCACTTGCAGCGCGGCTGGAACTTCTTTCGCCCTGAGCGCAACGAGAGCTTCGACATCCTGCCAGCCAGCCAGCGCGTATCCGAGACGCAGTGGTATGCCGGCACTGCGGATGCGGTGTATCAGAACATAGACATCATTGACGATTACGAGACGCGCTACATCGTCGTGCTGGCAGGTGATCACATCTACAAGATGGACTACGAGCCGATGCTGCAGCAGCACGTCGAGCAGGGCGCGGACGTGACCGTCGGCTGCATCGAAGTGCCGCGCATGGAAGCGACCGCCTTCGGCGTCATGCACGTGGACGAGAAGGACCGCATCGTCTCGTTCCTGGAAAAGCCGGCAGACCCGCCCGGCATCCCCGGCGCCCCGGACCAAGCGCTGGCCAGCATGGGCATCTACGTCTTCGAGACCCAGTTCCTGTTCGACCAGCTCCGGCGCGACGCCGCCGATCCCAATTCCAGCCACGACTTCGGCAAGGACCTTATCCCTTACCTCGTCGGCCGAGGAAAGGCGGTGGCGCACCGCTTCGGCCGCTCCTGCGTGCGCTCCCGCGCCGAGGCCAAGGCCTACTGGCGCGACGTCGGCACCGTGGACGCCTACTGGGAAGCCAACATAGACCTCACCGCCGTCATACCCGAGCTCGACCTTTACGACCGCGACTGGCCGATCTGGACCTACGGCGAGATCACCCCTCCCGCGAAGTTCGTCCATGACGAGGCCGGCCGCCGCGGCGAGGCCGTCAACTCCCTGGTCTCGGGCGGGTGCATCGTCTCGGGCGCCTCGGTGCGGCGGTCGCTGCTGTTCACCGGCGTCCACACCCACTCCTACGCGAGCCTCGATGGCGCGGTCGTCCTGCCCTACGCCGACATCGGCCGCGGCGCCCGGCTGCGCAACGTCGTCGTGGACCGTGGCGTGCGCATCCCTCCGGGCATGATCGTCGGCGAGGATCCCGAGCACGACGCCGCACGCTTCCGCCGCACCGAGAAGGGCGTCTGCCTCATCACCCGGCCCATGATCGACCAGCTCCAGGCCTGATGAATCATGCCTGATCTGCGGAAAGTTGCGCTCTTTAGCAAGGAATACCCCCCCTACGTGTATGGTGGGGCCGGCGTGCACGTCGAATACCTGAGCCAGGCGCTCGCTAAGCTGGTCGCAGTCGAGGTGCGGTGCTTCGGCGACCAGCACGAGAGCGCGGGCAACCTGACCGTGCGCGGGTATGGGCAGTGGGACGAGACCAAGCGCGACACCGACCCGCGCTTCGTCGGCGCCGTGGACGCCTTCGCCCGGTCGCTCGTGATGGCAAAGGACCGGCTCGACGCTGACCTGGTCCACTGCCACACGTGGTATACCGACATGGGCGGCCTGCTCGCGGGCCAGCTCTGGGGCGTTCCGTACGTGCTCACCATCCACTCGCTGGAGCCGCTCCGCCCTTGGAAGGTCGAGCAGCTCGGCAACGCCTACCACCTGAGCGCCTGGATGGAGCGCACCGCCATTGAGCGCGCCGACGCGATCATCGCCGTCTCGCGCGAGACGCGGGAGGACGTGCTGCGCCTGTTCAACGTCGAGCCCGGCCGCGTCCACGTGATCCACAACGGCCTCGATCCCGAAGAATACCGCCCCGTCGCTGCCCAGGACGCGCTGCTCCGCTACGGCATAGACCCTGCCCGCCCGTTCCTCCTCTTCGTCGGCCGGATCACCCGGCAGAAGGGGATCATGCACCTCGTCAACGCCATTCCCGACATTGACCCGGCGCTGCAGGTCGTGCTGTGCGCCGGCGCCCCGGACACGCCCGAGATCGGGCAGGAGATGGAGGCGGGCGTGACCCGGGTCGCGACCAGCCGGCCCGGCGTCATCTGGATTCGCGAGATGATCTCGCGGTCGGACGTGATTCAGCTCTACTCGCACGCCGCCGTGTTCTGCTGTCCCTCGGTCTATGAGCCGTTCGGAATCATCAACCTGGAAGCTATGGCTTGCGAGACCGCGGTCGTCGCGTCCGCCGTCGGCGGCATCCCGGAAGTCGTGGTGCCGGGCGAGACCGGTCTTCTCGTGGATGTGGGTTTGAAGCCCGGCACCTTCGACCCTGCCGCCCCGGCCGCCTTCTCAGCGCGGCTGGCTGCCGCGATCAACCAGCTCGCCCGCGACCAGGGCATGCGCGAGCGGTTCGGCAAGAACGGCCGCCGCCGGGTCATCGAGCAGTTCAGCTGGAACGCGATCGCACGCACTACAGTCGATCTCTACCGGTCGCTCGTGGAGACACGCGTGAAGAATTGAGGGGCGCGCCTCGTCTTCGTCTGCGCATACAATTTGCAACTACACACGCGGGCGTGATAGTGCTCCCGTCGCGGATGACCGCGTCTATCTAGGGGTACCGGGCCACGGTGATGCGCTTCTCCCTCTCACCGGCCTGTCGTGTATCCGCCCACGGCATGACGCTTCCTGTGGCAATGGCGATCGTGTCGGCAGCGACCGCGTGCAGCACGACGGTGCCGATGCCGCCGATATCGGAGGCGTCCAACGCAGCTTTGAGCGTGACGCCGCAGGCGAGCCCATACCGGGTGCAGGTCGGCGACGAGCTCATGGTGCGCTTCCTGCTCAACCCTGAGCTGAACGAGGAGGTGGCCGTCCGGCCCGACGGCAAGATCTCCACCGCCGTCGCCGAGGACGTTCAGGCAGCCGGGCGCACCGTCCACGAGATCGATGCCGATCTGCGCCGACGATACAAATCGGAGCTGATGAACCCGCGCCTCAACGTCATCGTCAAGTCGTTCAGCCCGACGCGGATCTACGTGTCGGGCGAGGTGGCGACGCCGGGCGAATACGCGACGGTCGGGCCGAGTCTGACCCTATCCCAGGCCATCGCGCGGGCCGGCGGCCTCAAGAACAGCGCCAGCGCCAGCCGCGTCTTCGTCATCCGTCGCGGGCCGGGCGACAAGCCGGTCGAGCTCGCGACGCGCTACGACGAGGTCATCTCCGGGCGCGACCCGCGCGCCGACATTCGCCTCGCTCCCTACGACGTGGTCTATGTGCCGCGCTCCGGCATCGCGCAGGCGGGGCTCTACTGGAACGAGTTCGTGCAGCAATTCGTTCCGGTGAGCTGGGGATTCTCCTACGTCCTCAATGCACCGCCCGGCGGCACCGCCGTCGTTCCTGCCGCCGGGCGGTGAGCGCCCAAGCGCCGCTGCGTGCCGAGCAGCGTCCGCGCCACGGCAGGCCCCGCGAGCGCCGCCGCCAGCAAGGCCCATGATCTCGCGCCCGTGGGAGAGATTGCCGTCATGCGCAGTGCGTTCGCCACGGCGCTGCCTTGCTGCCCAGCCAGCAAGGATTGCGCGCACGCCCGCGCCAGGTAGTCGCGATAGACGCCGGGCGCCAGCGCGCGGATGGCCGCCCCGTGCTCGCGCAGGAGGTCGCGCATTCCAGCCGCGCGGTCGCGCAGGAACGCGGCGTCGCGCACGGGGTCAAGCCTGCCGACCTGCGCGACGAGCTGGTTCGCGGCGCTCTGGTGATACAGCCTGAGCACGTCGGGGAAGGCGCGCGACCGGAAGCGACGGGCGAAGTCGAGGTGGAACTTGTCCTCCAGCATGCGGCTGTCCGGGTAGAGGACATGCTCGAAGCAGGCTCGGCGAACGCAGCGGATCATGTCGCGCGGACGGCCGAACGTCGCTTCCAGAAAACGTATGTAGCCGCGGTAATCCCACTCCGCCATGGACGGCATCGGGTCCGGGCTGAGGCGACCGTCATCGAGAAGGCAGCGGAACCAGACCGCCGCGATCCCGTCCGGCGCCGCCGACGCGAGCGCGTGCATCCGCCCCAGCGCCTCATCCGAGGCCAGCTCATCGTCGCTGTCGAGGAAGACGACCCAGCGTCCCCGCGCCGCCCTGATTCCGGTGTTCCGCGCCGGGCATACGCCTCGGTTGTGCGTGTGCGCCAGCACGCGGACTCGTTCGTCGCTGATCGCGCGCATCCGGGCGAGCGAGGTATCGGTCGAGCCGTCATCCACGAGCACGAGTTCGAAGTGGGGAAAGCGCTGCGCGAGCACGTTTCCGACGCATCGGAGGATCTCGGCCTCGCGATTGAAGACCGGGACAACAATGGTGAAGAAGGCGGGACTGTCGCCGCTCACGCCAGCACACTTTCCCCCTCGACGCATCGGCGCCTGAGCCACGCGGCTATCCAAGCCGTGACGGCGGCGCTCGTCGCGACGGAGGCGAGGGCGTACGAGGCGAGCGCGAAGGCCGCATCGCCGGCCGCCGCGCCCCAGGCGAGCGCGCCAAGGCGGACCGGCAGGCTGACGAGCTGGAACAGGAAGAACGGCCGCTGCAGCCCGCACACTGTCACCGCCGTCACGGCGGGAATGTTCACGATCCCCGCTGCTTGCCCGATCAACAGCCACGCCGCATAGGTCCCCGCCACGCGCCAGCGCTCGCCGAAGACGACGGCGAAGAGCGAGGGCGCCGCATACCAGCCCGCCACGGCGGCGGCGCCTAGGACCGCGCCGAGTGCAATGGTCGAGCATGCGAGCAAGCGGGACAGCGCCGCCACGTCGCCTGCCACATCGCTAGCCGACTTTAGGAGCGACTGCCGCATTGCTTCGCCGAGCGTGACAGCGGGAACCTGCACGACCCGGTTCGCCAGGGCGAAGCTCCCGATCACGGCATCCGGGAAGTAAGAAGCGAGGACCATAGGCGTCGCGCTCGCACCGAGGTTGTTCAGAAGCATTTGCGGTGCGGACCACCCGAGCAGGGTCCCGTGCCGATGCACGACGGCGCGAAAGCCCGCGATGCCGGCCCGCGGTCCCGGCGTGCGCCGCAGGAGGAACGCGACCGCCGCCGCTGCAGCTACTTGTCCGAGCACGGCTCCGGCGACGAGCGCCATCCCCGTCGCCGAGACTGCGGCGAGCGCGACCTGCGCCGCGCCGACGCCCGCGGCGCGCATGAATCGCCCGGCGGCCACGGCGAACGCGCGTTCGAGCGCCAGCGCGCGGCCCACCATTACCTGGCCCCACCCAAGCGCCAGCACCGATAGAGGCACCATCGCGAGAACGGGCGCTGGCAGGCTACCGGTCCAGCCGAAGATGAACGCGATGACGGCGACCGCCGCCGCCACGAACGCCGCCGCGGCGGCCAGAACGAGCGAGAGGCCGTAGGCGAACCGAGCCTGCTCTGGGTCGCGTTCAACGACGATGGCGGCGTCCAGCCCAAGCGATGCCGCCGACGCCGCGAGGCTCGCAACCGCGGTGAACACCCCCAACACGCCGAACTCCGCCGGGCTGTAGAGCCGCGTCAGAAGCGGCGCGAGCGCGAGCGCGATCCCTTGGCTCCCGACCGACCCGGCCAGGAGCAGCCCGGCGCGACGCAGGACGCGGAGACCGTCGCTCACGGCTGGCTCAGCCTCCGCCCGGAGCGCTGACCGCACCCAAGACAGCGTCGCCAAGGGCAGGATTGGGCGGAACGGGAGATGCTGTTCCTTGCTGTAGCGGAACATGAGACCCCGCCCGCCGCCGCAACCGCAGCATCGGGCGCTCGATCAGGTGCCAGCACGCGAGCGAGAGGGCGATAGTTAGGCCGGCCGCCATCGCCGCCCACGCGGCACCGCCGCCGGGCACGGCGTAGTCGGCAGCACCGAGGGCCGCCCAGTGCCAGAGATACAGCGCGTAGCTGATCCGCCCCACGAACACGAGCGGGGCCGCTTCGAACAGGCGGCGCGCCGGGCTATCCCTCCAGACCAGCCCTGGGACGAGCACGGCGAGCGCGAAGCCCTGGACCGCGTAGCGCCCGACCTCGCGGAACTGCTCGCCGCGGAGCGAGGAACGTGGCGAGGAGCAGGAGTCCGGCGAGCGCCCGAACCGCGCGGACACTGACGACGCCGCGAAACCACTGGAAGGCGGGATCGGCGGCGAGCAGTGCCACGATGGCGCCCCACGCGATCGAGTCGAGCCGTGTGTCGGTTGCCTTGTAGAGCCGGTAGCCGTGCCGCAGGCCACAGATCCCGCCGGGATGCGGTCCGAAGCACGCATGGAAGAGGGCCGCGCGCCAGGCTATCTCCACCGCGCACAGGACGAGGAGAGCGGCGAGCGCGCGGTGCCGGCGGCGCAGGAGGTAGGCCAGCGCCAGCGGCCACGCCATGTAGAAATGCTCCTCGACAGCGAGCGACCACAGGATGATGAACGGGTGCCGCACCGGCGGGATAGTCGTGTCGTAAGTGGCGTAGAGGTCGTAGTAGTTCGCGCCGTAGAACACAGCGGCGATCCAGCCCGGCACGGTCACCCGGCCGCCCGCCGCCACGAAGGCGCCGCCAGCGATCACAATGAAGGCGAGTGCCGCCGGCATCAGCCGCAGCGCGCGCCGGAGATAGAAGCTGGCGAAGCCGATCCGGCCCGTCCGTGCGAACTCAGCCGCCATCTGCCCGGTCAGCAGGTAGCCGCTGATGAAGAAGAACAGCGTCACCCCGAACCCGCCGGGCACAACGCCGTCGAGTCCGAGATGAGCCACGACCACGAGGAGGATGGACACCGCCCGCAATCCGTCGAGCGATGGGACATACCCGCCCGCGCCGCCCTCACGCATGAATCGCTCGCAGCGCGAGCGCCCGCACGACGTGAACCTCCCGCTCCGGAACGGCGGCGAGGACGGCGACCCCGAGATCGCGCTCCAGCTCGCCCTCCGTGAGGTAAGACTCGCGCGCGAGATTCGACAGGATCGCCGCGAACGCCGCCGAGAAGAGCGCGAGCACGAAGCCCGCGAGCACGACGAGCTTGCGGGTGGGTTTCGCCTTGATCGGCGCCGTCGCCGGCTGCACGACCCTCATGCTCGCCTGCTTGCGCGCCTCCAAATCGTCGGTTATCCGCCGCTCTTCCAGCACCTTGGCGGCGGCGCGAAAGGCGTCCTCCGCGATGCCGCGCTGTCGCTCGAGCTGATCGAGCTGCCGCTCCTGCTCGTTCAGTGTCTGGAGCTGCGCGTCGAGATCGTGCAGCGCGGCCTGCGCGTGCGCGTGCCGCGCCCTGGCGGCGTCGAGGTCCGCCTGCGCTCGCAGCAGGTCGCCCTCGACCGACTCGTGCAGCGGGTTCCGCGCGCGATGGAAACCCGACGGCGCGCGGTCGCGGCCCTTGGCCGCCAGCTCCGCCTCGCGCGCGGCGATCTGCTCGCGGACCGCCTGCACCGGCGCGCTGTCCGCGCGGTAGCTCGTGCGCAGCTCCGCCTCTTTCGCGTGCAGCGCGTCGAGCGACGACCGCAGCGGCGAGAGGCGCTGATCTATATCGGTGTCCTGCCCCGACTGGATGTCGGGCGGCAGGTGCGCGAGCTGCACCTGCAAGGCCGCGACCCTCGCCTCTCCCTGGCCGATCGCGCTCACCGCGTCCTGCAGCTCCTTCTCGGCGTCGCCTTGCGCGTGGAGGACGATGTCGCGGCGGGTCTGGAACGCGCTGGCGCCGTGCGCCATCCGGAACTCGGCGAGCCGCGCATCCGCGGTGGCGAGCGCGTCCCGGAGCTTGCTCACCTGCATCTCGACGAGCGCGGACTGCTGGTCGCTGAACACGGACTTGCGCATGTCGAGGTAGAGCGCGGTGAGCGTGCTGAGCGCCTCGGCGGCAAGCGCAGGGTCCCCGTGCGTGAAATTCAGCTCGATCGAGTTGCCCGACTTTACCGCGACGGCGGAGAAGCTGGCGTCGAACTCGATCAGCGCGAGCTCGACCGGGTCGAGGGGCGCCTTGTCGCGCGTCTCGCCCGTGACGGCGTCGGTGACGCGCGCCGGCAGGCCGAGGACAAACTTGATCGCCGACGCCACGAGGCCGGGCGGCTCCAGGTAGTCCGGATACAGCCGCCGCAAGCCGATCCTGCGGATCAGCGCCCGGTGCAGGTCGTCGCTCTCCAGGATCTCGATCTCCGTCCGCAGCACCTCCTCGCGCTCGAGGGCGCCGTTGGAGGTCGCTGGCTGCCCCGCCAGCGGACGGTAGGTGTATTCGGTCCCCATCAGCGCGAGCAGCAATTCGTGCGCGGCATACTTGCTCCTCATCACCGCCGCCGCCGCGAGCGCGAGGCCGAGGACCGCGAGCGCCGTAACGATCATGCGCCGCTTGTAAGTGAAGGCCGCGATCAGGAGGCCGCCGAACGGCGCATCGCCGTCGCCGGCTCGCGCCCCGTGCAGCATCGTGTCCTCAGCCATGGCCGTTATGCACTCCGATCGGGCGAGCGACCGCCAGGGCGCGCCAGCCGGGGTCCGCCATGCCGGGCCGGCTCGCGGCGCTGGCCCGCCCCGCCGAGCCGCGGGCAAACCCCGTGCTCGCCAGCACCGCCGCCGTGAGCGCCACGAGGATGTTGCTCTTCCGCGCGAGCGAGTTGCTCGTGCTCGCCACCAGCAGCCCGGTCGCGAGCAGCACCCGCCCATGCAACGGCGCGATCCGCCACAGGTGCAGCACGAACGGCAGGAAGCCGAGGAGGAAGTAGAAGAAGCCGACGATCCCCAAGGTCACGAACGTGGCGAGCCAGAAGTTCTCGATGTCGCTGAAAGGCACGTTGAGGCCGAGCTGGTGGCAGAGCTCGTCCACGACGTCGATCGGCGTGCCGAGCACCAGGTTCTTGACGTCCATGATGGCGAGCACGTGCCACTGCACGTTCCGCGCTTCCGCGCTCTCGTCGAAGTAGAGCTTGCCCGCGAGCCGGACCCCGATAGGCGTCTGCGTCAGCACCGCCCATAGCGCGAGCGGAACGATGGCGACCGCCGCTGCCGAGAGGGCGGCCATCCGCGCGTCAAGCCGGCGCGCCGCCGCCTCGCGCAGCAGCCAGGCCCCGCCGAGCAGGGCGAGACTCCCCCCAGCTACCGCCATCGCTGTGCGCCCGCCGAACGCGACGAGGCCCAGCAAAAAAACGAGCAGCAGGACGGCTGTCCGCGCGCGGGAGAGCCGCATCCCGAGCACGAGGAACAGCCCCATCTGGGTGATCATCGCGGCGGTCAAGGGATGGTCGTAGAGCGCGTAGCCGCGGAAATCGCCAGGCTTGTCCATGATAGACACGCCGTCGAGCGCGAGCGGGATGAGGTGCGCCTGCAGCAGCGTCTCGCCGACCGCGATCAGGGCGTTGAGCGCGACCAACGGGACCATGAACCAAGCCAGCGCCCGGCGCTGCGCCGGGCTGGCATGGACCAGCACCGCGGCGACCAGCCCGCGCAGAGATAGCTGTCCACGAACACCGCGACTCCGCTCGTCCCGACGTTCACGAGCAGGTGGACGATGCAGAGCAGCATCATCGCGACGAACGCGAAATGGCTCGGGAAGGCCGCGCAATGCCGCCCTAAGCGGCGCAGCGGCTCTCCCGAGCCCAGCAGCATCGCCGCGAACGCGAGGACGGCGAGGTAGGTGCCGGGGTGTATCTTGACGACAGGGTTCCCGCCGGGTGCTGCGTAGTCGAGATGCAGCAGGAAGAGGAGGTTCGTCGAGACGCCCATGCGGACGAGCACCGCCGCGGCGACGAGCCAGAAGCAGGCGCGCGAGAGCCACCCGTCCTCCGCCGCGGCCGCTTGCCGTCCCGGCGCAGTCGCGACCCTTAGAGCGCGGCGCTCCATCACGCCCGCCCTTCCTCGACCCGGCGCCACGCGAGGCGGCGCAAGCGGGCATCCGACAGGTCCTCGGCGACAGCGAGCAGGAATACCGCCGATCCCACCACGTAACGCCGTGCAAGCCGGCGCGGCTCCTGCGCGATGCGCCACGCCCACTCAGCATGTAGCCAGCGCACGACCCCAGGCGCGCGCCGCACCAGCCCGACCTCGACCTTGACCGCCTGCCCGACGCACAGCGCCCAGCACGGCGGCAGCGCATCGCGGTGGGTGTCCACGAAGATCTCGCTCCGCGGCGCGCCCACTCCCATCACCAGGACGGTCGTGCCGAATGACCTGATCCGCGTTGCGAGGATGGCGCAGAACTCGGCGTCGCCCTGGAACCCTGGCGGCGGCACGCAGGTCGCAACCCGGTCCGCGATGGCCTTGCGCGTGGCCCAGCCGTGCACGCCCGCTGCCGTCGCGGCGTTGTCCACGACGAAGAACAGGCGCTGCCACGGCGCGAATCCATCCGCCCGCATCAGCTCAGCCGCGATGTCGCAGCCCGTCGCGGCGCCGGCCTCGATGCCCCGGAAGCGCGAGTAGTAGCGCACGGGGAACCCGTCGCACGCGACGATCTCGGCGCGGTGGTAGGCGCGCGCGAGGCCCGCGTCGCGCCGAAGCTGCACGACGTGGTCGAGGTTCGGCGTCACCACGAGGCCGACCCCCGCAGCCGCATCCCGGCGCACGGTCGCGACCGTGCGCGCGATGCCGGCCGCGTCGGCCATGGTCACAGCGAAGCCGAACACCCGCGTCTCCCCGCTCGGGAGAAAGTCACGGCCAGGCATCGCACCTGTTCCCCTCAAGGATGCGGTCGAACAGGGCGCGGTAGCCATCTGCGCTCCGGGCGCCCGTATATTCGGCGGCCCTGGCTTTGAGCGCCTCAGCGGACCAGATGCGATTCAGGCCAGGGTCGAGCGCCTCCGCGAGCGCTGCCGCGTCGCCCGGCGGCACCAGCCGCCCGTAGCTCCCATCGGCCAGGATCTCCGCCGGCCCGTAGGGGCAGTCGGTCGAGATCACGGGCGTCCCGCAGCCCAGCGCCTCGACCAGCACGTTGCCGAACCCTTCGTAGCGCGAGGACAGCACGAAGGCCGCGGCCTCGCGCACGAAGGGGATCGGATTCTCCTGGAACCCGGCAAACCAGACGTGCCCGGCGATGCCGAGCTCCGCCGCGAGCGCCTCCAGCGCCGCCCGCCGCGGCCCCGCGCCTAGGATGACGAGCCGCCCGTGCTCGCGCCGCAGGTAGAGCGCGAAGGCGCGCAGCAAGGTCTCATGGTCCTTCTGCTCGACGAGCCGCCCGGCCGAGACGAACGGCCGCGGCCCACCGTCGCCGAACCACGGATGCTCGGCTTGCCCGCCCAGCTTGCGTGCGAAATCCTCGCCGATCACCGGGTTATGGACGACCGAGATCCGTCCGCGTGCGATGCCGCACACCTGGGCAAGATCATCCGCAACACCGCGCGAGACCGTCACCAGCCCATCCGCGAATGGCGCAAGGCAGCGATAGAGAAGCGGGATGACGCGGTATTTCCAGGCCGCCGCCGCACCCGCCTCGCTCGACAGCGCGTTGTGCTGGCAGATGACCACCTTGCTCCGCGACAGCGCGACCGCCTTCGCGAGCAGTGCGATGACGTTATTGTGGTCGAGGCTGGACAGCAGGATGTCCGGCCGTTCGCGTCGCAGGAAGCGGGCGAGCGGCACCACGTCGGCCACCGTGCGGCGCGTACCGAACGCGACGACGCGAAGGCCGTCCGGGAGAAGCGCGCTGAGGTCCCCCGCGTCCGAGTGCAGCAGCAGCGTCACCAGAGCACCGCCGTGTTGGAAGTTGCGGATGAGGTCCATCTTCATCCGCTCGACGCCGCCGCCCGCGAGGTCGTGCATGTAGATGGCAATGCTGACGGGACGGCGTGGCCGCGCGCTGACGTGCATCGTCTCAAGCCTCCTCGGCCACGCCCGGCAGATCGGCGTCCGGCCGCGCCTCGCGCAGCGCATCCTGGAAGACGCGCGCCAGGTGATCGTTGAGCCGGGCGATCCCGAACTCGGCGAGGAACCGCTCCCGCCCGGCGCGGCCGAGCCGCCGGCGCAGCTCAGCGTCCGAAATAACGCGGGTGAGCGCGTCGGCGAGCGCCTCCGCGTCGCTCGGCGGCACGAGCAATCCGTTCACGCCATCCGTGACCGCGTCCTCGACCGTGCCCACGGGCGTGCCGATGACAGCAAGGCCGTGCGCCATCGCCTCGATGATGACCATGGGCAGACCCTCGGCCCGCGAGGGCAGGACGAGCACGTCCGATGCAGCGAACAGGCGCTGGGCGCCGGCACCGTCGAGCCAGCCGTGGAACGTAATCCGGGACGTGATCCCGAGATCCGACGCGCGCTGGCGCCACGGCGCCGGGTCGCCGTTGCCGGCCACGTCCAGGTGCCAGGACAGCCCGGACATCCAGGGATCGGCCAGCGCCTCGATCAGCTCGCCCAGTCCCTTCCGCTCGACGAGCGCGCCCATGAAGACGAGCCGGCACGCGTGCCTCGCCGGACGCTCGGGGACGGGCGAAGGGTCCGGCACCGCGTTGGGCACGATGACGATCCGCGCCCGCTCGATCCCCACAGTCTCGACGAAGTATCGCTCCCACGCGCTGCCTAGGACCACGAACCGCTGAGCCCGCCGGAAGGCGTGCGTCACCGCCCGGCGGATAGGCTGGGGTGCTGTGCCGTAGAATGTCTCGAACTCGGCGCCGTGCATGTGGACGACGCATGGCACTCCGAGGGCGTTCGCGAGGTAGATGAACGCGGCCTTGCGCAGGACGCTCCCACGCTCCGCCGCGTGGATGTGGAGCAGCGCGACCCGGCCGCCCAGCGCAGCAGCGAGCACCCGCACGAGCGCTAGCGCGAAATGGAAGGGCTGGCGCCACTTCACGTAGGGGCCGGTGCTGTCCACGAGCGTGAGCGCGGGTTTCCGCCCAGCCGCATCCCACTCCGCCATCATGTAATCCACCATGCGGGATATGCCGCCGGTCGCCGTCCGCCCCCCCGGTGCGACGACGTAGATCGAGGACTGGCTCGGCACCGGGTGCAGGGCGCTCCAAGCCCGCGAGCGCAGGCCAATTCCGTCGCAGGCGAACAGGGCGGCGCCGTAAGCGCCGATGCCGACCAGGATCAGCTCCGCGAGTCCGGCCGATGATACTGGCGGGCGCACGAGATCGATCGCCGCCGCCATCACGGCCACGGCGATGCCGATCTTCGCGATCTCGATCCGGGGCAGGCGCAAGGGTAGAAGCCTGCCGCCGAGAACGACCTGGCCGGCGATCACCAGGAGCTGGCACGCGAGGGCCGATAGCGCGGCACCGTAGAAGCCGAGGAAGGGAACCAGGGCGGCGCTGAAGCCAACATTCGCGACCGAGGCGGGTATGTAGATGCGCAGCATCATGTCCGGGCGCCGCGCGAGCTGGAACGCGTGGTCGAGGAAGTGCACGGAGATGCCGCGGAGGAACGCCGTCACGCACAGCAGCGGCAGCACCGCCGCGACGCCGTCGCGGAACACCGGGCCGACGAGCACGGCCGCCACGTGCTGGCTACCCATTGCCAGCCCGATGCAGGCAGGGAGCGTCAGGGCAACGAGCGCCACCCCGTTCCGACCGGCCTGAAGCTGCCCCGCCGCCGCGCCCTCGCTCTCCAGCGCCCGGACCGCGAGAGGGTAGGTCGCCGTCGCGATCACCATGCAGAGCAGCGTTGTCGGGCGCTCGACGAGACTGACCGCGACCGCATAGACGCCGAGCATACCGGCGCCGCCGATGCTGCCCACCACGAGTCGGTCCGCTTGCAGCATCAAACCGCTCGCGACCAACGTGGCGACCAGGGGCAGGGAGAACCGCGCGATGTCGGCGGCGAGCGTCCGGTCGAACCGTCCGGCGCCGAACGCGGAGGCGAGCAGCTTGGCGTCAAGCAGCGCGCAGGTGCCGGCCCCAATGGCGAGTCCGCCCAGCACGCTCGCCGCCGTTGGCGCTGCGAACCGCACGAGCGCCAGCCCGGTGAGGAAGCCGAGTCCTGCGTTGGCGCCCTCCACCACGGTGTAGCGGATAGCTCGGCCCGCCATGCGGTTGACGCTCTGGTTCACGGTCACAGCGCTGCGCAGGAGCAGCACCGGCAGCGCCACCCAGAGCAGGGCGCTGAACCCGCCGCCGGTGGGCAGGACGAAAGACTGCAGGATCGCGCACGCGCTCACTGCCGCGGCGAGCCCGAGGAACAGGGCGTAGGCCGTCTTGCAGAACGCGCTGATCTCCCCGGTCCGCTCCGCGACCGGGTAAAGCCGTGCCACGGCCACCGACAGCGCGTAGAACAGCGCCTGCACAACCGTTACGATGCTGAACGCGAAGGTATAATCCCCGAACTCGGCCGGCGAGAGCAACCGCGTGAAGGCGTAGACCGCCGCGACCGAGATCAATGCCGGCAGCGCGCTTGCCGGGCCGTAGCTGAGGATCTGGCGGTGCATCGGCGCGGAAATGCTCAGGCGAGGCGTGCGAGCCAGCGCGGCGCGGCCGAGCGATGCCGGTTCAGCACGGAGCCTACGACCTGTCCTCCGAACCGCTCGACCTGGGCCTTCGCGGCGCGGACCGAGGCGGCGCTCGTTTTCCCGGCTTGAACAACGAGCACCGTCCCGTCGCAGAAGCGCGACAGCGCGGCCGAGACGGGCGAGGTGCCGACGCCCGGCGAGTCGAGCACGACGACGGGGTGACTCTGTCTTGCCAATTCCATCAGCGCGCGGATCTCCGCGGCGCCCCGCCCGGCGACGCCGATATTCCCGGTCGCGAGCAGTCCCCAGTGCAGGTTGGGCGAGCCTTCCACGGCGGCGACCGACGCGGCGAGTGAGCGGCCTTGGCGATATGCCTCGATCAGCCCTGGGCTTGCTCTCAATGCGGTGCCGGGAACGCGGTCGAGATGGCAGTCGAGGAACAGGATGGGGCGTGAATGCCCGGCTGCCGCCGCCCGCGCGAACCCGGATGCCACCGTCGTCGCGCCCTCCGCGCCCGCGACGCCGGCGAATTGCAGCACGATCGGCCGATCCCCGGCGCGCAAGGCTTCCACGCCGTAGAAGAGGCGCTCGAACTCCGGCGGCAGATCGCCGGCCGGTCCGCGCCTGTTGGCAGCCGAGACCTCGGCGGGCGCGCCGTCAAGGCCTGGGCACAGCGAAGATATCACCTCGGAATCCGGGGCAAGCAGGGCGGTGATCGCGGAGAGGCTCATGGCCGCGGAGGTCCGTTCAGGATGCGCGAAGACTGGTCAGTACGCATGCGTGTCAAAGACGATGCACAGCATTGTCTTCGCCAATATTTTGAAATCCAGTTGCAGCGACCAGTTTTTAATATACCAGAGATCGCACTCGACCCGCTGGGTGAGCTTCTCCCGCGTGTCGAGCTCGCCGCGCCAGCCGTTCACCTGCGCCCAGCCCGTGATCCCAGGCTTGACGCGGTGTCGCGCGATATAGGTTTGCAGCACCTCTTCCAGCACGACGCCGCCAGCCGTGGTGCGGAGCGCGTGCGGGCGCGGTCCGACGATGGACATGTCGCCGCGCAGGACGTTGATGAGCTGCGGCAGCTCGTCGAAGCTGTGCGTCCGCAAGAACGCGCCGACCCGCGTCACCCGTGGATCGTCCTTCGAGGTCTGCCGCGCCGACCCCAGGTCGCCCATGTCGGCGTGCATCGAACGGAACTTATAGACGTCGAACACCCGGTTACCGAAGCCGCGCCGGGGCTGCCGGAACAGGATCGGGCCAGGCGTATCGAGCTTGATCGCGGCGGCGATGAGGAGCAGGGCAGGGGCCATCGCGAGCAGCGCAAGTGCTGCGAGGATGACGTCCTCGGCGCGCTTGACGACGGCCGCGCGCCCCGAGATCGGGATGTCGTCCACGTTCAGCAGCGGCACGCCCGCCACGCGGGCGAGCGGCCGGTCCAGAAAATCGGCGGCGGTCGGGTCGACGGCGAGCCGGATATCCACCGGGCACATCGAGGCGACCCGGATCGCGTCATCTATCCGCGAGGCTGCTGCCCACGACAGTGCGATCACCACGGTGTCCACCCGCTCGCGCTCGACCACCACTGGAAGGTTCGCGATCGTGCCGAGCCGCGGCAGTCCGGCCATCGGCCAGTCATCGCCGGCGCCTCCGTCGAGCACGCCGACGATCTCAAATCCGCTCCCGCCGTCGGCGCGCAGCCGTGTCACCACCGCGTTCGCGACCGCGCCGGATCCAACGACGACGGCCCGGTTGTGCACGACATCGCCGCGCAGCAAGCCGCGCCGCGCGCCGGCCCAGCCGACACGTACGCCGGCGACGGCGATCAGGCCCGAGACGAGGAACGTGACCGTCCATGCCTGGCCGAGCCTGCTCGGGATATGGGAGAAGCCGAGGTCATGGCGGCCCCAGTGGCGGATTGCGACGCCGGCTGTGGCCGCCACGAGCAGCAGGCCGAACGCCTGCAGCCAGCCGAGTGCTGCGCTGAGCAGCGGGACCTCGCGCACCACGACGGACCGGGCGTAGAGTTTTCGCCCATGCAGGCACCCGACTGCGACGAACGGTGCCCCCGCGATCACGAAGCACGTCAGCCAGTCAGCGCCCGCGCCGGTCTCGGCCGCGATGTCGAAAGACACGACGCCGCAGAGAAAGATCGCGAGTGCGTCCGCGGCGCATACCGTCAGGCTCACGGCGAGCCAATGCAGGCGCCGCGACCGGGCGTTCCGGCGGTGAGCGGCGCGTCCGCTTCTTGCGGGCGGCTGCGCCGCTGCACGGGCAGGCAACGCGCGCTGGATCAGCTCGATACCGGCCGCCCTGGCATCCTCTAGACGCACTTGCCCCGACACCGGATGCAACCTCCGACGAACGGCGGGACGAATGGCCGCTGACGGCAGCCGTCCCGCGCCTCAAGCGCTGCAACTCTTTCAACACAAGAGCGTGAGAGTGAGTCACGCTCACGCGATCTGTATACTCAAGTCGCCGTTCGATGCAAGAAAGAAATCAGCTAATTCCATCACAACATATAGACTGCTTTCGACTGAAAAAGTCAGTCTGATGTAGCCTTTTCAGTTAATGTCGAGATTATCTGTCAGTTGCATCATCCGGCGTTCCTATGCGCGCCGGGAGAGCGCTGGCTCAGGGCCGGCGCTGCGCGGCTCGCAACTCGACGCGACGCGACAACGGCGAGATCGATGAGACGATGTAGCTTATGCTTCGGCGCGTATCCTCACGCGGGACGCTTATGCCAAGCACCCCGCGTGAGGATGCGCTAAGCGCTCCCGATCAGGATGCCCGCCGCGAGCACGAGTGCGCCGCCGAGCATCACCTTCGCGATGGAGGAGAGGATCGGCGTCTCCATGTAGCGCCACTGGACGTAGGCGATCGTGACCAGCTCCACGACGACCACGGCGAAGGCGATGACGGTCGCAGTCCAGAACTGCGGGATGAGGTAGGGCAGGGTGTGGCCGATGCCGCCGACGGTGGTCATCACGCCGCAGATCACGCCGCGGAGCAGCGGGTTGCCGCGGCCCGAGAGCTTGCCGTCGTCGGCCAGCGCCTCCGCGAAGCCCATGCTGATCCCGGCGCCGATGCTGGCAGCGAGGCCGACCAGGAAGGCATTGAAGGTGTTGTGGGTCGCGAACGCGGCGGCGAACACCGGCGCGAGGGTCGAGACCGAGCCGTCGATCAGGCCGACCAGCCCAGGCTGTATATATTGCAGCACGAAGCGGCGCCGGGCGGTGTCGTCCTCCGCCTCGCGCGCCCCGCCGGAGAGGTGGCGCTCCTCGATGGCGCTCGCGGCGTTCTGGTGCTCGACCTCGGCAGCCGCGAGGTCGCCGAGCAGCTTGCGTATGCCCGCGTCCGAGGTGCGGCTCGCGGCCTGGGCGTAGAAGCGGCCCGCATCCATCTCCATCTGCGAGGCCATCCGGCGGACGGCGTCGATGCCGAGAGGGCGTACCTGCCACGCCGGGCGCCGCGCCGGTGCGCCGCGTACATCCTGACGGCGGACGAGCGGGATGTGGTTGCCGAAGCGGCCGACGAAGGCGTCGATCAGCCGGCGCCGGTGCTCGCTCTCTTCCTCCGCCATCTCG
Organism: uncultured Alphaproteobacteria bacterium; assembly: GCA_963839135.1. Classification (GTDB taxonomy): domain Bacteria; phylum Pseudomonadota; class Alphaproteobacteria; order Acetobacterales; family Acetobacteraceae; genus CAWKEH01. The sequence continues at coordinate 23,103 of CAWIUA010000026.1, forward strand.
GCAAAGACTTGCGCGCTGTCCGGGTACTCGTCGCGCAGCATGTGGGCGAAGTCGGCGTAGATGCGGCCGTCCTCTTCCTCGCTGCAGATAGCGAGCGCAAGGATTTCGCGCTCATCCAATTCGTTGAAACCACGCATGATCCCGCCTTAGCCTATGGCGCGCGGCACGATCAACCCGAGCGCGCCCCGAGCACATGGTGGCAGCGCTCGCGTCGGCCAGGTCCGGACGGCAGCAGGGCTGGCGCGGCACTTGCACAGTCTCAAGCGCGGAAGGCCGGGCTGCGCTGGTACCACGCGGTCGAGGTCGTGCATTCGCTCCTCGAACGCGACGCCCCTGAGCAGCAGCCCGGCGCAGACGCGGTAGGCGGCCAGCGAGCGCCAGACGCCATGGAGGATGAGCATGAGGGATTCCACAGCGCGTTCGCCGGCAGGGTAGCGGATCGGGTGCGGTGCCGAGAGCGTACGACGCCTCCGCAGAACGCTGGACGAGCCGGGCTGCGACGTGCAGCGTAGCCGTTGCGCTTGCAGGAACACCGGAAAGGAGGCACGCATGGATCTCGGACTGGCTGGCCGCAACGTTCTCGTCACGGGCGGCACAAAGGGAATCGGTCGGGCAATTGCCGAGCTGTTCGCCGCAGAGGGTGCCAACGTCGCCCTCTGCGCCCGCAACCAGCAAGGAGTGGCTCACGCCGTGCACGAACTGCGCGCCAAGGGCGTGAAGGCGACCGGCCGCGCGCTGGACGTGGGTGACGGTGCCGCCGTGCAGGCATGGGTGCCCGAGGCAGCGGCGGAGCTGGGCGGCATCGACATCGTCGTGCCGAACGTGAGTGCGCTGGCGGTCGGCGGCGACGTCGCGTCCTGGCGGGCAGGGTTCGATATCGACATCATGGGCACAGTCGGCGTCGTGAACGCGGCAATGCCGTTCCTGGAAAACTCGGACGCAGCCTCGGTCGTGGTCATCTCCAGCGTGTCCGGGCGCGAGATAGATTTCGCCGCCGGCCCCTACGGCGCCTTCAAGGCGGCGCTGATCCACTACGCGCAGGGTCTGGCATTTCAGCTGGCTGCCAAGAACATCCGCGCCAACTCGGTCTCGCCCGGCAACACCTACTTCCAGGACGGCGTCTGGCACCGGATCAAGCACGGCAACCCCAAGCTGTTCGCGGACGCGCTGGCGCTCAACCCGACTGGGCGCATGGCGACGCCGGAGGAGATCGCACGCGCGACCGTGTTCCTGGCCAGCCCGGCCGCAAGCTTCATCACTGGCACCAACTTAGTCGTTGACGGCGCGCTCACCCGCGGCGTCCAGTTCTGAGAGACCCTTCTCACTTACGGAGACGAGCATGACGATCTCAAGACGCGCCGCGCTAACCGGACTCGGCACCGCGCTCGCGGCGCCAATGGTGATGCGCCACGCCGCCCTCGGCGCGGACCCGATCAAGGTCGTTGGCATCCATGACGCCTCCGGCGGCCTCGACATCTACGGCAAGCCGATGATCGCGTGCCTCGACTTCGCCGTGGACGAGTGCAATGCCGCGGGCGGGCTGCTCGGCCGCCAGGTCGCGCTCACCAACTACGACCCGCAGTCCAACATCCAGCTCTACACCCAGTTCGCGACCGAGGCCGCGACGAAGGACCGCGCCGCCGTGGTGCACGGGGGCATCACCTCCGCCTCGCGCGAGGCGATCCGCCCGATCCTGCACCGCTACCAAACGCTATACTTCTACAACACGCAGTACGAGGGCGGCGTCTGCGACCGCAACTGCTTCTGCACCGGCTCGACGCCCGCGCAGAACGTGCAGAAGCTCATCCCCTACGTCATGAACAAGTGGGGCAAGAAGCTCTACATCCTCGCTGCGGACTACAATTACGGCCAGATCACCAGCAAGTGGATCGCCAAGTATGCTCGCGACCTGGGCGGCCAGACGGTCGCGACCGATTTCTTCCCGCTCGACGTGACCGATTTCGGCCCGGCGATCCAGAAGATCCAGGCGGCGAAGCCGGACATGGTGATCTCCGCCCTGGTCGGCGGCGCACACATCTCGTTCTACCGCCAATGGGCGGCGGCGGGGATGAAGTCGCGCATCCCGATGGCCTCGACGACGTTTGGTGTCGGCAACGAGAGCCTGGTGCTCTCGCCCGAGGAGGGCAACGGCATCCTCTGCGCGTTCAGCTACTTCCAGGAGGTGGACACGCCGGCGAACAAGGCGTTCCTGGAGAAGTTCCACGCCAAGCTCGGCCCGAGCGCGCCCTATCTCGGCGGCGAGCTGGCGATGCGCACCTATGTCGGATTCAACCTCTGGGCCGAGGGTGTCAAGAAGGCGAACTCGATAGACCGCATGAAGGTGATCGAGGCGCTGGAGACCGGCATCGAGAACGACGGCCCGCCCGGCAAGACCACCGTGGACGGCAAGACCAACCACGTGACTCTCAACGTCTATCTGGCCGAGTGCGCCGACCACGGCTTCAAGGTGCTGCAGAGCTACCCGCAGCAGCCGCCCGCGGACACCGCGATGGTGTGCAACCTGCAGAAGGACCCGAACTCGAATAAGCAATACGTCATTGACGTGAAGGCCTAAGCACCGCCTTGGACCTCGCCTTCGCCGTCTTCCTGCAGGTGGTGACGGGCGTCGCCACGCTGCTGATCGTGAGCCTCGGCCTCGCCGTGATCTTCGGGATGATGCGCGTCATCAACCTGGCGCACGGCGAGTTCCTGATGCTCGGCGCCTACAGCGCGATCCTGTCCGCGCAGGCCGGGCTGAACATCTGGGTGGCGATGCTGATCGTTGCCCCCCTGGTCGTCGGCCTGGTCGGCGTCGTCGTGGAGCGGCTGGTAATCCGCAAGCTCTACGGGCGGATGCTCGATACCATGCTGGCGACCTGGGGACTGTCGCTGTTCCTGATCGGTGCCGTGACGATGCTGTTCGGCAACTCGGTCAGCGGCTTCTCGGCACCCCTCGGCAGCATCTCGATCGGCGGCTTCCGCAGCTCGGGCTACGACCTGTTCCTGATCGCGGCGGCGTTGGTGCTGCTGGCAGGGACCTGGGCGGTGCTGCGCCTCACCTCGGCCGGGCTGATCGCGCGCGGCACCATGCAGAACCCGGAGATGGCGGCAGCACTTGGGGTATCGCCCGACCGGGTGTATGCGATCACCTTCGCCGCCGGGGCGGCACTGTCCGGGCTTGCCGGGGCGCTGATCGCGCCGTTCTCCGGCGTGGTGCCGACCATGGGCACCGTCTATATTGCCCGCGCCTTCATCACCGTGATCACGGGCGGGGCCGCGATGCTCGCGGGCACGCTCTCGGCCTCGGCGCTGCTCGGGTCGGTGTCCACGGTCGGCACGTTCCTCACGACTCCCGTGCTGGGCCAGGTTGCCATGCTGGCCGTCGCCATCGTGCTGCTGCGCATGTTGCCCCAGGGGATCACCGGGCGCTTCTTCCGGCGGTCGCTGTGAGGGGCCGCACCTGGGCCGAGATCGTGGCGGCGCTGTTGCTGGCCGCCCTGTGCGCCTGGGGGCTGCCGCAGCTGCTGCAGCTCTTCGCGCTGATCAACGCGACCGTCTATGTCTCGATGGCGGTGCTGGCGCTGAGCCTGGCGCTGGTCTGGGGCTTCGGCGGCATCCTGTGCTTCGGCCAGGCCGCGTTCTTCGGGCTGGGCGGCTACGCCTACGCGGCCACGGCGCTGAACGTGGCGGACACCACCTGGGCGGTCCCGGTGGCGATCCTGGTCCCGGCGGCAGCAGCCGCGATCCTCGGCTACGTGATGTTCTTCGGCCGCATCAGCGACGTCTATATCGGCGTCATCACGCTCACCGTGACCTTGATCCTGTTCAACTTCGTCAACTCGACGGCGGGCGACCAGTGGCACATCGGCGCGGCACCTCTGGGCGGGTTCAACGGCATCCCTTCCACCCCGCCGCTGAACCTGCCGGGCGATCCGGGCAACCCGCTGCCGCCAGAGCGGATCTTCGCCGTCGCGGTCGCCTGCCTCGCCCTGTGCTACGCGCTGTGCAAGCTGCTGCTGCGCAGCCGGTTCGGCCGCGTGGTGGTCGCTATCAAGGAGAACGAGACGCGGGCGGAGCTGCTGGGCTACGACGTGCGCCTCTATAAGCTCGGCATCTTCACCCTGGGCGGGGCGATGGGCGGGCTGGCCGGCATGCTGTTCGCCAACTGCGTGTTCGTCAGCCCGACGATGTTCTCGCTGTTCTACTCGGGCCAGATCATCATCTGGGTGATGGTGGGCGGGCTAGGCACGCTGGTCGGCCCAATCATCGGCGCGATCCTCCTGCAGCTTCTCACGACCTGGGCAGGGACGCTGCAGGCGGTGAACCCGAGCCTGATCCTGGGCCTGGTTCTCATGGTCGCGGTGCTGGCCATCCCGAAGGGCATCCTGCCGACCGTCACGGCGGTGTTTGCCCGGATGCGCCCCCGGCTGCAACGGCGGCGCCGGGCGGTACCGTGACGGCGCTGCTCGCGACTGAGAACCTGGTCATGCGCTTCGGCGGTGTGCGCGCCGTGGACGGTGTCAGCCTCGCCGTGGCTGAGGGGGAGCTGCGCTGCCTGATCGGCCCGAACGGCGCAGGCAAGAGCACGTTCTTCAAGTGCCTGACCGGCCAGTATAAGCCGACGAGCGGCCGCATCCTCTGGCGCGGCCGCAACGTGACTGGGCACGACAGCTTCGCCATCGCGCGGCTAGGCGTCGGCATCAAGACGCAGGTTCCCTCGCTGTTCGACGGGCTGACCGTGCTGGAGAGCGTGGCGCTGGCGCTGCGCCACGTGCGCAGCCCGGCGGCGCAGCGCAGGCAAGCGCGGACCGCGCTCGACCGGCTCAAGATCGCCGATCTGCAGGAGCGCGAGGTCGGGCGGCTCGCGCACGGGCAGCGTCAGCTCGTCGAGCTGGCGATGGTGGTGGCGCCGGAGCCCGACCTGATCCTCCTCGACGAGCCGACCGCGGGCATGAGCGCGGAGGAGACGGGCCGCACCGCTGAGGTGATCCGCGAGATGAACCGGCGCCACACCATCGTGGTCGTCGAGCACGACATGCAGTTCATCCGCGCCCTCGCGAGCAAGGTCACCGTGTTCCACCAGGGCCGCATCATGATCGAGGACGAGGTGGAGCGAGTTCTGGCCGACCGGCGCGTGCAGGACGTCTATCTCGGCAAACCGGTCGGCGCCGTGCCGGCATGATGCAGGTCGAGGGCCTCGCCGCGGGCTATGGGCGCATCGGCGTGCTGCGCGGCGTTTCGCTCTGCGTCGAGGCGGGCACGTGCCTGGGCATCCTCGGCCACAACGGCATGGGCAAGACGACGCTGCTCAAGGCGATCATGGGCCTGCTCCCCTGCTCGGCCGGCACGATCCGCTTGGACGGGCAGGCGATCGAGCGCCTGCCCGCCGAGGCGCGCGCCCGGCTCGGCCTCGGCTACGTGCCGCAGGGGCGGCAGATCTTCCCCGGCCTCTCGGTGCGGGACAATCTGCGCTTCGCTGTCGCGGCCAAGGGCGTGGGCGGAGAGGCGCTAGACGAGGCGCTGCTCGACTTCCCCGAGCTGGTCCGGCTGCTGGACCGGCCCGGCGGCGCGCTCTCGGGCGGCGAGCAGCAGCTCTTGGCACTCGCCCGCGCCCTGTGCGGCCGGCCCAAGCTGCTGCTGCTCGACGAGCCGACCGAGGGCATCCAGCCCTCCATCGTGCAAGCGATGGTCGAGCGCATCGGCACGCTGCGTCGACGGAACGGCATGGCGGTGCTGCTGGTAGAGCAGAACCTGGACTTCATCCAGGCCCTGGCCGACCGCGCCCTGCTCATTCAGCGCGGCAGCATCGGCCAGGAGATCCCTCGCGAGGCGCTCACCGACCCAGCGCTCGTGCGAGAGTTTATCGGCACCGGATAGGGCTTACCCGAGAATGCCAGGCAGGTTGAGCCCGTGCTCTCGGGCGCATTCGACCGCGAGATCGTAGCCCGCGTCGGCGTGACGCATGACGCCGCTCGCCGGGTCGTTCCACAGGACGCGCTCGACCCGTCGGCTGCCGAGCGCTCGTTGCTGGCGCGCAAGATGTGAGCGCTCCCAGGGTGAAGGAGCGGCGAACTTCACGAACTGTTTGCACCATCGTGCCTGCGCAAGCTCCGCACGGTTGCTCCGTCGTTTGGAGCGTGAGCGCTCCGGTATTTGATGTGCTCGATGAACGCGCGCAGCTTGGGCATGACCTGACGTTTGCCTGGGTAGTATAGAAAAACCCCTGGCGTTGTGACCGCGAAGGGGGTCAGGAGCGCTAGCAATCGATCCTCGGCAATCGGCGCTCGGGCGAGCGGACCTGGCACCTGCGCAAGTCCTACACCTTGGATCGCTGCTCCGAGAAGAGTGGGGTAGTCGTGCGCGATGAGCGGCCCCGAGACGATAGCCTCGACCGCCTTGTTGCCGTCGACGAAGAGCCAGGGTGCGGCCGATCCATTCGCGCGGCGCATGCGTAGGCAGGCATGGCCACGCAGGTCACCGATGCGCTCTGGCCGCTTCCGCACGGCGTAGATAGTCGGGGCTGCCAACGACCACGAGCGGAAACGGGGGCGTCAGCCGCACCGCCACCATGTCGGCGGCGATGAACTGACCGAGCCGGATGCCGGCGTCAAACCCTCCAGCCGCAAGATCGACCAGCTCCTCGCTTGCGGCGATCTCTACCTCGATCTCGGGATAGGCCTGGCAGAAGGATGCGATCAGCGGCTCCAGCAGGAGCGGCACCGCCGCGCGCGGCACCGTGAGGCGCAACAATCCGGCCGGCCGCTGTCCGAGCTCACGCGCAGCCTCGCTCGCGGCGACGAGTTCTTCGAAGGCGGGCTTGGCGCGCGAAAGGAATCGTTCGCCGGCTTCGGTCAGGCCGACACTGCGCGTTGTGCGGATGAAGAGCGCCGCACCGACGCGCGCTTCCAGCGTGCGCACCGCCTGGCTGATCGCCGATGGAGTCACTCCTAGTTCTGCGGCCGCTCTGCGAAAACTGCGGTGCTGGGCAACGCTCAGGAACGCCTCCACGCCGTCGAGTGCGCCTTGCCTGACTGTGAAGTTCTGCTTCATGCCCCATCAACATTATCGCGAATAGTCGTTCGCCGGAAGCGGCCATACATCCGGCTTGCAAATCAAGCATCACGCCGATGTCGAGCCCTAAGATCCGCGACACTCTACGGAAGCTCTGGAGGAATCCTGCAATGACCGATGGACTCGATGGCGTGCGCGACCACTACCGCGCGACTGGCCTGACCGAGCGGCTGAAGGCGGCGCTCACGGCCTTCGGGCCCGAGGATCAGCTGCTCACGCCCCAGCAACTGGCTACCCTCGACCAGTTTCACACACGCGGGCTCGCTGCGACCGCCGAGCTTGCGGAGTTGGCTGGGATCACCGCCGATATGTCGGTTCTGGATGTCGGCTCGGGCGTCGGCGGGCCGGCGCGCTTTCTGGCTGCGACCTATGGCTGCAGGGTTACGGGCGTCGATCTCAGCGAGCCGTTCGTGGATGCCGCGCGCTATCTGACCGAGCGCACGGGACAGAGCGGGCAGGTGTCGTTCCAGGCCGCCAGCGCGCTGGAGCTTCCATTTGACGACGGCCGTTTCGACGTCGTGTTGCTGCAGCATGTGGCGATGAACATCTCCGACCGGGCGCGGCTCTACCGCGAGATCCGCCGCGTGCTGAAGTCAGGCGGCCGGTTCGCGAGCTTCGACGTCGTGTCGAGCAGCGGCGAGCCGCTCTATCCCGTTCCCTGGGCGCGAACGCCGGCAACGAGCTTCCTCTTGACAGTCGCCGCGACGCGCGAGGCGATCGAATCGGCCGGGTTCCGCACGTCTGGCCTGGCAAGACGATACCGAGGCCGCCAAGGCCTGGATCGCCCAACTGCGCGCGTCGGGGCCGCCGCCTTCGCCAAATCTCGGCGTGGTGATGGGGCCGGACTTCGCGCAGCTAGCCGCCAATCTTGGGCGAAATCTCATGGAAGGCCGGCTCGGCATCCTGACCGCGGTGTTCGAGGCCGCGCCAACTCACACTTGATAGGAGGCCAGAATGTCCCCGGCAACCATCTTCGAGATGCATCTCGTTCTCGGTTACGTCCCGTGGCTGCTTTGCTTCGGCGCGTATGTTTGGCCCAGGCTCAAGGCGATGGACCGGGTCGAGGCGCAGCGTGCCATCGCCACTCTGCACAGCTTCCGCTTCTTCGGGCTCGTCTTCATCCTTCCAGGCGTCGTCGGCCCCAATCTGCCCGCCGGCTTCGCTGCGTTCGCCGCCTACGGCGACTTCGCAACCGGAGTGCTGGCAATGCTTGGCGCTGCTCACGGTGAGGATGCGTCCGCTCTTCTGGCTGTTCGTTGTCGCTTTCAATCTGGTTGGGGCGGCCGACATCCTCATCGACTACTACCACGGCAACGAGGCTCGGTCTTCCGGCGCTGGCGGGGGAGTTGGGCGCCACCTACGCGATCCCGATCCTCTACGTGCCCTTGCTGATGATCACGCACTTTGCCGCATTCTACCTGCTGGCGCGTCCTCAGCCCAAGGCGGCGACGGCCCTCCCTGGAAATGCCGCTACGACCATGATTGGATGAGAGCCTAAGGGAACTGGCGCTTTGCCCAAGCAGACTTCCGGATACCGCTTTCGCCACCGGTACGGAAGTTGCGATACCCCGTGTTGCCGAACCGAAGCTGGACGCACGGACAACCTCGTCGCAACGGCCTCCCGCCATGACGCCGCTCAGCCCAAGATGCCCGGCAGTCAGCCCGTGCTCGCGGGCGCAGCGATGGCGAGGTGTAGCCGCGTCGGCGTGGCGCATGACGCCGCTCGCCGGGTCGTTCCACAGGACGCGCTCGATGCGCTTCGCCGCCTCCGTCGTGCCATCGCAGACGACGACCATGCCGGCGTGCTGCGAGAAGCCCATGCCGACCCCGCCGCCGTGGTGGAACGACACCCAGGTGGCACCCGAGGCGCAGTTGAGCAGGGCGTTGAGCAGCGGCCAGTCGGAAACGGCGTCCGAGCCGTCCCGCATCGCCTCGGTCTCGCGGTTCGGGGAGGCGACCGACCCGGAATCGAGGTGGTCGCGGCCGATCACGACCGGCGCCTTCAGCTCGCCGCGCGCCACCATCTCGTTGAAGGCGAGGCCGAGGCGATGCCGGTCGCCCAGCCCAACCCAGCAGATGCGCGCTGGCAGCCCTTGGAAGCGGATGCGCTCGCGCGCCATGTCGAGCCAGGTGTGCAGGTGCGCGTCGCCCGGCATCAGCTCCTTCACCTTGGCGTCGGTCCGGTAGATGTCCTCGGGGTCGCCCGACAGCGCCGCCCAGCGGAACGGTCCGACGCCGCGGCAGAAGAGCGGGCGGATATACGCCGGTACGAAGCCGGGGAAGGCGAAGGCGTCCGCCACACCCTCCTCCAGCGCCATCTGGCGTATGTTGTTGCCGTAGTCCACCGTCGGCACGCCCCGCCGGTGGAACTCCAGCATGGCGCGCACGTGCTCGGCCATCGAGCGCTTGGCCGCGTGCTCGGCGCCCTTCGGGTCGCTCTGCCGCCGCGCCTCCCACTCGGCCAAGGTCCAGCCCTTCGGCAGGTAGCCGTTGACCGGGTCGTGCGCCGAGGTCTGGTCGGTGACGCAGTCCGGGCGCACGCCGCGCCGCACCAGCTCGGGGAACACGTCCGCCGCGTTGCCGAGCAGCGCGACGGAGACCGCCCGCTTCTCCCGGCAGGCCCGCTCGATGATGGCGAGCGCGTCGTCGAGGTCCCGCGCCTGGACCTCGACGTAGCCCGTGCGCAGCCGGAACTCGATGCTGCTCGGCCGGCACTCCACCGCGAGGCAGCTCGCCCCCGCCATGGTCGCTGCGAGCGGCTGCGCCCCGCCCATGCCCCCCAGCCCGGCGGTCAGGATCCAGCGGCCCGCCAGGTCGCCGCCGTAGTGCTGGCGGCCCATCTCGACGAAGGTCTCGTAGGTGCCCTGAACGATGCCCTGCGAGCCGATGTAGATCCACGATCCGGCCGTCATCTGGCCGTACATCATCAGGCCCTTGCGGTCGAGCTCGTTGAAGTGGTCCCAGGTGGCCCAGTGCGGCACGAGGTTGGAATTGGCGATCAGCACGCGCGGCGCGTCGCCGTGGGTGCGGAACACGCCGACCGGCTTGCCGGACTGCACGAGCAGGGTCTCGTCGGCTTCAAGCGTCCTGAGTGCTGCGACGATGCGGTCGAAGCTCGCCCAATCGCGGGCGGCGCGCCCGATGCCGCCATAGACGACCAGCTCGTCCGGGTTCTCGGCCACGTCGGGATCGAGGTTGTTCATCAGCATCCGCAGCGGGGCCTCGGTCAGCCAGCTCTTGGCGGAGAGCTGGGTACCGCGCGGGCTGCGGACGACACGGGCGTTGGCGATGCGGATCATGGTCGCGCCTCATCCCCTGCGACGGCGGGCAAGATGCCGCGGCCCGCGGCCTCGGCCAGCGCGCCCGAGCGCACGAGCGCCGTCGCCGCCGCGATGTCTGGGGCTAGGAAGCGGTCCTCCGCCAGCGGCGGCACGGCAGCGCGCAGCGCCGCGCGCGCGGCTTCGAGACGCGGGCTGGACGCGAGTGGGGCGTGGAAGTCGCACCCCTGCGCCGCCGCCAGCAGCTCGATACCCACGACCGCCGCCGCGTTCGCGGCCATCGCCAGCAGCCGCCGCGCCCCGTGCGTCGCCATCGAGACGTGGTCCTCCTGGTTGGCCGAGGTCGGGATCGAGTCCACGCTCGCAGGGTAGGCGCGCTGCTTGTTCTCGGAGACCAGCGCCGCGGCCGTCACCTGCGGGATCATGAACCCCGAGTTCAGCCCAGGCCGCGGCGTCAGGAACGCGGGCAGCCCGGCGGACAGCGCCGGGTCCACCAGCATCGCGACCCGGCGCTCCGCGAGCGAGCCGATCTCGCACAGCGCCAGAGCGATCATGTCCGCCGCGAAGGCGACCGGCTCCGCGTGGAAGTTGCCGCCGGAGATCACCTCGCCCTCCTCGGCGAACACGAGCGGGTTGTCCGACACCCCGTTCGCCTCCACCGCCAGCGTCGCCGCGGCCTGGCGTAGCAGGTCGAGGCACGCCCCCATCACCTGCGGCTGGCAGCGCACGCAGTAGGGGTCCTGAACCCGGTCGTCGCCCACGAGGTGCGAGGCGCGGATCGCGCTGCCGTCCATCAGCGCGCGCAGCGCCGCCGCCACCTCGATCTGTCCCTGATGACGGCGGACTGCCTGGATGCGCGGGTCGAACGGCCCGTCCGAGCCGCGCGCCGCGTCGGTCGAGAGCGCGCCGGTGACCAGCGCGGCCTGCAGCACCCGCTCCGCCTCGAACAGCCCGGCCAGCGCCAGCGCCGTCGAGACCTGCGTGCCGTTGAGCAGCGCCAGCCCCTCCTTCGGCCCCAACTCGAGGGGCGTGAGGCCAGCACCGCGCAGCGCCTCCGCGGCCGGCACCTCGGCGCCGTCCACCAGCATCGCCCCGACCCCCATCAGCGCCGCCGCCACGTGCGCGAGCGGCGCCAGGTCGCCCGACGCGCCGGCGGAGCCCTGCCCAGGGACGACCGGGAGCAGCCCCGCCGCGAGGCATGCTTCGAGCTGGCCCACCACTGCCCAGCGCACTCCGGACGCGCCCTGGGCGAGGCTCGCGAGCTTGAGCGCCATGGTCAGGCGCACGACCGAAGCGGGCAGCGCCTCCCCCACGCCCGCGGCGTGGGAGAGCACGATGTTCCGTTGCAGCGCCGCGAGGTCGGCCCGCCCGATCCGCACCTGCGCGAGCTTTCCGAACCCGGTGTTGATGCCATAGACCGCCTCGCCCTTGGCGACGATCGCCTCGACCGCCGCCGCCCCCGCCTCCACCGCCGCCCGGCAGGCCGGATCGAGCGCGACCGCCGCTGCCTCGCCGAAGTAGATCGCGCGCCACTGCGCCAGCGTCGTGGCTCCAGGCGTGAGCGTGACGGAAGCGGTCATTGCCCTCTCCAGACCCTGGCGTGCAGCGGGTTGTAGCCGAGGCGATAGACGAGTTCCGCCGGGCGCTCGACGTCCCAGATCGCGAGGTCGCACCACTTGCCCGGCTCCAGCGTGCCGACCTCGTCCAGGCGGCCGAGCGCGCGCGCGGCCTCGCGCGTCACCCCGGCCAGGCACTCGGCGACGGTCAGGCGGAACAGGGTCGCGCCCATGTTCATGGCGAGCAGCAGCGAGGTGAGCGGCGAGGTGCCGGGGTTGCAGTCAGTCGCGAGCGCGATCCGCGCGCCGTGGCGGCGCAGCGCCTCGACGGGCGGCGCCTGCGTCTCGCGCAGCGTGTAGTAGGCGCCCGGCAGCAGCACCGCCACGGTCCCCGCCCGCGCCAGCGCTGCCGCGCCCTCCTCGTCCGTGTGCTCCAGATGGTCGGCCGACAGCGCGCCCCACTCCGCCGCGAGACGCGCGCCGCCGAGGTTCGAGAGCTGGTCCGCGTGCAGCTTGACCGGCAGCCCCGCCGCCTTCGCTCTCGCGAAGACGCGCGCGACCTGGGCCGGGCTGAAAGCGATCCCCTCGCAGAACGCGTCCACCGCGTCGGCAAGCCCCTCGCGCGCCACGGCGGGCAGCATCTCGTCGCAGACGCGGGCGATGTAGCCGTCCTTGTCGCCGCCGGCCTCGGGCGGCAGGGCGTGCGCCCCGAGGAAGGTGGTCGCGACCGAGACCGGCCGCGCCCGGCCGAGGGCGCGGGCGGCCCGCAAGCTGCGCCGCTCCGTCTCCAGCTCCAGCCCGTAGCCGGATTTGACCTCTATGGTCGTCAGCCCCTCGGCGATCAGGCGGTCGAGGCGGCGCAGGGCCGAGGCGACCAGCGCCTCCTCGCCCGCCGCCCGCGTGGCGCGGACGGTCGAGGCGATGCCGCCGCCCGCGCGCGCGATCTCCTCGTAGGTCGCGCCCGCGAGGCGCTGCTCGAACTCGGCCGCGCGGTCGCCGCCGAACACGAGGTGGGTGTGGCAGTCCACCAGCCCAGGCGTGATCCAGCGCCCCTCGCAGTCCACCACGCGCCCGGCGGCGCAACCGCCGGGCAGCGCGTCCCACGGCCCGACGAACACGATGCGCCCGTCACGCGCCGCCACCGCCCCCGGCTCGACGCCACCGATTCCGTCGCCGGCCATCGTCAGCAGGCGTGCGTTGGTCCACAGCGCGTCGGCGGTCCAAGCCATGACGGCTAGGAAAAGTCGAATTCAAAGTAGGATACTACCCATAATCATCTGGGATCCAGCCTGGGAGGGTGTCGGAGGTGCCCACGCAGCACGACGGAGGATTGCCCGCGCCACCGCCACAACGGCGCCTGTTCCTCGACGCCGCGCTGCTGCCGGACGGGTGGGCGCGCGACGTAGCGCTCGACGTGGCAGGGGGCAGCATCCTCTCCGTCGCCGCGGGCGCCTCGCCGTCCGGCCGCGAGCGCCTGCCCGGCATCGCCCTGCCCGGCCTGCCCAACCTGCACAGCCACACCTTCCAGCGCGCCATGGCCGGCCTGACCGAGACCCGCGGCCCAGCGAGCAACTCGTTCTGGACCTGGCGGCAGGCGATGTATGCGTTCCTCGACCGCCTCTCGCCCGACGATTTGGAGGCCATCGCCGCCTTCGCGATGATGGAGATGCTGGAGCACGGTTTCACCGCCGTCGCCGAGTTCCACTACCTCCACCATGACCCGGCCGGGCAGCCCTACGCCGATCTCGCCGAGCTGTCCGCCCGCATCGCCGCCGCAGCGGCGCAGACCGGCATCGGCCTGACCCTGCTGCCCGCGCTCTACGCGCAGGGCGGCTTCGGCGGCCAGCCTGCGCAGCCGGGCCAGCGCCGCTTCCTCAACGACGGGGAGCGGTTCCTGCGCCTGCTCGACGCCGCGCGCCGGGCGGCCGCGCCGCTGGACGACGCCGTGGTGGGCGTCGCGCCCCATTCCCTGCGTGCAGTGACGCCCGACGCGCTGGCTGAGCTGCTCGCCGCCGTGCCGGACGGCCCGGTGCACATCCACGTCGCGGAGCAGGTACGCGAGGTCGAGGAATGCCTCGCCTGGTCCGGGCAGCGCCCGGTCGCGTGGCTGCTCACCCACGCGCCTGTGGACCGGCGCTGGTGCCTGGTCCACGCGACCCACATGGACGCGGCCGAGGTGCGGGACCTCGCCGCCTCTGCCGCGGTCGCCGGCTTGTGCCCGATCACGGAGGCCAATTTGGGTGACGGCGTGTTCCCCGGCGCCGACTTCCTCGCCGCTGGCGGCCGCATCGGCGTCGGCTCGGACAGCAACGTGGAGATCACCGCGCCCGGCGAGCTGCGGCTGCTGGAATACTCGCAGCGCCTCACGCGCCGCGCCCGCAACGTGCTCGCCGCCGCCCCTGGGACCTCGACCGGGCGGAGCCTCTACGACGCCGCGCTAGCTGGCGGCGCGCAAGCGCTGGGCCGGCGCATCGGCCGGCTGGAGGCGGGTTGCCGCGCCGACCTCGTCATGCTCGACGCAGCGCATCCCGCCTTCGCCGCCGTCCAGAACGACCGCTGGCTCGACGCCTACGTGTTCGCCGCGGGCCAGGGCGCCGTGGACCAGGTGCTCGTCGCCGGGCGGACCCTCGTCAGCGCCGGGCGGCACCGGGCGCGGGAGGCGATTACCGCGCGCTACCGGCGCACGCTCGTGCGACTCGCGGCATGACCGGCACCCGCGCGCCGCCCGAGCGGGCCGTGATCCTGCACGTGGACGACCTTGGCCTCTGCCACGGCGCGAACCAAGCCTTCCTGTCCCTTGCGGCCCGCAACCTCGTGAGCTGCGGCTCGGTCATGGTGCCCTGCCCGTGGTTCCGGGAGATCGCAGACGCTGGCGCAGCCGACCCGACGCTCGACATCGGCGTCCACCTGACCCTGACCAGCGAGTGGCCGCACTATCGCTGGGCGCCGATCTCGACGACCAGCCCGGCGTCGGGGCTGCTCGACGCCGACGGCTATTTCTGGTCCGACGTGGCCACCCTTGAGCGGCATCTCGTGCCGGAGGCGGCCGAGGCGGAATTGCGGGCGCAGATCGAGCGTGCGATCGCGGCTGGGCTGCGGCCCACCCACATAGACGCGCACATGGCCGCGGCGATGCTGCCCGACTTGCTCGACGCCCATATCCGGCTCGGACGCGAGTATGGCCTCGTTCCCGTCCTGCCGCGGGCGATCAGTTTCGCGCCCAACTCCGAAATCTACAGGGCGGCCGTCGCTCGGCTCGACGCCGCGGGCTTGCCAGTGCCGGATCACTTCCGCGGCACTTTGCCCGTTCCCGCCGAGGATCTCGCGAAGGGTTGGCGCACCATGATTGCCAGCCTGCCGCCGGGCGTCACGCACGTCTCGCTCCACTGCACGATCCCCGGCGAGATCGAGGCGATCGCGCCGGGGCACGCGCCCTGGAGGACGAACGAGTATGCCCTGCTCGCGACCGGCGCCGTCGCCGACCGGCTTGCAGACGCAGGCGTGACCCTCATCGGATATCGGGACATTCAGCCGCTCTGGCAGGCTAGCTCTGGCTGAGAGCCATCCTCTTCTGCGCCTCGAAGTCGGCACGGCGATCCTCCAGCTCCTCCGGTGTCAGGCCTCGCGTGCTGCCGTAGTCGAATTTCCACGACGCATCATCGCTCCAGCGCAGCGGCGACTGCACAGTCGTGCGGGCAGCGGGCGCCGCCTCCAGGACACGGAGCGCGAGTTCCAGCGTAAACGCCTGCGACGCCGCGTCGTCGGGCCGTCCCGCGGCGCTGCCGAGTGGAAAGTCGCTGAACAGGAAGCGCGGCACGCCGCAATGCTCCACGATGTCCTTGGCACATCCCATGATGACGGTTGGGATACCGCCCTCCTCCAGATGCCGGGCGACCAACGCGAGCGTCTGATGGCAGACCGGGCAGTTGGGGACGAGCAGGGCGGCATCGGCCCCACCCGCGCGGCAGCGGGCGAGGATCTCGGGCGCGTCAATGCTCATGGTCGTGCGCTGGCTGCGCCTTGTGGGCACGCCGTGGAACCGGCGCGCGACGTGGCCGACGCGCCCGCGCGACGCGCACGCCTTGAGCTGGCCCAGCGGGAAATAGGTCGCGCTGTCGGCCGCCGTCGTGTGCGCGCGGTCGTAGGCAACGTGCGAGATGCGCAGGTCGTAACGCTCGTCCACATCGCCGGAATAGACGGCATGAAACTTGGCTCCGCCGTTGTAGGGCGCCCCCGGCCCCTGATCGCCCTTCCCCGGCTGGAACGGAGCGGCGGTGGTGACGAGGGCTACGCAGGACTGGGCCAGCTTCGTCCGAAGCGGCTGGAACGGAACATGCGCGAACTGCGCCCAGCGGTAGGGCGCGTCGTATCCGAGCGCCCGGTAGTAGTCGCGGGTGCGCTGCATGTAGGGGATCGGCCGGTCATGGTCCGGTGCGAACCCAAGGTCATCCATGGCGGCCATTCGCTCTTCCTCCGGGTCGGGCGGGTTCACCCTGGACCAGAACACCGAATTCACCATAGCCTGCATCGCCGCCGGCAGGATTCCTGCCGAGAACCGCCGCGAGCCGTCCGGACCCGGCGCGAAGGCGCTGCCCTTCGCGCGCCGGCGAACTCGAAGCGCCGTTGAACAGATGTTGGGAGGCGATGCGATGTCCGAACCCTCGTTGCGAGCAGGAACTGGGCAAACGGAGCCCGGCCGGCCGCGGTCCATCGCTCTGGTTGGGCCCTACGGCTCTGGCAAGTCGGCGCTGTTCGACGAACTGCTGAGCGCGGCCGGGGTGGCGGCGCACCACGCGGCCGAGTCGCGCGGGCACATCATGAGCACCGAGCTTCGGCTGGGCCACTGCAGCTATCTCGGCGACCGCTGGTCCATCCTCGACTGTCCGGGCTCCGTCGAGTTCACCGCCGCGGAAGCCGCCGCGCTCGCCGTGGTGGACCTGGCCGTCGTCGTCTGCGAGCCGACGCCGTCCCGCGCTCTCGCGGTGGCGCCGCTGCTTAAGGCGCTCGATGAGGCGCAGCTCCCCCACCTGATCTTCGTCAACAAGGTTGATATCCTGGACGCCAGCGTGCGCGACACGCTGGCGGCGCTGCAGGCGCATTCGCGGCAACCGCTGCTCCTGCGCCAGGTCCCGATCCGCGAGGACGGCCGCGTCACCGGCTACGCCGACGTGGTCAGCGAGCGCGCCTACCGCTACCGCGAGGGCAAGGCCTCTGAGCTGGTGCGGTTGCCGTCGCACGTTGAGGCGCAGGAGCAGGAAGCGCGCGACGCGCTGGTCGAGGTGCTGGCCGACCGCGACGACGCGCTGCTCGAACAGGTGATCGAGGGTGTGGCGCTGAGTTCCGAGCAGATCTTCGGACGGGTGCGGGCAGATCAGGCGGCGGGCGCGATCGTCGAGGTGCTGTTCGGCGCCGCCGAGCACGGCAACGGCATCCGGCGGCTGTGGAAGGCGCTGCGCCACGACGTCCCGGACGCGGCCGAGACGGCGGCGCGGCGCGGCATCGCGGCCGAAGGCGAGCCGCTCGCCCAAGTGTTCAAGACGGTCCAGGCCGGGCACACGGGCCGGCTCTCCTACGCCCGCATCTGGCGCGGCACGATCAAGGACGGGATGACCCTCAACGGCGCCCGCCTCGGCGGCGTGTTCCGCATGTCGGCCGGCGAGCCCGCGAGGGTGCAGGAGGCGGGCGCGGGCGAGCTCGTCGTGTTCAGCCGCCTCGAGCGGGCCATCACCGGCGACGTCCTCTCCGCCTCCGGTTCCGCCCCGCCCATCGCATTCCCGCACTCGCCGCCGCCCGTCTATGGGCTGGCAATCGCTCCCGAGGACCGCAAGGACGACGTGAAGCTCTCCGGTGCACTGCAGAAGCTCGCGGACGAGGATCCCTCGCTCACCATCGAGACCAGTCCCGAGACCGGGGAGACCGTGCTGCGCGGCCAAGGCGAGATCCATCTCAAGGCTACCATAGAGCGGCTGGCCCGCGCCTACGCGCTGCGCGTGAAGACGACCCGGCCGCGCGTTCCCTTCAAGGAGACGATTCGCCACGCCGTGCACCAGCACACGCGGCTGAAGCGGCAAACCGGCGGGCACGGGCAGTTCGCCGACGTCAAGCTGGACATCGCCCCGCGCGGGCGCGGCGAGGGGTTTCTCTTCGTTGACCGCATCGTCGGCGGCGCCGTGCCGCGGCAATACATCCCGGCCGTCGCCGAGGCGGCGGAGACGGCGTGCCAGAAGGGGCCGCTGGGCCACCCCGTGGTGGACGTCGCCGTGACGCTCGTGGACGGCGGCTTCCATTCCGTTGACAGCTCCGACATGGCGTTCAAGGGCGCGACGCGCGCGGCGATGACGGAGGGGCTGGCGAAGGCCGATCCGGTGCTGCTGGAGCCGATAGACCACGTGACGATCACCGTGCCCAACAGCTACACCGCCAACGCGCAGCGCCTGCTCACCACGCGCGGCGGCCGCATCCTCGGCTTCTCGGAGAAGAGCGAGTGGAGCGGCTGGGACGAGGTCGAGGCGCTGGTGCCAGAGGCGGAGCTGCACGACCTCATCATCGAGCTGCGCTCGCAGACGATGGGCCTCGGCACCTACCGGTGCCGCTTCGACCACCTTGCGGAGTCGCGGCGCAGCACGGTGGACAGCGCGTAAGGCGTCGGAGCCGAGCGGGAGGCCGCCTCCGGCAGGAGGCAGCCTCGTTCTCAGGTCCGCTCCCTCTCAGGCGCGGCGGCGGCGCAGTCCGGCGACGCCCAGCAGCCCGGCGCCGAGCAAGGCCAGCGTCGCTGGTTCCGGGACCGGACTTGCGCTCGCATTGCCGTCCAAGGCATCCAGCATCCCTTGTGCCCAGAGCGCCTGCACCGGCGCCGTGGGATGGATGTCGTCCCAGTAGAGGAAACTGTCCACGTTCTGCCCGTCAGGGCCGCATTGCGGGGTCGTCGCAGCCGAGAGTGGCGTATTGGTGAAGCAGCGGTCGGTCGTGTTGGTGAAGCCGAGCGAGCCGGCGTTGGCCAAGATCATCTTGTTGTAGTCGTAGAGGTCGAACTGCGTGAGGTCCGTGCCCTGCGGCAGCGAGAGGCCGGCGAGGCCCGCCGAGAGCTGGGCATCGTAGCTCTGGCTGTATTGGGTCGCGAGCGCGGCGAGGGTCGGGTTGTCCTGCGCGAACTCAGGGATGGCGCCCACATTCGGCACGTTGGGTACCAGGAAGTTGCGGGCGCCTGCGGCGGCCAGCGCCTGGACGGTCGCGACCTCCGTCAGACGCCCGTGGTGATCGGCCGGGCAGTGGCGCCGCCGCCGGAAAGCGCGGCATTGCGCACGTCGTTGCCGCCGATGAAGACGGTGTAGAGCGCGTTCGGGTCCGCCTTGCCGCCGCTGCCGAGGAGGTAGGCGGCGGTCTGCTCGGCAGGTTGATGAGCTGGGACGCCGCCCTTCGCCGCCAGCGCCGACGTGGCGCCTGCGACCGCGTAGTTGGTGCCGGGCGTGTAGGATGCGCCGCCGAACAGGTTGTTGATGTCCGCGAAGCCCGTCACCCACAGCGACGGGTTGGCGTTCAGGCCCAGATCGTTGGCGAGGATCTGCACCGCGGTCGGCCCGTTGGTGAAGCTGTCGTGGTTGCTCGGCGGGTTGGGGAAGTTGGTGACGGGAAGCCCGGCCTCGGTCTGCAGGATGCCGGTCTCGGCAAGGTTGCCCCGATCCGAGAGGCTGTCGCCGAACACGTATTCCGCATCATACGAGACTGCGTGGGACGCGGCAGGAAGAGAAAGGACCGCACTCAACGAGATGGCGGCGACAGATAACGCGCGGCTTGGCATGCATTTCCCCCTTATCGCGATCCGGTCAGGAATCGCATTGACGAGGATCATGCACTGCTTTGATGACGGATGTCCATTGCTGGCTAACAGCCTTCTGGAAAATGGAAACCGCCGCGCCTGTCGAGCCGCGGATCATGTCGCTCGGCGCCGCGAGACGACCGCGGCGCCGAGCTGAGCCATGCCGACGGCGACCTCAGGCGAAGTGGATCCTGGATGTCGAGAACGAAGATACGTTCGCGAGGTCGATTCCCTGACCGGCCGTGCCGAAGGACAGCATCGTGCCGCCGTGGCCGTCCGGAGACTTGTGCAGCGAAGCCTGGAGCGACTTGTCAACCGTCAGGGTATCACCCTTGCTGCGGGAGAAATCCTCGATCGTGAGCAGGCCATCGCCGGCGTGGAACACGTAGGCGTCCTTGCCCGATCCGCCCGTGACGGTGAGCGTGCCCGTGCCAGCAGTGAACGTGTTATTGCCCGCCGCCGCGGTGATGGTATCCGCGCCGGAGCCACCGTAAGCCGTCAGCGATCGGGAGCCAATGAAGCTCATCTGCTGGGTGCCCGAGCCGAACGTCAACGTTTCGGACGTTATCGCCGCAGTCGCGGAGACGGTGTCAATTCCCGATGCAACCGACTGATTCAAAGTGCCCGCCAAGGGCCCGGTGAAGCTCGACGTTCCGGAACTGATGATGGGCACGGTCGCGGTAACGCCCTGGTTGTCCGTGGCTGTCAGGACGCTTGAGGATGGGGTCGGAGTTGGGGTAGGCGTCTGGGGTTGGAGTTGGGGTCGGAGTTGGAGTTGGGGTCGGAGTTGGGGTCAGGCGTTGGAGTTGGGGTCGGGGTCGGAGTTGGGGTCGGGGTCGGGGTTGGGGTCGGGGTTGGCGTCGGCGACGGGGTGGGCGAAGGTGTCGGCGACGGAGAGGATTGAGACGTGCTCGATCCTGCATTGTGCGCAGCAAGGACCTGCTGCAGCGCCGGTGAGTTCGAGAGTGCCGTGTCCCCGCTCTGCGAGCCCCAGCTATAGGCGTAGTCGAATGCCGGATTGGGAACGACCGACCCCCAGGTTGACAGCATCTGCTGCTCCTGGCTGGCCGTCGGCAGCGTCCAACTCGAGTAGCCGCCGCCGCCGAACGTTTGATACACGGGCACGACTTGGCTGGTCGGGATTCCCGCCGCGTTGGCTGCCGAAACGGCGTCAGGGATCACGCTGTAGTCCACGCCGCCGCTGAATTGCGGCCGTACAGGATAGGGATCTAGGCCGAAGAGGTCGATGTCCGTATTCGCGGGATTGTAGGTATTCACATAGGACGGACTCGTCGGGGAGCCTAGATTTTCCATAACGATGAACGTCTTGGCTCCCGGATCATTGGCGTGGATCCAGTCTGACTCAGCCTTGAGATTGGCCGCCGAGACGGTTGAGGGGTCCGGCTCGTCGGCGAGATAGAAGCCGTAGACGTTCGGATTGCCGATGAGAGGGCTTCACCGCGGCTTGAAACGCACTCGTGGCGCCGTCACTCATGCCGAGCCAGACAAGGCCCTTCACGCCGGCAGGCAAGGCATTGACTTGGTCAACGTTGCTCACGTCCGCGAGATTGAAGCCATCAGCGCCAGGCGCATATTGCCCGCTCGACGTTATATTCGCATTGGGCGCGTAATGAAGGTTGGTTTGTGGGTCCGCCATGACCGGTTTACCCCCCTTGAAAGAATGAAAATATACCTAACTAGCCTTAAAGAAGCTGGGACTCTGTCTTTCTTAGTAGACATCCCGTTTGTTGTTGGAGTCTCTACGGGCGAAATGGCAGGCCTCGACTTACGGGGCGACGGTGCTCGACGCAAGTCTCAACTCTCTTAGTTATGGTCATAGTTTTAGATACAGTGTCTTAAATGTGCCATGAAGGCGCTATATATTCTTATTTTGGAAATATCGTGATGCGTACGATAGCGACGCTCTGGCCGGCGATGATGCGTCCTTCACGCGCAACCACAGCTTGCGATCAGCGAGGTGGGTGGCAGCGCGTGCCAGTTTGGCGGTGTGCGCGAGCGGCCAGTGAACGACCGATCAGGCTATCAGCGCGGCACTATCAGGCAGTAGGGCAAGACGCGGCCTCATGAGGGCCGTGACGGCGTCGCATGTCCAAGGTGCCGCGCCTCGAGACCGGCAGGCGTCGCCCGATAATGGGTCAGCGTGCGGTCGGCGTAGCGCAGCCGCCAGGACAGTGCCTTCTGCGCGTAGTCGCGGACGAGCGCGGCGTAGGTCGGGTCGTCGGCGAGGTTGCGGAACTGGTGCGGGTCGGCCGCGAGATCGAAGAAGAGCGGCGGGAGCGCTGCGAAGTGGACATACTTCCAGCGCGAATCCTGGATGACGCAGAGGCTGCACTCGTCCGGGCCGAGGCCGAGATCCCGTTCCGGCGCCGAGTAATGCACGTCGCGGAAATCGAACTCGTAGTGCAGCAGGTCGCGCCAGTCCGCGGGACGGCTTCCATGGACGAGCGGCAGCAGGCTGCGCCCGTCGCAGGCACGCGGCGCCTCGGACCCGAGCCACGCGAGCACCGTGGGCATCACGTCCACGCTCTCGGTGAAAGCGTCCTCGATCCGGCCGCGCGTGCCCTCGGGGGCGTCCGGGTCCCTGACAATGAGCGGAATGCGGAAGCTCTCGTCGAAGTAGCCCATCTTGCCGAGCAGGTAGTGGTCGCCGAGTTGCTCCCCGTGGTCGGAGGTGAACAGGATCAGCGTCTCGTCCCACTGCCCGGTCGCGTCGAGCCACGCGAAGACCCGGCCGAGCGCGTCGTCCACCTCGCTCATCAGGCCGAAATACGTCGCTCGCATCTGGCGGATCGCGGTCTCGTCGAGGGCGGTGGCAAGACCGGGCGCACCCTCGAAGAAGTCGTGCTTGGGGTTGTCGCGCAGATAGAAGGCCAGCAGAGGATGCTGCGCCGCCTCTGCCTCGGCGTTCACTGCACGCACGGGAGGCATCATGTCCTCCGCCCGGTAGAGCGCATGGTAGGGCGCGCTCGCGATGAAAGGCGGGTGGGGCCGGTAATAGCCGAGATGAAGGAAGAAGGGCTTGCCTCCGCGGCCCTTGAGGTAGGCGAGCGCGCACTCGGTAAAATAGGCGGTGTCCGACAGGTGCGCGGGCACCCGCGAGGGGCGCGCGGTGGGACCGGGTTCGACGTCCCCGCCCCCAGGAGCGCCCTCGGGCAGCCAGACGTCCTCGCGCCGCGCGGGCAGAGGGAAGCCCTGCTGCGCGAGCCAGCCGAAATAGCCGTCCTCGCTCGGCTCGAAGGCGCCGACCGGACGGAACCCGTCCATAAGGTCGCCGATGACCGAGAATCGCGGGTCGGCGGGAGGCGTGGTGCGCGGGTCGGGGGTGGTTGTGGTGTAGCCGACGAGCGCCGGGTCGTAGCCGACGGCGCGCAGCGCCTGTCCCAGCGTGACATGCCTCGCGTCAAGCGGGACGGTATTCTGCACGGCGCGGTGATTCATCTGGTAGAGCCCGGTGAGCAAGCTGGCGCGCGCCGGGCCACAAGGCACTGTAGTGGTGACGTGGTTGCGAAAGGTGACGCCGTCGCGGCAGAGGCGGTCCAGGTTGGGCGTGCGCAGGCGCGGCGTCCCGAGCCAAGGCAGGCAGTCAGCCCGCCACTGGTCCACGACGATGAGCAAGACATTCCGCCGCGCCATGCTTAGGGCTTCCAGCCCGGTCCGAACGGATCAGCCACAGTCACGCCTCTCCAGGCGCATCCGGGCTGCATGTCCTCGGAGAGGAGATACCGGCAACCAGCGCTCGCGGCGGCGGCCAGGATAACGCTGTCCCAAGTGTCAAGCTGGTGCTGTGCGGCGAGCTCAAACGCGTCCCGTAGGACATCGGGCGTAGTCCCCACGATCGCGAACGCATCGTGCCACGCCAGCACCGCTGCGCGGGCCTGATCGCCGGGCCAGCGCGCCTTGCGGACCAGCACGGCGTGAAGCTCGCCCAGCACCTGAACGGGCACTCTGACGCGCTCTGCGGGCAAGTCCGAGATAATGCGCAGCGCGTCAGTTCGGCGTGCCGATCCGTTCACGCCCTCGGCGTAGGCAAGCACGTTCGTATCGAGCGCGAACACCTATGCCGGGTCGTCATAGAGATCATCTCGGCGCCAGGGGCCGATATCCCGCGCAGGCTGGGTCCGTAACCGAGCGAACAGGACGGCACGGGCTGCCTCCCGCACCGCTTCCTCGTCGGATACGGGCGCGATGCGCGCGACAGGTCGGCCGTGAGCGGTCACGACATACGAGCGCCCGGCCTGCACCTCACGGAGAAGGCGGGAGAAGGCGCGGTTGGCATCCGCGGCGGAGATCGTGTCGTCCATAGTCAACTCTCAAGAGTAGTGCTTTTCACTACACCACTCCCGAGAGGACGGGTATGCAAGAGAGTCCGTCCTATCCCGGCGCCGGAACCCCCGCCTCGCGCAGCGCCTCGGCCTGGCGTTCCGCGACGGCCTCCGTGCTGAAATCCGCGATCAGCTCGTGGAAGAGCTGCGACCAGTTGAGCCGGGCGCGCAGCCGCAGGAACACGCTGCCAAGGCCGATGGCGGCACGGTCCATGAGCACGAACTCGCGCGGCGGCGTGACGCCCCCGGTCCGCTTCAGCCCTTGATGGACCTTCTCGGCCACGGAACGCCCGAAGGTCGGGTCGCCGTTCTCCTGGATCAGGCGCACGCGGTCGCTGAGCAGCGGCTCATAGACGAAGGCGGCCCACTGGTTGAGGATTTCCAGCTTCTCCTCCGACAACCCGGTGAAGCCCCAGGTCTCGTAGGCGTGCCGCGCCTGGGCAAGGTTGCCGTCGCGGATCGCCTCGTAGAGGTCAATTACGCCGCGGACGAAGCGGGCGTGGAAGACGCGGATCGCGCCGAAGTCGAGCAGATTGATGCCGTCGTCGGCGCGGACCTGGTAGTTGCCAAGGTGCGGGTCGCCGTGGATGACGCCGTAGCGGTAGAACGGTACATACCAGGCGCGGAAGAGGGCGCGGGCGATCTCGTTGCGTATTTCCTGCGGCGGGTCGTCGGCGATCCGGTCGACCATCGGGCGGCCGTCGAGCCAGCTCATGGTGAGCAGGCGCGGCGTCGAGAGCTCAGCAATAGGATCGGGGACGCTGATGCGCGGCTCGCCCCGCAGCATGGCGCGGTAGAGGCGCATCTGCGCCGCCTCGCGCAGGTAGTCCAGCTCCTCGCGCAGGCGCTCGGCGATCTCAGAGTAGATCTCGTCGCCCTGGATGGCGTTGTCCACACGCTTGTAGAGGCCCATGGCCAGGCGGAGCTGGCGCAGATCGGCCTCCACCGTGCTCGGCATGTCCGGATATTGCAGCTTGCAGGCGACCTCGCGTCCGTCGAGGAGCCAGCCGCGGTGAACCTGGCCGAGGCTGGCCGCGGCGGCGGCCTGCTCGCCGAAGCTCTCGAAGCGGGAGCGCCAGTCCGGCCCCAGCTCACCGGCCATGCGGCGGCGCACGAAGGCGGCGCCCATCGGGGGAGCGTTGGCCTGCAACTGGGCCAGTTCCTCCGAATACTCGGCGGGCAGGGCGTCGGGCACCGTCGAGAGGATCTGGGCGACCTTCATCAGCGGTCCCTTGAGACCACCCAGGACCGCCTTCAGGTCCTCGGCATGGGCAGCTCGATTGGTGCGCAGGCCGAGGCGCTCGGCGCCGACGCGGGCGGCGATGCCGCCCACGGCGCCCGAGGTGCGTGCAAATCGGCGTATCTCGCCGAACAGGTTGGGACGGGCAGCGTCGGCCATCAAGCCTGCTCCAGCTGGTCGATGAAGCCCGCGATCACGTCGAGTCCGCGCTGCCAGAACGCTGGGTCGGCGGCGTCGAGGCCGAACGGGGCGAGCAGCTCCTTGTGGCGCCTTGTGCCGCCGGCGCGGAGCAGGTCGAGATACTTAGCCTCGAAGCCGGGGAAGCCGTCCTTGTAAACACCGTAGAGCGCGTTCACCAGGCAGTCCCCGAAAGCGTAGGCATAGACGTAGAACGGCGAGTGGATGAAGTGGGGCACGTAGCTCCAATAAACGCCGTAGTCGGGGGTGAACTCGAACGCCGGGCCGAGGCTGGTGCGCTGCACGTCGAGCCAGATCTCGGCGAGGCGCTCGGGCAGCAGCTCGCCGCCGCGGCGCTCGTCGTGAACGCGGCTCTCGAATTGGTAGAACGCGACCTGGCGGACGACGGTATTGAGCTGGTCCTCGACCTTGGCCGCCAGCATCACCCGGCGCCGGACCGGGTCCTTCTCCGCCGCGAGCAGCGCCTGGAAGGTCAGCATCTCGCCGAACACAGACGCGGTCTCGGCCAGCGTCAGCGGCGTCGAGCCGCGCAGATACCCCTGCTCCGCAGCGAGGATCTGGTGAACGCCATGGCCCAGCTCATGGGCGAGCGTCATCACGTCGCGGGTGCGGCCATGATAGTTGAGCAGGATGTAAGGATGCGCGGACGGCACCGTGGGATGCGCGAAGGCGCCGCCCGCCTTGCCCGGCAGGAGCCGCGCGTCAATCCATGGACGCTCGAAGAAGCGCTTGCCCAAGGAAGCCATCTCAGGGCTGAACGCGCCGTAGGCGGAGAGCACCCGCTCGCGCGCCTCGTCCCACGGCACGAGGCGGTCGTCATCGCCCGGCAGCGGCGCGTTGCGGTCCCAATGCTGTAGCTTGGGCAGGTCGAGCCAGCGGGCCTTCAGCAGGTAGTAGCGATGGGACAGCCGCTTGTAGCTCGCGGAGACGGCGGAGACGAGCGCATCGATCACCTCGTCCTCGATCAGGTTGGAGCGGTTGCGGGCGCTCGCCGGGCGAGGATAGCGGCGCCAGCTGTCCTCGGTCTCCTTGTCCTTGGCGAGCGTGTTCGTGATGAGGCCGAACAATCGGATGCGCTCGCCAAAGGCGGCGCCCACGGCCTTCGCCGCATCTTCGCGCAAGCTCCGGTCGCGGTCGCTAAGCTTGTTGAGCGCGGCGGAGACGGTCAGCGGTTCCCCGCGGACGAGGATACGCATGGCGGCGAGCGTCTCATCGAAGAGACGCACCCAGGCGGCGCGGCCGGTCACGCTCTTGTCGTGCAGCAGGCGCTCGGCCTCGTCCGAGAGCTGGTGCGGGCGCAGCACGCGGAGATCCCGCAGCCACGGCGCCCAGGGTGCGAGGAGCGGGTCAGCAAGCTTGGCGTCGAGCGCCGCGTCGTCGAGGCGGTTCAGCTCGAGGGCGAAGAAGATCAGGTGGGCGCTGATCACCGTCACCCGCTCCTGGACCGACTGGTAGAAGCGGCCGATCTCGGCGTTCGTGCCGTCCTCGGCGAAGAGGAGCTGGGCGTAGCTCATCGCGCGGCCCAGCGCCTCCTCGATGCGCTCATACTCGGCAATGGCGTCGGCCAGCCCGGCGCCGGAGAGGGCGGCGAGCTTGCCCTTATGCGCCGCCTCGAACGCGCTCGCTGCGGCCTCGGCCCGGTCGAGGGTCGCGGTGATCTCGGGGCTGCCGGGTGCCGGGAAGAGATCCTTGAGGTCCCAAGCCGGGAGGGTGCCGAGCGCTGCCTCGCTGGCGGCGGCGGCAACGACCTGGCCATCGGGAAGGCGGGGCAGCGCGTGGGGCATGTGGTGGGGTCCTGCTAGGCTGATGAACGCGTTGCCTTAAAGGTTGGGGTGGGACTCTCCATGAGCAAGCGTGCATAGCGGCACTGTGTAGGTTGGCCCCGGAACGCATGCCGTCGCGCCCCACCCATCTGCCCGACGACGGGCCGACCGGCGGCTTCTTCCGGGACGTCAAGCCGGTTGCATGGTGCGCGCGCGCTGGAGCGGAAGTGGGGGGCTTCTGTTGCCCGGTGCCCCCCGAACCGCGCTTATCGGTGCTGTTTAGGCAGCGACAGCGAGCGCCATGTTGTCATTGGCACTTGTGAGTTGACCCGATGACGGCGGTATCATACCGGGCAAAGAGCGGGCCTTTACTGCGCGTGTCGAGCCTGTTTCGCCCCCAGAGATGGTGGAGGCGCCGGGCACTGCCCCCGGGTCCACAACGCTTATTCTGACCGCCGTTTATCGCCATAGCCGCCGAGGCGGCAACATTGAACATGGGGCTTCTACCGCCGCTGGTCAAGGGCGCGGCGGCGCGGTGAGACCACCGAGGCCGAGCAGCCCGAGCAACCCGGTGCCGAGCAGCGCCAGGCTGGCCGGCTCGGGGACAGGGGCGGGCGGCAGCTCCGTCACGCCCGAGACGCCCACGAAGTCCACGGTCCAGTCCCCGTTGCGGCACCGCCCGGCGGTGCCCGAGACGTCCCGGAACAGCCCGCTCGGGCAGGGCGCGGCCGACGAGAAGCTGGGGTCGGCCGTGAAGTTCGGGTTGCCCTGCTCGTAGAACCCGTCGGCCAGGGTCGGCCGCAGGGCGAAGTTATCGAACTGGGTCAGCGCCACGGTGTAGCTGCCGGGCGGCAGGGCGAAGGTCAGCCGCGCGTCGCCGGCTAGGCCCGTGGTCGGGTCCACGGCCACGCCGGCGCGGTCGTCGTTGTCGAACAGGAACCCGCCCACGGCGTCGAACAGGCTCAGGACGGTGTCGAAGCCGCCGGCGGCACCACGACCCCGGTCGAGGTGGTGCCGCCGGCGTAGCCGTAGGAGCGGATGTCCATCACCTCGGGAGGCGGCTGGAACGGGACGGTGATGTCGAACAGCTGCACCTGGCCGTCCGCGCTGAAGCTGCCCTGGAGCGTGATGTCGGTCGCGTGCGCCGCCGCCACGGGCGCGAGCGCCAGGCCGAGCAGCACGAGCAGGCGGCGGGCGAGGCAGGCACGGGATGGGCTGGGCATGGCGGCATCCTCCGAGAATGTCTCGATGCGATGGTCAGGTGACTGGTCCGGGGCCGGCATCAGGCGAGCGCGCCTGTCTGGCCCGCGTGCGCGGCGAGCGCGAGGCCGGCCGAGGTGGTCAGGCCGTTGAGCGCCAGCGCGCCCGCGGGCACGGTCTCGCCTCCCGGCAGCAGACCGCTCCCGGCACTGGGCGTCGCCGCCGAGCCGAGCAGCGCGCCGGCGTTGCCGCCCGGCAACGTGCTCGCGACGAGCGAGGACACGAGGTCGGACAGGCTGGCCGAGCCCTGGAGCAGTGCCGGCGCCGACCCGGCGGCGGCACCCGCCTGGGCCGTGCTCCCGCCCAGGAACTGCAGCCCGCTGCCAGCCGTCGCCTGCACCGTGGACGCGGTGACCGGCGCATTGGTGGTTTTGAGCCGGGTGCCGCCGCCAGGGGCCTGGGACAGCGCGAAGCCGCCCTGGGTGCCGGCACCGGCGATGAACAGGTGGTAAGTGGCGCCGCCCGGCGCGGAGATGGTCACGGTGTTGCCCTTGGCGCTGACCGTGTCCCCGGCGTTGAAGGGAACGGCCCGCAGGTCGATCGCGTCGCCGGGCGCGAAGCCCGAGATCGTGTTCGCCGGCGTGACCACGGTGTCCAAGCGCAGGGCCGCATCGGCGCCGGCCGCGAAGCCGATGGCGCCGGTGCCGGCCGCGCTCTGGTTGGCCAGCTCCAGGGTGCCGGCGCTGAGCGTGCTGCCGCCGGTGTAGGTGTTGGCGGAGCCCGTGCTGCCCAGCAGCAGCGTGCCGGACCCGTCCTGGACCACGGCGCCGGCGCCGCTGATCACGGGGGCGATGGACAGCGTGCCGGTCTCAGTCCCGACCAAGGCGCCGTTGTCGGTGAACGCCCCGGTGAGCGCCGCGCCGTCGCCCAGGTAGGCCGTGCCGCCGCCAGAGACGGCGAGATCGCTCGCGGTGCCGCCCGAGGACACGAACGCGGTCCCGCCGCTGCCCACGGTCGCGCCGGCGGCGATGGCGCCGCTGGTAGCGTCGATCAGCGTGCCGCCGGCGTCCACGGCCGTGCCGGAGGCGGTGCCGCCGCCGAACACGACCTGCTCGCCGCCGGCGCCGACCACGGTGCCGCTGGCGACGCCGCCCGCGAGCACGGCCTCCTCGCCGCCGGTGCCGACCGCGGTGCCGGTGGTGGTAGCGCCGGAGAGCACGGACAGCTCCCCGCCGCTGACGGTGGTGCCGGAGAGGGCCTGGCCGGAGAGAAGGTAGGCCGCTCCGCCCGCGACCGCGACCGTGCTGCCGAACCCGGCAACGATGCCGCTGGCCGTGCCGCCCGCCAGGACCTGCAGCTTGCCGCCGTTGCCGACCGCGGTGTCGATGGCCAGGCCGCCCGAGAGCACGTCCAGCTCGCCGCCGAAGGCGGCCTCGGCGACACGGACACCGATCGCGACGTCGCCGGCGAGGAGGGCGATCGTGCCCTGGTCGAAGACCGAGCTGCCGTCGGCGGCGGCGAGGCCGCTCACCGCGCCGCCCGAGGACACGCAGGCGTTCGCGCCGCTGCTGACCACCGTGGCGCTGGCCAGGCCGCCCGAGAGCACGTCCTCCAGGCCGTTGCTGAGCACCGTGGTGCCGCTGGCCAGGCCGCCGGCGGAGATGATCGCTCGACACCGCCGCTGACCGTGGTGCCGCTGGCCACGCCGCCGCTGTTCACGTTCTCGCTGCGCCGTCGCTGACCGTGGTGCCGACGGTCACGCCGCCGGAGGACACGGTCTCGCTGCCGCCGACGCTGACCGCCGTGCCGCTGGCCGTGCCGCCGGCGGAGACGAGCTGAACGCCGCCGGCGGCCGACCGTGGTACCGCTGGCGGTGCCGCTGACGGAAACTATCTGAACGCCGCCGCTCGCGACCACGGCACCGCTGGCCGTGCCGCCGAACAGGACCTGCTGGCCGCCGCTCGCGACCGCGGTGCCGCTGGCCGCGCCGCCGCCGAGGACGTCCTCGAGGCCGCCGCTGCTGACCACGGTGCCGATCAGCCGTGCCGCCGGAGAAAACAAACTCGGTGCCGCCGCTGACCGTGGTGCCGCTGGCGGCGCCGCCGGCAGAGATATTCTGCACGCCGCCGCTGAGCGTAGTGCCGCTGGCCGTGCCGCCGTAGACGTCCTGTATGCCGCCGAAGCTGACCGTGGTGCCGACGGCCAGGCCGCCGGAGGACACGGTCTCGGCGCCGCCGCTGCTGACCACGGTGCCGAGGGCCTGGCCCGCCGAGGACACCACTTCGGATGCCGCCGTCGAGCACGGCGACGCCGAAGGCGTCGTTGAGGGCGAGGAGGGCGATCGTGCCCGCATCCAGTCACCGTTGGCGTTGTGCCGGGCGCTGTGTTGAGGCCGCTGACCGCGCCGCCTGCCGAGACCTGCAGCGTGCCGCCGAGCATCTCGGTGCCGCTGGCCAGGCCGCCGGAGGACACGGTCTCGGTGCCGCCGTTGCTGATCGTGGTGCCGCTGGCCGTGCCACCGGAGAAGACGTACTGCTGGCCACCGTCGCTGACCGTGGTGTCGCTGGCCGTGCCGCCCACGCCCTGCACGCCGCCGCTGAGCACCGTAGTGTCGATGAGCCGGCCGCCGAGGGTGACGCCCTGCGCGCCGCCGCTGCTAACTGCGGTGCTGTTGGCCAGGCCGCCGGAGGAGATGATCTGCTCGCTGCCGTTGATCACCATGGTGCCGATGGCTACGCCGCCGGCGGAGACGAGCTGGTCGCCGTCGTTGATGGTGGCGCTGCTGGCCACGCCGCCGGCGAAGACGATCTGATCGCCGCCGCTGAGCACCGTGGTGCCGCTGGCCAGGCCGCCGGAGGAGACGTACTCCATGCCGCCAGGGTTGACGACGGTGGCGAGGGCCTGGCCGCCCGAGGATACGGTTTCCTGGCCAAAGTCCTGGGTGGCGATCGCAGTGCCGCCGGCCAGCACGGTGAGCGTGTCGCCGCTGTTCACGGTGACGCCGGAGACGGTCTGGCCGGAGCTGACGACGATGTTGGTCATGGGGGCCTCCTCTCCTTCAGTTCCTCCCAGCCCGGCGCCGACCGTGCTGGGCGCGTTGGTGGTGGTGAGCAGGGTGCCGCCATCGCTGGCCTGGGACAGCGCGTAGCCGCCCTGGCTGCCGGCGCCGGCGATGAACAGGCGGTTGGTGGCGCCGTCCGGCGCGGCGATGGTCACGGTGTTGCCCTTGGCGCTGACCGTGTCCCCGGCGTCGAAAGTGACCCCTGGCAGGTCGATGGTGTCGCCGCGCCCGAAGCCCGAGATCGTGTTGCTCGGCAGCGGCGAAACGTCCAGGCGCAGGGTCGCATTGGCGCCCGGGGCGAACGTGATGGCGCCGGTGCCGGCCGCGCCCCGGCCGTCCAGCTGCAGGGTGCCGGCGCTGATCGTGGTGCCGCCGCTGTAGCCGTTGGCCCCGCCCTCGAGCACGAGCGTGCCGGGGCCGGCCTGGGCCACGGTGCCGCCGCCATTGATCTCGGCGGAGATCTGCAGTGTGCCGGTCTCGGTCGCGATGAGGGCGCCATCATCGGTGACCGTCCCGCTGAGCGCCGCGCCGTCGCCGGCGAAGGCCGTCCCGCCGGCCGCGATGCCGAGGTCGCTGGCGGTGCCGCCCGAGGACACGAAGGCGGCTCCGCCGCTGCTCACGGTGGCGCTGGCGGCGGTGGCGCTGACGCTAGCGACGACCAGCGTGCCGCCGCTGACCACAGTGCCGCTAGCTACGCCGCCGGAGAGCACCGTCTCGACGCCGCCGCCGTTAACCGTGGTGGCGCTTGCCACGCCGCCGGACGATATGGTGTCCGAGCCGCCGGCGAGGACGGCGATGCCGACCGCGACGTCGCCCCCGAGCAGAGCGATCGTGCCCGCGTCCTGGACCGTGCTGCCGGCCGCGGCATTGAGGCCGCTGACCGTGCCACCGCTGACGACGTCCTGCTCGCCGCCGCTGCTGACCGTGGTGCCGATGGCCGTCCCGCCCGGGCCCACGAACTGCTCGCCGCCGCTGATCACGGTGCCGCTGGCCACGCCGCCGCTGACCACAGCCTGCTGGCCGCCGCTGACCGTGGCGCCGCTGGCTGTCCCGCCGATCACGACCTGCGAGCCGCCGCTGACCGTGGTGGCGCTGGCCGTGCCGCCAGCGGACACCAACTCGGCGCCGCCGATGAGCACCGTGGTGCCGCTGGCCACGCCGCCGGCGGAGACGAACTCCGCGCCGCCGTTGCTGACCGTGGTGCCGATGGCCAGACCGCCCGAGGACACGGTCACGGAACCGTTGTTGAGGACGATGGCGCCACTGGCTACGCCGCCAGCGGACACCGCCTGGGTGCCGCCGCTGACCACGGTGCCGCTAGCTACGCCGCCGCTGAGGACGTCCTGCTCGCCGCGGCTGACCGTGGTGCCGATGGCCACGCCGCCAGCGGACACCAACTCGGCGCCGCCGCTGATGGTCGTGCCGCTGGCCGTGCCGCCGGACGATATGACGTCCGTGCCGCCGGCGAGAACGGCGATGCCGACCGCGACGTCGCCGTCGAGGAGGGTGACTGTGCCCGCGTCCCCGACCGTGACCCCGCCGCCGGCCGCGGCATCGAGGCCGCTGACCGCGCCGCCCGCCGAGGACCTGCAGGTCGCCGCCGCTGCTGACCACAGTGCCGCTGGCCACGCCGCCGCTGATGACGTCCTGCAAGCCGCCGGAGAGCACCGTGGTGCCGCTGGCTGTCCCGCCGATCACGACCTGATCGCCGCCGCTGATGATTGTGGTGTTGTCGGCCGTGCCGCCAGCGGACACCAACTCGGCGCCGCCGCTGACCAAGGTGCCGCTGGCCACGCCGCCGGACGAGACCACCTCGGCGCCGCCGCCGCTGATCACGGTGCCGCTGGCCAGGGCATGCAGTCTGCATGACAGCTGAGCGCGTGGCGGAGCGCGAGCAGCAACAAGTAGACAGGATATGGAAGAGACTCTCACAGTTGTGGAGGCGCACAGTGCGTTTGCTTCCCTGCTTGCGCGCACGCAGAGGTGCGCGACTCACGCCGCGCACAGGGGCAGCGCTACAGCATGCGAAACTGCTGTTGTCCTCGGTACTCGCCGCTCGCGGGGGCGACCTCCTACCGAGGCATCATCACCTTCATCACCCTACAGCGAGAGCGCTTGAACGCTGTGTTCGGCGCCTGCTTCCGACCGAAAAGGCAGTGAATACGTTGCGGCATAGATTAATGGCGCTAGACGGCGATGACTTGGAGACGGCCTTTCGCGGCCATGCTCGCGCGCTGAGCGCCAGCATGGGGTAAGAAGAAGCGCACGGTAGCGCTCGACGGCAAGACGTGCGCGGCAGCTTCGACCGTGTGGAAGAGCGCAGGGCGGCGCATGTGCTCGGCGCCTTCGCCAGCGACGCCGCTCTCATCCTCGCCCCCAGGAGCTGGAAGGTGCGCCGGACGAGATCGCGGAGGTGCCGCGGCTGATCGCCGACCTCGGTCTTAAGGGCGTGCTGTTCGCCGCCGACGCGGCACTGCCAGAGCGAGGGGTTCGCACAAGCCGCCGCGACTGGCAACGCGCTGCTGGTCCGGGTCAAGGAGAAAGAGCTCACTCTGCATGAGACTCTGGTTAGGCTCTGCGCGGAGCAGTTCCTGTCGGCTGCTGCGAGACAGTGGATCGCCGCCGCTATGGCCGCTAGGAGCACCGCTGCGTTGAAGTGTTAGACACCGCAGAGCAGCTGGATGCGTTCTGGCAGGAGCTGGTCGCCTGTGTGGCTCGGGTCTCGCGCCTGACGTACACCAAGGACACCCGCTCCGGCCTGTGGCCCACCCGCGAGGAGGTCGGCTACTAAGCCTGTCAGGTACACTACGATGCTAAGACCATGGCGCGCGCTATCCGCGCGCACTGGGGCGTGGAGAATTGGTCTCATTACGTCCGGGAAGTGAGTCTGGACGAGGACGCCAGCCGCATCCGCAACCGGCAAGACGTGATGGCACGCCTGCGCTCGCTCGCCCTCAACATCTTGCGCGCTAGCGGCGTCCAGAACGTCCGCGAAGCGCTAAAGGTCAACGCGCTCAGCTTCAACTGGCTGCTTGCCCTCGGCATCTCAAGGCAGAACTCAATGGCACTGGCCGCTGGCCAGACCGCCCAGGAACACATCTTGCTCGCCGCCAGGGGTGACCAAGGTGCCGCTGGCAACGCCGCCGCTGAGGACGTCCTGCTCGCCAACGACGTTGCCGCTGCCGGTGACCAAGGTGCCGCTAACCACGGCGCCGGACGAGACCACCTCGGCGCCGCCGCTGACCACGGTGCCGCTGACCACGCCGCCGCTGAGGTACCGTCCTGCTCGCCGCCGCTGATCACGGTGCCGCTAACCGCGCCGCCCGCCGAGACCTGCAGGGTGCCGCCGCTGATCATGGTACCGCTGGCTACGCCGCCGCTGAGGACGTCCTGCTCGCCGCCGCTGCTGATCGCGGTGTCGTCGGCCGTGCCGCCGGACGATACCACCTCGGCGCCCCCGGCGAGGACGCTGACGCCGATCGCGACGTCGCCCCCGAGTAGAGCGATCGTGCCCGCGTCCTGGACCGTGCTGCCGGCCGCGGCATCGAGGCCGCTGACCGCGCCGCCCGCCGAGATCTGCAAGGCGCCGCCGCTGCTGATCATGGTGCCGGTGGCCACGCCGCCAGCGGACACCACCTGGGTGCCGCCGCTGACCACGGTGCCGCTGGCCACGCCGCCACTGAGGACGTCCTGTTCGGCTAGGTCGTCGCCGTTGAGCACCGTGCCGCTGGCCACGCCGCCAGCGGACACCAACTCGGCGCCGTTGAAGAAGATCGTAGTGGCGCTGGTCACGCCGCCAGCGGACACCACCTGGGTGCCGCCGCTGATCACGGTGCCGCTGGCCAGACCGCCCGAGGACACGGTCATGGAACCGCCTTCGAGGACGGTGACGCCGACGACGAGGTCCTCGATACCTTCGTCAAAACCTTGAATGTAGGCGCTGCCCGCGACCAAGATCGTGCTGCCGGGTTCGTTTTGAAGATTGCTGAGCACGCCGCCCGCCAGGACCTGCAGGGTCCCGCCGCCGGCGACGACGGGTCCGATGGCCGTGCCGCCGGACGAGACCAGCAGCGCACCCCCGGGGTCAACTCCGAAGTCGCCGCGACCGCGACGTCGCCGTCGAGGAGGGTGATCGGTGCCCGCGTCCTGGACCGTGCTGCCGGCCGCGGCATCGAGGCCGCTGACCACGCCGCCCGCCGAGATCGTCAGCACGCCTTGGCTGCTGAGCGTGGTGTTGCTGGCCACGCCGGCCGAGAACACAAACTGCAGGCCGCTGCTGACCGTGGTGCCGATGGCTAGGCCGCCCGTGTCCACGTCCTGTTCGCCGCCGGAGATCACGGTGGTGTCGATGGCGGTGCCGCCGGACTGCACGATCATAGTGAGCCCACGGTGAGGCCGGAGACGGTCTGGCCGGAGCTGACGACGATATCGCTCATGCGGGACTCCTCTCGGGGGCGGCGGCGTGCGTGCTTGCCGAAGCCGGGGACGCGTTGGATGGTCTGGATGACGTGCTCAGGCGTGATCAGCCGCGTGCACTCGAAGTGCCGTGGCGTGTTCTGGTGCCGCGGGCACCACAGGAAGTCCTTGTGGTCGAAGCGCAGCTTCGGGTCGTTCCAGCACGAGTTGCAGGCGTGCCAGTTGATCACCCGGTAGGGGGTGGCGAACTCGTTCGTCGGATGCGTGAAGCCCGAGATCAGCACGGTCGGGCACCCGGCCGCCCAGGCCAGCCACGCAAGCCCGCTGGACAGCCCCACGAACAGGTCCGCGTGCTTGAGCCAGCGCGCGCGCTCGGCCAAGCGGCCGGTCGCCGGTCAGGTCCTCCGCCCCGTGCGGGATGTGCGCCCACATCAGCCCCGCCCCGTGCACCGGCTTCTGGTCCAGGCACACCACCCGGTAGCCGGCGTCCTTGAGGCAGCGCCACCACCGCCGCGCCAGCCGTGCGGGATTGTTCCAGTACTTGCAGCCCGAGCTGCTCTGCACCGCGATGCAGGCGTAAGGCTCGGCGAGCGGGCGCGCTGTCCGCGTCCGGGATCACCAGCCGCGGCGCCTCCTCCGGCTCGGGTGGGACACCCAGGATGTAGGCGGCCGTCTTGTGCAGCCCGACGTGGCGGAAGTCGGTCGGCTGCCAGTCGCAGGCCAGATCGTCGAAGAACAGGCCCAAATGGTAGGCCGCATACGCTCGCTCGGCCAGGCGCTCCTCGGCTACCTGCTCGTGCGTGACCAGGCGCAGCTCCGGGTAGGCATCCTGCAGCAAGGGGATGATCAGCGCCGAGAGCGCGCAAGTCACCCGGCAGCCCGGGTGCGCCTGGGCGAAGCGCGCGGCGTAGGGGAACCAGGCGAGGATGTCGCCTAGGGTACCCACGGGAAAGTGGATCAACACCTCCTGCCCGGTCGCGTCGTAGTCATGCGTGAGCACGGGCCGCGCCGGGCCGCCCGCGCCCTGATCGAGCGACCAGACCTCGACGCGGAAGCGCACGAACCAGCGCTTGGTGGAGCTGACGAAGGCGCCCTTGTTCTCGCTCTCGAACAGGATGTTGCCGGTGTCCAAGTCGGCAGCCGCACGCGCCACAGCCCGCCGTCGGTGCGCGGGGGCAGCAGCACGCGGGCGCCGAAGGTGAAGTCGAAGCGGATGCCCTCCGGGCCGCGCTGGGTCGGCACGGTCGCCGGCGGCGGGTAGGCGGGCTTGGCCGCTTATGTGGCAGGAGCCCCGGCGAGGCCGGAATCCACCACCGGTGCGGGAGACGCAGGGTCAGGGCTCAGCGCAGGAACCACCGTCGGCGCAACGCGGGGCGCATGTGCGTCATCCGGCATCCGCGGCGGCGAGGCAGGCGCGATATCCATGCGTCCGAGACCGGGACTGATTGTTGCGACGGTAGCGAGATCACGAAGTCAGATCAATACTCATCCAATGCCGGTGGTATCTATCTAAAATCCGAGCCGGCTTCATCGCGCCCCAACCCGCGGATCAAGTCCGGACACGGCCATGATGGTCAGCGTTTCAACCGAGACACGACCAAGGCACCGCCGCACTGGACCCTTGCGCCACCGCCGCACCGGGTGCGAGAACGCCGCCGTTCCGGCACAGGAGATTCCCCATGCAGCGGCGGACCTTCCTCGCCGCGAGCGCCGCTGTCGCGCTCGCCGCCCCGCGCATCGGCCGCGCCCAAGGCACGGCCAAGGACGCCTCCACGCTGCACTTCATCCCGCAATCGGACCTCGCCATCCTCGATCCGATCTGGACGGCCGCCTACGTCACCCGCAATCACGCCTACCTGGTCTTCGATACCCTCTTCGGCATGGACGCCCAGTATCAGATCCAGCCGCAGATGGCGGAGGGGGCCGTCAGCGAGGACCAGGGCAAGACCTGGCGCGTGACGCTGCGCAACGGCCTCAAGTTCCACGACGGCGAGAAGGTGCTCGCCCGTGACTGCGTCGCCTCCCTGATCCGCTGGGGCAAGCGCGACACCTTCGGCCAGGCACTCTTCGCGGCAACCGACGAGCTCACCGCCGACGGCGACAAGACGCTGGTCTTCCGCCTCAAGCGGCCTTTCGCGCTCCTGCCCGACGCGCTCGGCAAGCCCGGCAGCAACATGCCGGCGATCATGCCCGAGCGCCTCGCCAAGACCGACCCGTTCACGCAGGTCACGGAAATGGTCGGCTCCGGCCCCTTCAAGTTCATCGCCTCCGAGCGCGTCGCCGGGGCGCGTGTCGCCTACGAGAAGTTCGTGGGCTACGTGCCCCGCCCGAGCGGCACGGCGAGCTTCACCGCTGGTCCCAAAGTCGCGCACTTCGACCGCGTCGTCTGGACCGTGATCCCGGACAGCGCCACCGCCGCGGGCGCGCTGCAGAGCGGCGAGGCGGATTGGTGGGAAGCGCCGCCGAACGACCTCGTGCCGCTGCTGCGCAGCCACGGCGACATCCGCACACCCGTGCAGGATCCGACGGGTTATCTCGGCATGATGCGGCCCAACTTCCTGCATCCGCCGTTCGACAACCCGGCGCTGCGCCGGG
Source organism: uncultured Alphaproteobacteria bacterium (assembly GCA_963839135.1). Taxonomy (GTDB): domain Bacteria; phylum Pseudomonadota; class Alphaproteobacteria; order Acetobacterales; family Acetobacteraceae; genus CAWKEH01. The sequence continues at coordinate 61,640 of CAWIUA010000026.1, forward strand.
CGATCATGGGCGCGATCAGCCAGGAAGACTTCATGGTCGCCGCCGCCGGCACCGACCCGGCGCTGCACAAGACCGGCGTCGGCGTGTTCTGCCCCGTCTCGCCCATGGCGAGCCAGGCCGGCATGGCGGCGCTGGATGGGCCGCGCGACTTCGATAAGGCCAAGCAGGGAATCAAGGACGCGGGCTACAAGGGCGAGAAAGTGGTGTTCCTAGGTGCCACCGACCTCTCGAACATCAACGCCATCGCCAACGTGGGCGCGGACCTGCTGCAGCGGCTCGGCCTGAACGTGGACTATCAGGCCGTGGACTGGGGCACGCTCCTGCAGCGCATCACCAACAAGGCGGCGCCGGACCAGGGCGGCTGGAGCGTGTTCTGCACCTACTGGTCGGGTCTCGACACGTTCTCGCCCGCCTCCGACCCGGCGCTGCGCGGCAACGGCGCCGGCGCCTGGGCCGGTTGGCCAACCTTCCCCGAGATGGAGGATCTGCGCCAAACCTGGCTCGAAGCGCCCGACCCTGCCGCGCAGAAGCGCATCGCCGAGCAAATCCAGGAGCGTTTTTTCGAGGTCGTGCCCTACTACCCGCTCGGCCTGCTCTACGCGCCGACGGCGTATCGCACGAGCATCACCGACGTGCTGAGCGGCTTCGTGCTGTTCTGGAACGTGCGGCGGGCCTAGCAGGCCGCTGAAAGGTTCCCAGGTAGGATATCATCCTACAGGCCGTCATGGCCGGGCTTGACCCGGTCACCTGCGCCGTGCAAGCAGCGCCAGGCCTGACCGCAAGAAAATCCATTAAGTCACAACATCCGGGGATGGCCGGAACAAGTTCGGCCATGACGATGGAGAAATTATGCTCGAGCCTGCTAGAATGGTCGGGCGGGCATGAACGTTGCTTCGGTGGGGCTGGCGGAGGCTCCGGTCAGGTGTCCTGCCCGCAGCTGGGCGAAGACCTCTTCGAGGCGGTGGCTGACCAGGGTGGCGCGCGAGCCCTGGGCCGCCGAGTAGATCAGCGAGGGCAGCAAGGAGAACGGCGTCGGCTGCCGCCCGACCGCGTTGACCTGGATGACCCCGAGGACGTCGTCGCCCCGCGTCAGGCGCATCGCCACGCTGGTCTCGTGCATGTCGTTCAGCGGCACGCTCGCCAGGTCGTCCTCGACCACGCGCGTGACCGCACCCGACAGCACGTAGGCGCCGGACGGGGCTGCGGCGCCGTCGGGCGAAGGCGTGGCGGGAGGGACTCAGACGGCTGTGGAAAGCGTAAGGTGTCGTAAACCGCTGGGCGGCAACATGGTGCCGTGCCACGAGGAATTGGGATGAGCTGGGCGGATTTAGCGTAGGCGGACAATCACACCGCGGCGCGGTCGCCACCTCGCTGGCCTTCTCGCCAGACGGCAAGACACTCGCGGTCGGCTTGATGAGGTTCGAATACCGGCGAGATCAGGCTTTTCGACCTCGTGTCACACGCGGTGGCTCGGACCATCGAGGCCTACGCTGGCGTCGGCCCAACGATCTCAACGCTGGCCTTCAGTCCCGACGGCGCGCTGCTCGCGAGCGGCCCCAATGCGGCCGGCACGGCATCGCCGGGGCCGGACGGCAAGCTGCATCCGAACGATGTGCCAGACCCGCTGCGGGTTTGGCGGATAGCGGATGGGGCTATGCTTGCCTCATTCGGTCGCGGCCTGCCCGACCTTGCGCCGATCCGGCAACTCTGCTGGACCTCGGTAAACGGGAAGGCGAGGCCGACCAGCAGCATGAACGTGCCGGATCCGGCGCTCAGGCCGATCCCGACGCCGACCAGGGCGGCCGGCGGCACGGTCGCCACCCGAGCGAGTGCGATACTGAGATCGCGCGCCGTCAGCTTGGGCCTCGGCCAGACCAGAACCGGGAGCAGGACGAGGTGAGCGAGGGCCAGCGTGAACCCCAGCAGGACCGCGCGCATAATCCAGTTGCCTCGGTCGTCCAGGAGCGACGGCGCGAGCGCCGCGGCTGCGAAGAGGACAGTCGCGGCAAGTGCCGTGTCCAGGACGACGCCAGAGAGGAACCAGGCCCAGTAGCGGCGCGCGTCGCCATGCATGACCCACCCATCCCGCAAACGGCAAACGGGGGAGCCAGCCGGCCGCCAGGACGCTAACCCTGGCCCGGTTAACGCGCCGTTATAGCGGGTCCCAGCACCGTATGGCCGGCTTTGGCGAGGGGCGGCCGTGCGCAAGCGCCTTCGAACTGTCTCCCGCGGGAAGTGGAGCTTGCTGCTTCCGCAGCTTGACCGGATGAGACCGACGACCCGCCGCCGCATGGGATGCACCGTAGTTCCAGCGAGCAGTCCGGTCAGTCAGAGCGGCGCTGACCGAGTCGGAACGGCGGCGGATGCATCTACTCAGGATGTCACCTGAACGGAAAGCGAACAACGAGGATGCGTCCCGAACTGCGTGGTTCACCGCCAGCCGCCTTTGTAACCTTTCGTCACAGTCCTCTTACTCGATCTATCAAGGGGGAAAGGAGGGAGTTCCTCGTATGGGAGGTGAGGGGGCGCTACTGCAGCCGCCGGGGAGGCTCTCGCATGGGCGCTGCATGGTTCCACTTCCATAGGCGACGCGTTGCCGGCGTCACGATCCTGGGCGACGTGCTTCGTCCCAACCCGGAAGGCGAACCCGGCGGCGTGGATGGGCAGATCGCCTGGCTGCACCTCGCCGTGCGCCGCCAGATCGAGTCGGCCTGCGGCATGGCGCCGACGCTGCTCAGCGCGACCGAGTGCCCGGCGCTGCGCGACTGGATCGCCGCGCAGCGCTCGCCCGAGGACGCCGCGGACTACTGGGCGGCGCGGCACGATTGGGTATCGCCGTTCGGCAGCGTTCGCGACCTGCTGGAGCCATGCCTCGCCGGCCAGTTCTGCGTCGGCTACGAGCTGCCGCCCTATCTCACCCGGCTGCTCGACGCGATGGGCTTGCCCTACCTCGACCTGCGCATCCACCCGGTCCGCTTCTTGGATGACCTGCTGTTCGCGGCGCGTGCATCCGATCCTCGCGTGGCGGTCTGCCTCGCGACCTGGGCTGTGCCGCGCGACCTTGCCTCGGCCGGCGCCGGGCTGCACGAGGCGGCTGCCCGGCTCCATCGGCGCTCGGCGCGCAAGCCCGGCGCCCTGCTTGTCGTCGGCCAGCATCCGAACGATTCGACCCAGATCGCCGAGGGCGCGTTCTTCGACGCCGCAGCGAAACGGGCCGAGATTGGTCGCCTCTGCATGGCAAGCTCGGCGGTGCTTGCCAAGGACCATCCGTCGGGCGAGCGGCACTCTCTCGTCGCTGAGGCACTCGCCGCCCGGCCGGATGCGCGGCTCACCCGCACCAGCATCTACCGCCTCCTGGCCGATCCCGGCATCGGCCGCGTCCTCACGGTGAACAGCAGCGTCGCCTACGAGGCTCCGTTCTTCGGCAAGCCGGTCACCACCCTGCTGCCCCTGCCCATCCAGATCGCCTGGCGCGGTGAGACGACCGAGCCAGGCACGCACGTGACGGTGGGAGATAGCTTCCTCGCCACCGATTTCTGGCGCGACATGCTCGCGCCCTACGCCCGCGTCTCGGCACATGACGGGTGCCGTCCAGCGCCGAAGCCGAACCGCCTGCGCGTCGCCCTTGATGCGGCGTGGGGATACGAGGGAGCGGGCTACCCGGCACCGCGTATCGACCGCGCGCCGCTCGCATGGCTCATGGACCCGCTCCCCGCAGAGCCGCACTCCATGGCCGAGTCAGGCGACTAAAGACCTTCGTCGTCGGCGACGGGTCCGCACATGGATCGCATCAAGCTCTACCTCGCCGGTCCCGACGTCTTCCTCCCCGACGCTGAGGCGGCAGGGCAGCGCAAGCGCGCCCTATGCGCGGCGTTCGGTTTCGAGGGGCTGTATCCGCTCGACAGCGAGATCGAGACGCGGGATGCGACGGCGGACACCGCGATGGCGATCTATCGCGGCAACACGGCGATGATGCGCGAAGCGGACGCCATCATCGCGAACCTGACGCCCTTCCGCGGCCCGAGCGCAGACGTCGGCACCGCGTTCGAGCTGGGCTTCATGGCGGCTCTGGGCAAGCCGTGCTTCGGCTACTCGAACGACGACCGACCGTTTGTGGGGCGGACGCGCGAGATTCCTGGCACGACACCCGCCGCGGCCAGCGGCTGGGTGGACGCGAACGGCCTGCGTGCCGAGGATTTCGGGCTGGCCGATAACCTCATGCTCGATTGCGCGCTGCGAGACGCCGGGTTTCCGATCATTGTCAGGCGGTCCGCCGAAACCGCGCGCTTCACCGATCTGGCCGCGTTCGAGGCGTGTCTCCGCCTCGCGCGCGACCATTTCGCGCGGCGTTAAAACCCTTATCCCGGCAGGTGACGGCTAAGGGCCAGCGAGGGACTTTTCGTGCCGGGCAGGAAGGCCCGCCGCCGCGATGCCTACGCATCTCATGGACGTGCCGAACGGGCGGCGGCTGGAGCGGGTCGTGCCACGCCCGGTGTTTGTGTCGTACGAGACGCTACGCCGTGCGGCCAGCCCGGTAAACTTGACCTCTGATGCCGAGAGCGAGGTGCTGGCGATTCCCGCGCCCGTGCTCGCGCGGGCGCTAGAAGACCATCCGGCGGTGGCGCGCGACCTGCCGGCCCGTCTGCACTCAGGGCGGCAGGCGCTGGAAATGCGCCGCGAGGCCGCCTGAGCGCGCCACAACGACAGAGGCGCGAGCGAGCTCACCTTGCGGGCACCGGCCTGGGTGAAGCAGCCGAGGTGAGCGGCGCGGGCCGCATGAACCGCCGGCGAGCGAGCGACACGGCCAGCGCGCACACGCCGCCATGAGACACTTCCGAGGCACTTTCGATTTTCAGGGCCCGAACCCTAGCCATTTCCGTATCAACACTAATGTTAATAATTGCGAGTTGCCTCACAATCGGGCGAGGGACACGGAGGGAGGGATGCCGGTCGAGACGCGATCCGACATCGCAGATACGCCGCCGCAAGGCCGGAACGGCGTGTGGAACCTTCGTGAACGCCGGCTCGAAGCCTGGCGCAACTGGGGCTTGTTCGGTGCTGGCATCTACAGCCGCGGCAGCGGCGAGGGCCTCTGGAAGAGCGACCAGCATCGGCTCGTTTTCTCGCTCGCGCCCGTACCGCTGATGCTGCTGTGGATTGACGACGGCCCGTCTCAGGACTTGCCCCCGATCCCGGACGCGATGACCTTCTACCCGGCGGGCCTCTCCGTGCGAACAGTCGGTGAGGACTCGCGCTACGCCCAGGTCTGCTGGGATCCGGACCTCTACCGCGTTATCGCCCCCGAGCTGCCTGCACCGCCGAGCCTTGATCCCGCTATTACCTTCCAGGACCCGCTCCTGGGCCAGCTCGCCCGCAGCCTGGCCGAGGAGACCGGCCATGGAGCGATGGACCGGCTACTCGCCGAGAGCCTTGCGGCGGCACTCGCGATGCGGGTCGCACGGCGCTTCACGCCTTCGCTGTCGCCCGCTCTTCCAGACCTGCCCCGTCAGCGCGTGCGGCGCGTGCTCGACTACATTGAGGCGCACCTCGACGCCGAGCTGACATTGGCCGAACTAGCGGACGTTGCTTGTCTTAGCCCCTACCACTTCAGCCGCTGCTTTAAGCGCACGATAGGCGTCGGTCCGCAACGTTATACCGTTCAGCGCCGGATCGAGCGCGCGAAAGCCCTGATACGACGGAATGACCAAACGCTCGCCATTGTGGCTGCCATGGTCGGCTTCGCCGACCAGAGCCACTTCACGGCTGTTTTCCGGCGCGAGACTGGCATGACTCCAGGACGGTTCCGCGCCGCATCCGTCTAATCTGCACCGCTAGCGAGTTGTTAGTGGCCCGGGTCCAAGCGCTCTCGAAGCGCGCTTGCGCAAGATCTCAATACATATGCGCAAGTCGCTCCAAGGCCCGGTGCAGCTCACGTCTTAGCCTCGAACGCGCTGCAATCTGGCCTGAAGGCATGAACGACCTCAGCACGAACCACGGCGGCGCTCTCGTGTCGCGGCTGCGCCATGCTGCTGCGGCGCGCCTCGGCGACGCCGCCCGGTGCCGCGATTCTCAGGAGTGCGATCAGTTGACCCGCGAGGCCTTGACGTTGCTGGACCAAGCGCGCGCCGCGGCCAGTCGCCGCGCAGAGCGCACGGCTCGGCCGGATGACGCACGCTCACTCCGATCGAAGGGAAGATCCTCCGCTATGTCGCGCAAACTGACGGCCGAGTTCTTCGGCACGTTCTGGCTGGTTCTGGGCGGGTGCGGCAGCGCCGTGCTCGCGGCCAAGTTCCCGCAGGTCGGCATCGGCCTGGTCGGGGTGTCGCTGGCCTTCGGCCTGACGCTTCTGACCATGGCCTACACCATCGGCCCGATCTCCGGCTGCCACATCAACCCCGCCGTCACCCTCGGCCTGGTCGCCGGCGGCCGCTTCCGGGCCGCCGAGGCGCCCGGCTACATCATCGCCCAGGTGCTCGGCGGCATCGTGGGGTGTGCCTTGCCAAGGTGCACCGTTCTCCCCGGTGGAAATCCGGGCCGGCAAACTCTCGCTCCAGCCGGAAGCACTCGGGGCGGATCAGGAGGCGACGAATGGTCTGAAGCACTCCGAGAGAAAGGCCCCGTAGGGGGTCAGCGGACCGTGCGGGCCGCAACGCGAGTGAACATTGAGCAGGCCTCGAAACAGCCAATGTGGGAGCCGACCCGCCCTAACAACGGGGAAGGCCGCCGTCGTCGGTCAAGCGAGCGAGACACGCAGCCGGCGATCCCACCGGGGTAAGGATGGTAGCACGCACGGGACATGAACGGTGCGCAACAAGGGAAGTCTGCGACCGTGGTGGGGAGCGGCAACTCCACGCCAACGGCGAACCCGTGAGGGCCAGCGCCGGCGAACGCAGATGGCGGATGGGTTCGTAGTACCCGTCGAGGCCGGGTAACGCCGGCGTAGGGAAGGAGCCCTGACCCGATCCAAGCGAGGGAAGGGCTGACAGCCCGGCGATTGACGATGAGTTTACCAACGCCGACCCAAACGGTTGAGACGCTACAGACCTCGCTACAGACGAAAGCTAAGGCTGAACCGGCCTATCGCTTCTACGCCCTCTGGGACAAGGTCTGCCGAAAGGACGTCCTGGCCGAAGCCTACCGCCGCTGCCGCGCGAATGCGGGAGCGGCGGGGTTCGACGGCGAGACGTTCGGTCGGATTGACGCCCAGGGCCGCGAGCACTGGCTGGAAGCGCTACGGGCGGAGTTGATGACGGGGCACTACGCCCCGCAGCCCCTCCTGCGCGTGTGGATACCGAAGAGCAACGGAGGAGGCCAACGGCCTCTCAGCATTCCGTGCATCAGGGACCGCGTGGTCCAGATGGCGGCGGTGCTGGTCATCGGCCCCATCTTCGAGGCGGACCTGCTGCCCCAGCAGTATGGCTTCCGCCCCGGGCTGGACGCCAAGATGGCTCTGCGACGGGTCTACTGGCACGTGACGCAGCATGGGCGGCGGGAGGTGGTCGATGCGGACTTGCGCGACTACTTCACTTCGATCCCGCACTCGCCCTTGATGCGCAGCCTGTCCCGACGGATCGCCGATGGTCGCTTGCTCCACACGATCAAGGGCTGGCTGACAGCCCCCGTGGTGGAGGTCATCGGCGGACGTGCGGTGCGGACCACCGAAGCGCGCCGGATGAAGCGGGGCGTGCCGCAGGGCGGGGTCATCTCGCCCTGGCGGCGAACTGCTACTTCCGGCGCTTCCTGCTGGCCTGGCATGGCCACGGCCATCGGGACCAGCTCGATGCCCACGTCGTCAATTACGCCGACGACTTCGTCATTTGTTGTCGACCCGGCAAGGCCGAGGCGGTGCTGGCGAGGATGCAGGCGCTGATGACGCGGCTCGGGCTGGCGGTGAACACGGCCAAGACCCGGATCGCCCGGCTGCCCGAGGAGAGTTTCGATTTCCTCGGCTACACGGTCGGCCGTTTCTACGGCAAGGACGGGCGCGCCTACATCGGCACCCGACCGTCGCGGAAAGCGGTGAAGAGCTTGCTCAGACGTATCCACGAACGGACCACGCATCAGTGGTATCCGGATGACCCTGTCAGCACGGTGGCCCGCATCAGCAGCATTCTACGCGGTTGGTGCGGCTAGCGCCGTGTTCACGGCCAAGATCCCGGACGATCGGCATCGGCCTCTACCGCGTCCCGCTGGCCGTCGACCTGCCGCTGCGGAGCAAGGCCTACACCATCGGTCCGGTTTACGAGCGGGGACAGGAACGGAGCTGCCAGCCTCGGCTTGGGCGTGGGCGGCCGCTGCCGCCCCGCCGAGGCGCCCGACTACACCGTCGCCCAGGTGCTCGGCGGCATCGTCGGCGCCCTCGTGCTCTACGGCATCGCCTCAGGGGCACCCGACTTCAGCTTGGCCGGCGGCTTCGCCTCCAACGGCTACGGCGACCATTCTCCCGGCCACTACGGCTTCTGGTCGTGCGTGCTGTGCGAGGTGGTGATGACGTTCTTCTTCCTGCTCATCATCCTCAGCGCCACCTCCGAGCGCGCGCCGCTCGGCTTCGCGCCGATCCCGATCGGGCTCGGCTTGACGCTGATCCACCTGATCAGCATCCCGGTGACCAACACCAGCGTGAACCCGGCGCGCAGCACGGGGGTGGCGATCTTCGAGGGCGGCTGGGCGCTCGGGCAGTTGTGGCTGTTCTGGGTCGCACCCATCGTGGGCGCGGTGCTCGCGGGGGTGGTCTACACCTGGCTCGGCGCTGAGGACAGCGCGGCCGACCGCGACGCCGCTGCCCGCCAGGCCGCGCGCGAGCCCGGCGAGCCGCTCGCACCCCGAACCGCCCGCGAGCCGCGATAGCGGGGTTCGGCGCTGACGCCTTGAGCACGATGGCGGCGAGCCTACCGGCCCTGGGACGCAAACTCGAGAAGATGAAGAGGTTTTTTGATGCGCCTGCTGATCGTCGTGCTGCTCGCCCTATTGGCCGCGATCCTCATCCCGCTGATCGCGCACTCGGAGGGGCCTTCCTGGATTGGCGACACGCGCTGGGGCGAGAGCCGGCATGCGCGTGACCGCGGAGCGGCGCACGGCAGCGAACGGCTTCGAGCCCGTCCCCAGCGCACCGAGCCGCTCACACGGATCCGCATCATTCAGCAGGAGATCAAGGCTATGAGCGGCGCTACGAAGATCGACCCGGCCCGGTTGCTGACCCTGCCGGAGCAGGAACTGGCCGGCCTCACGCAACATCCCGCCATCGCCGGGCTGTCGCGCCAGGAGCTTCAGGCGCTAGCCCGCCACCTACGAGAAGCTCGCTATCGGGCACGCGACATCGCTCGCCAGCAGCGGCGCGAAATGCGGGGCAAGGCCGAGCCACGCGGCACCACGCCGGCGCTCGATAACGTCGGCGCTGTTGACAAGGGGCGGGTGCTCAAGGAGGCGCTGGAGCGCGTCATCCAGGAGTTGCGGCATATCCGGTCTGCCGGGTTAGCGTTCCCCACCGGTGCGACGCGACAACTCGGTGATGCGACGGGATCACCGCTTCCCTGCAACCATTGTGAAGTGCGCAAGCTCTCGATAGAGGACAGCAACATCCCTCAAGAGCACGGCGGCTAGCCGTGGCATCGACCCTTCCGACCGCCGCTCCGGATTGCGAGCGTTCTTGTCACTACGTCGTAATGTCTACGGCACTGCACGAGACGTGCCGATGCGTTGAACCTGCGAGATCCGCGCACCGGGGTGCTGCGTTGCAGCAAGCACCTGCGGGTGCGGTCGGCATCGGGGGATGTTCATGTCGAGCGACGACCGGAACGACGCCGCTACATCGGCTGCCTCCCCGCCAGCCTGGCAGCATCGTGTGGCTGGCGAGGATCGGCAAGATGATCCCGATGTCATCCGTTTGCACGCGGAGGAGATATCCGTCGGCCGCGAGCGGGTCGAGACCGGGCGCCTGAACGTCCGGGTCGTCACCCGTGAGCACGACGAGCTGGTTGAGGTGCCGCTCGCGCGCGAGCGCGTAGAGGTTGAGCGGGTTGTCATCGGCCGGCCGATCAGCGCGGTTCCGCCGACTCGCCAAGAAGGCGACACGACCATTGTACCCGTCGTCGAAGAGATCGTGGTCGTCGAGCGCAGGCTGATGCTGAAGGAGGAACTTCACATCCGTCGAGTGCACACGACCGAACAGCACCAGGAACGCGTCGTGCTGCGCCGGCAAGAGGCCTTGGTCACGCGCATCCCGGTCGAGAGCCCGGCGACTGACAGAGGTCCGCGCGCCGGCGCAGAGGGCAATGCAACCAGGAAGGGAGACGACCATGGCGTATGAGACGATCGTGGCAGTGTTCGACACCCCCGAACATGCGAAGGCAGCGATGAGCGCGCTGAAAGCCGGCGGCTTTCACGGCGAAGACATCAGCCTCATCGATAGGGACAGGCTCGCGGGCGGCAGTGCGAGCGACGGGGGAGTAAGGGAGCCGGGCCTGTGGGGCCGGCTGTTCGGAAGCGACGTATATAGGCACGAGGCGGACGTTTACGGGCAAACTGTCCAGGAAGGCGGGACCGTCGTCTCGATGCGCGTGCTCGACAGCGAGGTGGCGCATGCGACAGGCATCCTCGACCTGCACCACCCGATAGACGTGAACGATCGCGCAGTGACCAGCGGTGTCGCGCCAGTTGCGCGGGTTGAGTTGGCGAGGGCGGCTGCCGCCGCTCCGATGACGGCTCGGCAATCGGTCGCGGTGACGCCCAAGATCGCCGCGGCGCATGATGACGTGCTGCGCCTGGCTGAGGAGCAGCTACAGGTCGGCAAGGAGATGGTTGATACTGGCCGGACCCGTGTCCGCCGTTTCACGACCGAGCGCGAAGTCGCGCAGGATGTGACCCTGCACGAGGAACACGCCGAGGTGTTCCGTCGCGCCGTCAGTGAGCCGGCCGCGTTCGCCGACGTCGACTGGGCCGACAGCGAGATCGAAGTAAGCGAGACCGCCGAGCACGCTCTCGTGAACAAGACGGCGCGTGTCGTCGAGGAGATCGCGCTCAGGAAAGTCGGCACCGATCACGTCGAGACACTGCACGAGAAGCTCCGCCGCCAGCAGGCAGAGGTCGTGCGGGTCGATGCGACGGGCAAGCCGATCGAGCAGCGCGGCGCGGTCAGCGGTGCTGCAGGTCCGCGCACGCTCTAATCCGAAGTGCCTCCTGCGGCGGGACCGCTCGCCGCGGGAAGCTTCATTTGCGCGTCACGGTGCGCTACGCAGCTTGTCTGCGTCGTCCATGCCGGACCAGCGCATTCGCAGTCAGCAGGAAGAGAGCCCCATGCGAACCATTCTTATCCCCGTCGTCCTCGCCGCCGCGCTGGCCACCGGCACGGCTGTCGAGCCGGTTCAGGCCAAAGGCTGCATCAAGGGCGCCATCGTCGGCGGCATCGCTGGCCACGCCGCAGGCCACGGCATTCTCGGCGCCGCCGGAGGCTGCGTCGCGGGCCGTGCTCTGGCCAACCACGCCGCACGCCAGAAGGAAGCAGCAGAATGCAGCAGGACCCGCAGACCGGCCAATACTACACTCCGAGCAAGGAATACACTGGCGGCCAAAGCTCTACTGGCGGCCAAATGTCCGCCCCGAGCGCGATGCAGACTCAGGGCTATAACCCAAACGCGACGCAGACGCAGGGCTACGCTCCGCCCATGCAAGGCCAAAGCAACACGCCCAACACGATCCAGACCAACACGCCGAACCCATTCCGATCATCGCCCAGGTGCTCGGCGGCATCGTCGGTGCCCTCGTGCTCTACGGCATCGCCTCAGGGGCACCCGATTTCAGCTTGGCCGGCGGCTTCGCCTCCAACGGCTACGGCGACCATTCTCCCGGCCACTACGCCTTCTGGTCGTGCGTGCTGTGCGAGGTGGTGATGACGTTCTTCTTCCTGCTCATCATCCTCAGCGCCACCTCCGAGCGCGCGCCGCTCGGCTTCGCGCCGATCCCGATCGGGCTCGGCTTGACGCTGATCCACCTGATCAGCATCCCGGTGACCAACACCAGCGTGAACCCGGCGCGCAGCACGGGGGTGGCGATCTTTGAGGGCGGCTGGGCGCTTTCGCAGCTGTGGCTGTTCTGGGTCGCACCCATCGTCGGCGCGGTGCTCGCGGGGGTGGTCTACACCTGGCTCGGCGCTGAGGACAGCGCGGCCGACCGCGACGCCGCTGCCCGCCAGGCCGCGCGCGAGCCCGGCGAGCCGCTCGCACCCCGAACCGCCCGCGAGCCGCGGTAGCGGGGTTCGGCGCTGACGCCTTGAGCACGATGGCAGCGAGCCTACCGGCCCTGGGACGCAAACTCGAGAGGATGAAGAGGTTTTTTGATGCGCCTGCTGATCGTCGTGCTGCTCGCCCTATTGGCCGCAATTCTCATCCCGCTGATCGCGCACTCGGAGGGGCCTTCCTGGATTGGCGACACGCGCTGGGGCGAGGCCGGCATGCGCGTGACCGCGGAGCGGCGCACGGCAGCGAACGGCTTCGAGCCCCTCCCCAGCGCACCGAGCCGCTCACACGGATCCGCATCATTCAGCAGGAGATCAAGCCTATGAGCGGCGCTACGAAGACCGACCCGGCCCGGCTGCTGACCCTATCGGAGCAGGAGTTGGTCGGCCTCACACAACATCCTGCCATCGCCGGACTGTCGCGCCAGGAGCTTCAGGCGCTAGCCCGCCACCTACGAGAAGCTCGCTATCGGGCACGCGACATCGCTCGCCAGCAGCGGCGCGAAATGCGGGGCAAGGCCGAGCCGCGCGGCGCCACGCCGGCGCGCGATAACGCCGGCACTGTTGCCAAGGGGCAGGTGCTCAAGGAGGCGCTGGAGCGCGTCACCCAGGAGCTGCGGCGCATCCGGTCTGCCGAACCGGCCTCGCCCACTCCGGGGGCGCTCAAGTCGCAGCCGGGCGGGGGACCACCGGCGGAGAGCAAGGCCAGAGCCGCCGCAAGGACGCGCGTGATATCGCCAGAGGCACGGGCGAAACCGAGCAAGCTTCCAACGGTGCGCTCCGATCCGCGCGAGGTCGGCCGGGTGTCGAAAGCCGTTAGGTCGGCACAGGCCCGGCGCGATGCAACGACTCGGTGATGCCGCGGGAGCACTGCTTCCCTGAAACCATTGTGAAGTGCGCAAGCTCTCGATAGAGGACAGCAACATCCCTCAAGAGCACGGCGGCTAGCCGTGGCATCGACCCTCCCGACCGCCGCTCCCGATTGCGAGCGTACTTGTCACTAAGTCGTAATGCCGACGGCACTGCACGAGACGTGCCGATGCGTTGAATCTGCGAGATCCGCGCACCGGGGTGCTGCCTTGCAGCAAGCGCCTGCGGGTGCGGTCGGCATCGGGGGATGTTCATGTCGAGCGACGACCGGAACGACGCCGCTACATCGGCTGCCTCCCCGCCAGCCTGGCAGCATCGTGTGGCTGGCGAGGATCGGCAAGATGATCCCGATGTCATCCGTTTGCACGCGGAGGAGATATCCGTCGGCCGCGAGCGGGTCGAGACCGGGCGCCTGAACGTCCGGGTCGTCACCCGTGAGCACGACGAGCTGGTTGAGGTGCCGCTCGCGCGCTAGCGCGTCGAGGTTGAGCGGGTTGTCATCGGCCGGCCGATCAGCGCGATTCCGCCGACCCGCCAAGAAGGCGACACGACCATTGTACCCGTCGTCGAAGAGATCTTGGTCGTCGAGCGCAGGCTGATGCTGAAGGAGGAGCTTCACATCCGTCGAGTGCACACGACCGAACAGCACCAGGAACGCGTCGTGCTGCGCCGGCAAGAGGCCTTGGTCACGCGCATCCCGGTCGAGAGCCCGGCGACTGACAGAGGTCCGCGCGCCGGCGCAGAGGGCAATGCAACCAGGAAGGGAGACGACCATGGCGTATGAGACGATCGTGGCAGTGTTCGACACCCCCGAACATGCGAAGGCGACGGTGAGCGCGCTGAAAGCCGGCGGCTTTCACGGCGAAGACATCAGCCTCATCGATAGGGACAGGCTCGCGGGCGGCAGTGCGAGCGACGGGGGAGTAAGGGAGCCGGGCCTGTGGGGCCGGCTGTTCGGAAGCGACGTATATAGGCACGAGGCGGACGTTTACGGGCAAACTGTCCAGGAAGGCGGGACCGTCGTCTCGATGCGCGTGCTCGACAGCGAGGTGGCGCATGCGACAGGCATCCTCGACCTGCACCACCCGATAGACGTGAACGATCGCGCAGTGACCAGCGGTGTCGCGCCAGTTGCGCGGGTTGAGTCGGCGAGGGCGGCTGCCGCCGCTCCGATGACGGCTCAGCAATCGGTCGCGGTGACGCCCAAGATCGCCGCGGCGCATGATGACGTGCTGCGCCTGGCTGAGGAGCAGCTACAGGTCGGTAAGGGGATGGTTGAGACTGGCCGGACCCGAGTCCGCCGTTTCACGACCGAGCGCGAAGTCGCGCAGGATGTGACCCTGCACGAGGAACACGCCGAGGTGTTCCGTCGCGCCGTCAGTGAGCCGGCCGCGTTCGCCGACGTCGACTGGGCCGACAGCGAGATCGAAGTAAGCGAGACCGCCGAGCACGCTCTCGTGAACAAGACGGCGCGTGTCGTCGAGGAGATCGCGCTCAGGAAAGTCGGCACCGATCACGTCGAGACACTGCACGAGAAGCTCCGCCGCCAGCAGGCGGAGGTCGTGCGGGTCGATACGACGGGCAAGCCTATCGAGCAGCGCGGCGCGGTCAGCGGTGCTGCAGGTCCGCGCACGCTCTAATCCGAAGTGCCTCCTGCGGCGGGACCGCTCGCCGCGGGAAGCTTCATTTGCGCGTCACGGTGCGCTACGCAGCTTGTCTGCGCCGCCCATGCCGGACCAGCGCAGTCGCAGTCTGTAGGAAGGGAGCACCATGCGAACCATTCTTATCCCCGTCGTCCTCGCCGCCGCGCTGGCCACCGGCACGGCTGTCGAGCCGGTTCAGGCCAAAGGCTGCATCAAGGGCGCCATCGTCGGCGGCATCGCTGGCCACGCTGCGGGCCACGGTATTCTCGGCGCCGCCGGAGGCTGCGCCGCGGGCCGTGCTCTGGCCAACCACGCCGCACGCCAGAAGGAGCAGCAAATGCAGCAGGACCCGCAGACCGGCCAATACTACACTCCGAGCAAGGAATACACTGGCGGCCAAACCTCTACTGGCGGCCAAATGTCCACCCCGAGCGCGACGCAAACTCAGGGCTTTAACCCAAACGCGACGCAGACGCAGGGCTACGCTCCGCCCATGCAAGGCCAAAGCAACACGCCCAACACGATCCAGACCAACACGCCGAACCCATTCCGTAGCCAGCTGAGCATCTATCAGTTTCAGCCTGATGCGGCCCAGAGCGGTGGCATAGGCAAAGCGGCCTGAAGCAGGGCTGCAATACGGCGCAGGCCGCGGGTGAAGGAAGAGGTAAGGCTGCGTGCGACCTTCTTGGGTTGTTTGCGTGCTGGCCTGGTCTCGGCAGGCAGAGGATGGTTGGTTTGATCCCATAGGCCGGTCGAGACAGCGCAGTAGAGGGCCAGTGCCATGACCAGAACGAGCCTGGCGAGACGGTCTGGGTAGCGGATCTGGGTGTCGTCGAGGCCGAAGCCGCGCGACTTGAAGTCGGAGAACATCGGCTCAATGCCCCACCGCTTCGAGTAGTCGAGTGTGGTCAGGTAGCCCGGCCTGGCGGACATGGCGACAATCCACGGTTCGTCGTGGCCGGGATCGTGGATCACCCCGATGTTGGTGCGCACGCGCGCTGCGGCGGTCAGCTCCACGCCGCTCAGGTAAGGCTGCTGCTGCGCGAGGTCGCCGAGCCTGGCGGACGCTGCCTGGCCAGGAACAAAGACGCGCAGGTTGCTCTTGAGCCGCAGCCGGTAGTCCCAGCCTCGCGCAGCGCAAGCTGCGATCAGCCCAGGCGTGCCGTAGAAGCGGTCCGCCAGCACGACCACCGAGCTATGCTGGAATTTGGGTGACGGGGTAATCAGGCGGCGGTCTGCTCTGGCGCCTTGGTGACCTCGACGCCGTCGCGGAATATGACGCCCTGGATGACCTTGGGCAACTGGTTCTCGCCCTTCAGCCGCCGCCAGGTCTTGGCCGCTGCCATGGCGAGCTTGAAGACCATCAGCCGGGCCGTGTCCTGCGACAGCGCGCCCTTGGTGCGGACGGTGCGGTGGCGAACGGTGGCGAACACGCTCTCGATCGGGTTGGACGTGCGCAGGTGATCCCAGTGCTCGGCGGGGAAGTCGTAGAAGGTGAGCAGCGCGTCGCGGTCCTTGACCAAGCAAGCGACCGCCTTCTCGTACTTGGCCGCATACTTCTCGGCGAAGGTGGCGACCGCCGCCTCCGCCGTCGCACGGTCCGGCGCCGTCCAGATCTCGCGGAGGTCCTGCTTGGCGGCGGGCTGGACGGACTTGGGCAGCTTGTCGAGCACGTTGACGGTCTTGTGCACTGTGCAGCGCTGATGGCGTGTCGCCGGCGACACCTCCTCAAGCGCCTTCCAGAAGCCGAGCGCCCCGTCTCCGGTGGCCAGCTCCGGTGCGATGGCTAAGCCGCGAGCCTTCAGATCGACCAGCAGCTCGCGCCAGCTCTGCGCACTCTCGCGCACGCCCACTTGGAAGCCGAGCAGTTCCTTCTTGCCCTCTGGCGTCGCGCCAATCAGCACCAGCATGCACTCGGCCTGCGGCTCCATGCGGGCCTGCAGGTAGATGCCATCTGCCCAGACATACACGTAGTGCCGCGCCGACAAGTCGCGCCGCTGCCAGCGCGCGTAGTCGGCTTCCCACTCGCCGCGCAGCCGCGCGATCACCGACGGCGACAGGTTCGGGGCCTCCTTGCCCAGCAGCGCCGCGAGCGCCTCCTGGAAGTCGCCCATCGAGATGCCACGCAGGTAGAGGATCGGCAGCAGCGCATCCAGGCTGCGCGTCCGCCGTGCCCAGCGCGGCAGGATCGCCGAGGTGAAGCGAATGCGCTCGTCCGCCTCGCCCACGCCCCGATCGCGCAGCCTGACCCGCTGCACCGCGACCGGGCCGATGCCGGTCTGCACCTCGCGTTCCGGTCCATGGCCGTGCCGGACCAGGCGCTCGCGCCCGTCTGCCAGCCGCGTGTCCTTCATCGCCGCGAGGAATGCGTCAGCTTCTGCTTCGATCGCCTGCGCCAGCAGCCGACGGGCGCCGCTCCGCAGAACGGCCGTCAATGGGTCGTCGATCGTGTCGGGCTGACGGAGAGAGACAACGGTGCTACTGCTTGTCATGGCGTATCGGCTCCTTCGGGAGTTCAGGCAGGCCTTCACCCGCCTCGATACGCCGCCTTTCTCAAACCGTCGTCACCCAGGTTCGGCCATAGCTCACGACCACCGCGGCTTCCTCAGATAGCCAGGTCGCCACGAGGTCGAGCAATTGGCGCTGCTGTGTCAGGCCGATCGGTCCCGCAGTCTGCTCGACCCGCCAGGCCAAAGGCAACGCACGCTCGCCCAGGCGCAATGCCAGCATGAGAACCTGGTGGCGCTCGGACAGCTTGCTCTGGTCCAGGATCAGTTCCACCCGACCCTGCCCCGCCGCTCGTGCCAGCACCTCCTGAGCGAAAGGCTCCATCACGGCATCGCAGTCGATGAGCGGGTTGGCCAGCACGCGCGCGACCCACTGATAGCGCATGTCGATGCGCTCGGCGGCCCGCGGCAGTGCCGCCGCCAGCTCCATCAGGTTGGCGCTGCGCACATCCAGCATCGTCGCCACTAGCAGCGCCAGGCTCTCGCGCTGCGTCTTGCGCTGTCCCGGCAGCCTGCGCCGCAACTCCTCGCCAATGCTTTCCGCCAACAACTCGATCCCACTCATGCCAGCCCCATGCCGTCCAGGCCGGGCACATGCGCCAAACGATCACCCCAGGGCTACTCACATTGTGGAAACTGATAGATGCTCAGCCGTAGCCAGTAAAAGCGCCGTCTGGCGCGGCCGCCACCAACGACAGCTGCGCCAGGCCGGGCCGGACGTGGGACTGAGCGGCGTGTTACCGGAGGCGTTTTAGCAGCGGCGGACGATATCTTGCGGTTGGTCGGGTCGATCGTGCGCGAAAGCGCCGTTCGATTGCCGGATGAGTGAGTGCTTGGCCATGATCCACTCTACCGAGCCGCGCGCGCGGCGTATGCTCGGTTCATGGAACCGTCCCGCTTGAACCTGTTGACCGACGTTCCTGGCCTCACTGTTGGGAACGCAACCGACCTGGCGCTTGGGTCGGGCGTCAGCGTCGTTGTATTCGATGCGCCGGCCGTCGCGTCCGGCGTGACGCTTGGCGGCGCGCCGGGCGGGCGCGACACCGGGCTGCTCGATCCCGAGATGAGCATCGAGCACGTTGACGCGTTCGTTCTCTCGGGCGGCTCGGCGTTTGGCCTGGATGCCGCCAGCGGCGTCCAGGCCGCGCTGCGCGAGGCCGGGCGCGGTTTCGAGCTTCGCGCCGGCGTGCGCGTACCGATCGTGCCGCAGGCCATCCTCATGGACCTGCTCAACGGCGGTGACAAGGAGTGGGGGCGATTCCCGCCGAGCTATGGCCGAACCTGGGTGACGACGGTTTGAGAAAGGCGGCGTATCGAGGCGGGTGAAGGCCTGCCTGAACTCCCGAAGGAGCCGATACGCCATGACAAGCAGTAGCACCGTTGTCTCTCTCCGTCAGCCCGACACGATCGACGACCCATTGACGGCCGTTCTGCGGAGCGGCGCCCGTCGGCTGCTGGCGCAGGCGATCGAAGCAGAAGCTGACGCATTCCTCGCGGCGATGAAGGACACGCGGCTGGCAGACGGGCGCGAGCGCCTGGTCCGGCACGGCCATGGACCGGAACGCGAGGTGCAGACCGGCATCGGCCCGGTCGCGGTGCAGCGGGTCAGGCTGCGCGATCGGGGCGTGGGCGAGGCGGACGAGCGCATTCGCTTCACCTCGGCGATCCTGCCGCGCTGGGCACGGCGGACGCGCAGCCTGGATGCGCTGCTGCCGATCCTCTACCTGCGTGGCATCTCGATGGGCGACTTCCAGGAGGCGCTCGCGGCGCTGCTGGGCAAGGAGGCCCCGAACCTGTCGCCGTCGGTGATCGCGCGGCTGCGCGGCGAGTGGGAAGCCGACTACGCGCGCTGGCAGCGGCGCGACTTGTCGGCGCGGCACTACGTGTATGTCTGGGCAGATGGCATCTACCTGCAGGCCCGCATGGAGCCGCAGGCCGAGTGCATGCTGGTGCTGATTGGCGCGACGCCAGAGGGCAAGAAGGAACTGCTCGGCTTCCAAGTGGGCGTGCGCGAGAGTGCGCAGAGCTGGCGCGAGCTGCTGGTCGATCTGAAGGCTCGCGGCTTAGCCATCGCACCGGAGCTGGCCACCGGAGACGGGGCGCTCGGCTTCTGGAAGGCGCTTGAGGAGGTGTCGCCGGCGACACGCCATCAGCGCTGCACAGTGCACAAGACCGTCAACGTGCTCGACAAGCTGCCCAAGTCCGTCCAGCCCGCCGCCAAGCAGGACCTCCGCGAGATCTGGACGGCGCCGGACCGTGCGACGGCGGAGGCGGCGGTCGCCACCTTCGCCGAGAAGTATGCGGCCAAGTACGAGAAGGCGGTCGCTTGCTTGGTCAAGGACCGCGACGCGCTGCTCACCTTCTACGACTTCCCCGCCGAGCACTGGGATCACCTGCGCACGTCCAACCCGATCGAGAGCGTGTTCGCCACCGTTCGCCACCGCACCGTCCGCACCAAGGGCGCGCTGTCGCAGGACACGGCCCGGCTGATGGTCTTCAAGCTCGCCATGGCAGCGGCCAAGACCTGGCGGCGGCTGAAGGGCGAGAACCAGTTGCCCAAGGTCATCCAGGGCGTCATATTCCGCGACGGCGTCGAGGTCACCAAGGCGCCAGAGCAGACCGCCGCCTGATTACCCCGTCACCCAAATTCCAGCATAGCTCATTCCCGCCTTATCGCGACCTTGGCCACCAGGCGGCGTGCTCGGCCACAAACGGTGCCTTCGCGCTCGGCAGCGTCGGCGCGGGGACAGGGGCAACGACGGCGACCGTGAAGGGCGGCCTCGGCTCTGCGAGCGCTGCGACGCGAGCGGGCCACACCGTCGCTGCCTTGGCCGCCGTTAATGCCGTCGGCAACCCCCTCGTCGGGGCGGGGCCGCACTTCTGGGCCGCGCCCTTCGAGATCGCGGCCGAATTCGGTGGTCTGGGCTGGCCGGCGCGGCTCGGCGTCGGGGATTTGACGCTGTGTGTCAAGGGTCAGCCCGGCGTCGGGACCACGATCGGGTTGGCCGTCACCGACGCGATGCTGACCAAGGCGCAGGCCCGTCGGCTCGCCATCGCGGCGCATGATGGGCTGGCCCGCGCCGTGTTCCCCGCTCACCTGCCGATGGACGGCGACATGATGTTCGCCGCGAGCACCGGACGGCGGTCCTTGCACACTCCCGCGGAGGAGCTGGCCGAGCTGTGCCACGCCGTGGCGCTGGCGATGGCGCGCGCGATTGCCCGTGGCATCTATGAGGCCACGGCGCTGCCCGTGGCGGATGCCCAGCGCGCCTGGCGGGACCTGTTCGGACCGGTATAAGGACCGGCGGAACGCTGGAAAGTGCGGGAATGGGACAAACATCATCGCTGCGGGCCGAATCGAGATCACTCCTCTCGTGAACAGGACGCTCACAGGTGAGGAGTTCTTGCGCGGGCACGCCCAGGGGCGGGAATGCATCCTCGCCAGCTAACTGCGGCTGCCAGCCGGCACCATGCCCTCCGAAGCCGCGGACCAGAGCCAGATCAACTCGCTCGCCATGATTTTCGATGCCTATCGCGCGTTGGACCTGCTCGCGGCGCATCCAGCGATTCGGGCCGATCAAATCGCGGTGCTGGGCATCTCGAAGGGCGCCGTGGCCTCGGTCTATTCGGCGATGGACCGTTCAGCCAACTTTACGGCAACCCAGCCCAACGATTTGCTGCCCATATCGGCCTCCGCACGCCCTGTACGCGGACAACACTGCCGTCGCCCACGTCCCGCTCCGGCTCGTCCTTGGGATCGCGGACGAATACGTCTCTATCGTGCCGTGTCGCGACTACGTGGCACGCCTGGGGGAGACCAGTGCAGACGTGGCGCTGACCGAGTCCCGGCGCGCACCACGGGTTTGACAATCCGCTCTATGCCCCGTTGATCCCGTTACCGGGCGCACAGACGACTCGGAAGTGCCGCTTGATCAAGGGTTTCGGCGGGTTCATCAACGACGTGCAGACCGGCCAGCTCTACTCGCTGCAGTCCGCTCCCTGCGTTGAGACGGGCGCGCATGTCGGCTACGATGTCGCCGCAGCTACGGCGGTCAAGGCCGCCGTCAAGGAGGTGCTCGCCGCTACCCTGCTGCGATAATGGTTGCGGGAGGAGCAATGGCCGGCAACCCGTGCCGGCGGCTTCCGTTCCGTTTGGCTGCTAAAGGAGTGTGAAAATGGCCGGAACCGCCACATCTCTGACCGTACCGGTGCTGCTCGGATCCGTGCGGCGCGATAGGCAGGGAATCCGTGCCGCGCGCCTGATCATGGCCGCACTTCGCGCGCGCAGCCACGAGTTAGTTCTGGTTGATCCAATGGAGCTGCAGCTTCCCCTGCTTGACAGGATGTACAAGGAATATCCGAAAGGCGAGGCGCCGGACGCGCTAGAACGGCTCGCGACCCTGTATCGCCGGGCCGACGGGTTCATGATTGTCAGTGCCGAGTATAATAATGGCATCCCGCCAGCGCTGAAGAATTTGCTCGACCACTTCCTAGAGGAGTATTTCTGGCGACCTTCGGGCATCGTTTGCTACTCGGCTGGCCAGTTTGGTGGCGTGCGCGCGGCAATGCAGTTGCGCATGACCTTGGCCGAGCTTGGGATGCCCAGCATCCCGAGCCTATTCCCAATTCCCAAAATCGGCCAAACGCTCAATGAAGACGGCACGGCACAGGACGAGAGGACCCGCGGCGCGCTTGATAAGTTCCTCGCCGAATTCGCCTGGTATGCGCGCGCCCTGAGGCGTGAGCGGGTGGATGGCACGCCCTATTGAGTTGGGCATGATGCCGATAAGCTCTCCGCTGGTGCAATAGGCCGCGGCGCTGGCGGGAGACATCCTCGGACAATTAAAGGCTGTTGATCAATTTTATTGTGCGGAGACCTGCGCGATGAGTATCGACCGGCCGGCTATCCGTAACCATCTCTGCTGGATGAATACTCATCCTTACCCCTCCGACCTGAGCGATGAAGAGTGGGCCATCTTGGCACCCCTGATTACACCCCGCACGCAGGCCGGCCATCCGCAGGTGCTTGAGCTGCGCAGCGCCTTATTTATACTTTGATTGCTCAACAGTCTCTCATACGGGTTCCGGCGTCATGCCGGCCAGCAAATCGGCGAGCCTGTAGCGCGGGCGGCCCGGCCCGGACAACGACGCAGTCACCCTCGGCTTCAACCTCAACCCGTGCCCCCTACGCCAACCCGAGCTGTCCGGCGATATCCTTCGGGATGCGAACGCCTAGGCTGTTCCCCCAACGCGTCACACTGGCTTGCATCGCAGTCCTGCTACGCTGATCGTGGATCGCCGCAGGATATACGCTTCGGACGTGCCGCGTTCAGATAACCATCACGTCTCAAGTTGCAATCCATTCTCATTTGCATCTAGAGTGTCGCCGCCCCTCAGGACTCGACCTCATGCCCGCTATCGCCCGCTCGACCCGCCCAGCGCTGGTCCTGGCTGCCCTGCTCGCCGCCGCCCCCGTCTTCGCCCAGCCTGCGTCAGCACCCGGCCAGGAGACGCCGCCAGCCGCCCCCGAGACTCGGCAGGCAGCGCCCGGCGGCGAGCAGAGCGCGACCGAGGCGCCCAAGCTCGGCATCTGGGAGCGTGCCAACCTCTTCGACGACCCAGGCGGCATCCGCACCGCGCTCGCCAACCTCGGCGTCACCTTCGGCCTCAACGAGCAGGCAGAGGTGCTCGGCAATCCAACCGGTGGCGTGCGCCAGGGCGCGATCTACGAGGGGCTGCTCACGATGAGCGTCGGCGTGGACACCCAGAAAGCCTTCGGCCTGCCGGGCGGCATCTTCAACGCCAGCGCCTACCAGATCCAAGGGCGCGGCCTGAGCCGCAACAATCTCGACAACAACCTGATGACGGTGAGCAGCATCGAGGCGCTGCGCGGCGCGCTGCTGTTCGAGCTGTGGTATCAGCAATCCCTGCTCAACGACCGGCTCTCGATCCGCGTGGGCCAGCTCGCGGCCGACCAGGAGTTCATGATCAGCCAGTACGGCGGGCTGTTCCTCAACGAGACCTTCGGCTGGTCCGCGTTCCCGAGCAGCAACCTGCCCTCGGGCGGCCCGGCCTACCCACTCGCCACGCCCGGCGCGCGCGTGCGCTACCTGCCGCGCGACGACCTTGCCTTGCTCCTCGCCGTGTTCAACGGTGACCCGACTGGGCCAGGGGTGGGCATCCCGCAGGAGCGTGACGCCTCCGGCACCGACTTCCGTACCAGCGACGGCGCCCTCGTGATCGGCGAGGTCCAGTACACGATCAACGGCGGCGACAACGCCCATGGCCTGCCCGGCACCTATAAGCTCGGCGCCTGGTACAACACCGAGAACTTCGTGGACCAGCGGCGAGACGCGAGCGGCCGGTCGCTCGCGAACCCGACCGGCCTCACCGCCGTGATCGGCGCCAGCCGCCACGGCGATTGGAGCCTCTACGGCGCCGTCGATCAGCTCCTCTGGCGCGAGCCGGGCACCAAGGATCAGGGCATCGGCGTGTTCGCCCGCGCCATGGGCGGGCCGGGCGACCGCAACCTGGTCAACTTCTACCTAGACACGGGCGCGACCTGGAAAGGCGCGATCCCCGGCCGCAACGCGGACACGGTCGGCCTCGGCTTCGCCCTCGCCCGCATCAGCGACACCGCGGCGAGGCTCGACTCCGACATCGTCTTCTACAGCGGCCAACCCTATCCGATCCGCCGGTTCGAGGCGGTGCTGGAACTGACCTACCAGGCGCAGATCGCGCCATGGTGGCAGGTGCAGCCAGACGCGCAATACATCTTTAACCCCAACGGCGGCGTGCCCGATCCGCTCAACCCCAGAAAGCGCGTCGGCGACGCCGCCGTGTTCGGGGTGCGGACGAACATCACGTTCTGAACGCCGCCTCGGGCGCCAGGACGCGTGAAGTCGGGTCAGTCCTGCGGGCCGTCGCCCTTGGCGATGCCCTGCTTGTTCGCTGGGCTGCGCCGGCCCTTGGCGCCGTCTTCCCCGCCGAACGCGCCCTCGACGGCACGGCCGCCGTTCTGGCTCCCGCCCGTGCCCACGCTGCCGGTGCCGCCGCCGCTGCTGCCGGCGCTGCCCATCGAGCTGTCGCCGTCCTCGCCGATGCCCTCCGTGCCGAACCCGTCCTTGCGCTCGGATGCTTGGTTTCCCATTCGCTCAGCTCCCTGGCTGCAGCTCGACCTTGATCCAGCCGGGACGGCGGAGGTCGAACTGCCTGTAGGCTTCGATGGCGTCGCGCATTGGCTCGACATGGCTCAGCACGACGCTCGGGTCCGTCGCACCTGAGGCGACCTTCGCGACCAGCTTCGGGATGTAGGTCCGATGGTTGCAGTTGCCCATGTTGATGCTGAGATTCTTGTTCATCGCCGCCCCGATCGGGAAGAACTGGTCCTGCGGCGGATAGACACCGATGATCCCAAGCGTGCCGGCCTTGGCCAGTGTCTTGACCGCCCAGGTCGAGACGAGCGAGGGCGCGTCGCCTGGCTTCCACTGCTCGCCTTGCGGCTTGGCGTCGGGCGCGATCTTGCCGACTTCCTGCGCGAACTGGCCGATCTGCTTCTCCGTGCTGCGTGCCGCCGGTCCCTTCTTGGGCCGCTCGCTGTCCACGCCGACGGCGTCTATCGCCCAATTCGGTCCGACGCCCTTGGTCAGCTCCTTGATTGCCTCAACCGGGTCCTCCTTGGTGACGTTGATCGTCTCGGCACCCAGCATCCGGGCCCGCTCCAGCCGATCCTCGTGCTCGTCGAGCGCGATCACCCGATTTGCCCCGAGCTGGAAGGCGGAGAGCACCGCGAACAGCCCCACCGGCCCGCAGCCCCAAACGGCCACCACGTCCCCGTCGCGCACTTCGGCGAGGTGCGCGCCGAAATAGGCGGTGGGATAGATGTCGCTCATCAGGATCGCCTGATCGTCGGTGATGCTGTCGGGCAGCTTGACCACGCTGTTATAGGCGAACGGGACTCGGGCATACTCCGCCTGCAAGCCGTCGAGGCCGCCCGCTGCCTCCGGGCCGCCGTAGAACACGGTGCCCGCGCTCGGCCCGTTCGGGTTCGCGTCATCGCACTGCGCGGTGTAGCCCGCCCGGCAATAGGCGCAGTTGCCGCAGCTCACCGTGGACGGGATCACCACCCGGTCGCCGCGCTTGAGGTTGCGCACGCCCTTGCCGACCTCCTCGACGATGCCCACGCCCTCGTGGCCGAGGATGGTGCCGGGCTTCGTGCCGGGGAAAGTGCCGCGCACGAAATGGAGGTCCGTGCCGCAGATGGCGCTCGCGGTGAGCCGAACGATCGCGTCCGTACGCTCCTTGAGCTTGGGCTCCGGCACCGTGTCGAGCCGGATATCGCCGACGCCGTGGAACACCACCGCCTTCATTCGGTTCTCCTCTCGATACCGTCCGCTGTATGGTCACGGTTAACGGAAGGAGGAGGCGGGCGTTGCCCCACTACACCTGATCGTAATCCACGGTGACGCGGGGTGTCTGCGGCACGGCCTGGCAGGTGAGCGCGAAGCCGGCCGCCGTCTCCCAAGGCTCCAGCCCGTAGTTCACGGCCATGGACACGCGTCCCTCGGCTACCTTGGCGCGGCACGTGCTGCACATGCCGCCCCGGCACGAATAGGGCAGGTCGAGCCCGGCCCGAAGTGCCGCGTCCAGCACCGTCTCGGCCTCGGCGACGGGCACCTCAGTCCGGCGCCCGTCAGCGACGATGGTGGCCACGGCATGGGGTGCGGCACCCGCCGGCGGGGCAGGTGGGCGGGGGCCGGCGCCGGCTACCGGCGTGAACCGCTCGGTCAAGATACGCTCGCGCGGGATGCCCGCCGCCGCCAGCGCCCCCATGACCGCTCCGATCATCGGCTCCGGCCCGCAGACGAACGCGGCGTCGAGGTCGGGCGGCAAAAGGTGGCGCGCGATGAGTGCCGCCTTCTCGCCGTCGAGGCGCCCATGCAGGATGGCGACGTCCTGCTGCTCGCGGGAGAGCACGTGGAACACGCTGAGGCGGCCCATGTAGCGGTCCTTCAGCTCCTCCAGCGCCTCGCGGAACAGGATGTCCGCCGTGCTGCGGCTGCCGTAGAAGAGAAGGAAGCGCGACAGTGGCTCGCGCGCGAGCACGGTGCGCAGGATCGCGATGACAGGCGTGATCCCCGATCCCGCCGCGAACCCGGCGTAGGTGCGCTCGGCATCCGGGTCGAGCGCGACGGTGAAGCGCCCGGCGGGCGGCATCACCTCGACCACGGCGCCGGGCCGGAGCGCCTGGTGGGCCCACTCCGAGAAGCGCCCGCCGTCCACGCGCTTGATCGCGACGCGCAGCTCGCCCTGGTCGAGACCCGAGCAGATCGAGTAGGCCCGGCGCATCTCCTGGCCGTCCCGCACGGTGCGGAGCGTCAGATACTGGCCGGGCGCGTAGGCGAAGTCGTCCCGAAGCTCCGCAGGGATGGCGAACGCGACCGAGATCGCGTCCGCCGTCTCTCGCCGGATGTCGGAGACCTGCAAGGGGTGGAAGCGGCTCATGGCGGACCGGTCCTGTTCTCGTCGAAGCGATGATCGAGAGATGGCGAGTGCCGCACGCTTCCGAAGTGAATGGTGACGAATTCTTCAGGCATTTCCTTGAAGCTGCCTTCGGAACACGCCTGCTGCCGCGCACCGCGCCGAGGAACTCATGCTGGACGCTTTCGCCGCCATCCTTCCACAGCGCAGCCGCCGGAGCATCGCCGGCAGCACACGATCCGCAGCTCACCAGCCGGTTCTCCCCGTTCCTGCCGCCAGCCAGGCAGCCGTCCCGGTCTCCGATCTGGCTTCGGTCCAGGAGGCCATGCGCGACACGTTCGAGCTGCTGGAAACCGATCTCGACCATGCTGTGGCGGAGGTGGAATGCCAGAGTGCCAATGCCGCGAGGCGGAGCGAGTCGATGGCCCGGCAGGTCGAGGCCATCGCGCAAGGCGCGCAGGACGTCGCGGCGGCCGCGGCGCAGGCGAGCCGAAGTGTTGCCAGCATCGTGGAGGCCAGCCGCGAGGTCAGCGCGGCCGGGCGGGAGATCGCCGTCCAGGCGAGCTGGTCGGCGACCGCGGCGCAGGCCGCCGTGAGCAAGGCCGACGGCGCGGCCCAGAGCATCGCCGCCCTGGAACTGGAGGCGTCGCACATCGGCGAGGTTGTGCGCCTCATCGAGGAGATCGCCACGCGCACCAATCTGCTCGCGCTCAACGCGGCCATCGAGGCGGCGCGGGCAGGGACGGCGGGGAAGGGCTTCGCGGTCGTGGCCTCCGAGATCAAGGCGCTGTCGCGCCAGACGCAGCAGGCCACCGCCGACATCGCCCAGCGCATCGCAAACATGCAGGCGGCGACGCGGGGGAGTGCCGCGGCGGTGCGCGAGGTTGCTGGCGCGGTGCGCGAGATCGAGGGCAGCAACACTGGCGTAGCGGCCGCCGTCGAGGAGCAGGACGCCAACCTGAACGGCATCGTGCACAGCGTGGGCGAGACAGCGACGGGGGTTGCCGCCGTGGCTGAGAGCATCGGCGCGGTCTCCACCCAGGCTGCCGGGCTGAAAGTTGCCGCAGGCGAGACGGCGCGCGCCATGGCTGCGGCGAACGCGCAGCTTGACGGTCTGCGCGCGAGCCTGGTGGCGAGCCTGCGGTCCACCACGCCCGGTGACCGCCGGACCGAGCCGAGGGTGCTGGTGGCGATCCCGGCGCAGATCGCAACGGCGGACGGGCGCCGCGCGGCGACTGTATTCAACCTCTCCGAGAGTGGTGCCTCGATCAAGCTCGCTGACGTGGATCACGGCCTCCGGCCTGGTCAGGAGATAACCCTCAACATCGAAGGGATCGGCACGATCGGCGCCGCGTCGATCAAAGCATGCTGGGGTGCTCGCCTGCACCTTCACTTAGTGCAAGCTACGGAGGAGATCCGCGCGGCGATCCGCGCGCGCCTCGTCGCGACCACGACTTATGATGCGCGCTTCCGCGACGTCTGCCAGGCTGCAGCCGCCCGTATCGCTGCAGCGTTCGAGACGGCGCTGGCGAGAGGCGAGATCAGCGACGCCGCCCTGTTCGACATCGACCACGTGCCAATCCAGGGCACCGATCCCCAGCAGCATATGGCCAGGTTCACGGACCTGGCGGACCGGCTGCTGCCGCCCATTCAGGAGCCGGTGTTGGCACTCGACCCACGCATCGTGACGTGCGTCACCGTGGACCGTTCCGGCTACCTGCCGACGCACAACCAGGCCGCCTCGCAGCCGCAGAGGCCGGGAGACCCGGCATGGAACGCGGTCCACTCGCGCAACCGGCGCATCTTCAACGACCGCGCCGGTCTCGCCGCCGCACTCTCGACGCGCGAGTACCTGTTCCAGAGCTACGAGCGCGACATGGGCGGCGGCGCCACGGTCCTGATGAAGGAGGTGGACGTGCCGATCCAGGTGCGCGGGCGACATTGGGGCGCGCTTCGACTCGCCTACCGCGACTGAGCGCCGGTCAGGCAGCAACGACGCCGTTCAGTGGCACTTGAAGTAGTCGAACGGCTCCCGGCACGTCCGGCACCGCCAGAGCGCCTTGCAGCTCGTCGAGCCGAACTCGGCGAGGCGTTCGGTGTCCGCGCTGCCGCAGCGCGGGCAGGCCACCTCGTCCGCGCCGAACAGGGCCCGTCGTCCCATTCCCTCCTTGGGCGCCGGGCCGGGCGGCGCGATGCCGTAGGCGCGCAGCTTCTCGCGGCCCTCGTCTGTCATCCAATCCGTCGTCCAGGCCGGGCTGAGCACCGTCCGCACTCGCCCCGGGATGCCCGCGCGCGCCAGTGCCAGCTCCACCTCCAGCGCGATCACGTTCATGGCCGGACAGCCCGAGTAGGTCGGCGTGATGCGCACCTCGACGCCGTCTCCCGTCGCGTCCACGCCGCGGAGCACGCCGAGATCGGCGATGGTCAGCACCGGCACTTCCGGGTCCACGACCTGTGCCGCCGCCGCCCAGGCGCGCTGGGCGAGCGTGCTCACCAGGTCGCCCCTGGGTAGGTTCGGGGCAGCGCCTGCATTTCGGCGAGCATCCGCGACAGGTGTTCCGTATGCCGCCCCGTGCGCCCGCCGCGCTGGTTCTGCGGCCGTTGCGGGCGCGCGAGCGTCGCGTCCGCCAAAACCTCGTCCACGTGCTGGTCCCAGGCCGGGCGGAGCGCGGCCGGGTTGGGTGCGATCTCCCGCGCGACCAGATCCGCGTCCTCCGGCTCGAACATCTCGCCCGTGTAGGGCCATAGCCGGTCGAGCGCCGCCTGTGCGCGCCGGTGGCTCTCGGCGGTTCCATCCCCGAGCCGGATCATCCACTCCGCCGTGTGGCGAAGGTGGTAAGCGCTCTCCTTCTCGGCCTTTGCGGCGATGGCGGAGAGGTCAGGAAGGGTGCTCTTCGCGAGTGCACTCCACCACCGGTCCACGAAGGCGGCGTACAGGAAACTGCGCACGATCGTCTGCGCGAAGTCGCCGTTCGGCTGCTCCAGCAGTAGCAGGTTGCGGTACTGCCGGTCATCTCGGAGATAAGCGAGATCGTCCTCGGTGTGCCCGGCGCCCTCTGTCTCAGCGGCGAGCTGGTAGAGGCTGCGCGCCTGGCCGAGCAGGTCGAGGCCAAGGTTCGCGAGCGCCACGTCCTCTTCCA
Source organism: uncultured Alphaproteobacteria bacterium (assembly GCA_963839135.1). Classification (GTDB taxonomy): domain Bacteria; phylum Pseudomonadota; class Alphaproteobacteria; order Acetobacterales; family Acetobacteraceae; genus CAWKEH01. The sequence continues at coordinate 91,509 of CAWIUA010000026.1, forward strand.
GCGCCGGAGCATGGCCGCACCACTCGGAAAGCCGGTGCCCCAGCACCAGCGAGTCGTCCGCCCGCGCGACCGCAAACACGACGAGCGGCGTCTCGCGGACGGCAATGCTCGTCGTGCTCATGTCTTACAAATGCCCTACGTCGTCCGGCACCTCGTAGAAGGTGGGGTGCCGATAAATCTTGTCGGCCGTCGGCTCGAACATCATGCCCTTGTCGGCCGGGTCGCTCGCCACGATGGCCGCCGACGGCACCACCCAAAGCGAGAGGCCCTCGCCGCGGCGCGTATACACGTCGCGCGCGGCCTGCAGCGCCATCTCGGCGTCGGCGGCGTGGACCGAGCCGACGTGCTTGTGGGCGAGGCCGTTGCGGCTACGGATGAACACCTCCCACAGAGGAGTACGGTGCGGCGTTCGCGTCAAGCGGCCTCCTTGCGCCGTGCCCGGCGCTTCTCCGCGAAGGCGAGCGCGGCCTCGCGCACCCACGCGCCCTCGTCGTGCGCGCGCCTGCGGGCTTCGATACGCTCCTCGTTGCAGGGTCCGTTCCCGGCGAGCACCTGGCGGAACTCCTCCCAGTCGATCGCGCCGAAGCGGTAGCGGCCCGTCTCCGGGTCGAGCGCGAGCACCGGGTCCGGGATCGTGAGACCCAGGAATGCCGCCTGCGGCGCCGTCGCGTCCACGAATTTCTGGCGCAGCTCGTCGTTGCTGAACCGCTTGATCTTCCAGCGCATGGACTGGTCGCTGTGCTGGCTCTCGCTGTCCGGGGGGCCGAACATCATCATGGCCGGCCACCACCAGCGGTCGAGCGCGTCCTGCGCCATCGCCTTCTGCTCGGCCGTGCCGCGGCAGAGCGTCAGCACGATCTCGAAGCCTTGGCGCTGGTGAAAGCTCTCCTCCTTGCACACGCGCACCATGGCGCGGGCGTAGGGTCCGTAGGAGCAGCGGCAGAGCGGGATCTGGTTCATGATCGCCGCCCCGTCCACGAGCCAGCCGATCGTGCCGATATCAGCCCAGGTCAGCGTCGGGTAGTTGAAGATGGAGCTGTACTTGGCCCGCCCCGTTAGAAGCTGCTCCTGCATCTCCTCGCGCGCCACGCCGAGCGTCTCGGCCGCCGCGTAGAGGTAGAGGCCGTGGCCGCACTCGTCTTGCACCTTCGCGAGAAGCGCTGCCTTACGCCGCAGGGACGGCGCCCGCGTGAGCCAGTTGCCCTCCGGGAGCTGGCCGACGATCTCGCTGTGAGCGTGCTGGCTGATTTGGCGTACCAGCGTGCGCCGGTAGGCCTCCGGCATCCAGTCGTTCGGCTCGACCTTCTCCTCCGCGTCCACCCGCGCCTGGAAGCGGGCGAGGCTCGCGGCATCCTCCATAGGCCGGCTGGCGGACTCGCTGCTGTTCAAGGCCTGCGTGTACATCGTCTGCTCCTCTGGTGCTCCTCTGGGCCTGCCCTTGATATGGGACGGTCCAGGTCAGGTGCGACCGTTTCCGCGAAGCATGGCGTCGCTGGTGCGGGGGAACCTGCGCGCAGCGGCGCGGTTATGCCTCCGATTCGCAACAGATTGGAGGGCACCATGGTGGACGAGAATCGCTTGAAGGGCGCCGCACGCCAGGCTGGCGGCAAGATCCAGGACGCTGTCGGGGATCTCACGGGCGACACCAAGACCCAGGCCCAGGGCAAGATAGACGACGTGGCGGGCCAGGCGCAGCGCGCTTACGGCCGTGCCAAGGACAGCGTGCGCGACGCGGCGAACCAGGTCAGCGACGGGGCGGGCGACTACGCGAGTAACTTCCTCGACCAGGTCGAGGAGTATGGCGACTACGTTGCCGAGCAGGTGGACCAGCGCCCGGTCACGGCGGTGCTGATCGCGGCGGGAATCGGCTTCCTGATCGCGCTGATCACGAAGCCGTCGCCGAAGGTCGTGTATCGCCGTCGCTGAGGCGGGCTGGAAGCGCCGGGCTGGGAGTGGCATTGTCTCGGCCCGGTTGACCCGCTCTTCGTGATACGATTTCGACGGTGTAACCGTTCTCAAACTCAGGTATCCTGCGTCCTTGGAGGCGAACATGGGCAGCGTGCGTGTTGGCTTGCCGGATCACCTTGAGGAGCTGATCACAAGGCAGGTCGCCGAAGGCCGAGGTCGCGAGTGAAGCTGCCTATTTGGAGGCGGCAATCCGGCGCTACGCCGAGAACCTCGATGCCCCGGTTCGGAGCTGCCTGAACACGCGTTTGACCGTTTAGCCCGGCTCGTATCCTCTTGACGGCTTGTGGTCCGCCGCGAGGGTGGCTTGCACTGCGGCCAAAGATCGGCACTACGCCTTGAGCAGCCCAACCAGCCGCTCCGCCTCGGCGACAATGGGGTCCGCGAGCGCCCGCGCCTTCGCAGCACCCTCGCGCAGCACGGCCTCCACGTGATCTGGATCAGCCAGCAGGCGCCTCGTCTCCGCGGCAATCGGGCCGAGCTTGCTCACGAGCAGCTCGGCGAGCGCTTCCTTGAACTGGCTGAAGCCTCGGCCGCCATGCTCGCGCAGCACGTCCGCGACCTCCTGCCCTGCGAGCGCGGCGTAGATGCCAACCAGGTTGCTCGCCTCCGCCCGCCCCTCCAACCTCGCCGGCTCGCTCGGCAGCGGCTCGGGGTCGGTCCGTGCCCGCCGCACCTTGAGCGCGATGGCGTCCGCGTCGTCCGTAAGGTTGATCCGGCTCTGATCCGAGGCATCGCTCTTGCTCATCTTCTTGGTACCATCACGCAAGCTCATCACCCGCGCCGCCGGCCCGAGGATCAGCGCCTCGATCTGGGGGAAGAACTCGGCCCCGTAATCGTGGTTGAACTTCTGCGCCACGTCATTGGCGAACTCCAGATGCTGCCGCTGGTCGTCGCCGACAGGCACGCGTGTCGCCTTGTAGGCCAGGATGTCGGCCGCCATCAGCGCCGGATACGTGTAGAGCCCGGCGCTCGCCGCCTCGCGGTCCTTGCCAGCCTTGTCCTTGAACTGCGTCATGCGGTTGAGCCAGCCTAGCCGCGCCACGCACTGGAAGATCCAGCCGAGCCGCGCATGCGCCGCGACGGCGCTCTGGTGGAATAGGATGCTGCGCGCCGGGCTGATGCCGCACGCGATGAGCGAGGCTGCCATCTCCCGCGTCTGCGCCGCTAGCAGCAAAGGGTCCTGCCAGACCGTGATCGCGTGCAGGTCCACGACGCAGTACAGGCACTCGTCGGGCCCGTCCTGCAGACGGACCCAGTGCTGGATGGCGCCGAGATAGTTGCCGAGGGTTGGCACGCCAGAGGGCTGGATGCCGGAGAGGATGCGCTGCTGCATGGGAAGCCTTGTCGTGGGACGCGTCACCCAGGTCAACCGCTTCGCTTCAGGCCCGCGAGCATCTCCCGCGGCCGCAGCGCCCCGAGCAGGTAGGCGACCGCCACGTAGGTCGTGATGCCCGTCCCGACGAGCAGGGCCAGTCCTGCCCAGCGCCAGCCCTGCAAGGCGGCGAGCTGCGCGAACATCAGATGGTCCATCTCCACCAGTACGACCGCCATCGCCAGCGACGCCGCGCCGATGCGCGGCAGGCGATGGCGCAGCTGCGCGTCGGCCGTGAACCAGCCACGCCGCGCCAGGAGCACGGCGAGGATGGCCGCATTGAGCGTCGCGGAGCAGCTCGTCGCGAGCGCCGGCCCCATGTGCCGCAGCGGCACCATGAAGAGCAGGTTGAGGATCAGGTTCAACGAGATGGCACCGAACCCGACCCACATTGGCGTGCGCGTATCCCCGTGCGCGAAGAACATCGGCACCAGCACCTTGACCAGCACGAACGCGGGCAGCCCCACGGCGTAGGCGGCGAGCGACTGCGCGGCGAGGTGGGCAGCGTCGGCGGTGAAGGCGCCGCGCGTGAACAGCACGAGCATGATCGGTCCGCCCGCCGCCCCGAGCGCGAACGCCGCCGGCAGCGTCAGCGAGAAGCACAGCTCGATTGCGCGGTTCAGCGTCTCCCGCGCCGCCGCGCCCTGGCCCGCGCGCGCCTGGCGCGAGAGCAGCGGCAGCAGCGCCGTGCCCATCGCCGTGCCGATCACCCCGAGCGGAAGCTGGTTTACCCGGTCCGCGTAGTTGAGCAGGCTCGCGGAGCCGGGCGGCAGCCAGGATATGATGATCATATCGACGGTCAGGTTGAGCTGGGTCACCCCTGCGCCGATCAGGCCCGGCCCCATCCGCCGCAGCAGCTTGCGCATCGCGGGCGTGAGCCGCGGCCGGGGCACGTGGAATGTCATCCCGGCCCTGCGCGCCGCGATGAGCAGCAGGCCGAGCTGCAGCACGCCCGAGACTGTGACGCCCCAAGCCAGCGCGTGCCCGACCGTGGGCACGTAAGGCCGCAGCAGCAGCATGGCCGCGATCGAGGTCACGTTGAACACCACCGGTGCCGCCGCTGCCGCGGCGAAGCGGTCGAGGCTGTTGAGCACGCCCGAGATCAGCGCCGAGAGGCAGATCAGGAACAAGTAGGGAAAGGTGATACGCGAGAGCTCGACGAGCAGCGCCGCCGTGCTCGGCTCGCGCGCGAAGCCCGGCGCCAGCACGGCCATCACCCCCGGCATGAAGATCTCGCCGAGCGCCGTGAGAAGGCCGAGCCAGAACACCATCACGCCGAGCGTCTCGTCGGCGAAGCGCCGGGCAGCCGGCAGCCCCTCGGTCGCGAGCACGCCAGTGAACTCCGGCACGAACGCCGCATTGAACGCACCCTCGCCGAACAGGCGGCGGAACAGGTTGGGCAGGCGGAGCGCCACGAAGAAGGCGTCCGCCACCGGCCCGGTGCCGGCGAACGCTGCAATCAGCACGTCGCGCGCGAAGCCGAGGAGCCGGCTGGCCATCGTCCAGCCGCCTACGGTGAGGATGCCTCGGAACATGCAGGACTATTCTACCTCGGAAGACCCCTATTCGTCACGCCGCGGCCGAGCGAGGAGCGCTGCGACGGCCTCGGTGACGCCGAGCCGCCCTTCGAGGAGTGCGGCGACGGCCGCGCAGATCGGCAGGTCCACGGGGCTATCCTCTCTCGTCCGCGCGTGCGAGCAGGGCGGAAGCCGTCGCCGCGCCCTCGGCCACGCCGCCGAGGCTCGCCAGCGCCTGGGCGAGCGGCAGCCCGCGTGCCAGCGCCTCGCCGAGCCGGAGGTTGCGGCTTGCCTCCCCGGTGCAGGTCAGCACCAGATCGCCCAGCCCCGAGAGGCCCGCCGCCGTCTCGGCGCGTCCCCCAAGCGCCGCGACGAGGCGCGACAGCTCGGCCACACCCCGCGTGACGAGCGCCGCCCGCGCATTCTCCCCGAGCCCCGCCCCGCTCACGCAACCCGCCGCGATGGCGATCACGTTCTTCGCGGCGCCCCCGATCTGCGCCCCGAGCGGGTCCGCGTTGCCGTAGAGCCGGAACGCCGGGCCGCCGAGCAGGGCGGCGACCTGCTCGCGCACGCTGACCTCCTCGGCAGCCACGACGGCCGCCGCCGGCAGCCCAGCCGCGACCTCGTGCGCAAAGGTCGGGCCCGTGAGGATCGCGGCGGCCCGCCCGGGCTGAACCTGGGCCAGCACCTCCAACGGCAGCGATCCAGTGCCCCGCTCCACGCCCTTGCAGCACGCGACCAGCGCCCCACCCGGCGGCAGCGCGGAGGCCACTTCCCGCAGGTGCTGCATCGGCACAGCGAGGAGCACGATGTTTCCCCCCGGCAGGGCGTCCACGACCTCGACGGTTTCGGGCAACGCAACGCCGGGCAGGTGCGGACTCGCCCGCATCGCCCGGAGCGGCGCCGGGTCGCGCGCCCAGAGCCGGACCGGTCGCCCTTCCCGCGCGATGTGCACGGCCAGCGCGGTGCCCCATGCCCCCGCCCCGACGACGGACACGGTCTCACTCATCCGCGATGCGCACGAGCCGCGTCCCTTGGCCCGCCTCGCCCCGGCCCAGTCGCTCCAGAAGCGCCTCGAGGAGGCTGGGCCAGTCCGCGTCGAAGCCGTACGGCGGGTTGCGCACGAGCAGCCCGCATCCGTTCAGCCGCGCCGCATCCACCGGCTCGCGCAGCCACAGCTCCGCGGCGACCACGTCGCGCAGCCCGGCGTCACGGACCCGGTCGTGGAACGCCCGCGCCGCCGCCCGGCCCTTGATCGGATACCACGCCGCATACACGCCGCCCGCGAACCGCCGCGCCCCCTCCCGCAGAGCGCCCAGGAGTTGGTCCCACTCGGCATCCTGCTCGAACGGCGGGTCGAGCAGCACAAGGCCCCGCCGCTCCGGCGGCGGCAGGAGAGCGCGCACCGCCTCGTAGCCGTCCCTTTGGTGCACCGCAACCTGCCGGTCCCGCGCGAACAGGCGCCGCAGCGCCGCCGCGTCGTCTGGGTGCAGCTCGCAGCACGCGAGCCGGTCGCCTTCGCGCAGCAGGGTGCGCACGAGCAGCGGCGAGCCGGGGTAGAGGCCCAACCGCTCCACCAGCCCCGCGTAGTCGGCAAGCGGCGGCGGCGGATTGCCGAGGATGCGGCCGATCCCGTCCCGCCACTCGCCCGTCCGCTCCGCTTCCGCCAGCAGATCGTAGCGTCCGCGCCCGGCGTGCGTCTCGAGGACGCGGAACGGCGTGGCCTTGCGGGCGAGGGCACGCACGATCCAGACAAGCAGCGCGTGCTTCACGCAGTCGGCGAAGTTGCCGGCGTGGAAGGCGTGGCGGTAGTTCATGGGCGCGGTCTCGTCCCGTTCGCCGGCGGCCGCAAGATCACGTCCCGGGTACAGCTCGAACCGGCCGCTAAGGACATGGTTGACGCCGCCGCAATGTAGCCATAACGTTGGCGCATGTCGGCGAACCCAATCACGGTCTCCGGCCGCATTTTCGTCGCGCTCCGGAAATCCGGCCGCACCAACAAGGGATGGCGGCCAGTCTTTCATGCGGTCACGCCGAATTGCCGCATGGCGCTCTGCGCGGCCGAGCCCGGTGCGGGTTCGACCTGGGCCGAGCCGCCGAACGGTGACGTCACCTGCCCCGCCTGCCTCAAGCGGCTCGCGCGGCTCGGACGGCTCGCGGCGTCAGCGAGTCGCACCGGGGCGCACTCAGCGAGTCCAGGGTAAGTTCTTAGTCAGCCGCCGCGGCTTCGCGTCGAGCGGCATGACGAGTGCCGAATACGTGTGAGCCATGCTAGGGTGCAGCTCGGATTCGCTACCCTGCGACTGCCCGAGGAACGCCGCCCCATGGACACCGCCCCTGCCCAACCCGATATCGGCTACGATCGTAACCTCGCGCTCGATCTCGCGCGCGTGACCGAGGCGGCGGCGCTCGCAGCGTCGCGCTGGATGGGGCGTGGGAAGAAGAACGAGGCGGACGGAGCGGCTGTCGAGGCCATGCGCCGGGCGTTCGACACGGTGCCGATCTCAGGGACCGTGGTGATCGGCGAGGGCGAGATGGACGAGGCGCCGATGCTCTACATCGGCGAGAAGGTAGGCAGCGGCGGGCCGGAGCTGGATATCGCCGTGGACCCCCTGGAGGGCACGACCATCACCGCAAAGGGCGGGCCGAACGCGCTCGCGGTCGTGGCGCTCGCCGAGAGGGGCAATTTCCTGCACGCCCCGGACATCTACATGGAGAAGATCGCGGTCGGCGGCGGGCTGCCCGACGGCGTCGTGAACCTCGACGCCTCGCCAGCCGAGAACCTGCGCAACCTCGCCCGCGCGAAGAAGCGCGACATCGGCGACCTCGTCGTCTGCACCCTCGAACGCGAGCGGCACGCGGAGCTGATCACGAAGTGCCGCGAGGCGGGCGCGCGCATCATGCTGCTCGGCGACGGCGACGTGGCCGGCGTGATCGCCACCGCGCAACCCGAGAGCGGCGTGGACATCTACATGGGCGCGGGCGGGGCGCCTGGAGGGCGTGCTGGCCGCGGCGGCGCTGCGCTGCATCGGCGGCCAGATGCAGGGCCGCCTCGTGTTCGAGGACGACGCCCAGGCGGCGCGCGCGCGCGAGATGGGCATCAAGGACCCGCGCCACACCTACAGCATCGCGGAGATGGCCGCCGGCGACGTGGTGTTTGCGGCGACGGGCGTGACCAGCGGCGCCATGCTGCGCGGCGTGCGCCGTTTCGGCGAGGGCGCGGTCACCCACACCATGGTCATGCGCAGTAAGAGCGGCACCGTCCGCTACATCGAGGCACACCACAATTTCGCGACGAAGACGTGGCAGGCGTTCGTCTAGGGTCCAAGATCGCCCTCGGCATCGAGCAAAGCCTGAGCGGCCGGCGCTGGCTCTGGCGGCAGGGTGAGGACCGGGTCGCCCAGGACATCGCCCAGCGGCTGAACCTGCCGGACATGCTCGGCCGCCTGCTCGCCGCGCGGGGCGCCGATCGCGATACGGCCGTGCATTTCATGGAGCCGACGCTCCGCGCCCTGCTGCCCGATCCCTCGACCCTGCGCGACATGGACGCCGCCGCGGACCGGCTCGCGCGCGCCGTGCAGGCCGCCGAGACCGTGGGCGTGTTCGGCGACTACGACGTGGACGGCGCCTGCGCCTCCGCCGTGCTCGCGCTCGTGCTCGGCACCCTGGGATGCCCGGTCGTGACCCACATTCCGGACCGGCTGCTCGAAGGCTACGGCCCGAACGCGCCCGCGCTGCGCGGCCTCGTCGAGAAGGGCGCAAGCCTCGTCGTCTGCGCCGACTGCGGCACGGCGGCCGCGGAGGCGCTGTCCGTGCTCACCGGCGTCGCCGACGTGCTCGTGCTCGATCACCACAAGGCCGAAGGGCCGCCGCCGCCTGTCCTCGCCACGGTCAACCCCAACCGGCTCGACTGCGCGAGCGGCCTGGGTCACGTGTGCGCGGCGGCGATCGCGTTCCTGACCGCGGTCGCGCTGTTGCGAGCATTGCGCCGGGCCGGGCACTTCCAGCGGCGGCCGGAGCCGGACTTGCGCGAGCTGCTCGATCTCGTGGCACTTGCGACCGTCTGCGACGTGATGCCGCTGGTCGGCCTCAACCGCGCCCTCGTCACCCAGGGCCTGCGCGTCATGGCCCGGCGCGCCCGGCCCGGCATCGCGGCGCTGCTCGATGCCGCGGGCGTGCGCGACCTGCCGAGTGCCACGTCCTGCGGCTTCGCGCTCGGGCCGCGCATCAACGCGGGCGGACGGATCAGCGAGGCTGGGCTGGGGTTGCAGCTCCTCCTCTGCGGCGATCCCGTCGAGGCGCGCGCGCTCGCGGCGAAGCTCGATGCGGTGAACCGGGAGCGTCAATCGGTCGAGCAGGGTATCCTCGACGAGGCGCACGCCGCGGCGGCGGCGCAGGCGGAGGCCGGGCGCGCGGCACTGCTCGTCCACGGGGCGGACTGGCACCTCGGCGTGGTCGGCATCGTCGCCGGGCGCCTGCGCGAGCGGCAGAACCGCCCGGCGCTCGCCGGGGCGCTCACGGACGGCGTGGTCAAGGGGTCCGGCCGCTCCGTGCCGGGTCTCGACCTAGGCGCGGCGGTGATCGCGGCGCGGCAGGCTGGTCTCCTGCTCACGGGTGGCGGCCACGCGATGGCGGCCGGGTTCTCGCTGCGCGCGGAGCAGATGGCCGAGTTCCACGCCCACCTTGACGACCGGCTGGCCGCGGCGCGGGACCTTCCGCGGGCGGCGGACCTGCCCGTCGAGGCGAGCGTCGCCGTGCCGGGCGCGACGGCGGAGCTGGCCGGGCAGCTCGCCCGGCTGCAGCCCTTCGGGCCGGGCAACGAGGAGCCGGTCTTGGTCCTGCCGCGCGCGCGCGTGGTCAGGAGCGAGCGCATCGGGCGCGACGGCAACACGCTGCGCGCCTGGGTGCAGGGCGAGGGCGGCGGCCCGCGGCTCAAGGCGCTGCTGTTCCGGGCAGGGGAGGGGCCGGTCGCGGACGCGCTCGCCCGGCCGGGCGCGCCGCTCCATCTCGCGGGGCATCTGCGCGCCGAGGCGTGGAACGGGACAGTCTCGGCGGGCTTCTTCGTCGCGGACGCAGCAGCGGCTTAACTCTGGCGGGCTTGCACGCCTGCGCGGCCTGCGATGCGGTCGAGATAAGCGCCGGCCTCGGCCCAGCGGCCATGTTCAGCCGTCAACGCGACGTAGCCGTCCGGCCGGACCAGCCAGATGCCATCCTTGCCGAGCGGCGGCCGGATCGCTGGTTCCAGCAAGTCCCGGTGGTCCTGGAGCAGGCGCTCGGCCGCACCGTCCGGCGCTGCGAACAGGGCGAAGCGCGGCGCATCGCCCGCCCCGACTGGGACCTGCCCGGCGACCGGCGGCAAGCGCTCGCCCGGCGCGGGGCCGCCAAGCCGGTGGGCGTGCGCGCCGTTGAGCGGGCTGCGGGCGTAGCCGACCGACACTTCCGCGAACGTGTCCACCATGGCCCGGCGCACGGGGGCCAGGCCGAGCAGCACGCTCCCGACCAGGTTGCGAACAAGCTGTGCCGCATGGTTCTGCATCACGGCCAGCGCGGTCATGCGTCCAGCATTGGCGAGGACCTGGGCGCCGACCGCGCTCCGCTCGGCGCTGTAGCTGTCGAGCAGCATGTCCGCCGCGCCATTGCCCCGGCAGACGAGCGCCAGCTTCCAGGCCAGGTTGAAGGCGTCCTGCATGCCGGTATTCATGCCCTGCCCACCCGCCGGGCTGTGGATGTGGGCCGCGTCGCCGGCCACGAATACGCGGCCAGACCGGTAAGCGCCAACCATGCGCTCGTTAATCCGGAAGGCCGACAGCCAGATCGGGTCGGACGCGACGAGTCCGCCGGGACCGCGCCGGTCAATGATGGCCTGGACCTGGTCAAGCGTCGGATCGGCGAGATGGGTGCCCTCTGGATGGCGCAGATCGGCGATGATCCGGTAGCGGCCGGGGGAGATCGGGAACAGCGCCAACACCCCATCCTCGTGCCAGTACATCGCTAGCTCCGACGCGGGCACGCGGGCTCCAGCGAGGTGAATGTCGGCCAGAAACCAGTCGCTCCGCAGCGTCTCGCCCAGGAACGACAGGCCGAGCGCGTGGCGGATTGTGCTGTGGGCGCCGTCACACCCGATCAGCCATTCCGTCTGCAGGGTCTCCTCGCGGCCGTCCGGATGCCTGAGGATGGTCGTGACGCCGGATGCGGCATCGGTGAATCCGACCATCTCGACCTGACGCTCGACGCTGACCCCCAACGTGCCGAGATGCGTCTCCAGCAGCCGCTCGGTCTCCGACTGCGGCAGCATCAGCGCGTAGGGGTAAGGACTGGCGACGCCGGCGAAGCCGACGCGGCCGATGGTCTTGCCCCCAGCGATGATGCTCGCGGCATCCACCTTCAGCCCGGCCGCCACGAACTGAGCGGCGCAGCCGGCGCGGTCAAGCAGCTCGAGGGTACGGCTCCAGACCACGAGCGCCTTCGACTTGTCCGTGCGGCTCGCCGCCTTGTCCACGACGCGGACAGTAACGCCGTAGCGGGCAAGCTCGGCCGCCATCGTCAATCCGACAGGACCGGCGCCGACGACGATGACGCGCGGCTGCATGAGGCTGGCGGCGCTACCCGCCCCGCGACACCTGCGCCTGCAACGCCTGGATCAGTGCTCCGACGTTGCCGCCGTGCTGCTGCAGGTAGCTCGCGTAGTCGCTGCGCTGCGTCTGCCGCAGGCTCACGCCCTCGGCGACCACGTCCACGATGCGCGGCTGCCCGTCCGTGCCGTCCACGACCCAGGTCACGTTGTAGGGCTCATTGCCGGGCTTGGTGATCTTCGTCGCGACGTGGACGCCGTCCGCTGCCGGCTCGGCGCGCACGACCTTAAGCGCCACCCCGCCGCCCTGGTAATCGCCGAGGCGAACGACCACTGCATTGGTCAGCGCCTGCCGGAAGAGCTGCATGTATTCCTGCTGCTGCTGGGGCGTTGCCGTGCGCCAGAAGCGGCCCAGGCAGAAGCGCGCCAACTCGTCCACATCGACGATGCGGTTCATGAACATCAGAAGCCGCGGCTCCTTGCTCTCGACTGAGCCGGGCGCGTTCAGGTCACCCGCCATCTCGCTGCCCGCTTGCTGGATGAAGTTCGCGGCAGCTTGCGGACTGGGTGCCGCTACGGCCGGTAGCGCGAGCAGCAGCGATGCAGCGGCGGTCAGCCGCAGGAAGTAGGAGCGAGTCACGCCAGGGCCTCGTTCATCGTAGCGTCTCCGAAGGAACGTCTTGTTCACGCCTGGGTTCATTCACGGTCCCCCTCCTTGGCCCGAACGGCATCGAGGATGCCGAGCAGCTTGCGGTCACGCTCGCGCGCCAGCTCCGGGATCGAACGCCCGCCCGCCTCCGCCTGCACGCCCGCGATCAACCGGTCCTCGAACTCGCGCGTCATCTCTGGCGTGCCGAGCTCCGGCCAGATATGCGCCACCCCGATGTGGTCGAGCAAGTAGCGCAGGCCGCCTTCACCGCCGGCGAGGTTGTAGGTCATGATCGGCCCCATCAGCGCCCAGCGCAGCCCCGGCCCCATGCACACCGCTGCGTCCACGTCCTCGACGCTGACGACGCCCTGCTCGACGAGGTAGGCCGCCTCGCGCCAGAGCGCGTTCTGCAGGCGATTGCTGACGTGTCCCGGCATCTCCTTGTTGAGCCGGATCGGGTGCTTGCCGGCCGCCTTGTAGAACCGAACCGCGCGCTCGACCGCCTCCGGTGCGGTCCGTTCGCCGCCCACGACCTCGACGAGCGGGATCAGGTGGGGCGGGTTGAACGGGTGGCCGAGCACGCAGCGCTCCGGATGCTTGCAAAGCGCCTGCACCTTTGTCATCAGCAGGTTCGAGCTGCTGGACGCGATCACCACCTCCGCGGGCAGCGCCGCGTCGAGCCGGGCGAGCAGCTCGGCCTTGACCGCCTCGCGCTCGGGGCCACTCTCCTGGCAGAACCCGGCCCCCTCGCAGGCCCCCTCGGGCTCGGCGTGGAAGCTGAGCTTCCCCCGATCAGCGGCCGGCGCGATGCCGAGCCGCTCCAGCGCGGGCCAGGCGTTCTCGACGAAGCGGTGCAGGAAGGCCGCAGCACCCGGCGCCGGGTCGCTGGCCGCGACCTCCAGCCCGTGCGCGAGGAAGTAGGCCGCCCAACTCGCCCCGATGGTCCCGGTGCCGACGACGGCGACCCGGCTCACGCCCTCGATCATGCAAGCGTCCTCCCTGGCGTCAGTGAGCGGCGGCCGCGGCCCTCCGGGCCGTCTCGCGCCGCGTCTTCTCGGCCGCCGCGCGCGCCGCATCGCTTACCTGGAACATCTCGAGCGCATCAACCTCATCGTCCGTCACGGCTGTCAACGCCGTGTCCATGTAGTCCCGCGCGCGCGGGTCGCGCTTGATGCTCTTGCGCACGCGCGCCATGCGCCAGACCATGCGGGCGATGCGCACGTGCTTCGCAGCCAGCTCGAACCCGTAGGCGGGATAGAACAGCACCGCCGGCCGGCGGGGCAATCCTGGCCGCCGGTCAGTGCGCACCTTGCGGCGAAGATAGCCGCCCTCGAGCGGGTGCAGCCTTTCCACCATCACGCAGCCCGCGAACCACATAAGCAGGAACATCATCTTGCCAGGGCTGATCCCGGTCGCGGCCGCGCGCCGCATCACGGTCTCCATGTGCTCGGGCGTGTAATACGTCTCCCAGGCCAGCCGATACGCCCGCTCCCACTCCGTCTTGGACATCACCGGATGCGTGGTGCAGACGTGCTCCAGGTCATACTTGTTCAAGTCGGGGTCCATCGGGACGCCTGAGAGCAGCAGCCGCTTGTGGTCCTCGGAGCCTGGCAGGGGCGTCAAGCAGAAGAACTCCAGGAGGTCGAGCGGCAGCTCGCGCTGGATGATCTTGATGTCGCGCACGATCGTCTCCGGCGTGTCGCCGGGAAAGCCGAGGATATAGCCGGCGTAGGTGAAGCAGCGGTGCTTCTTCCACTCCAGCAGCATCTGCCGATACTCTGAGATGCGGTTCTGCTTCTTCTTCGCCGACAGGAGGCTCTCGGGGTTGATGTTCTCCAGCCCGATGAAGACGCGCGTCACCCCCGCGCGCGCCGCCTTCTCGATGAACCGCGGGATCTTGTGGCAGAGCGTGTCAACCTGGATGACGAAGCGGAAGAACAAGCCTTCCTCCTCGCGCATCGCGATGAGCCGGTCGAACATCGGCTCCCAGTTGCGGTTGCGCGCGAGGTTGTCGTCCGTGATGAAGAAGTGATCGATGCCCTGGGCGAGGTTGGCGCGGATGATGGCCTCGACGTCGTCGGCCGAGCGGTAGCGGGACTTGCGGCCCTGCACGTTGATGATGGTGCAGAACGAGCACTGGAATGGGCAGCCGCGCCCGGCGTCGAAGCTGGTCAGCCGCCCGCCCGTCCGCTCGATGCGCGTGCGCGGCAGCATCGGCGGCGGCGCGCCCTCAAGGCCCGGCAAGTCGTCCATGTGATTGTAGAGCGGCTTGAGCGCCCCCGCCGCCGCGTCGCGCAGCACCGTGTCGAGCCGCCCGTCCTCGGCCTCGCCCGCGAACAGCGCGATCCCGAGCGACTGCGCCGCGCGCAGGTCGTCGGGCATCTCGGGCAGCATGGCGAGGCAGCCGGAGACGTGGAAGCCGCCGATCGCGACCTGCACGCCCGCCTCGCGCAGCGGGCGCGCGATGTCGAGGGCGCGGGGGAACTGGTTGGACTGGACACCCACGATCCCGACCATGCCGAACCCAGCATTGGCCTGAATAGCGCGGGCGATCCGGCGGGGGCGGATGCGGGTGTTGGTCTCGTCGAGCGGGATGATCTCGATGTCGGCGTCGTCCCCGAGCACCCGGCGCTCGCGGCAGTCCATCGCGAGCCCGCTGAGCGCGGCGAGCGTGTTGGACGGAATGGCCGAGCGCATCCACTGAATGACGTAGCCCTCGTCGTCGTAGTGCGAGGGCTTAATGAGGTAGAGCAGGAAGGTGCGCCGTTGTGCGGACCGTTCGGGCATGATCGAGATCCGTGGCGTGGAAGCGAGCGAAAATCCCTACATGGCGAGCACCGTCCCTGGCAAGCCGGAATGAGGGCGGCGCGTCAGCTTGGCTCCGGGCCTGGCCGCTCCCGCGCCGCCTTGAACCCCTCGACGAAGCGCGCAAGCGTATCGCTCGTCCGCCCCCGTGGCAGCATCGCCTCGACCAGCTGGAACCGTCCGCGCGTGGCGACCGCCTTCGCTAGCGCCGCGACCAGCTCGCCCCGCGTGCGGACGCGGGTGCCGTCGCCGCCGAGCGGCCCGGCCAGCTCGGCGAAGCGCCAGTCGTCGAGGTCGTTGAAGCGGCTCTCGGGCTGGAACACGCGCAGCATCTCCCAGCTCGCGTTGTTGAACACGATCACGACCGGATCCCAGCCGTAGCGGCGGCAGTTGCCCAGCTCGAACCCGGTCATCTGGAACGCGCCGTCGCCCACGAGCACGAGCGGCCGTCCGCCGGACGCGACGCAGGCGCCGAGGCCCGCCGGGACGCCGTAGCCCATGCCCGCGTAGTAGCCCGGCGCCACAAGGCCGCCCGTGTTCTCGATCTCCATGGCGGTGAACAAACAATCGCCCATGTCCGCCGCGATGGGCATGGGGCCGTGCCGGGCGAAGAGGTCGTTCACCGCTGTCGCGATGTCGCTCGGCGCGAGCGGCTCGCCGTCGGCGGGGAGGTCGCGCGGGTACAGGTGAGCAACTGGCGGCGGGGCAGGGGAGGGTGCTGCGTCGCCCACGGCCGCGAGCAGCGCATCCACGAGCAGGTCCATCGGGATGTCGGGATAGACGTGATGCCCGACGCGCAGCTCGCGGTTGATCGCGAGCATGGTGCGCCTGATGTCGATGCGGCGCTGGCTCACGGCGAAGTTGGTGTCCGACAGGATGACGCCGAGCAGCAGCAGCCCGTCCGAGTCCTCGACGAGCCGGGTGATCGCGGGCTGCCCGGCGGCGCCGAGATAGGTTCCCTGCACCAGCCCGGCATGCGCGGCAAGCAGACCGCGCCCCATGAACGTGGTCACGACCGGGATGCCGAGCGCCGCGGCGAGGCGTGCCACCTTGTCCTCGACGCCGTAGCGCCGGATCTCCACGTCCACGAGGATCACCGGCCGCGCCGCTGCCCGCAGGCGGCGTAGCACCTCGCCCGCGGCCTCCGCGAGCGCCTCCGGATCGGCCGGACGCGGCGGGAGCGGGACGACAGTCTCGCACGGGCTGCCCACGAGATCGCGCGGCAGCTCGATATAGACGGGCAAGGAGTAATCCCGCGCCGAGCGCAGCACCCGCGCGATCTGGCCCGGCGCGCGCGCCGGGTCGTCGAGCACGGCCTGGTCGCACGTGATCTCCTGGAAAATGTGCGCCTGGGTGTCGAGCGCGCGGCTCATGTGATGCAGCCGCCAGCCGGACGCGCGCTCGGCGACGCCCGGCGCGCCCGACACCACGACGACGGGCACCCGCTCCGCGTAGGCGCCCGCGACCGCGTTCACCAGGTTGAACGCCCCCGCGCCCCAGGTCGCGACCGCGACCGAGATGCTGCCCCGGAACCGCGCCGCCGCGTCCGCCGCGAAGCCGACGGCGGGCTCGTGGCTCAGCGTATAGAACGGCAGCGCCCCGCTCTCCTCCACGACCTTGAAGAACGGCAGCACGAAGTCGCCGGGAATGCCGAAGACCTCGCGCGCCCCGTGCTCGCGCAGGGCATCCAGCAGGGCGCGGCCGAGCGTCGTGCCCATGCTACGGAGCAGGCTGCGCCGGGAGCAACGCGCCCGGCGGCCCGAGATCCTGCTGCTGCACCGCTCCCGGCGGCGGCGCGGTCTGCACCTGCTGCAGCCAGTCGCGGAGCGTGCGCTTGACCTGGAATTCGAACTCAACGTTCATCCGGCCCATCATCTGCTTGATCAGGTCGTAGTCCACGGCCCGGATGTCATTGGTCGGGCCGGTATAAAGCTGGGAGACGCGCGCCTCCGCGTAGCCCGCGCGCGTGCCGTCGCTCGTCAGCACGTCGAGGTGGACCGCCATCGTGCCGCTCAGGCCGCCCGGCACGGGCACGATCGAGGCGTCATCGACCACGAACACCGCCCTGCCCGAGGAACCGTCGGCGCGCAGCCGGTCGCGCGCCATCTGGTCCAAAACTTCAACGGGGGAGACCGGCGACTGGGCCGCCGGTCCGCCTGGGGCAGGGATGAAGTTCGACCCGATCTCGATGGAGGCGACGTTCAGGTCGAGCGGCGTGAGGTAGTCGTAGCGCAGCGGCGGGAAGTCCTGCGCGGGCGGCGGGGCTTCGTCGTAGGCGCAGGCCGCCGCGAGCAGGGGCAGCGCCAGGACGAGGCAGCAGACAGCGCGGCGTTTCACGGCAGCTTCTCTCGTAAACTGGGACGAGACAGCAGCGTGGCGAAGGGCGCGCGCGTCGTCAACCTGAGGTAGTGTTTTCCTTCGACCTCGAAGCCGCTCCAAGCTCGAGGAGCGCAGACGCCAGCGCCGCGATCCGCTCCCGCCACGCGAGCGGCTCCAGCCAACGTCGCGGAATGCCGCTCTCGCCATACAGCGCGCCCGCGAGCTGCCCGGTCACGGCGCCCACCGTGTCGGCGTCCTCGCCCAGGTTCACCGCCAGCACCAGCGCGTCCTCGAAGCACTCGGTCCGCCCGACCGCCCAGAGCGAAGCCTCCAAGGTATCGACCGCGAAGGCGGAGGCGCGGATAGCAGCGCGCTCCTTCCCGCGCCAGCCCCCGCCCGCCACGGCGCGCACGGCAGCACTTCCGGCCCATTCGCGAGGTGCGAGCACCGCGGCTGTGCCCACGCCGAGCACGGCCTCGCGCAGCAGGACAGCCAGGAACGAGCACGCCTCGACGGCCGCGCGCGCCCCGTGCGTCAGCCGGCTCTGTGCCTGCGCGAGGGCAACTGCCGCGTCCGCGTCATCGAGCGCGAACAGCGGGACAGGGGCCAACCGCATCAGCGAGCCGTTCGTGGCCGTGTCCTCCGCCGCCGACCCGGCGAATGGATCGCCCGTGCTCTGGTAGCGCTCCAGCGCCGCGGTCGTGGTCACGCCATTGTCGAAGCAAGTACCGGTGCAGGAATACGCGCCCTCCCGCAGCCATGCGACGAGGCGGTCCATGGCGTCGCGCGGATCGAACCCGGCGCACGCCACCAGGCTCTCGCCCAGGGCCAGAGCCGCCGCGGTATCGTCCGTCCACTCGCCAGGCCGCAGCCCGAGCCGGCCGCCCCCCGCCATCTCGGTCTGGCGCGGCAGCGTATCGCGCTGCGAGAACTCCAGCGGCACGCCGAGCGCGTCGCCGATGGCGAGGCCAAGGAGGCAGCCGCGAGCGCGGTCTGTCAGCGCGTCCAGCGGCTACGCCCCGTTCCCCTGCACCTCGTCGCGGCCGAAGCGGAAGTCGAGGTTGCAGAACTCGCACGTCATCACGATGCTGCCGCCCACCACCATGTGGTCCAGGTCGTCGGCGCTGAACCCCTCCAGGATGCCCGACAGCCGCGCCCGCGAGCAGCGGCAGCCGTAGGCAAGCGCGCGCGGCTGGCCCACGGCCACGCCCTCCGTCGCGAACAAACGGTGGAGCAGGCGTTCGGGGGCGATGTCCTCGTCCAGCACCTCGTCCTCCGTCAGCGTCGCCGCGATCGCCGTCGCCGCTCGCCAAGAATCGTCGTGCGCCTCCTGATCGAGGTCCGGCTCCAGGCCCCCTGCGCCGGCTACGCGCTCCAGGACGAGCGCCCCCGCCCGCCAGCCCTCCGGCCCCTTGGCGCAGGCGAGGCGCAGCGCGCAGTCGAGCTGCTCGCTCGTGCGGAAGTAGTGCAGCGCCATGTCGGCCAGCGTCCGGCCCTCGATGGCGACGATGCCCTGGTGCCGGTCCATGTCCGGTCCCTGGTCCACCGTGAAGGCGAGATAGCCGCCGCCGAGCAGGCTGCTCGCGGCCGGCTGTGCATCCTCGGCGAGGAGCGCGCCGAGCCGCTCGCCGTTCGCCCGCGCGTAGCCGCGGAGCGCGCCGTCCTCGGTGCAGTCCGCGAGCAGCATGGGAACCGGGCCGGACCCTTTCGCCTGCAGGCTGAAGCTGCCGCGGAACTTGAGCGCGCCAGCAAGCGCCGCCGCGAGTGCCAGCGCCTGGCCGGCCAGCGCCGTGACGGCGGGGTGGTTGTCGTGCCGGGTCAGCAGGGCATCGGCGAGCGGACCAAGGCGCACGAGACGCCCACGCACCGGGCGGCCCGGCAGGTGGAACGGCACGACGCCGCGCGGCACGACGAGATTGGGCACGTCCGGGCGCGCGCTGTCTAGAAAGGCTGGTGTCTGGGTCATGCGGTGAAGATAGGGAGGCGGTGCGCCGGGCGGAACCTTTCCGGTGCTGTCTGATCGTCTTAGAAGAGCCGCGGCGGCGGGGGACGGGATGCTGGGGCGGTGGGGATTGGTTGCGGCACTCGTTCTCGCCCGCGCCGCGTTCGGGTTCCAGTTCCAGAGCATCGCCAGCCTCGCGCCGGAGCTGACGCGCGCGTTCGGCCTGGACTACGCACGGCTCGGCACGCTGATCGGCCTCTACATGGCGCCCGGCATCCTTGTCGCCTTGCCGGGTGGGCTGCTCGGGCGGCGGTTCGGGGAACGGAAGCTGCTCGCGGGCGGGCTGCTGCTCATGGCAGTCGGGCCGGTCGCCTCGGGATTCGCGACGACGGCAAGCGGGCTGGGCGCCGGGCGAGTGCTCGCCGGCACGGGGGCGGTCATGCTCACCGTGCTGCTGGGCAAGATCGCCGCGGACCGCTTTGAGGGACGCGCCTTCGTCGCGGCCATGAGCCTCATCGTGGGCGCGTTTCCGCTCGGCGTCGGACTGTGCGGGCTGCTGGAGGCGTCGCTCGCGGGCCGGATCGGCTGGCAAGGCGTGATGGCGGTGGGGGGCGGCATCGCGGCCGCGGCGCTCGTCCTCTTCGTCCTGGTGTCCGAGCGGCCAGCGGCAGGGACGCGGAACTGGTCGCTTCCGAACCGGCGGGAATGTTTGCGAGCGCTGACCGCCGGACTGGTCTGGACCACCTACAACGCGGGCTTCGTCGGGTTCCTCTCCTACGTGCCGTCGCTGCTCGCCTACGAGGGACGGGGACCGAGGACGGCGGCGCTGGTGCTCGCGGTGGCGACGTGGCTGAACTTTCCGGCGATGCTGACGGGCGGGATGCTCGCCGGGTGGTGGGGCGAGAGCCGGATATTCACCGTCGGCAGCCTCGCGATCGCGGCGACGGTCGCGGGAATCGGCCTCGGCGGCCCGCCGCTGCTGTGGGGCGTCGCGTTCGGCACGCTCGCGTCGCTGCACCCAGGGGTGATCGTGGCCAGGGGCACGCTCTCGGCCCGGCCTGAGCACCGGGCCGTGGCGATGGGGCTGTTCTACTCGCTCTACTACGTGGGAGGCGCCCTGCTCCCGGCGCTGTGCGGCCGTGCAGCGGACCTCGCCGGCACGCCCGCCGCGGCGCTGCTCGCGTCCGCGGCGATCTCCTTGCTGGCGCTGCCGCTGTGGTGGGTGAACCGCAGGCTCGCCTGACCTAAGCCACCACCGCCATGCGCTCCCGCCGCACCTGCACCGCCAGCTCGTCGAGCGCCTGGCCCACGTGCTCCACCATCTCGTCCACCTCCGCCTTCGTGATGATCAGCGGCGGACTGAAGGCGAGGGTGTCGCTCGGCAGCGCGCGGCCGATCACGCCGTGCTGCTCGCCCAGCTTGGCGGCGCGCGCCGCCATCTTCAGCGCCGGGTCGAAGTTCTGCCGGGCTTCCTTGTCCGCGACCAGCTCGACCGCCCCGATCAGCCCCACGCCGCGCACCTCCCCGACCAGCTCGTGCCCGGCGAAGCGCTCGCGCAGCGCCGCCTGCATGTGCGGCCCGACGGCGCGGACGTGCTCGACGATGTCCATCTCGTCGTAGAGCCGCAGCGTCTCGACCGCGACCGCGGCCGGCACTGGATGGCCCGAGTAGGTGAAGCCGTGGCCGAAGGTGCCGATGGTGTGGCTCTCCTGTGCAAGTCCCTCATAGATGCGCTCGTTCACCAGCACGGCCGAGATCGGCAGGAACGAGGCGGAGAGCGCCTTCGCGCAAGTCAGGATGTCTGGCTCGATGCCGAAGGTCTGGCAGCCCCAGTAATTGCCCGTACGCCCGAAGCCGCAGATCACCTCGTCGGCGACCAGCAGCACGTCATGCTTGCGCAGCACCGCCTGGATCGCCTCGAAGTAGCCCCGCGGCGGCACGATCACGCCGCCGGCGCCCATCACCGGCTCAGCGAACATGGCAGCGACGGTGTCCGGGTCCTCTGCCAGGATCAGCCGCTCCAGCTCGTCGGCGCAGCGGGCGGCGAACGCCTCCTCGCTCTCGCCGGTCCGGGCCTCGTGGTAGTGGTGCGGCGTCATCGTGTGGACGAAGCCGGGGAGCGGCACGTCGAAGCTGCGATGGTTGTTGACGAGGCCGGTCAGGCTTGCGCTCGCCACGGTGATGCCATGGTAGCCCTTGATGCGGCCGATGATCTTCTTCTTGCGCGGCCGGCCGATGGCGTTGTTGAAATACCAGATCATCTTCACGGCGGTGTCGTTCGCCTCGGACCCGGAGTTGGCGAAGAACGCCCGGCTCATCGGCACCGGCGCGCGCTCCAGCAGCATCTCCGCGAGCTGAATCATCGGCTCGTGCGACTTCGCGGTGAAGCCGTGATAGAAGCCGAGCTTCTGCATCTGATCGTAGGCAACGCGGGCGAGGCGCTCATTGCTGAAGCCCAGGGAGGCGCACCAAAGCCCGGCGACCGCCTCGATGTAGTCGCGCCCCTGGTCGTCCCAGACGCGCACGCCCTCACCGCGGGTGATCACGACCGGACCGCTGTCCCGCAACGCGACCGCGTCGGTGTAGGGGTGTAGGACGGCTTCCTTGTCGCGGGCGGCAAGGGAGTTGGGGCGGGTGGCGGATAGGGTCATGGCAAGCCTCTGAGGAGGGAGCAGTCATGCTATCCCCGCGCGGGCCGCGGGGCCAAGGTCGGAACTAGGCGCCGGCTGCGGCCTTGCGTTCCGCTGCCTCGGCGGCGCTCGCCACGCCTCCGCGCGCGGCAGACCAGGCAACCGGGTTCTCGAGGAAGCGCCGCACCTCGGCGAGCGCGCCCTCGTTGAAATAGGGCCGGTCCTTGCAGGCTTCCAGCACGTCCCACCAGGTGCAGAGATGGTGGAGCTGGATGTCCATGCGCGCGAGCGTCTCGAAGCTGCCGGGGAAGACGCCGTAGAAGAACACGACGAAGGCGTGGTTCACGATGGCGCCGGCGTCGCGAAGCGCCTGGGCGAACTGGATCTTGCTCTGCCCGTCCGTGGTCAGGTCCTCGACGAGCAGGGTGCGCAGGCCCTCGGGCACGTCGCCCTCGATGAGCGCATTGCGGCCGAAGCCCTTGGGCTTCTTCCGGACGTAGGCCATGGGCGCCATCATGCGGTCGGCGATCCAGGCGGCGAAGGGGATGCCCGCGGTCTCGCCGCCGGCGACGGCCTCGATGGTCTCGTAGCCGACATGCCGCCCGATCTTCTCGACCCCGAGCGCGCAAATCTTCGTCCGCGCCCGTGGGAAATAGATGATGCGGCGGCAATCGATATAGACGGGCGATTTCCAGCCGGACGTGAACGTGTACGGCTCCTCGGGCCGGAAGTTCACGGCCTTGATTTCCAGCAGGATGCGCGCCGTTGTCAGCGCCGCGTCCCGGTCCCAGTCGCTCGTGCCCGATACCATCGGCTTTACCTAGACCGGGGCGCCCGGCGCGTCCACAATGACATTCCCGCTTGCGCGAGCGCCGCGATCCATGCATTGGACGGCTAATGCGAACGGATACCTGACCGAGACCTCCTTGGGACCAGCAGCTAGATCGCGCTCGGATCCGTCCGGCGGTCTGGCTCAGGCGCTCATGAGGAGGTTCGCATGTTCGTATCCAAGCCCCCATCATCGTCATTTCCCGACGGCCGAGGCCAGGCAGGCTGTCGGCGCCACTCTGGCCGGCCAGCCAGGCGGCCTTCCGCGAGATCGCCTTGGCCGCGAAAGGGCTGGAGATCGCGCATCTCCAGTTCGCCTTCCGCGGGCTGACGTCGGCGGTGTGCTCGCGCGTGCGGCGGAGCGGCGTCGTCGAGATCGAGATGGGCCTCGGCGACGCGCGGCTGCCAGCAAGCTCGTTCACGGCTAAGCAGCTCCGCGACGCGGAGGCCGCCGCCGCGCCAGGAGCCAGGCGGTGCGCGGCACCGCAAGGTGGGGCTGCGCTGACGGTGGGCGCTGGGGGCGGCATCGGCCGCCCCCAAGCCGACTCCCGCGTTGACGTGCCCCCTGCGCCGCTGTATCGAGCCGTCTCCGCAAGAGCCCGGCTGCCTACCCAAACCACCGAGCCTCATCCTCCGCCGCCCCTCGGGTCGCGCGGACGCTGGTGCTGCGCGCCCGCAACGGCCGAACGGGTTCCAGCCGTGCGACCATTTCTGACGCACGCGCGGCGCATCCTTCATGCATCCAAGATCGGGAGAGACCACCATGAGCGCCCCATTCCGGCGGCGTGCGGCGACGCCCGCACCCCGCGCCGGCGCAGCGGCTGCCCGCAGGTCGCGGTACGCTATGCGCGAAACCTATACGCGACGGTCGAGCGCGGCCTGCCCGATGCAGCCGCCCTCGTCGGCTGGATGTCCACGCACATCGTCTCGCTCGGCCTGCACGACACGGAGGCGCTCGGCGAGGAGCCGCCCAGCCGATCACGCTCCGGCGTCAGCGCCGGAGACCTGGCGCAAGGTCGGCCGGCTGCTCAGGACCGCCGAGGCCCGCGCGTCCGGCCACGAGGACGGCATCGCCCCGGGTTGGCTGCGGGCGCTCGCGGCGGCGCTCGATCTTGATCCGGTCGAGGCCGCCATCGCCGAGCTCGCCCTGCACTACCGGCTGGACCGCCGGGTCGAGCGCCTGTTCGACGCGATCTCAGAGCGCCATAACGGGCAGCACCGCTTCCACCGCGACGCCGGGCTGATCGCCTTGCACATCGGCGCCTTCCCCGCCGAGGTCGAGGCGCGGTTGCTGCCGAAGGCGAAGCTGCTCGCGAGCGGGCTGCTCCACGTCGAGCAGGACGGCGACATCCAGGTGCTCGACCGGGTCGTGTCGCTGATCCGGCGCGGAGTTGGCGCGGCCCACGACCTGCGCGACCAACTCCTCGGGGCGACGCTGGACGAGCCGCTGCCCTGGGACGCCTTCGCCCATCTCGGCCGCGAGGCGGAGACCGCCGCCGCGGTCCTGCGCGCGGCGCTGGCCGGCGGCGAGCGCGGCGTCAGCGTCCTGCTCTACGGCCGCCCGGCACCGGCAAGACCAGCTTCGCCGCGACGCTCGCCGCCCGCGTCGGCGCGGCCCTGCGCCCCGTCGCGGAGGCGGACGAGGAGGGGGGCGAACCCACGCGCCAGGATCGGCTCGCCGGGCTGCGGCTGGCGCAGCAGCTCGCCAGCGGCGGGAACACGCTGCTGCTGTTCGACGAGGCGGAGGATTTGTTCGCCGCCCGGGTCAGCGACTGGGAGAAGTCGGTCCGCATCTCGCGCGTCTTCACCCACCGCCTGCTGGAGCGCCTCGCCGTGCCGGTGATCTGGACGGCTAATACCAGCGGCCCTGACCGCTGACTCGACTGTGATCGCGGCTGCCGCTGGCCGTGATTCGCTGCGCCCTGGCACGAGCCGGGGAGGGCAGGATGGCTGGGGTGGCGATCACCCGGACGGAGTTGGACGCGGCCGGGCTGCGGCGGGCGGCGGCGAGGAGCCGCGACGCGGCCGCGGCCCGGCGCATGCTGGCTTTGGCGCTCGTGTTGGAGGGCGCATCGCGCACGGACGCGGCGCGTGCCTGCGGCATGGACCGCCAGACGCTCGGGACTGGGTGCACCGCTACAACGCCGAAGGGTTGAAGGGGCTGTCCGACCGGCCCAGCCCGGACCGAGGCCGCGCCTCACCGCCGAGCAGGAGGCCGAGGTCGCCCGGTGGGTGGACGAGGGGCCGAGCGTGGCGCGGCATGGCATCGTGCGCTGGCGCCGGATGGATCTGCGCCGTCATTGGCGAGCGGTTCGGGGTCGAACTGCACGAGCGTAGCGTCGGCAAGCTGCTCGCGCGCCTGCGCTTCCGGCGTCTCTCGCCACGACCGCGCCACCCAGGCCACGACGAGCAAGGCGCAGGCGTCTTCGGCGCGACTTCGCCGCCCTCGTGACCGCCGCCGTGCCTGCGGCCGCGTCGGGCAAGCCGATGGAGATGTGGTTCCAAGACGAGGCGCGCGTGGGCCAGCAAGGCACACTGACCCGGTTCTGGGCGCAAACGTGGCAGCCGTCCGCCCGCGCCGCGCGATAACCGCTACGACTGGGCCTATCTGTTCGGCGCCGTGTGTCCGGACCGGCGCGTCGGCGCGGGCCTCGTTATGCCGGAGGCCAATACCGATGCGATGGCCCTGCATCTGGCAGAGATCAGCCGCACGTCGCGCCCGGCGCGCACGCCGTGCTGGTCCTGGACGGCGCCGGCTGGCATCAGCCGGGGAAGGCTGCGGTGCCGGACAACATCAGCCTGCTGCCACTCCCGCCCTACTCGCCTGAGCTCAACCCGGTTGAGAAGGTGTAGCAACGGGACCGCTGAGTGTGACGTTCCTGTAGCGCCGCGGCTGGGCCATGAGGCCCTGCGCGGATTGGCCAGATGGATGGCGAGCCGCCATGGGCGGTCCGAGGCAGAGGGGGATCCGGTGGCAGGACCTGCCGCGCGAGCGGCAGCGGCGCCTGACCGTGCTGGTCGGCAAGCTGGTCCGTCAGCGCCTAGCGGCGGAGATCGATCCGGAGAAAGGCCATGAGCGCGACGATGCCAAGCGCTGCCCTGCTGCCCACGGACAAGATCCAGGCCCGGCACCGTGAGCGACAGGCGGTCGTCTATGTCCGGCAATCGACGGTGCGCCAGGTGGTGCAGCACCAGGAGTCCACACGCTTACAATACGCGCTGGCCGACCGTGCCTGCCAACTCGGCTGGGCAAGGAGCAGGTGGTCGTCATCGATGACGACCTTGGCCGCTCGGCGGCGTCGACGCTGCATCGTCCTGGCTTCCAGCGTCTCGTTGCGGAAGTTGGCCTCGGCCACGTGGGCATGGTGCTCGGCATCGAGGTGTCGCGCCTGGCGCGTTCCTGTCGAGATTGGCACCAGTTGCTGGAAATGTGCGCGCTGTTCGACACCCTCATTGCGGACGCCGATGGCATCTACGACGCCGCCAATTTTAATGACCGACTTTTGCTGGGATTAAAGGCACGATGTCGGAGGCGGAACTGCACATCCTTAAGGCGCGCATGCATGAAGGACGTCGTGCCAAGGCGTCGCGAGCGGAACTGGTCATCGGCTTGCCGCGTGGCTTCGTGCTGCGCCCCTCAGGCGAGGTGGCGCTCGATCCGGACGAGCAGGTCCGCGCTACGATCCGGCTGGTCTTCGATGTGTTCGAGCGTCGCCGTTCGGTCTATGGTGTTCTGCGGTATTTGGTAGACCATGACATCCAGTTGCCCGATCGTGCCCGTGCGGGTCGGACAAAGGCGGGGTCCGGTGGAACCGGCCGAACCAAGCGACGATCAGCGACATGCTGCGTCATCCGGCCTATGCTGGAGCCTACGTTTATGGTCGGCGTCGGATGGAGCGCAGGTGCCAGCTGCCCGGCAAACCACACAGCGGACGGCGGTTCATCCGTATGCCGGAGCAGTGGGCGGTGCTGCGCCGGGATTGCTGGCCAGCCTACATCGACTGGGACACCTATACGCGCAACCAGGAGCAGATGGCGGCGAACCGTGCCAAGCATGACGGCGTCCCACGCGGCGGCCCGGCTTTGCTCGGCGGCCTGATCCGCTGTGGCCGGTGTGGCCGGCGGATGTCGGTTGGCTATCACAACAACGGCCGCGAGGCGCGCTACCTGTGCTGGCAGCTGGCGACGACCTTTGGTGAGCCGCGTTGCCAATCGCTCAGTGCCCAGCCGGTGGATGGTTTTATTGCCGATTTGATCCTTGCTGCGCTCGCGCCATCGGCCATCGACGTCAGCCTGCAACTGGCCGAGGACATCGAGCTGGAGCGCAGGGAGCAGCAGCGGCACTGGGCGCACCGCTTGGAGCGGGCGCGCTACGAGACCGCACTCGCGCGCCGGCGCTACGAGACGGTGGACCCGAGAACCGGCTGGTCGCGCGCACGCTGGAGCGAGATTGGGAGGCGGCGCTTGCCGCCGACCAGGCGCTGGAGGCCGAGCACGCGCGCGAGCTGGCGCGCCAACCCGCCCGGCTGCAGGCGGCGGAAATGCAGGCCATCCGGTGCCTGGCCGAGGACGTGCCCGCGCTGTGGCACGCGCCAACGACCACGGCGACGGATCGGCAGACGATCGCGCGCCTGATGCTGAAGCGGGTCGCCGTTCGCGTGGACGCTAACAGCGAGCATGTCGAGGTCGTGTGCGATTGGGCCGGTGGCACGCAGACCCGCCACGCGCTGATCCGTCCCGTCCAGCGGTTCGAGCAGCTGCGCAACTTCGACCAGCTGCTAGCCACGATCCGCGACCTGCGCTGGCAAGGCTGCTCGGCCGCAGGTGTCGCCGAGCGGCTGAACGCGGCCGGGTGGCGACCACCCAAGCGCGCGTCGTTCAATGAAGGCATGATCCAGCGCCTGCTATTCCGCTACGGGCTGTCGGAAGGACGGCCGATTTGGACCAGCCGCGTCTCGCGTCAGCCCGAGGCCGAGTGGACGCTGCACGAGGCAGCGGCCCGCCTCGGCATCCATCGGCACACCGCCTATCGCTGGCTCCGCCAGGGTCGCCTGCCCGGGCGCATGGCCGCCAGAGGCGATCAGCGCATCTGGCTGGTGCAGATGACCGAGGCCGAACTCGCGCAGACCAGAAGCGCACAGGCCATCCCTCCGTCCCCGCCAGAGCGCTGCAGGAACACCGCATAGAGAGGCATCATGGAAAGCCAGTCGAGAACATCTGGCAGTTCCTGCGCCAGAACCAGCTCAGCAACCGCGTCTTCGACAGCTACGATGCTATCGTGGATGCCTGCTGCGCCGCCTGGAACGCGCTCATCGCAGCACCGCAGCGCATTGCCTCCATCGCTACCCGCGCCTGGGCAGCGGTCAATGCATAGGGCCGCTGGTATAACGACATCGGCGCGCTCGGCCCCGCGGTGCTGCGCCGGATGACCATGTGTCTGAATTGCGGGTGCCGAACCTCGCCACGCGGACAACGCTGTGGCGCCGCATGGGCGAGGCGGAAGGCATCGTGCTGGCCGACGCCGACGCCGCGCGGCTTGCCCGCCTGTGCCGGCGGCCCCCGCCGTGGCCTCAGCGGCGCTGCGGGCGACGCGGCTTGCCGGCGGCGGGGCGGAGACGGCCCGGGTGATCGTCGAGGGCGTTGCGCGCGCCGTGCGGGGCGGTGAGCTGCCGCCGCCCGAGCAAGCGCCGGACGCGAGCTACGACCCGGCGCTGGTCAACGCCGATTGCGATCTCGACGCCCTCGACGGCCGAGCTGCTCCGCCCCGGCGCGTCGCGTTCGGTCTCTTTCCTGCTGTCGGGACCGCCCGGCGCGGGCAAGAGCGCCTGGGTGCGGTATCTCGCCGGCCGCATGGGAATGCCGGTGGTGCAGAAGCGCGCCTCCGACCTACTCGACCTTCGTGGGCGGCACCGAGCAGAACATCGCCTGCGCCTTCGCCGAAGCCCGGGAGGCGCAGGCCTTCCTGGTGTTCGACGAGGCGGACAGCCTGCTGCTCGAGCGGGCCAACGCGGTGCGCAGCTGGGAGATCAGCCAGGTGAACGAGATGCTGACCTGGATGGAGCAGCACCCCCTGCCCTTCGCGTGCACGACTAACCTGGCCGATCGCCTGGACCGCGCCAGCCTGCGCCGCTTCCTGGTCAAGGTCCGCTTCGAGTGGCTCACGCCGGCGCAGGCCCGGCTGGCGTTCCGGCGCTTCTTCGGCCTGGCGCCACCGGCGGCGCTCGACGGGTGCGCACGCTTGCGCCCGCGGACTTCGCCCTCGTTCAGCGCCGGGCCAAGGTAACGGCGCGGAGGCGGACGCGGACGCATTGCTGCGCCTGCTCGCCGCCGAGAGCGAGGGGCGGCCGGAGGCACGTCCCGCTCGGGTTCCGCTAGCGTGGTTGGCGCGATTGCCGGGACAGAGCAGCATCGGCGCATGCGCTACGAACCCTCGCAACGCCTGCTCCGCCTCGCCCTCATGCTCGCCGGCACCCGGACCGGCCTCACCCTGGACGAGATCGCGCACGAGCTGGAGGTGGGCGGCGCACGGCCGAGCGGCTGCGCGACGCGCTCGCCGAGCTGTTCCCGCAGCTGGAGGGCTGGGACGACGAGGAGCGGGTCCGCCGCTGGCGCCTGCCCGGCGGAGCGCTCGCAGGCGTGGCCGAGCCGCGGGCCGAGGCGGTCGCGGCGGTGGAGGCGCTCGCGCGCGAGTGCGCGAGCCGCGGCGAGGCGGACCGCGCCGGGTTGCTGCGCGACGCCGCGACGACCTTGCGCGCGCTGATGCGGCCCGCCGCCCTGCGCCGGGCCGAGCCGGACATCGAGGCCCTAATGCAGGCCGAGGGCATCGCCATGCGCCCGGGACCACGACCCGCGGCTCGACCCCTCGCTCCTGCCCACCTGCGGCGCGCCATCCTCGGGGTGCAGCTCGTGGTGATCCGCTACGGCGGGCTGGGCGTAGAAGAGCCGGTGACCCGCGTGCTGTGCCCCTACGGGACCCTCTACGGCGGCAACGGCCGCGCGTGGCTGGTCGGGC
Source organism: uncultured Alphaproteobacteria bacterium (assembly GCA_963839135.1). GTDB lineage: Bacteria > Pseudomonadota > Alphaproteobacteria > Acetobacterales > Acetobacteraceae > CAWKEH01. The sequence goes on from CAWIUA010000026.1 coordinate 121,122, forward strand.
ATGTGGAGGGACTGCCGGAGATGCGGCTGTGGCGGCTCGACCGCATTGCCTCGGTGGACCTGCTGGACCGCTGCTTCACCCGGCGCGAGGACTTCGACCTCGCATCCTACGCGGCGCAGTCCTTCGGGGTGTTCCAGGAGAGCCGATCGACGTGGTGCTCCGCATCGCGCCGGAGGCGGCAGAGGATGCCGCGTGCTGGCTATTTCACCCCTCGCAGACGTGGAGCGGGAGGCGGACGGCGCGCTCCTGGTGCGCTTCCGCGCAGGAGGTGTGCAGGAGATGTGCTGGCACCTGTTCACGTGGGGGACGGCGGTC
>CAWIUA010000027.1:0-13333 GCA_963839135.1 uncultured Alphaproteobacteria bacterium
ACGGGGGGCCTGACCGCCCTCAAAGGGCTGATCGCGGCGGCTGTGGCGCTGCCGGACCAGCAAGAAATCCTGGTGCGTGCGCTGCGCTTCCTGCCGCAGGAGATCGCGCGCCAGGTGCTGCACGACGGCTCCCACGTGGAGCGCAGCCCGCGGCGCAGCTTGCCGCGCTGCAGGACCTCACTGACATGCGTGCCTTGCTGCAAGCCGCGCAGATGCAGCCGCCCGCCGCCCTCGTGGCAGCGATCGAGCGCGTGGCGCCTGCGCTGCGCGCGCTGCGCCACGGCGACGGATGCCTGGCGCTGTTCAATGGCGCGAAGGAGGAACAGCCGGGGCTGGTGGATCTGGCACTGGCCCAGGTTGGGCGCGGCGGACGCGCGCCGCCGAGCTTGCCGGACGGCGGCTTCCAGCGCGTGCAGGCTGGGCGCAGTGTGCTGATTGCCGATTGCGGCGCCCCGCCGCCGCGCGGCATGGACCGGTTCGCGCACGCAGGCACGCTGTCCTTCGAGCTGTCGATCGGCCGCGAGCGGCTCATTACGAATTGCGGCGGCTCCTCGCTCGGCGATCCCGTCTGGCGCGACGCCGCGCGGGCAACGGCGGCGCACAGCACGCTCGTCATCGCGGACACGAGCAGCAGCGAACTGAAGCCTGAGGGGCTGGGGCGCCGGCCCGGCATCGTCGAGGCGCAACGACAGGAAGCCGACGGGAATCACTGGCTGGAGACGAGCCACGACGGCTACGAGAAGCCTTTCGGCGCGATCCACCGCCGCCGCTTCTACATCGCCGCGAGCGGTGAGGACATACGCGGCGAGGATGTGGTCGAGGCCCGCGAGCCACAGCCGTTCGCCGTCCGCTTCCACCTGCACCCGGCCGTGAAGGCGAGCATGCAAGGGGAGGCAGTTCTCATGCGACTGCCGGGCGGCGGCAGCTGGCAGTTGCGGGCGGACGGGGCGCTGCCCACGCTCGAGGAGAGCGTCTATCTCGGGGGAAACGACGTCAAGCGCACGGAGCAGGTGGTGCTGGCGTCGCGCGCCGATCAGCCGCAGCAGGTGCGCTGGGCGTTCACGCGGGCGGGGTAGGTTGGTCGTCCTCTAACTCGATGCCGGTGTAGATCTCCGGCAGCGGGATTTGCACGCCCACCTCGGGGAGATCGAGCACGGCGGACCCGGTGAGCACGACGGCCTCCCAAGCGCCCCCTGATCGACGCATCGAGGTTGTCGCGACAGCGTCCTGCTCCAGCAGCACGTAGCGCTGTATGCTCACCGTCGCGAGATACTCGACCGCCTTCTCGATACGGTCCTTGCGGCTGGTGCTCTTGCTTAGGACCTCAAACACGATCTCCGGGTCAGCGATCTCGGTCGCCTCCGTGGCGATGCGGGAGCACACGATCAGCAGATCCGGATAGCGTATCGTGCCGCGGCCGGTCCTGACGCGCACCGTCTCGCGGTAGGCACGGCATGGCCTAGTCAGCCGCGGCCTAAGGGCGAAGTCCAAGTTCCCAACGATCTCATTGTGCCGCAGCGTGCCGCCAACCATGGCGACAGGCCCGAATCCGTCGAATTCCCAACGCTCCTCCTGCTGGCTCTCCCAGGCCAGGAACTCGTCCAGGCTCATCCGCGGCGTGCGAAGGGCAACGTTCATGACGCTATCATACGCATCGCTGCCCCCTTCGCGCCAGCGCCTACTCCGCTGCCATGGCCGGCGCCGCCTCGACCGGCGCCCGCACGCCGCCCCAGGCCGCGTAAAGCGCGGGCACGACGCACAGCGTCAGCACCGTCGCGGCGATCAGCCCGCCCATGATCGTGATCGCCATCGGCCCCCAGAACACCGAGGAGACCGCGAGCGGCACCAGTGCGAGCACCGCGGCCGCGGCCGTGAGCAGGATCGGGCGGGCCCGGCGCACGGTCGCCTCCACAATGGCTTCGGAGGGCGCTAGGCCAGCTTGGATGTCCTGCTCGATCTGGTCCACCAGGATCACCGAGTTGCGCATGATGATCCCGGCCAGCGCGATGAAGCCCAGCATGGCAACGAAGCCGAACGGCGCGCCGGTGACGAGCAGCGCCGAGGTGACGCCGATCAGGCCGAGCGGCGCCGTCAGCACCACCATGAGCACCCGGCGGAAGCTCTGCAGCTGCACCATCAGCAGCGCGAGCATGACCAGCACCATGAGCGGCATGATCGCGTTTACGCTGGCCTGGCCCTTGGCGCTCTCCTCGACCGCGCCTGCCGTCTCAATCCGGTAGCCCGGCGGCAGCGTGGCGCGGACGCGGTCCACGGCGGGCATCACGTTCGCGGTCGCTACGGGCGCCTGCGTCGCGTCCGCGATGTCCGCGCGCGCGATTAGCATGGGCGTGCGGTTGCGGCGCTGGATCGCCGGCCATTCGAGGTCCGAGCGCAGCGTCGCGACCTGGCCGAGCGTGGCGACACGGCCGTTCGCCGCGGCCACCGGAACGTCCGCGAGGCCGGCGAGATCGCCGCGCTCGCCGCCTTTCTCGGGCGCGGTGGCACGGGCGACGACAGGGATCAGGTCCGTGCCCTCGCGATAGGCCGTGACCGGCGCGCCCTGCTCCAAGGTTTGCAGCGTGTTCGCCAAGTCCGCACTGGTGATTCCCAGAAGCCGAGCCTTGTCCTGATCGAGATCAACCTCCACGCGCTTGCCCAATGCGCCCGAGCTCAGACCGGCGTTGCGCAGATGCAGGTCGGCGCGCAACGCATCCCGCACCTCGCCCGCGACGCGGCGAAGCACCATCGGGTCCGGGCCGATGACGCGGAACTGCACCGGGTAGCCGACAGGCGGCCCCAACTCCAGCCGCGAGGCACGTAGGCGCGCGTCCGCCAAGCCGCCCGCGGCACCTGAGTCCGCGATCCGCCAGAGCTTTTGCAGAAGGGCTTCCCGCGCCGCCACGCTCTTCGTGTTCACGACAAACTGAGCGTAGTTGGGCTGATCCAGCTCCGGGGAGAACGCGAGGAAGAAGCGCGGCGTGCCCGTGCCCACGTAGCTTGCCCAGGACGCCACGCCGGGATCATCGTGCAGGATCGTATCGACGCGCCGTACTGCCGCGTCGGTCGCGGCGAAGGAGCTGCCCTCGGGCAAGCGGAGGTCAATCATCACCTCCCGCCGATCTGAGGACGGGAAGAATTGCTGCGGCACGCGCATGAAGCCTACGACCGATGCGGCGAAGGCGAGCACCGCAGCGAGGATCACGAGCCAGCGCCAGCGCACGCACCAAGCGACGACCCGGCGGAAGCGCCGGTAGATCGGCGTATCATAGACGGCGTGCGGATCGGCGACGCTGTGCTTCGGCTCGGGCAGCAGCGCCGCACCGAGAAAGGGCACGAACAGGACGGCGACAACCCATGAGAGAATCAGGGCGAGGCCGACTACGCGAAAGATATCCTGCGTGTACTCGCCGGTACTGGAATGGGCGAGGCCGACCGGGAGGTAGCCGGCCGCCGTGACGAGGGTGCCAGTCAGCATCGGGAACGCGGTGCTGGTCCAGGCGAAGGAGCCGGCGCGCATCCGGTCCCATCCCTGCTCCAGCTTCACCGCCATGGTCTCGACGGCGATGATCGCGTCGTCCACGAGCAGGCCGAGCGCGATGATCATGGCGCCGAGCGAGATGCGCTGCAGATCAATACCGAGCAGCCGCATGGCGACCAGCACGCCGGCGAGCACGAGCGGCACGCTGATCGCCACCACGATCCCGGTGCGCCAGCCTAAGCTGAGGAAGCTGACCAGCAGCACGATGCCGAGGGCTGCGAGGAAGCTGTTCTGGAACTCGCCCACGTCCTTGGCCACGACCTGGGACTGGTCGTTGATGCGGGCGAGGTGGACGCCGAGGGGAAGCTGCGGCTCGATCTCCTGCAGGCGGGCGGCGACGCGCTTGCCGAGGTCGAGGATGTTGCCGCCATCCGCCATGGAGATGGCGAGCGCGAGCGCCGGGCGACCATCGTAGCGAAGTGCCGAGGTCGGGGGATCGGCGGTGCCGCGACGGATGGTGGCAATCTCGCCGAGCGGGATCAGGTGACCTTGCGCCTGGACCGGAAGCTTGCGCAGCGCGTCCGCGCCCGCCGCTGCCTCGCGGAGGCGAAGGGTGACGCGGTCGGCGCTGGTCTCCACGAATCCGCTCGCCGCCACGGCGTTCTCCTGGCGGATCGCGGCGAAGATGGCGTTCGCGGTCAGGCCGAGCTGGGCAAGGCGCTGATAGGAGAACTCGACGTAGATGCGCTCGTCCTGCTGGCCGAGGAGCTGGATCTTGCCGACGCCGGGCACGGCGAGCAGCCGCTCGCGCACATCCTCGGCAACGTGGCGGAGCTCGGGAAGCGTGAAACCCTCGCCCTCGACCGCATAGACGAGGCCGAACACGTCGCCGAACTCGTCGTTGAAGTAGGGTCCCTGCACGCCGTCCGGCAGGTAGGGGCGCAGGTCGCCGAGCTTCTTGCGCACCTGATACCAAAGGTCGGGAACACGGGCGGATGGGGTGCTGTCGTTGAGCGTGATCGTGACGACTGTATGCCCGGCGCGGGTGTCGCTCGCCGTGTTGTCGAGGAACGGCAGCTCCTCCAGCTTGCGCTCGATGGGATCGGCGACCTCGCGGGCCATGGTCTCGGCGCTGGCGCCAGGCCAGTCGGCGACGACGACCATGTTCTTGATCGTGAAGCCGGGGTCCTCGGCGCGGCCGAGGCCGAGATACGCCCAGACGCCGACGCCGGCGAGGGCGAGCATGGCGAAGAGCGTGATGGAGCGATGCTTGAGTCCCCACTCGGACAGGTTGAGGCGGCTCATCGCGCCGGCCCTCCCCAGGCAACCACGGGCAGGGCGGGATCGAGCACGGCAGCGCCCGCCGTCACCACTTGGTCGCCCGGGCTTAGGCCGCCGCTGATGGCGACCTGCCCATCCTCGCGGTAGCCGGCGACGGTGATGGGCCGGCGCTCAGCATGGCTCGGCGAACCCCCTTGTCCCTGGTTCAGGACCCACACCGCCGGGTGCCCTTCCTGATCGGTGATCGCGGTGGCGGGCAGAAGTGCTATGGATGGGCCCGGCGGGGTGGCGAGGCGAACGGTCGCGGTCATGCCGAGCGCGAGCAGGCCGGGCGGCGCGTCGAGGACCGTTACCTTGACGTTGAAGGTGCGGCTTGCCGGGTCGGCGAGGGCGCCGATCTCGCGCACGCGGCCGTGCAGGGTGCGGCCCGGCGCCGACCAGAGCTTGATCGCGACGAGCTGGGCCGCGCGAAGGTCGTCGAGGCGGTTCTCCGGGACATCCAGGCTCACCTCGACCTCGGCCGAATGGGCAAGGGTCGCCACCGTCTGCCCGGCGGCGACGACCTGGCCGACCTGGACGGGCAGCGCCGTCACGACGCCGTCGGCATCGGCCGTGAGCGTGCCGTAGCCAGCCTGGTCGTGGGCGAGCGCGTATTGCCGGGCGGCCTGGGTGAGGCGTGCGTCAGCCATGCGGCTCGCGGCAAGGCGCCGGTCATACTCGGAGGACATGTAGGCCGGCGATCTCTTGCCGAGCGCTTGGTAGCGCTCAAGCTCGGCCCGGGCTTGGGCGGCATCGGCGCTCGCCGCCTCGACGGCGCTCGCGGCGGACTGGACCTGAAGCTGCAAATCCTGGGGATCAAGCCGCGCCAGCTCCTGCCCGGCGTGAACCTTGTCGCCGACCTCCACCGGGCGCGCGATCACCTTGCCGCCGACGCGGAACGCAAGCTCCGCCTGAGTCCGCGCCTGGATGGAGCCGGACAGGGTGAGCGTATGCGCCTCGGGGGCGAAGACCACCGTTTGGACGCGCACTGGCCGCGGCGCCGGCTCAGCGACGGCGCATGGCGCCGCGCAGGGTGCTACGAGGATCAGGGCCAGGGCGGCGTAGGAGGGGCGGAACATGGGCACCTCGCGACGAGAACGCGGCGCAAACTAACCTAACGCTGTTAAGTTAACAACGGTAATCTTCACCATCCGCGAGACTCGCGCGGGGAATCGTTGATCCCTGCTCTACTCATCGAAGGGTCTCGTGCGTGACCGAGAGGCGAGGCGGGGTACGAAGGGTCTGGAAGATAACACAGAACCGCTCCGCTGTCGCTACAAGACGTTCGACCTGCGCGGGATCGGCGTCGGTGTCCAGCTCGAAGCGGAGCGCGATGTCGGTGATCCCGACGGGTGCGGCCTTGTCCACGCCGAGCGTGCCCCGCGCGTCCCAGCTTCCCTCCGCGACGATCCGGCCTCCGCGCAGCGGGACGCCCATGGAGGTCGCCACCGCGCGCAAAGTCACCCCGGCGCAGGCGACGAGCGCCTCCAGCAGCATGTCGGCGGAGCACGCCAGCTCGCCGGTGCCGCCCGCGGCCGGGTGCAGGCCAGCCACCGTCTCGCCGCCGCGCCACGCTTGAACCCGGCAGGACAGATCGGGGCCGTCAAGCGTGCCGACGGCGCGCGATGGAATCCGTGCGCTGTCGGCGGACTCCCGATAGCGCTGCTTGAGGGGCGCTTGCAGCGCCCGCAACTCGCCGATGTCCAAAGCTTTCCTCCGCCCTAGGTTTGTGTTGCAAGGCCGCCGGACTCAGGCCGCTACTTCGCGCGACGTGATCTCGTAGCGGAAATGCGCCGGATCGAGGCAGTCGGGCTGACCGTTCGCAGTGAACGCGCATGGATACATGAGGAAGGCAAAATTCGTCTTCTTCTGGCCGGCGCCCGGCAGCTCGATGTCGGTCGCGCTGTTGTAGCCGATCCAGTTCATCTCCCAGGTCCCAAACAAGCGGTCGCGCAGCACGCGTATCTCAGGGCTGTCCACCGCGAGCTTCTGCTCCAGCACGATCTTGCGCACGTCCGCCGGGTCGAGCGGCACCCAGCCGATGTTGTCCAGGTACGCCTCGGCGCGGCAGTGCTGCGCCGTGCTGACGTCGCCGCTCCTGCCGAGCGAGGGGTAAACGCGTGAGTTGGCGACGCGGACGCCATACACGTCGCGCGCCGGGAAGCCGGCGGCGCGGGCGAGGGCGGTCATCAGGCCGTTGATGTCGGCACACTTGCCGCCCATTTGGCCGGACCGCAGCATCGCCTCCACATTGCCGTAGCCGCAGCCAGGCGTTCCGGGGTCGCGCCAGGTGTTGTCCACGACCCAGTCGTAGAGGGCGCGCAGCCGCTCGCGCGACCCGGTCTTGCCGGCGGTGATCCGCTCCGCCGTCTCGCGCACGATGCTGTCCGTGGGCGTGCTCGAAGTGGGCGCGGTCCAGAAGCGGCGGTCAGCCTCAGTCAGCGGGAGCAGCGGGTCCGAGCCGCTACGGTCGCGGGTCGCGACGCGCTGCACGACGTCGAGCGTCTGCGCCGCCTCTCTGCCATCCCAGGCAGTGTAAAGGATGTCGGCACCGTAGCGGGCGTCGTGCACCAGCTTCGTTTGCCCGCTGCTGACCCAGTCCAGGTCGAGCGCGGTCTGGTAGCCGCCCGCGGTCTGCGCCACCGGCAGCCAGAGCTGGGCGGCGCCGGGCGAGTCGAGCAGGGTCACGCGCGTCCTGACCTCGAAGAGCCGCCAGCCCTCGGCGGCCGCGGCAGCGCGCGGCCAGCTGAGCCGGGTGGCGAGCGGGGCGGCGGCAGCAGCCGCCAGGAGCGCACGACGGTTCATGCCTGGTCCTCTCTCGGCGATGCAGCCCACGGTGTTGGCACGAAAGCCGCGCCGCGGCCAGCCTTCGCCGGCTGTGCTACCGCATCAGCCCGCGCAGCATCGTGGCGATGACCGCCTCCACGAGCTGATCGGGCGAGGTCTGCAGGTGATCGGGGTGGTCGAGCAGCAGGGCGGTCGTGCCGTGCAGGCACGCCCAGGCAGCCTCGGCGGCGGCGACCGTGTCGCCCAGCGCGAAGATGCCGGCATCCATCAGCTCGGTGATGCCGCGCTCCAGGATTGCGAAGGAGCGGTCGGCATCATCGATCCCGTGAGGGCAGGCACTGGCCCGGCGCTCGGGCGTAATCATCTTGGCGAGAAAGGTGAGACGATACTCGTCGGGCCGGGCGAGGCCGAATGCAATGTAGGCGCGCAGTCCGGCCGTGAAGCGGTCGAGCAGCAGGGCGTGCCCGCGCTGGCTCTCCTCAAGCCGCACCAGCAATTCGCTGAACGTCGCCTCGGCGATGGCGTGGAGGATCGCCTCCTTGTCGGGGAAATACCCGTAGAGAGCGGCCGCGGAAACGCCGACCCCGGCCGCGATGCGGCGCATGGTGGCGTGCTCGTAGCCTTCTTCGAGGAAGAGGCGCTTGGCCGCAGCGAGAACCTCGCCCCGGCGCGACGCGCCCTGGCCCCGCGGCTTGCGTGTGCTGATCACGGCGGACATGACTGAACGGCGTTTAGTTGATCGTGGCCGTCACGTCAATATAGAGTTTGGACCGTAACATTCGCCCGTGAACTGTTACGGCAGCCTCGCCGCTATATCGCGGAACACCCGCGCCGGCAGCCCTCCACCCAGGACACCGCGCATCGGCGATCCGTCGTCGTTGCCCATCCACACCGCGATCACCGTCCTTCCCACGGCCCCCACGAACCAGGCGTCGCGGCTGTCCTGGGTCGTGCCGGTCTTGCCCGCGACGAACCGGTGCGGCACCGCGGCGGCCCGGCCCGTCCCTGTCGCGACCACCGCGGCCAGCATTCGCACCATCGCCTGCGCCTCGGCCGGGCTGATCACCGGCTCCGGTGCCTCCCCCGAGATGGCGAGGTGCTGCCCGTCCGCCTCGGCGGCGGCGATCCCGGTCGGGTGGACGCGGTTGCCGCCGTTGAAGAACGCGCCGTAGGCGGCGGCCATCTCGAGGACGCCGACGTCGCCCGTGCCGAGCGCCAGCGAGAGATTGTCGGGCAGCGCGTCCTCGATGCCGAGGCGGCGCGCCACGGCGGCCGTCGCGGCGGGACCGCCCGTCTCCTGCATCAGGCGCACGGAGGCCGTGTTGAGCGAGAGCGCCAGCGCCTGCGTCAGCGTCACCTCCCCGCGGCAGCAGCCCTCGAAATCCTGCGGCGACCAGCTGCCGATGCGCAGCGGCGCGTCGAGCACCGTGCTGTCCGGCGTGAAGCCGTGCTCCAGGGCGTTGAGCCAGACGAAGGGCTTGAAAGCCGAGCCGGGCTGGCGCCGGGCGAGGACGGCGCGGTTGAAGCCGCCGGCCTCCGGGTCGCGCCCGCCGACCATGGCGCGGACAGTGCCCGTTGCTGCGTCGAGCACGACGACGGCGCCCTCCGAGGCATGCGCCGCAGCACCCGGCCCGTCGAGGACCGCGCGCAGCCGCTCCTCAGCGACACGTTGCAAGCGGGGATCGAGCGTGGTGCGCACCACGGCATCGGCGCCTTCGGGCACGATCTGCTGCGCCTGCTCCGCGACCCAGTCCGCGAACCAGCCGGACGGCGCCGGGCGCGGCGGGAATCGAATAGCCGCGTCCGCAGCCGCTTCCTGCGCCGCCGTGATCGCGCCCGTCCGCACCATGGCGTGCAGCACCTCGCGCGCGCGGGCGGCGGCGGCGTCCGGGTCGGCGTGGGGGCTGAGCCGGCTCGGCGCCTTCGGCAGCCCCGCCAGCACGGCGCACTGCCATAGGTTAAGCTTGCGCGTCGGCATCCCGAAATAGATGCGCGAAGCCGCGTCAACGCCCCAGGCGCCCGACCCGAGATAGACCCGGTTCAGCCAGATCTCCAGGATCTGCCGCTTCGTGAAGGTGTGGGTGAGCCACACCGTCAGCATCAGCTCCTGCACCTTGCGCTTGAACGTGCGGACGTCGGAGAGGAACAGGTTCTTCGCGACCTGCTGCGTGATCGTGGACCCGCCCTGGCGCAATCGCCCGGCGCGCAAATTCGTCCACGCCGCGCGCAGGATGCCGACCGGGTCAATGCCCCAGTTCGTCCAGAAGCGCCGATCCTCGATGGCGACGGCGGCTTCCGGCAGCCAGCGCGGCATGTCGGAGAGGCGCAGCGGCTCGCCCACGACGTCCCCGAAGGTGGCGAAGGTGCGGCCCGTCGCGGTCCTGCAGCGCGAGACCGGGGCGGCGCTGGGCGTCGAGCGCCGCTTCCGGGCGCGGCAGGTCGCGGGCGAACCAGACCAGCACGGCGCAGACGGCCAGCGCCGCCCAGATCGCCGCGATCGTGAACCAGCGGAGCAGGCGCAGCACGCGCCGGCCGCGCGGGTGCGGCGCCGGGCCGCGCTGTTCTACGCCCGCGACGCCCGCGCGCGCAGCAGCGGCATCCCTGTTCACGACGCTACTTATAGCACCGCAGGAACACGGTCGAGGAGTTGGCGACCTCGCCGACCTCGGCGGCGCTGCGGGTGAGGGCGCCGCCCACGACGGTGCGCGGCCGAATGCCTTGGCCGCGCAGGAAGGCGAGGATCTCGGTGCCCTTCACGGCGAAGTTGACGTTCTGCGGGATGTCGCCGTCGGTCATCTCAGCGACGCGGGCCGCGTTCAGCTTGGCGACGACGACGCCGATGACGTTGCCGCCCATGTCGAGCAGCGGCCCGCCGGAGTTGCCGGGCTGGACCGGGGCGCTGATCTGGAAGTCGCTCGGGTCGTCGCGCAGGCCCGAGAGCGCGCTGATGGTGCCCGTCGTGAGCGTCGGTCCCGAGGAGAGCAGTCCCGTGAGCGGGAAGCCGTAAGTGACAACTCCCTCGCCCCGCTCGACGGCCGGGCCGTCACGGAAGGTGAGGGGCGGCGCGAACCCGTCGCGCACGGTGAGCACGGCGAGGTCCCGCTGCGTGTCCGTCGCGAACAGCTTGGCGGGCGCGGTCTCCCCGGCGGCGTTGCGGGCAACCAGGCGGTGACAGCCCTCGACGACGTGGTTGTTGGTGAGCACGCGCGCGGGTGCGGCGACGAAGCCGCTGCCGCTGCTGGCGAGGATGCCGCGCTCGGCGTCGGGATCGGCAGGGAGGGGTGGCGGCTTGGCCGACGCTGCTGGCTCTGACCCTTCGAGAGGGGGCGGCTTGCCCAGCTTCCCCGCGTCGAGCGGCGGCGGCTTCGGTGCCGCGGCAGCAATGGCGGCGCAGCAGGACGCGAGAGCCAAGCCGAGGAAGGCGGAGCGCATCCGACGAATGATGAAGCACCTGGCCCGGCATCGTCAACGTGCTTCAACGCACTTGCGGCCCGCGCGGCTGGTCCGCAGGATCGGTCGGGGAGCGGTGGAGGCGGCGATGCGGGGTTTGTTCATAGACGCGGTCGATGCGCTGGCGGACGTCTTCCGTTCCGTCACCCGGCCCGACGACCCGCAAGTGGACGTGAACGAGCAGGCAGACGTGGACCCCGCGGAGCTTCCTGGCCTGCTCCGCGGCTACGGCTTCGTGCTCAACGACCATACCCAGATGCCGACGGCGGCCTTGGCGCGCTGCGAGGGGCTGCGCCATGTGATCTTCCTCGGCACCGGCGCGCGAAGCTACATGGACCCGGAGGCGCTCGCCGACCTCGGCGTCACGGTTCACACGATCAAGGGCTACGGTGATGTCGCCGTTGCCGAGCACGCCGTCGCGCTGATGTTCGCGGCGGCGCGCGGCGTGGCAGGCATGGACCGCGCGGTGCGCGGGGGCGAGTGGCCGCGCACCGAGGGCGTGCAGCTCCAAGGCAAGCGGCTCGGGCTGCTCGGCTTCGGCGGCATCGCGCAGGAGGTAGCACGGATCGGCCGAGGCATCGGCATGGAGGTGCTCGCCTGGAACCGCACGCCGCGCGCGGCGGAGGGCGTTCGGTTCGTGACGCTCGACGCGCTGCTCGCGGAGGCCGACGTGCTCTCGCTGCACCTGCTGCTGACGGACGAGACGCGCGGCATCCTGGGCCGGGACCACCTCGCCCGGCTCAAGCCCGGCGCCATCCTGGTCAACACCGCCCGCGGTGCGCTCGTGGACGAGACGGCCATGATCGAGGCGTTGCGCTCGGGGACGCTCGCGCACGCGGCGCTCGACGTGTTCTGCGAGGAGCCGCTGCCGGCGGGGCATGAGTTGGCGTCGCTGGAGAACGTGACCCTCACGGCGCACAGCGCCTTCCGCACGCCGGAGGCGACGGCGACGCTGCTGCGCCGGGCGCTGGACATCGCGCGGCAGGTCGCCCAGGAATAGCGCCACGCCCGCCTGGCGGAATGGCAGACGCAGCGGACTTAAAATCCGACGCCGAAAGGCATGGGGGTTCGAGTCCCCCGGCGGGCAGGCTGCACATTCGACGCGAGCGACTTCTGCGCGAGCGGGTTCGGAAAGGCCGGCGCTCATGAGCGATCTGGAGGCCATCATCATCGGCGCGGGTCCGGCGGGGCTCGCGTGCGCAGCCTGCCTCAAGCAGGCCGGCGTGAACGCGCTGATGTTGGAAAGAGGGGACGCCGTGGGCGCGGTGTGGCGGCGCCACTACGATCGCCTTCACTTGCACACCGACCGCGGGCATTCCGGGCTGCCAGGCTTGCCTATGCCGAAGACGTATCCGCGATACCCGGATCGTGCGCAGGTCGTGGACTACCTTGAGCGCTACGCGCGCGAATTCGCCTTGCAGCCGCGCTTCCAGGTCGAAGCGAGGTGCGCGCTACGGGAAGGCAATGCTTGGCGCGTAGAAACGCCGGCGGAGACGTTCACGGCGCCGAGCCTGATTGTGGCGACGGGCTTTGCGGATCGGCCCTATCGCCCGACTTGGCCAGGAGAGGAGCGCTTCGGCGGCGACATCCGCCATAGCAGCGCCTATCGCAACCCAGAACCCTACGCGGGAAAGAAAGTGCTCGTGGTGGGGTTCGGGAATTCGGGCGCGGAGATCGCGCTCGACTTGGCTGAGAAGGGCGTGGAGGTTGCTCTCGCGGTGCGCGGCCCAGTGAACGTCGTGCCGCGCGATCTGTTCGGCCTTCCCATACTGAGCGTGTCCATCCTCATGCGGCAGCTGCCGCCGACCCTGGCCGATGCGCTGGCCGCGCCGCTCGTGCGTCTCAGCATCGGGTCGCTGAAGCGCCTGGGACTTGAGCGCCCGAGGACGGGTCCTCTCGCCAGCATCAGCGAAAGCGGCCGGGTGCCCGTCCTCGACGTGGGAACGGTGGCAAGCATTCGCGACGGCGCGATCGCGATCCGGCCAGACATACGCGCCCTCGATGCGGGAATCATCGAGTTCGCAGATGGCCGCCGCGAGACCTACGACGCCATCATCGCGGCGACCGGCTTCCGGTCCGATCTACGAGCGCTGCTGCCCCAGGCCGACGGCGCGCTCGACAAGGCGGGCATGCCCGTCGTCAGCGGCAAGCAAACCGCGGCGCCGGGTTTGTATTTCTGCGGCTTCTACATCGCCCCGACCGGCCAGCTGCGGGAGATCGGGATCGAAGCGCGCCGCATCGCTGACCACGTCTCAAAGCGTGATACGCACCACAGCGAATTAGCCGCCTTACTCCGCC
>CAWIUA010000028.1:0-134116 GCA_963839135.1 uncultured Alphaproteobacteria bacterium
ACCGCACCGCGTTTCCATCCTCCACGTAGAGCGGCGGCTCCTCGGCCTCGCATACTGCGCCGATCTTGCGCGGGCAGCGGGTCTGGAAGGCGCAGCCGCGCGGCGGGTTCATCGGGCTTGGGATGTCGCCGTGTAGGCGGATGTGCTCATTGCTCCCGGCCCCCGGAGCCGCGGCGAGCAGCGCTTCCGTGTAGGGGTGCTGTGGCCCGGCGAACACCGCCTCCGCCGGGCCGAGCTGCATCAGCCGCCCGAGATAGAGCACGGCGACCCGGTCGGCCAGATAGCGAACCACGCCGAGATCGTGGGAGATGAACACGTAGCCCACCCGCTGCGCCGCCTGCAGATCCGTGAGCAGGTTGAGGATCGCCGCCTGCACGGACACGTCGAGCGCCGAGGTCGGCTCGTCACACACGACGAGGCGCGGGTCGCCGGCGAAGGCGCGGGCGATGGCGACGCGCTGCTTGAGCCCGCCCGAGAGCTGGCGCGGGCGGGCACGCGAGATGGCGGTCGGCCAGCCGCACGCCGCGCACGAGCGCGAGCAGCCGCTCCTGGCGCGCGGCACCCCGCAGCCCCGCCAGCCGCCCAATCGCCCGGCCGATCAGGTGCTGGACCGTGTGCGAGCGGTTCAGCGCCGAATCCGGGTTCTGGAACACGATCTGCAGCGCCTTGACCTGCCCGGCGCTGCGGCTCCGCGCGAGCGGCGGCAGGTTCTCGCCGTCGAGCGCCAGCTTGCCGCCCTGGTCCGGCGCCGTCAGGCCGAGCAGCAGCCGCGCGAGCGTCGTCTTGCCGCTCCCCGACTCGCCTACCAAGCCGAGCGTCTCTCCCGGCCAGAGCTGCACGGAGATGTCCCGCAGCGCCTGCAATTGCCGCCCGCCGACGGTGTAGGTCTTGGAGACCCCGGCGGCCTCCAGCACCGGCGCCCCCTGCCGGTCGGGTCCGGCCGTCCCCACGCCGTTGGACGCCTCAGCACGCGGCAGGTTCGGCACCTCGTCGTGGTAATGGCAGCGGCTGCCGTGGCCGCCGCCCAAATCGTACAACGGCGGCGGCTCGACGCGGCAGCGCGGCCGGGCGAGCAGGCAGCGCTCGGCGAAGGCGCAGCCGGACAGCGCAGCACCTGGCGCGGGCAGCAGGCCGGGGATGGCGTCGAGCCGGTCCCGCCCCTTGCGCAGCCCCGGCCTGGGCAGGCAGCGCAGCAGCCCGGCGGTATAGGGGTGGCGCGGCGTAGCCGAACACCTCCCGCGCCGGCCCTTCCTCCACCAGCAGCCCGGCGTAGAGCACGCCCACCCGGTCGCACAGCCGCCCGACCACGGCAAGGTTGTGGCTGATGAGCAGGATGCCGCTCGCCAGCTCCTCGCGCAGCTTCGCCACGAGGTCGAGCACCTCGGCCTCCACCGTGGCGTCGAGCCCGGTCGTCGGCTCGTCGAGCACCAGCAGCGCCGGGTCTTTGGCCAGCGCCATGGCGATTACCGCGCGCTGCTGCATCCCGCCCGAGAGCTGGTGCGGGTAGCTCGCCATGACGCGCGCCGGGCCGGAGATCTGCACCCGCGCCAGCGCCGCCTCGGCCTCCGCCGCCGCCTTGGCGCGGGGATGGCCGAGCAGCTCGAAGCTCTCGGCAACCTGCCGTCCGACCGTGAGTGCCGGGTTCAGCGCCCGGCCGGGGTCCTGGAACACCATGGAGACGGTGCGGGCGCGGAGCTGGCGCAGTGCCTCCGCGCTGAGTTGGCCGAGATCCTCGCCCGCCACCCGGACCTGCCCGGCGCGTATCCGACCATTGGCCGGCAGGCCCCCGAGCGCCGCGAGCGCTGCCGTGGACTTGCCGCAGCCGGACTCGCCCACCAGCCCGTACGCCTCGCCCCGGCCCACCCGGAAGCTCACGTCGCGCAGCACCGCCAAGTCCCGCCCGCGCACCCGGTAGGCCACATCCAACCCATCCAGGAGAAGCGCGGCCTCGTTCATTGGCGCACCTTCGGCACGACGCTCATGCTTCCAACGCCCCTTGCAGCCCCTCCGCAAGCAGGTTGACGCCGACGACCAGCGACGCGGTCGCGGCGGCGCTGAACACGACCGTCCACCAGTAGCCGCCGCCGATGACGCCGTAATTCTCAGCGACCGCCAGCCCCCAGTCGGGCGACGGCGGCTGGATGCCGAAGCCCAGGAACGAGAGCGAGGCGATGGCGAAGATCGCGTAGCCCAGCCGCACCGTCGCCTCCACCACGATGGGCGGCACGACGTTGGGCAGGATCTCGACGAACATGATGTGCATCGCCCCTTCGCCGCGCAGCTCCGCCGCCGCGACGTAGTCCAGCCCGCGCTCCTGCAGCACGGCCGCGCGCACCGTCCGCGCGACCAGCGGCGCGAACACAATGCCCACCACCGCCACGACGGTCCACGTGCTCGGCCCGAGCGCCGTCAGCGCGAGCAGTGCGACGATGATGAGCGGCAGTGCGACCAGCACCTCCACCACCCGGCCCACGAGCACGTCCGCGATCCCCCGGAAGTAGCCCGTGAACAGGCCGAGCACGGTGCCGGCGGCGATGCCGAGCGCGGTCGCGAGCGGCGCCACGGTGAGGATGCCGCGCGCGCCCAGGATCACGCGCGAGAGGATGTCGCGGCCGAGCTGGTCCGTGCCGAACGGGTGCGCCCAGGACGGCGGGTCAAGCTCATTCATCAGGTCGGTCGCGAACGGGTCGTACGGCGTGATCGCCCTGCCGAGGATGGCGCAGGCCGCCCAGAAGAGGAGGATCGCCAACCCGGTCCAGAACAAGGCCGAGCGGGCGAGCACATGCAGCCGCCCCCGCATGGGCGGCGCGGGAGCGGCCACCGGCTCGGGTTGAACCGGCCCATCCGCCGGTCCCGCGACCAGGAGGTCACTCATGTGCCACCCAGCCGCGTGCGCGGATCGAGCGCGAGGGTGAGCGCGTCGGCGATGAGGGTCGCGGCCACGTAGAGCGCGCCCACGGTGAGCACGCCCGCCTCAAGCATGGGGAAGTCCTTACCCTTCGCCGCCGTCAGGATCAGGCTGCCGATGCCCTGGTAGCGGAATAAGGTCTCCACGACCACGAGGCCGCCGACGAGGTAGCCGGTCTGCGCGGCCACGACCGCGATCGTCGGCAGCAGCGCGTTGCGCAGCACGTGACGAAAGAGCACGACCCGGCGCGGCAGGCCCTTGAGGATCGCCGTGCGCGTGTAGTCGGCCTCCAGCGCGCCGAGCGTCCCCGCGCGCGCCATGCGGGCGATGTAGCCGAACAGCACCAGGACCAAGGGCAGCGCCGGCAGGATCAGGTGCTGCAACTGCACCAGCGCGCCGCTTCCCCGCCGCCAGCTCGCGGACAGCGGCAGCCAGCGCAGCCAGACCCCGAACACCAGGATCAGCACGATGGACGAGACGAACTCCGGGATCACCGTGAGCGACAGCCCGCCGATCGTGACGACGCGATCCTGCCAGCGCCCGGCCCTGAGCGCCGCGAACACGCCGGCGCCGATCCCGAGCGGCACGACGATGACGAAGGCGAGCCCCGCGAGCTTGAGCGAGTTGAGCAGCGCTGAGCCGAGCAGCGGGGCAACCGGGCTGCGATAGACGAGCGAGCGGCCCATGTCGCCCTGGAGCATGCCGCCGATCCAGCTCGCGTAGAGCACGGGCGCCGGGCGGTCCATGCCGAGCTGGTGGTTGAGCGCCGCCACTGCCCGCGCGTCGGCGAGCGGGCCGAGGATGGCGCGGCCCACGTCGCCCGGCAGCACCTGCCCGCCCGCGAACACCACCAGGCTGAGCAGCCACAGCGTGAGCAGCCCGAGACCCACGCGGCGCAGCGTGAAACGGGCCAGCCCGGCATTCATCGCGCGCCCGTCCTACCCGCCGCCGCCGGCGCCGCCCGTCGCGTTCTGCAGATAGACCTGCGACATCGCCGTCACCGTGACGCCGCTGACGTTGGCCCCCGTCGCCGCGAGGTAGTCGTAGAAGTAGGCGAAAATGATCGGCGTCTCATCGAGCAGCAGCCGCTGGATCTTGCCGGCCGCGTCGCGCTGGGCTTGCGGGTCCACGGCGGCGATGTATTGCGCAGCCAGCTTGTCATACTCCGCATTCTTGAAGTGTGCCGCGTTCCACGACCCGTTGCTGGCCAGAGGCGCGCCGAGGAACACGTCCGGCACGCCGCGGTGGCCGTATTCGGTGATGCCCATCTCGGAATCGAGCCAGTCCGACTTCCCGAAGACAGCCGAGCCGTAGTAGGCGGCCTGCGGCTCGACCTTGAGATTGATCTTGATCCCGATCTCCGCCGCGGCATTCTGGATCAGCACTGCGTAGTCGGGGAGCTCCTGCAGGTATTCGGTGGTCAGCGTGACCGTGGTGCTGCCGCCTGGCTTGGCCGCCTGCATCAGCGCCTTCGCTTTCGCGATGTCCATGGCGCGCTGCGGCACCGAGCGGTCTGTGGAGGGATAGATCGGGGCGAACGGGCTGTCGTTGCCGAGGTCGGCGTTGCCGCGGAGCAGCCCCTTGACGAGCGCCGGGCGGTTGAGCGTCAGCGCGATGGCCTGGCGCACCCGCTTGTCGGTGAGCGGCCCTTGGTCGCAGCGCATGTGAACCTCGCGGTGCGCGCTCGACTTCAGCTTGAGGATCTTGACGTCCGGGTTGTTCAGCAGCGCCTGCGCGCCCTGGACGACGATCTGCTGGACCACGTCCACCTGCCCGCCCTGGATCGCGAGCACCTGCGGCTGCTGGTCGGTGTAGAAGGAGAACTCGGTGCGGTCCGGCATCACCGCGCCGCCCCACCAGTCCGGGTTGCGCACGAAGCTGGCGCCGACCTTGGTCTGGTAGCGGTCCAGCTTGAACGGGCCGGTGCCGTTGAAGTGGCTCTCGAAGTCGCCCTTGTAGTCCGCGGGCAGGATAACCGCGTTGTAGTTGTCGGACGATACATAATACGGGAACTTGCCCACCGGCTTGTCGAGATGGAATTCGACCGTGTGGTCGTCCACCTTGCGCGTGCCGCCCTTCGACAGCACGCCGCGGAACACGGAGAGCGCGTTCGAGCCGTTCGCAGGATCGGCAAGCCGATCCATGGTGGCGACCACGTCGTCGGCGGCGAACGGGTGGCCGTCATGGAATTTCACGCCCTGGCGCAGCGTGAAGGTCCAGACATCGGCCTTGTCGTTCGGCTTCCACGACAGGGCCAGCACCGGATGCAGGGTGAGGTCCGGCGCGTCGAACACCAAAAACTCGGCGGTCTGCTGGAGCATCGCGAGCCCGCCCAGGTCATCCACCGTGAGCGGGTCTATGGCGCCGGCAGGCACCGTCTGCGCCACGCGGATCGTGCCGCCGGGCTTAGCCTGGCCTTGCGCGCGGGCGCCCGGCGCGAGCCCGGCCAGGCCGGCGAGCGGTCCTAGCGCCATCCCGACGATGCTGGCATAGCGCAGGAGATCGCGGCGGGAGAGGCGCCCAGCGAGCCACTCGTCGAGAAGGTTATTCTCCAGCTCGGACGATTGGCGCCGTAGCCGGCTCAGGCTGTCAGGGTGCATGGTTGCCTCCGCCTCACAGGGCCGCCGCCGGGATCGGAACCGAGACGGCGTCAACGCGACTGATCCCAACAGGTGCGCGCGCGGAACACAAGACTGTAATCGTATCCAACTTGATCTGCCGCGCGCGCGCCGGGCCGAAACCGCGTCCTTGGCACGCGAGTTACGGTGTCTGTGGGCGACGATCATACCCTGGACGAGATGGAGTGCGAGCCATGGATTCTCCTAGCGGCGGGTTCCCGCAGCCGGTGCGGGGCAGCAAAGGGGCAGACGATCCTGGTCCTCGCGACGTTATGCGCGACAGGGAGAATCCGGACACGCTAGCGCCGCCGGAGACGGACCACGGCACGATGCCCAACCTCAAGTTCTCGTTCGCCGACGCTCACAACCGCCTGCAGCCCGGCGGCTGGGCGCGCGAGGTCACGGAGCGCGAGCTGCCCGTTGCAAAGCAGCTCGCCGGCGTGAATATGCGCTTGAAGAGCGGAGCGGTGCGCGAGCTGCACTGGCATCAGCCTGGCGAGTGGTCCTACATGCTTTACGGCCGTGCCCGCATCACCGCCATTGACCTCGACGGACGGCAATTCGTGGACGATGTGGGCGTGGGCGACCTCTGGTTCTTCCCGTCCGGCATCCCGCACTCGATCCAGGGGCTCGAGCCGGACGGCTGCGAGTTCCTGCTCGTCTTCGAGCAGGGCAGCTTTTCCGAGGACAGCACCTTCCTGATCACGGACTGGCTCGCGCACACGCCGAAGAGCGTGATAGCCAAGAATTTCGGCTGGCCGGAGTGCGCCCTCGCCGACCTTCCCAAGAAGGAACTCTATATCTTCCAGGCCGAACTGCCCGGCCCGATCGAGGCCAACAAGATCGCGGAGCAGGTAGCCCCGGCCCGGAGCTTCAGCTACCGCATGTTGCAGCAGGAGCCGCAGAAGACGCCGGGCGGCGCGGTGCGGATCGTGGACGGCAGCAACTTTCCGGCCAATCAATCCATCGCAGCGGCGCTCGTGGACATCGAGCCCGGGGGCATGCGCGAGCTGCACTGGCACTCGAACAACGATGAGTGGCAATACTACATCGAGGGTGAGGCGCGGATGACCGTGTTCGCCTCGGGCGGCACGGCGCGCACGTTCGACTACCGGGCCGGCGACGTAGGCTACGTTCCCTTCGCAATGGGCCACTACATTGAGAACACCGGGACGACGCGGGTGCGCTTCCTGGAGATGTTCAAGAGCGCGCGCTTTCAGGACATGTCGCTCAAGCAGTGGATGGCGCTGACGCCGCACGAGCTGGTGCAGCAGCATTTGCGCATTGATCGGCAACTGCTGGATGCGCTCCCTAAAAAGAAGATCCCGGTAGTGCCGGGTCGGAAGGACGTGCGATGAGTGGGAACGGCGAAGGTCAGAAGCCACAGCAGGGGCGGCTCGCGGGCAAGGTCGCCGTCATCACGGGCGCGGCGCGCGGCATCGGCCGCGCGACGGCCATCGCCTTCGCGCGCGAGGGTGCGGCCGTGGCCGGCGTGGACCTCGCAGACCGGGCGAGCGCGATCACGGATTTCGTGCAGCCGACTCACGAGGACTTGGACCAGACCGGCCATCTAGTCCGGGGCGCCGGCGGGCGCTGGATCGCCATCAGACTCGACCAGCGCGACCTGGGCGCGCTCCGGCGCGCGGCGGAGCAAGTCGAGCGCGAGTTCGGCGGTCTCGACATCCTCTTCGCGAACGCGAGCATCCAGGCGTTCAAGCCGCTGTTGGAGATGGAGGACGCCGACTGGAACGACCACATCGAGATCAACCTAACGGGGACGGCGAACGCGATCCGCGGCTTCGGCCCGCACTTGGTCAAACGTGGCGGCGGGCGCATTATCGTGACCTCCTCTACCCAGGGGCGGCACGGCACGCTGGACGGATCGGCCTACTCGGCGTCGAAGTGGGGCATCATCGGCCTAATGAAGTCCGCGGCCTTGGAGCTGGGCAAGCACAAGATAACGGTGAACGCGGTGATCCCCGGTCTCATCGACACCGCGCTGACCCGGCACGAATCCCGTTACGCGGAAGCCATCGAGACCGGCGGCAGGAAGCCGACAGGCGATGAAGCCAAGGACGAGAAAGCCACGATCGAGGCCCAAACCAAGAAGACGCCGCTCGGCGTGCCTTGGATCGAGCCGGAGGACGTGGCGCCCGTCGTCGTGTTCTTAGCCTCGGACGAGGCGAAGATGGTCAGCGGCGCCACCTACGACGTGACCGGCGGCGACAGCGCGCACTATTCGGCCTGACGAAGGGCAGCGAGGCGCGGGGAGGCGCCGCTGTCCTCTCCGCGCTCCCTGCTACAGCTCCCCGCGCCCTGCCATGGCCTTGATCCGGTCCGCCGTGCGGCAGGCGATGGCCTGGATCGTCTCCGACGGATTCACACCACCGACCGTTGGGAACACCGAGCCGTCGCAGACCCACAAATTAGGAATGTCCCAGGCG
Source organism: uncultured Alphaproteobacteria bacterium (assembly GCA_963839135.1). Taxonomy (GTDB): domain Bacteria; phylum Pseudomonadota; class Alphaproteobacteria; order Acetobacterales; family Acetobacteraceae; genus CAWKEH01. Next base: position 7,971 of record CAWIUA010000028.1, read on the forward strand.
CGGCAGTCCGCGTTCACCACGCTGGTGCGCGGGTCGCCGCCCATCCGCGCCGTGCCGTGCAGGTGGTTGGTGTCGTCCTCCTGGCGGAAGATCTCCTTCGCTCCCGCGGCGCGCATGTGCAGTTCCATCTGCTCCATTCCGTGCTGGATCAGTCGCTTGTCGTTGTCGCTGTAGGTGTAGGTGATGCGCGGGATCTTCAGGCCGTATTGGTCCTCGTCGTCGGCTAGCGTCACCCGGTTGTGCTCGTAGGGAAGCAGTTCGCCGACCATCTTGAGGCCGGCCTGGTGGTTGTATTTCTCCATCTCCGTCCGCAGCTTCTCGCCCCACAGCTTGCGGGAGCCTGTCTGCACCACCGACCACTCGACCGGCAGCGGCCCCTGGCTATACCAGAGATAGTAGCCGTCGAAATCCTTGGTCGGATGCTCGTCCACGTAGTTCCAGTGCTCGTTGATGGCGAGCGAGGGCGGTCCCTTGTACCAGCGCACCTCCTCGTCCATCTCGCCCCAGACCGCCTGGTTTGATTGGCTCATGAGATACTTGCCGACCAGGCCGGAGCTGTTGGCGAGGCCATCGGGGAAGCGGTTGCCCGCAGAGAGCAGCAACAGGCGCGGCGTCTCGATGGAGTATCCCGCGACAACCACGTTGCGGGCTTTCTGGAAGCGCCACTCGCCTTGCCGCTGATAGTGGACACCCGTCGCGCGCCCGGCGTTGTCCGTCTCGACGCGGCCGGCCATCGAGAGGTCGCGTATTTCGGCGCCCGCCTTGAGCGCGCGCGGAATCCAGACGATCAGCACGCTCTGCTTCGCATTGGTCGAGCAGCCGATCCGGCAGAATCCGCGATACACGCAGGGCGGCGAGAGGCCGCGCGGGGCGGAGACGGTGGCGAGCGGGCACGCCGCCCATGCAGTGCCCATCGCCTCCGCGCCCCGCGCCAGCACCAGCCCGGCAGCGTTGACCTCGTGCGGGCGATACGGATAGCGCTTGCGCTTCGGTCCCCACGGGTAATTCACCGGACCCGAGATCGCCAGCGCATCCTCGACGTAGTCGTAATACTTCCACATCTCGCGCCAATCGAGCGGCCAGTCCGCGCCATAGCCCAGCTTGCTGCGCGACTTGAACCACTCCGGGCGGAAGCGCAGCGACACCATCTGGAAATGGACGGTGCTGCCGCCCACCGACTTGCCGCTGTTGTTGGTTCCCATCCGAATCGGGTTCTCGCCGTCAATGAGGCGGTCGTCGGACCAGAACACCTTGTTCTGCTCGGTCTCGTCGGAGGCGAAGTCCTCCAGGGGGCGCCAGAACGGCCCGGCGTCGAGCGCCACGACCGAGAATCCGTGCTCGGCGAGCCGGCAGGCCAGCGTGCCGCCGCCCGCCCCCGTGCCGACGATGCAGAAATCCACCTCCTCGGTCTCCGGATACTCCCGCATCGGCACCCAGGCGCCGGGTCGGAACACGTCCGGCGCGCGCCCGCCAATAGCGCGGGGGAGGTCGAACGGGTCGGTCGCGGCGGTGACGTAGCCCTCGTAGTCCCTGCGGTCAGTCGCCGACATGCTTGTTCTCCCGCCGCGCCTTCTCCTCCCGCCCAGGCTTGGCCTCGGCGGGTTCCCAGGGATCGCGCTTGTCGAACCCCATGCGCACGTAACCGCGCGGACTCGCCGGGCCGCCCCACCCGATCTCGTTCCACGCTGCGGGATGCGCGTAGTAGCTCCTGGTGATGTCAGGGATGACGCGCTCCTCGAAGAAGATCTTGCTCGGCATCCCGCCCCAGGCCGGCCCCGACAGCTCGCCGTCCTGCGCCTTCTTCAGCAGCGCGTCTTGATCCGCCGGGCCGATCTTGTGGAAGCGCTCGCCGTGAAGCTGCTTTGCCTTTTCATCGAGCGCCGCGAGGCCGCGCTTCCACGCCTCGCCCTGCCGCGGCATGGTCGCATGCCGGAAGCCGTCGGTGTGTCCCTCAAGCATTTTCTGGTCCACGTAGGCGGGGAGCGGGACGGAGGATCGGTCCTTCGGCTGCGGCACGATCCGCTCGCAGACCGCTTCCAGCGTCTGCCACTCGGCCGTGGTGAAGAAGCGCGGCTCGTAGGGCACGGCAAGGCGCTTGTGGATCGCGCGCCGCGTCTGCTCGTTCCAGGAAGGCGTGTATTGCTTCGAGAGTACGTTGTAGCCGGGATAGCGTTCCTCAGTCATTGCCGCGATCCTCCAGGAGATCGAGCGCGGCGAGCCCGGCGATCGCCAGGCCAGTGAAGCTGGGCGGGGCCGGGATCGGCGGGCCGTTGAGCACGTTCTGGCTCCAGTTGCGCCATCCCCCCATCGCGCGGCCCACGCCATAGACGTGGAATCCGACGCCCGCGAATCCGAGCACGGCCGTGAGCCGCAGTCCCCAACGCGCCACCTGCCGCAGCGGCCGCGACGGGCGAAGCGCAGTGCCGGCCACTAGTGCCGAGGCAAGGGGCGGCAAGGTGACGGGGAAATACATGAACGGGTCCTGAAAGGAGCCGCGGAAGTGCAGCAGCCCGACCTCGCCGACGGTTCCGGCGATCCCGGCGCTGGCAACCGCGGCCATGGCGCGCCCGGCCGGCAGCCCGAGCAGCCGCGGCGCCGCGCCCGGCGCGCTGCCGCGCAGACGCTCGGCGGCGAGTCCGAGCAGCCCAGAGAGCGAGAGCGCCGCGGGCGCGCCGACCGGGGCCGCGTAGAACAGGTTGAGCCAGGAGAACCCGCCCTCGCGCTTGCCGATGTTGTAGAGGTGGTATCCCGTGCCGACCAGGCCGGTTACTGCGGCGAGACCGTAGATTGTGTCCCGCACCACGTGCGCCGCGCCGCGCCGGTCGGCGGTGCCGTGCGTGCTGGCCGCGAGGCTCAGCGTCGCGACCACCAGGGGCGTATACATTGCCTTGTTCTCGAACGAGCCGCGGTAGTGCTCGACCGCACTGTCGGCGAGCACGGAGAGAGCGAGCGTGCCGGCTGCGCGATTCAGCTGCCGAGCTGCCCTGACAGTCACGCTCTTACCGGTCGGCGTCGCCGTGAGCGCAGGCAGCGACGAGACACCGTCCGTGACGACCTGGGCGATCTCGCTTGGTTGCTGCACGGACGAGATCGCGCCCTGGACCAGGTCGCAGCCGCAGACGGCACGCTGCGATGCTGTCGTCCGCCCTCGGGCCGTGACCAGGGCTGCTGCCGCCATCGGTCGGCGTGCCGCACCTTTCGCCGCGCCAGTCAACGTCCCGCGCGACGGAGGGCGCGAGGCAAATGCGCCGAGAGTGCCGAGAGCGACCGCACCGAGCATACCCATTCCAGCCCGCTTGCCCATGATCGTCATGCGCGCTGCATCCTTCTCGAACGGTCCACCACACAATGCACTTGAGCCAGCACCGCTCGCCTCTCAGCATCACGAGAGTAATCTCGCAAAGCGAGAACACATGAATCAAGTATCAAGTCGCCAACGACGCGAGTAGCTGCCTCGCTCATCCCGCAGCCGCTTTATCGCTGTTGAGATCTAATGAAAGGAAGCCCTGCGCCTGCTTGACAGGACAGGAACGCCCTGGCTTCCAGAGTGTTCCGAACATCGGCGGGAATGACGAGACTTTGAGCGCGCGTCCAGGTCGGAGCGACTGACGATGACGCCGCGTGCACGCCGCCGGCTGGTGGTGCGAGGCTGACAGATGGTTCCCACCATCTGTCAGCTGAATCAGACCACTCTAGGACGGTCGCTCTGCGCAGGGCTGCCGCTCGAGGTCCAGCTTCGATGGTGTTCCGCGGTGTACGAGAAGCGATTCCGCTACGACCGCGCGCCGGTCAGCACCAGGCGCCCGAGATAGGCGCCGAGGCATTTGTGCAAGAGATCGAGGAGCGGCCGCCGTTCCTCTCCCTCGGTGTGCTCCAGGTCGATCTGGCCATCATCGGCCCAGCGGTGCATCAGGTCGAAGCGGCGGAGCAGCTCAACGTTCGGCATCGCTGCGACCTGCTCCAGCGCGCGCTCATACGGCTCGACATCGGCGTGCGCCTGCAGGAAGCGGCTGTATTGCGGGTCCACGAGCACCACGTCCGTGCCCTTCGCGGTTGCCGCATCCACGCCCTCCATGAGAGCCTCCACGAAATCGTCCGGCGGCAGGTTCTTCACCGCCTCGACGGTGCCAGTCTGCCAGACAAGCAGCGCATACGACTTTGCCGCGAGCGCGTCGCGGATCATGATCGCCATCTCATCGGCGGTCGCGCCGTGGCCGCCGCGGACGGTGATGTTCACCGTCAGCTTCGGCACTGCCGCCTGGAGTGCCTCGGCCATACGCCAGGGGAACGCGACCACGCCGGGTGTCCGGAGCGCCGGCGGCGAACGGCCGAACATCGGCGCCGATCCCACGACCAGGACGTCCAGGACTCCGCCTGGCCGAAGCGAAGCGGCGACGCGCGGCAACGCTGCGGTCGTGGCCGCTATGTCGTCCGATGCGCCGCACTGCGCCGGGATGGCAACCGACTCAGCGGACAGCGCCGGCCCGGCGAGCACTGTTCCGAGAAGAAGCAGCCTGCACACGCCTGCGATCATCACCTTGCGCCTGCGCTTTCAGAGGCTTGACGCGCCGGCAGTGCCTGGCGGCCCTTCTCCCGATACCACGCCGATAGGGCGCCTACGCCCAGGAGTGCGAACGAGCCGGCGATGTTAACCGCGAGCTGCACCATCCATCCTTCCCGCCACTCCATCGCGAGCCGGCCGAGAAAGGAGAGGAAGATCCCGCTGCAGAACACGGGCAGGCTATGCTGCCCGCAGAGCACGAACGGCGCGGCCCAGCGCGATCGCAGCCAGGCAGCATCCCTCGGAACGAGGCGGGCAGCGAGCCAGGCTAGCGCCAGCATATTGAGCAGCCTGAACGGATGCAGCCCCGTTTTGTCCACTTCGAGCAAGGCGCGCCCGACAAGAGCAGGCAGCCGCTCCATGATCTCGGGATGGGGCCAGAGCAGCCATTGCACGACGATGCCGGCGAGCACGATCAGGGTCGCGGCCACGTCGAGAAAGCGCCTCCCGTACTTCGGCCACGGCCGGGCGTAGGACGTGATCGCGCCTAGCATGAAGAGGATCTGCCAGGTAAGCGGGTTGAAATACCAGCCGCCCGCTGTCCAAGAGGGAAAGTTCGCGTCCGTCACTCGCGCGGTGACATAGACGGCAAGCGAGAGCCCCGCCAGTACCGCAGGCCTGCGCAGCAGAGGCAGCCCGACCAGCGCGAACATGACGAGCATCGCGACGTACATGGGCAGGATGTCGAGATAGGCGGGCTGGAATCGCAGGATGAGCGCCTCGAACATAGCGCGGTAAGGTGCGTCCGCCAGCACGTCGAGATGGATCTCGTCCAGGTAGTCCGCCCGGTCGAGTGCTGCGGCCGAGTAGCTGACTTGTGCACTGAACACGACGAACAGGAAGATGTGCGCGATGTAGAGCGTCCAGGCCCGCTTGAGCGTGTCCGCTCCGGCGAAGACCCAACCCTGGCGATCCATCGTGCCGCCATAGGCTATCCCGGCGCCGTAGCCCGCGAGAAAGACGAACATCTCCGCCGAATCGCAGAGCGCGAAATTGTGGATGGTGATCGTCGCGAAGATGTTTCCTGGGATGTGATCCATGAAGATCCACCACAGGGCAAGGCCGCGGAAGAAGTCCACTCGGCTGTCGCGGTTGAAGCGGATCAGGTTCACGCGCGCTCAGCTCCCTCCGTAGCCGGGCTGCTCCCGGCCAGACGCTAGTGGCTGAGCCTAGCATCACATCAACCCGGCCGCGATCTGCTCCACGTCCTCCCCCGCGGGCGAGGCCGGATGCCGGGTGAGCAGGAGCGCCTGGCGCCGGATCGCTTCCAGCACTCGCCCGTCCCGCCGCACGATGCCGGCGAGCGGCGGCGTGCGCTTGAGGAATACTTCGCAGGCGCGCGCGAGCGTCGCGTAGGTGCGCTGTCCTGCGGCCGTCCCCGTCGCCTGGTTGATGACGATCCGCGCTGCACCCGCCGGGCGGTCGGCCGTGTGCAGCTTGAGGGTGGCATACGCATCCGTCGTGCTGGACGGCTCATCCGTGGCGACGACAAGGAGCAGGTCGGCCCAGGCCGACATGCGCCGCACCACGCGGTCCACCCCGGCGCCGACGTCGAGCAGCACATGGTCGTAACGTCCCGAGGCGGTGCTGAGAGCGTCCAACACCCGGTCAAGCGATGCCGCGTCCAGCCCGGCGAGTGCGCCCGATCCCGACTGCCCGGCCAGCACGTCGAACCCGCCCGGCGCGAACCGCTGACATGCACCGCCAATTGGGATCTGTCCAGCAATCACGCGCCCGATATCATGCTCCGGGTGCAGGCCGAGCTGGATATTCACGTTCGCAAGGCCGAGATCGCCGTCGAACAGGAGCACGCGCCGGCCTCGCCGGGCCAGGGCGTGGGCCAGCGTTACCGAGAACCAGGTCTTTCCTACACCACCCTTGCCGGAGGCAATGGCAATGGCGCGGTTCACCGCCGCGACGGCTGCGGGACGGCTCCGTGCCGCGACAGCCGCCGAGTTGAGCTGGGAGGGGAGGGCTGTGTCTGACATCAGGCGGCATTCCGCTGCGGCTGAGGGCGACCTGCCGTGGCGGCCGCCACGATGCGCTCGGCGAGGCTTTCAGGGGTGAGAACGACGAGTCCGTCCGTGGCGCCGGCACCGATTCCGCCTTCCGCCAAGGTGAGGCCGCCCGCGTCTGCCGCGGCGAGTACGCCGCCGAGCCGGCGCGTGACGTCGAGCCGGGTCGCGACGAGGAGCGAGGCGCCCATTTCGACGTAGGATCCCGCGACGTCGCCTGCCTCGGCCGGGCAGAGACCTGCGGGCAATACCAGCGCCGTGCGCGCGCCGGCCGACGCTGCGACGGCGGCAAGCTCGTCGCGCTGCGCGGGATCGAACGGGTCGATGCCAGGACCGTCGAGGATCACCGGCGCGCTGCCCTGGCGCCGGGTAAGCGCGCGGGCGACCGTCAAAGGGTTGTGGGCGACGACGAGCTGCAATCCGAGCAGGCGCGTGAAGGCCGCGAGCTGCTCGGCGGCGCCGGCACGCTTGCCGTCCGCCGTGATGACCAGAGGCATCTGCCCGGCGAGCACCAGTCGCGTCGCAAGCTTCGCCGCCGTCAGCGTCTTCCCGCTGCCCGGCGGTCCGGCCAGCAGCAACGGCGGCTCTCCGGGGCCGAGAGGAAGCGGCGCGAAGCTGAAGCGGCATCGCAGCGCCCCCACGAGCTCGCCTTGCAGCAGCGTCCGCGTGAGGGGCGCCGGAACACCGTGCCAGGCGAGGGTCGCCTCGCGTGCCGGGTCGGCCGGGACAGGAGCGCACGACGGCAGATCGTCAAGCGCGGCCGTAACTTCCACGCCGTCGCCGAGCCGGCGCGTCGATAGGATCAGCGCCTCGGTGCCCAGCTCGGCGCGCACCTGCGCCATGGCTCCCGCAACGTCCCGCGCACGATAGAGCTTCAGCCGCATGCGGGCGAGTGTGCCAAGGCGACCTTGCCAACAGATTAAGATCGGGAGTGTCCGATGTCGGACCGGCGTTCCGGCGACGCGGAAATCACCAGCTTGTGATCACAGGGGGCCGGCGTTAAATTGACCCGGCTGCGAACTTTATGCTGTCGTTCCAAGAAGCGCGGTGCAGCTCTGCTGTTAGACGCCGGTTAGGCCAATGCTCTTCGCGAACTTAAAGCCACATAAATCGCAGTCGTAGGCTGTTCGCCTCGAGACTTACTGGAATCGTGCGCGCGACGGGGGTCATTCGTTCGCATCTCGTTGCTGTGTCCTCATGGCATGCACTCCAACCAGAATACGAATAAGCGTGGGAGGAACGGACATGGACCGCAGGGACTTCATCAAGTCGGCAGGGATCGCGGCGGCAGGCGGCGCTCTTGCCGGCGCGAGTCTCGCCTCTCGGCCGAGCCACGCCCAGGCCTCGGGACCGGTGCCGGGACCGCAGCCGAACATCCTGTTCGTCCTGGTGGACGAGCTCAGGTTCCCGTCCGTGTTTCCCTCCAGCGTCACCGCCACGGACCCGAACCAGGCCGTGGGCCAGTTCCTCGCGCAGTACATGCCGAACGTGTACGCCTTGTGGCAGCGCGGCGTGAAATTCGGCAGCCACTACACCGCCGCCACGGCCTGCTCACCCGCCCGGGGCGTCTTGATCTCGGGCCTTTACAGCCAGCAGAGCTGGCTGCTGCAGACGATCAAGGGCAAAGGACTCGGCGTTAGAGCCTCCCCGACGCCGCCGCTGAACCCGCTCTTCCCGACCTACGGCAAGCTGCTGCGCGCGGCTGGATACACGACGCCCTACATCGGCAAGTGGCACGTCTCCATCCCGCAGAAGAATCCTCCGCCCAGTTTCGAGGATCCTTCGTCCGATCCCAGGCTGTACGAGATATACGGCTTCGACGGCCGCACCTACCCAGACCCGGACGGCGCCAACCTGCAAGGGACCGTCGGCGACCACACCAGCGACCCCCCGTACCTCAACGACCAGGATATCGCCAACCAAGCCGTGCCGTACCTGAGCGCGCGGCAGCCCGGCGACCGTCCCTGGTGCCTGACGGTCTCCTTCGTCAATCCGCACGACCAGCAGTTCTTCTGGGCCGGCACAGAGTTCCAGACCTACAACAACCTGTTCCAGAGCCCGGACGTGCCGCTCCTGACATACTCGACCAGCCCGCCGATCGTGTCCTGGGACGACGACCCGCTCAAGGACCCGCCGCCGCTCGGATATCCCACGCTGCCGCCGAACTGGGAGTCCTCGGCCTCGCTCCAGGCGAACAAGCCCACGCTCCAGTCCTTCGCCCAGCTATTCTCGGAAGCGATCTGGGGCGGCGTGACCGACGACTCCACCCAGTCCGGGTTCACGGTCCAGCCCTACCCGAACCCGAACAACGTCCCGAAGCTGCAAAACGCGGCTGTCGGCTACGCCCCGTATAGCTACTGGCAGCGCTGCCTCAACTCCTACACGAACGTCATGGGCATCGTGGACCAGCGGATCGGGGAGGTGCTTGCGGCACTGCCCACGGACGTGGCCCAGAACACGATCATCGTCTTCTGCTCGGACCATGGCGAGTACGCTGGTGCCCACGGCTTCGTCGCCGGCAAGATCGGCAGCTGCTACGAGGAGCCGTTCCACATCCCGCTGATCGTCGTGGACCCGAGCGGCCGCTTCACGGGCGATATCGACATGGTCCGGACGGGGCTGACCTCCTCCGTGGACATGCTCACCTTCCTGGTCAGCCTCGGCTACAACGGCAGCCGTGCCTGGATGACCGGCCCGCTCGCCGAGATCTATGGCCAGCGCCACGACATGGTGTCCATGCTCCGGTCCGCCTCCGCGCCGGGCCGGCCCTACGTCCTGCTGGCAACGGACGAGATCGTGCCGGGCTACTTCTTCTACGACGGCGTGCCGCCGCTGGACGTCGCCGCGGTCCGGACACAGGATGCGAAACTGGGGACGTACTCGAAGTGGAACCCCGTCACCGGTCAGATCGAGCCCGGGAGCACGCAGGTGGAGTTCTACAACTACAACACCCAGCAGGGCAGGCTGGAGCTGGCCAACACCCCGCAGGACCCGCGCGCCCAGCCGCTGCTCGACCTGCTCCTCAACGACCTCATCCCCAACGAGCTCCGGGCGCCCCTGCCAGGCCGGTACGGCGCCGCCCAGTCCATCTCCAAGGCCGCTTACCTGCTGTTCCGGGCGCTGCTCCTGAATCTCCCGGGGACAGGAAACACGGCGGAGGATGACCTGCGCAACCTGCTCGGCATCGGACAGGAGTTCTGATCGGGAGGGGAACCATGTCGGGCATAGCGCGCGCGTTGTTCGCGCGAGCAGGTCATCGCCGTTCGTTGCCGGGCGAAGTGTCCGCTTCGTCCGCTACGTGAGGACACTCTCAACGCAAGATGAACCTTCGAGGAGTGCGTCCGATGTCACCGCTTGCCACCCGGTTGCGACACATGCGCCTACGCCTCCTTCTCGCCGCTCTCGTTTTCTCCGCGCTGGCCCTCGGCGGCGCACCGCGAGGACACGCCCAGACATCGGCGAGCCCGGGGGGATCGGCGGCGGCCCCCGCCGCGGCCCCAACCTGCTCCTCTGATACCGGGCAGTCATCGCCCCAGAGCGCACAAGACATCCTCAACATCTTCGCTCAACAAGATCCCGCCTCGGCCGGCGCGTACGCGACGACGGCGGCGTACGTCGCGACATTCTACCCCCTGTGGTTCACGTACTACCAAGCCCAGATTATCAACCAGCTGGTAGGCCCTGATCGGGTCACCCCGATCTACAACGCCGTAGTCCTGATCAACGACGACACGGTGTACGCCAGCGCCTTCCTCGACCTCACGGCCGGACCGGTGATCCTCACGGTCCCTTCGACGCCCACCCATTACTCGATCCTGCTGCTGGATCCCTACGGCGACATCTTCCAGACAGAGCTCCAGCCGAACACTCCGGGTGTGTACGCCCTCGTCGGACCCGGCGGGTTCTCTGGCACGCTTCCCACGAACGTCACCCAGACGATCGCGCTGCCCCTCAACGCCATGACCCTGATCTTCAGGGCCGATCGGTACCTCTCGCAGGACCCTTCCGCGCCGCAGCCGACCTATATGGACCTGACCGAAGAAGCCACCACGTTCCGGGCGCAGCTCCAGCTGCAGACGCTCAGCGACTATCTCAGCAACCCCTCCGGCGGCGCCACCAAGGTCGAGCCGGAGGTGTACTTCGCCTTCCCGTTCAAGCTGACGGCCGACGAACTCATCGCGCGAGGCCCGATCCTGTTCCTCAGGACGCTCCAGCTCGCGGTCGCGAGCCGCCGCACCCCGCCGATGACGCCGTTCGAACAGGCCCTGTCGAGCCGCTTCGACGCCCTGTTCGGCTACGGGGTCGCGCAGAGGCCCGAGTTCGCCGCCGGCGCCCAGTTGGCCCACGAGCTGATCGTGGATCGCTACCTGACGCACACGCTCCCGACGAACTGGGTCCACTTCAACAACATCGGCTGCTGGGGCGGGGGCACGCAAGTCATCGACCGCTCGGCGATCACCGAGTTCTGCCAGTACTGCAATGACATCAGCACAGCGGCGTACTACCATGCGTTCAAGGACGCCGCCGGCCAACCGCTCGCCGGCAGCAACCCGCGCGGCTACGTGCTCACGTTTTCCAAGAAGCAGCTGCCCCAGGCAACTCGCTTCTGGTCCCTCACCGCGTACACGCCGGATACCGTCGAGCTGATCCCCAACCCCGCGCAGAAGTACTTGGTCGCCGGCTACACGCCAGGGCTGCAGTACAACCCGGACGGCTCGTTGTCGATCTATATGAGCACGGTCCAGCCGCCCGGCGTGCCGAGCGCCAATTGGCTGCCGGTCTCCCCCCGGCCGTTCAACGTAGCGCTCCGCATCTACGGCACGGAGTCCGGCGTGGAGACCTACGTCCCGCCAGGCATCCAGAGCCGCTAGTCCCCCGAGTAGCTCGGCCGCGCGGTGATGTCGCGGCCGAGTCAGACAGGGGTTTTGAGCAGCGGGGCGTCGTCGGGGGCGGCGCCCTCACGAGCCTGTCTGGAGCTGTTTCGCAGCCTGTTCGTGCTCGGCGTCCATGGCGGAGAAGCGCTGCACGTAGGCGCGGATCTCGGCGTCGTGGGTCGTCTTAGCTTCCTTGGCGAAGTCGCGCTTGTCCTCGGCGTTGACGCGCAGCGCCTCCTTCACGTAGGCACGGTCGAAGTCGGCGCCGTGCAGGTTCTGCAAGCCTGAGAAGCGGGTCTGCTCGTCGTTCGTCATTCCGTTCGGAAGCTGGACGCCCTTGTCTTGGGCGAGATGCCGCAACGCCGCGTTCGCCTGCTCGTGGTCGGAGACGATCCGCTGCGCATATGCCTTGACGTCGCCGCGCGTCGCCTTCTCGGCGGCGAGCTGGGCGATGGCCAGCTCGTAGGCATCACCCTGCGCCTCATGCCGCAGGAACGAGCGATCATCAGCGGAAACGGTCGCGTTAGCGGCGGGGGCAGAGAGGACCAACAGAATCACAAGGGCGATCCGACCCAAGGCAGCGGGCCTCCTCAAAGTCCCGCCACCAACGCTCGCTCGATCCGCCGGTTGCGGCCCGGGCGGCTAGTCCGCCGCGAGCTTCGCCGCCTTCTGCGCCAACTTGTGGCCGACGTGATCCTCGACCGCTGCCGCGACCTCGTGAGCGTGACTCGCGAAGACGTGATCCGCGCCACGGAACACCCGGTAATCCACTGCGACGCCCTTTTGCGTATTCAGCTTGTCCACGAGCTTGCGCACGGCTGGCTCAGGGACGAGTTCGTCCGCATCCCCGTGCAGCATCAGGCCGCCGCACGGACAAGGTGCCAGAAAGCCGAAATCGTAGTGGTTGGCGGGCGGCGCCACCGACACCCAGCCCGAAACCTCGGGCCGGCGCATCAGCAGCTGCATGCCCACGAAGGCACCGAATTGGTAGCCACCAATCCATATGCCGCCATGGCTCGGGTTGACCATCTGCATCCAGTCGAGCGCGCCCGCCGCGTCCGAGATCTCGCCGTAGCCGCCGTCGTAGTGCCCCTGGCTGCGGCCGACGCCGCGGTAATTGAACCGCATCACCGAGAAGCCCAGGCCCTGGAACGCCTGATACATCGTGTAGGTGACGCGGTTGTTCATCGTGCCGCCGTGCAGCGGATGCGGGTGCAGGACGAGCGCGATCGGCGCTCCAGGCTGCTTGGAGTGGTGGTAACGACCTTCCAACCGCCCGTCAGGGCCGGCGAACATCACCTCAGGCATAGCAATCCCAATACATCTCTGCGGCGCGGCCCGAGGGACCGCGACCCGATCACGATAGAGGCACCTGCCGTTTGACCCTCGACCGGCGGCACCCTAAGTTCGTCCCGCAACCCAGGACAACCCCCATCCCAAGCGCGAGCGCTGAGACTATATGTGTCTTCCTGCGCCAATGCATAATGGATTTGTCGCATGGCATTCATGTTTCTGCGAGAGGCCGTAGATGCCTACAGAGAGCGCGATCCCGCTGCGCGCTCACGTATTGAAGTCCTTCTCTGCTATCCAGGGTTGCATGCGCAGCTCTGGCACCGGCTCGCGCACTGGCTGTGGCATCACCGGGCGAAGCTTCTCGCCCGCATGGTCTCGCACCTGTCCAGGTTCTTGACGGGCATTGACATCCACCCGGCTGCCAAGCTCGGCCGGCGCATCGTGCTCGACCACGGCATGGGCATCGTCGTCGGCGAGACCGCGGAAATCGGCGACGACTGCTACCTCTACCACCAGGTCACGCTCGGCGTCGCGCGCACCATGCCCAACAAGCGCCACCCGACGGTCGGGCGCAACGTGACCATCGGCGCGGGCGCGAAGGTGCTGGGGGCAATCACCGTGGGTGATGGTGCTCGAATCGGCGCCAACGCCGTGGTCGTCGAGGACGTGCCGCCCGACGTCACGGTCGTCGGCATCCCGGCGCGCCAGGTTGAGCGTCGGGGCCGCCCCGCCTTCGAGCCGTACGGCACGCCCTGCGACGGCACGCTGGAGCCGATCGCACGCGACATTGAGGCACTGCGCGCGGAGATCCTCGCGCTGGAGACCCGCGTCGCCGCGCTGAACCGCTCGCCTGCCGCTGAGTAGGCGCTGAAGGGGGCTATGGCCTACCTCGACGCCAACGCGACCGAGCCGCTTCGCCCGGAGGCACGGCAAGCGGCGCTGGCCGCGCTCGACCTCGTGGGCAACCCGGCGAGCGTCCACAGCGCGGGGCGCGCCGCTCGACGCGTTCTGGAAGACGCACGCGAGCGTCTGGCCGCCCGCTTTGGCGGCCCCGCGGCCGGCCTCGTGTTCACCTCAGGGGGTACGGAGGCCAACGCGCTCGCGGTTCACGGGCTCGGCCAAGGCCGCCGCGTCGTCGTCGGGGCGACCGAGCACGATGCCGTGCGCGCCGCGGCGCCAGGTGCGCTCGTTCTTCCCGTAAATCCGGGCGGCGTCGCTCGGCTCGACCTTCTGCCCGCGCTGCTCGCGAACGGCCCGGCGCTGGTCTGCCTCATGCTCGCCAACAACGAGACCGGCACGATGCAGCCAATCGCCGAGGCCGCGGCGCTGTGCCGGGCGGCAGGAGGACTGCTGCACGTAGATGCAGTACAAGCTGCCGGGCGCTCGCCGGTGAGCCTCGCTGCGCTGGGCGCACACAGCCTCGCGATCTCGTCGCACAAGCTCGGCGGACCGCCCGGCGCCGGAGCACTGCTGCTCGCGCCGGGGATTGAGATCGAGGCGCTGGTACGCGGCGGTGGCCAGGAGCGCGGGCGGCGAGGCGGCACGCCGAACCTGCCCGCCATCGCCGGGTTCGCCGCCGCGGCCGGCGCCGAGTCGCCCGCCCATCTCGCCGCCTTGCGCGACCGGATCGAGGCTGGCGCCTTGGCGCTCGGTGCCGTCCCGCTCGGCGGCCCGGACCGGCTTGCCAATACGAGCTGCGTGGCACTTCCCGGGGTGCGCGCCGAAAGCCAGGTGATTGCGCTCGACCTCGCGGGCGTTCAGGTCTCGGCGGGGGCGGCATGCAGCTCCGGCAAGGTCGCGCGCAGCCACGTGCTCGACGCCATGGGCCTCGGCGCGCTCGCGGGCGAGGCGATCCGCGTGAGCCTGCCCTGGAACGCCACGGCCGCGGACGCCGACGCATTCCTGACAGCCTACGCGGGCATGACCGCCCGTCTCGCCCGGCGCGCCGCCTGACCCCACATCGGTCATATCCCCCACCTATCGGTCATATCATGGTCCTTGGGCGCCCGAACCGGCCAGTCTATCTCGACAACCAGAGCACCACGCCTTGCGACCAGCGCGTGGTGAGCGCGATGCTGCCCTGGTTCACCGAGCGGTTCGGCAATCCGCACAGCAGCGAGCACGCCTTCGGCCGCGAGGCTTTCGGCGCGGTCGAGGCCGCGCGCGCCGAGGTTGCGGCCCTGATCGGGGCCGACGCGCGCGAGGTGATCCTCGTCTCCGGGGCGACCGAGGCCAACAATCTCGCGATCAAGGGCGCCGCCCGCTTCGCCGCCCAGCAGGAGACCCCGCGCCGCCGGGTGATCACGGTGGCGACGGAGCATCCCTGCGTGCTGGAGGCGGTGCGCGACCTCGGGCGCGAGGGCTTCGAGCCGATCATTCTGCCTGTTGAGCCGGACGGACGGCTCGATCCCGCCCGGCTGCGCGAGGCGCTCGCCGTGCCGACGCTGCTCGTCAGCGTCATGGCCGCGAACAACGAGACGGGCGTGCTCCAGGATGCGGGCGCGCTCGCCGGCATCGCGCACGAGGCCGGCGCCCTGTTCCACACCGACGCCGCCCAGGCCGTGGGCAAGATCCCCCTCGACGTGCGCGCCCTCGGCCTCGACCTGCTCTCGCTCTCCGGCCACAAGATCTACGGTCCCAAGGGTGTCGGCGCGCTCTGGGTGCGGCGCCGGCCGCGCGTTCGGCTCGCGCCGCTCCTCTCCGGCGGCGGGCAGGAACGCGGCCTGCGCTCGGGGACGCTGCCGACGCCGCTCGTCGTGGGGCTCGGCGCAGCGTGCCGGCTCGCGCGCGAGGAGATGGCAGCCGAAGCCGAGAGGGTCGGCGCGCTGCGGGACCGGCTTCTCGCCGGGCTGCGCCGTGGCGTGCCGGGCCTGCGCGTCAACGGCACCATGGCGCAGCGCCTCGCGGGCAACCTGAACCTCGTCTTCCCGGATGCTGCCGCCCAAACGCTGATGGCGGCGGTGCCGGATCTGTGCGTCTCGACGGGCTCGGCGTGCAGCTCGGCCGAGGTCGAGACGAGCCACGTCCTGCGCGCCATGGGCGTGCCGGAGGCGGATGCCCGGTGCAGCTTGCGCCTTGGACTGGGACGCTTTACGAGCGCCGCCGACGTGGATTTCGCGGCGACCGCCCTCTCCGCCGCCTACCGAGCCGAGACCAGCTATGCCCAAGATGACCTTCGTCGAGCGTGACGGGAACCGCCGCGAGGTGGACGCGCCGCTCGGCCTGTCCGTGCTCGAGATCGCGCACCGCCACGGCGTGGATATCGAGGGCGCGTGCGAGGGCAGCCTCGCCTGCTCGACCTGCCACGTGATCGTGGACCTGGCCTGGTTCGGCAAGCTCGCCAAGCCGACCGAGGACGAGGAGGACATGCTCGACCTCGCCTTCGGCTTGCAGCAGACCAGCCGGCTCGGCTGCCAGATCGTGATGACGCCCGCGCTCGACGGGCTCGTGGTGCGGCTGCCCGAAGGCGTCCGCAACGCGCTGGGATAGTCGCAAGGGAGATTGGGGCACGCCATGCGCATCCTGGCCGCCATGTCGGGCGGCGTGGACAGCAGCGTCGTCGCGGCGCTGCTCGCGGCCGAGGGCCACGAGGTCGTCGGCGTCACGCTGCAGCTCTACGACTTCGGCGCCGCGAGCGGTCGCAAGGGTGCCTGCTGCGCCGGGCAGGACATACATGATGCGCGTCGCGTCGCCGATCACTTGGGCATCCCGCACTACGTCGTGGACCGTGAGGCGCGGTTCCGCGCCGCTGTCGTGGACGACTTTGCCCGGAGTTACGCGGAAGGGCGGACGCCGGTGCCCTGCGTACGCTGCAACCAGAGTGTGAAGTTCCAGGACCTCGTTGCGCTCGCCGGCGATCTGGGCGCCGAGGCGGTCGCGACCGGACACTATGCGAGGCGCGTTGAGGGCGGTGACGGCCCTGAGCTGCACCGGGCCGCGGACCCGGCGCGCGACCAGAGCTGGTTCCTGTTCGCGACGACGCTGGCCCAGCTCGCCCGCGTGCGATTTCCGCTGGGCGAGTGGCCGGACAAGGCGGCCGTCCGCGCCGAGGCGGAGCGACGCGGGTTGCCTGTCGCTGCGAAGGCGGACAGCCAGGACCTCTGCTTCGTGCCCGCCGGGCGCTACGCCGAGCTGGTGGCGCGGCTGCGGCCGGACGCGGCGGCGCCGGGCGAGATCGTCGCCGAGGACGGCCGCGTGCTCGGCAAGCACGGAGGGGTCGCGGGCTACACGGTCGGGCAGCGGCGCGGGCTGGGGAGCGCCGGCTGGCAGGACGGCGCCCGGCAGCAGGTCGTGGCGCTCGATGCGGGGCAGCGCCGGGTGATCGTCGGGCCGCACGGCGCGGGGACGCGCCAGGTCGTGCTCGGAGAGGTGAACTGGCTCGTGCCGCCGCCCGTGGAGGGGGTGCGCTGCACGGCCAAGCTGCGCGCGCGGGAGGCCCGCAGCCGGCGTTGGTGCGGGCGACCGAGGGTGGCGCGGAGGTGGAGCTGGATGCGCCAGCCTTGCCTGCGCCGGGGCAGGCTTGCGTGCTCTATGCCGGGTCGCGCGTGCTGGGCGGGGGATTTATCAAGCGCTAGGCTCGTGTTCTGGACGAACTGGAATCCAGATCGCCGATTGCTGGTCCCCGAACGGCACAGCTCTACCGTTCAGCGCGCAGATCGCAACCCAGGCGCAGATGACTGCATCGGGCCTATCTTCATAGGCCTTTCGCTCTGCGCCGCTTGCGCCCGACCCCAATCCTGGGAAAGCGGCGGCTACTCCGCTGATCGCGCGATCGAGCAGCGTGACGATCTCGCTCCACAGACGATAAAGACGAGCCCGCTGCTCCTCCGGTGGCAGAGTAGGCCAATAATTTCGGAGCTTCCCCACTTTGTAGGGCAGGCCTCCGCCGATGTTGGTTGCGAGCAAAGCTTGACAGCGGGAGCGCGTGCTCGCAGCCGGGTCACGACATGCTACGCTCCGCTGACTTAGGATGTGGAGAGCGATGTGGACGGCAATCCGGAGCAGCCCCGCGCGACGGTCGGCGCCAACGTGCCCCAGCACCTTGCGGACGCGCTGGATCAGAGCGCCGATGACCTGCGCCACGGCCGCGTCGAGGATGCCCGCGCCGCGCTGACCCGCCTACAGCGGAAACTTGACGGACATCTTGCCCGCAAGCGGCCCGCGGCTGCGAAGGGCTGATCCACCGGGCCCGTGATTCGGCAGACGCGCGCCGCCACGGTGCAGGTAGAGGCGTTGCTCGATCACTGTCTTGCCCCCAGCCGGAACGAGGCCGCGCGCAACCCGATGTAATTGTTTCCGACAAGCCACCCCGCATATCATTGAGCCATGAGCGAGCCAGCGTTTCGTCCCATGACCAATGACGAGTTCCTGGTGTGGCAAGCCGCTCAAGATCGGCTCTACGAGTTGATCGACGGTGTTCCCGTGGCCATGGCTGGCGCCCGGTTCGTCCACGACAGGGTGGCCGGCAATATCAACTTCTCCCTCAAGCGTCAGTTCAGGACTTACGGCAACCCCTGCGACTCGTTCAGCGACGATATCGGCGTCGTCGTGGGCAGCGGCCGTATTCGCCGCCCGGACGTGGCCGTTCATTGCCCGCCCTTCGATGAGCAGGCTACGGCCTCGGACAGCCCGAAGCTGGTCGTCGAGATCTTGTCCGAATCGACCGCGAGCACGGACCGGTTCGTGAAACTTGAGGAGTTCAAGGCCCTCGGCTCGCTCGATTACATCCTGTTCGTGGTGCCGGACGCGGTCGACGTGGTCTTCTGGTTCCGTGATCCCGCGGGGGCGTGGCGCCACGAAGCGGTCCGCGATCTCGACGCCGTCATCGACCTGCCGAAGCTCGGAGCCAGCCTGTCCGTCACCGACATCTACGAGCGCGTCCCGCTGCGTAAGCAGCCGGCCCCTCGCTTAGTCGCGCCAGGCCCTCCTGCACCCTAGCCGGCGGGAGTCTGGCTGGCCGGCGAGCGGTGCAGGGCGGTCGGGGGCAGTTGTAAACCGCACTCTCCGCCGCGCACCCCAACGAGTTTGGGACGGGCATGACGATGCATGAAGCGCGATCGGCCAAGTGCGATTGATCGGCATCAATCCTGGAACAGCGTTGACAAATCCGTGCGTGATAACCAGCTTGCTATGCACGGGGGGCATAGTAGATCTGCGCGTTTGATGCTGCTTCCTTGATCCGTTCGGGAGCGCACTGCGCGCGAGGAGGGGGTCATGGAATGCACGCGCAAGCAGGCCAAGACGTCCGAGCCATGGCGCGTGGGGGTCCTATTCTCAAATAGCGGCTTCATGGCCGTGATCGAGGAGACCCAGCTTCGCGGCACCTTGCTCGCCATCGACGAGATCAACGCGGCAGGCGGCGTGAACGGGCGCGAGATCGTGCCGGTCTGCTACAACCCAGCCTCGGAAGCGTCGGCCTTCGGGCATTACGCCAAGTGCTTGATGGTCTCTGACGACGTGACGACCATTTTTGGCTGCTACACGTCCAGCAGCCGCAAGGCCGTGCTGCCGGTGGTCGAGCGGCTGAACGGGCTGCTCTGGTATCCCACGCTCTATGAGGGCTTCGAGCTCTCGCCGAACATCATCTACACTGGGGCAGCGCCGAACCAGAACAGCGTCGCGCTCAGCCGGTTCCTGATGACTAATTACGGCCGCCGCTTCTACTTCGTAGGGTCCGATTATATTTACCCGCGCGAGTCCAACCGCGTCATGCGGGGCATCGTCCGGAACAATGGGGGAGAGGTCGCGGGCGAGACTTACCTCGGCCTCCGGGCGCGGCGGGCCGACTTCCTCCCCGTTATCCGCGAGATTCGCGAGCTTCGCCCGGACATCATCTTCTCGACGGTGGTCGGCGACGCGACCGCCCATCTCTACCAGGCTTACGCCGACGCCGGGTTCGATCCCAAGACCATGCCCATCGCGAGCCTGACGACGACGGAGGCCGAGATCCGCGCCATGGGCTTCGATGTCGGGGCGGGGCACATCACCGCGGCGCCATACTTCCAGGGGATCGGGGGAGATCACGACGCGTCGTTCGTCAGCCTCTACAAGAGGCGCTACGGCGACGACGAGCCAACAAACATGTGCGTCGAGGCAGCCTATTTTCAGGTGCACATCTTCGCCAAGGCGCTGGAGGCGGTGAACTCGATGGAGACCGACATCCTGCGGCCGATGGTGCTCGGTTCCTCCCTCGATGCGCCGCAAGGCAGGGTCTCGATCGACGCGAGCAGCAACCATGCGAACCTGTGGACGCGGATCGGCCGCGCGAACCGCCGCGGCCAGTTCGACGTGATGCAGCAATCGCGCTCGGCCGTGCTGGCTGATCCGTTCATGGTGAGCTGCGGCTGACGGCCGGCGCGATGAGGGGTCATGATCCTCGCCCCGCGCCTGCGCCGGGGCGGCTGCCGGCCGAGGCCTCCAACCTGGACATCGTCGTGGTCACGGCGCGCGACGAGGCCGGGGAGGCGCTGATCCGCGAACTGCAGCGCACGCGCGGTCGAGTGCGCCATGTCTGGCCGGCGCCTGATCCGCTGCCCGCGGATACCGACGTGCTCTTCTGCGACTTGGCACCCGGACTGCCGGGGCGGCTGCCGTGGCTGCCGGGAGAGCCGAAGGCAGCGCTCGTTGCCCTCATTCCGCCCGGCGTGCCGCTCGATCTCGACCTGCTGCGCAAGGCCACGCCCGAGGCCGTTCTGCACCGCCCCTTCGCCGCTCCCGCGATTCTAGCGAGCCTGGTCCTCGCGCGTTCCCGTTTCGCCTATGAGCGCCGGCTTCGCGGACGGATCGAGCGGCTGGACGGGACCCTGCGCGCGACCCGCAGCGTGGAGCGTGCGAAGACGATCCTGATGAGCGCGCGCAGCATGGCCGAGGATCAAGCGTACAATTTCCTTCGCAGCCAGGCGATGGAGCGCCGCGTCTCCGTCGGCGTGATCGCCGCGGCAATCGTTGACGCCCACGACCTGCTCGGCTAGCGTCCAAGTCGAGATGCGCCGCTGAGGCGCATCGCGGCAACAGGGCCGCATTACAATTGAAATCAGGGCGGTGCAGCCCCCGTAACGACCATTTGCAGTGGCCGCAGCGGGGGTTTTTCGTGTTGGGGAAGGGGAAGAGCATGGGCTTCGGACGGAGAGACTTGCTGAAGGGCGCGGCCGTGGCGGGTGCTGCGGGTGCTACCGGATTCCCGCAGATCTGGATCAAGAACGCCTCGGTCGCTTACGCCGCGGGCGGCGAGATCAAGGTCGGCGTGCTCTACTCGCTGACCGGCACCACCGCGATCATCGAGACATCGCTGAACCAAGCGACCTTGCTCGCGATCGAGGAGATCAACGCGGCGGGCGGCATCAACGGCATGAAGCTGGTGCCCGTCGTCGAGGACCCGGCGTCCGACCCCGCGACCTTCGCCGAGAAGGCGCGCAAGCTGGTGCTGAGCGACCGGTGCGTCAGCGTGTTCGGCTCCTACACCTCCGCGAGCCGCAAGGCGGTGCTGCCGGTGTTCGAGAAATACAAGAATCTTTACTGGTATCCGACGCTCTACGAGGGCCGGGAATGCTCGCTGAACGTCATCTACACGGGGGCGGTCCCGAATCAGCAGCAGCGGGACTTCGTCCCCTGGCTCGTCAAGAACTTCGGCAAGAAATTCTACCTGATCGGGTCGAACTACATCTACCCGAAAGAAGAGAACAACGTCTGCAAGATCCTGCTCAAGCGGCTCGGCGGCGAGGTGGTGGGCGAGGAATACGTGCCGCTCGGGCACTCCGAGTTCAGCTCGGTGATCCAGAAGTTCAAGGACACGCAGCCGAACGTCATCTTCTCGACCGTGGTCGGCGACTCCGTCGTAGCACTCCATCGGCAATACAAGGCGGCGGGCCTCGACCCGGCGAAGATGCCGATGGCGAGCCTCACGACCTCGGAGGAGGAGATCGCCGCGATGGGCGGCGAGTTCGCGGCCGGGCACTTCACCTCGGCGCCCTACTTCATGTCCTACGACTCGCCGGAGAACCACAAGTTCGTGGAAGCCTTCAAGAAGCGCTGGGGCGCGGACAAGGTCACGAACTTCGTCTCCGAGCCGGCCTACTTCCAGGTCTTTCTATTCAAGCAGGCGGCGCAGAAGGTGGGTGCCAGCGACATGCATCCGGAGGCGCTGCGCAAGGCAGCCTGGAACCAGGAGTTCAAGGCGCCCGAGGGCCTGGTGAAGATCGATGCCGACAACTCGCATACCTATCTCTGGCCGAAGATCGGGCAGGCGCAGGCGGACGGGCAGTTCAAGATCATCGAGCAGTCGCCCGAGTGGGTCAAGCCGCTGCCCTACTGGGCCTATGAGGGCGAAGTCTGCACACCGACCGGGCTCAAGCAAAAGCAGGCATGACCAGCGACGCGCTCAACCAGCTCTTCACCGGGCTGAGCATCGCCTCGATCCTGCTGCTCGTCTCGCTGGGACTCGCGATCATCTACGGCGTCATGGGCGTGATTAACCTCGCCCATGGCGACTTCCTGATGCTCGGTGCCTACTCGGTCTGGTTCCTGCAAAGCCATCTCGGGATCGGGTTGCTGCCGTGCCTCGCCCTGGCGTTCCTGATCGTCGGCGCGGTCGGCTGGATCGTGGAGCGGACCTTGATCCGCTACCTCTACGGCCGGCCGCTCGACACCATCCTCGCCACCTGGGGGGTGGGGATCATCTTGCAGCAGGCGATCCGCCTCGGGGCGGGCGCGGAGCTGCGCTACGTCAAGATGCCGGACTTCCTGGTCAGCCCCATCAGCATCTTGGGGGTCGATGTCTCGGCCTACCGAGTGCTCATCTTCGGGGTGACAGTGGCGCTCGTGGCCGCGACCTACGTGCTCATCTTCCACACGAGGTTCGGCACGCGGCTGCGGGCGGTGATGCAGAATGCCGAGATCGCGCGTTGCTTCGGCATCAACAACGCCCAGGTCTATGCGATGACCTTCGCCTACGGCGCCGGGCTAGCGGGCCTCGCGGGGGCGCTGGTCGCACCGCTGAAGAGCGTGACCCCGGACATGGGCACGAACTACGTCGTCGATGCCTTCATGGTGGTCGTGGTGGGCGGGGTGCAGAGCTTGTTCGGGACGGTCGCGAGCGCCGGGCTGCTCGGCGAGCTGTCCGGCTGGCTCGCCTACGTCAGCGACGACACCTTGGCGCGGGCGCTCGTGTTCTCCCTGGTCGTCGTGCTGATCCGGTTCCGGCCGCAGGGACTCTTCGCTCTGCAGGTGCGGCGGGGCTAGTCGATGCGGGTGCGTCTCCTCTCCCGCGCCTGGATCCTCGGCTACGCGCTGTTCGCGCTAGCGGTGCTGTCCCTGCCGCTCCTAGTGGACGACCCTTACCTGCTGAACAAGGTCGCGCGCTACCTGGTGTTCGCGACCTTGGCCGCGGCGCTGTGCGTGTCGTGGGGGTTCGCTGGCATCCTCAACCTGGGGCAGGCAGTCAGCTTCGGCCTCGGCTCCTACTGCATGGCGATGGCGCTCAAGCTGCGCACCATCCCGATCCAGACCGGGGCGGAGGGGCTGCCCGACTTCATGGTTTGGAACAACGTCCACGCCCTGCCCGTGTTCTGGCAGCCGTTCCACTCGATTACGTTTGCCATCGCCGCGGGCATTGCCGTGCCGGCGCTGCTGGCGCTGCTGCTGGGGTGGTTCGTGTTCAGCGCGCGGGTGACGGGCGTTTACGTCTCGATCATCACGCTCGCCCTGCTAGTCGTGGTGAACCTGCTCATCATCGACCAGCAGCGGTTCACCGGCGGCTTCAACGGCCTCACCGATCTCTCCGACTTGCAGATCCTAGGGGTGGACTTCGATCCCTACAGCGCCGCAACGTACTACCTCGTGGCCGGAGCCCTCTTCCTCGCGCTTGTCGTCGGCCTCGTGGTCACGGCCAGCAAGACCGGGCTGATCCTGCAGGCGATCCGCGACGACGAGCAGCGGGTCCGCTTCTTCGGCTACAACGTCGCCGCTTACCAGATCTTCGCCCTCTGCCTCTCGGCCGCGCTCTCGGGCCTCGCGGGGATGCTCTACACGGTGGTGATGGCGTTCGCCTCGCCGACCTTCATCTCGGTCCAGCTCTCGCTCTCCATCGTAATCTGGTGCGCGGTCGGCGGGCGCGCGTCGCTCATCGGCTCAGCGCTCGGGGCGCTGCTGGTGACGGGGGTGCAAGGGAGTCTCTCCGAGACGCCGGCATTCCTCGACACCTGGATGCTTATCATGGGGGCGCTGTTCGTCGCCGTCGTGCTGTTCCTGCCGGGCGGGCTGATCAGCCTGCTCAACATGGGGATGGCGAGGCTCGGAGGCGCGCGCACGCCGGAGGAGAACGGCGAGCATGCCGCGGCCCCGAAGGCCGGCGCGCGCAAGATGGGGCTGAGCTAGGCGATGGCGCTCCTGGAGATGCGGGGCGTCGAGGTCGATTTCAGCGGCTTCAAGGCGCTGCGCGGGCTTGATTTTTCTGTCGAGCCCGGCGAGCTGCGCTGCCTGATCGGACCGAACGGCGCCGGCAAGACCACCGCGCTCGACGTGATCAGCGGCAAGGCGCGGGCTAGGAGCGGGGAGATCCGGTTCCGCGGCCGGGCGACGCAGCGTCTCGAGGAGCACCGCATCGCCCGGCTCGGCGTCGGCCGCAAGTTCCAGGTGCCGAGCGTGTTCCGCGAGCTTCTCGTCGGCGAGAACCTCTGGGCGGCGCACGCGCGCAGCACGGGAGTGTTCGCCAATCTGGGCGCCTTCGGCAGCCGGGCGGCGCGGGCCGATCTCGCCAAGCTCGCCGAGTTCGTGGGCCTCGGCGACACGGTCCACCAGCGCGCCGGCATCCTCTCCCACGGCCAGACGCAATGGCTGGAAATCGCGATGCTGATGGCGCAGGACGCGCAGCTCCTCCTCCTCGACGAGCCGACGGCCGGCATGACGGCGCAGGAGACCCGCAAGACCGCGGAGCTGCTCACCCGGCTCAAGGGCCGCCACACCCTGGTCGTGGTGGAGCACGACATGGGCTTCATCCGCGAGATCGCCGACGTGATCTCGGTGATGCACCAGGGACGGCTGCTCGCCCAGGGAACGGTGCGCGAGATCGAGTCCGATCCCGAGGTGCGGCGCGCCTATCTCGGCTCGGGGGGGATCAGCGGTGCTTGAGCTCGCCGGCGTCAGTGCCTTCTACGGGTACAGCCGGGCGCTGCAGGACATCAGCCTGAGCGTCGGCCGGGGCGAGATGCTGAGCGTGCTGGGGCGCAACGGCGTCGGCAAGACCACGCTGCTCCGGGCCATCCTGGGCCTGATGGACCGCACGACCGGCAGCATCCGCCTCGACAACGCGGAGATCGGCGCCGCGCGGACCGATCTCCGCGCCAAGGCCGGGATCGGCGTCGTGCCCCAGGGGCGCGGCATCCTGCCGAGGTTCACCGTGCTTGAGAATCTGCGCCTCGGCCTGTTCGCCGATCCCAGGGGGCGCGGCGCGATCGACGAGCGCGTGTTCGAGCTGTTCCCCGCGCTGCGCGAGCATCTCGGGCGGATGGGGGGCAACCTCTCGGGCGGCCAGCAGCAGCAGCTCGCCTTGGCGCGCGCACTGCTGACGAACCCGAAGGTGATCCTGCTCGACGAGCCGACCGAGGGAATCCAGCCGAACCTAGTCGAGGAGATCGAGGCGATCATCATCCGGCTCAACCAGGAGCGCGGGATCGCGGTCGTCCTCGTCGAGCAGAACGTGGCGTTCGCGCGTCGCGCGTCGCAGCGGTTCATCATCATGGAGAAGGGGAGAATCGCGGCGGCAGGGAGCACCGCAGAGCTGAGCGACGACCTGGTTCACCGTCACATGGCCGTCTAGGCGGGGGCCGTTTAGGCGGCCCCCAGTGATGTAACAAACTCGATGCAGGAGGGAGCAAACCATGTCCAAGTCCATCGTCAGCGTTGACCTGCAGAAGAAGGGGCGCGAGCAGAACCCGCTGCCGCACAACAGGTGGCACCCGGACATCCCGCCCGTCGCGAGCGTCAAGCCCGGCGACGAGTTCCGCATCGAGACGCTCGACTGGACTGGCGGGCAGATCAAGAACGACGACAGCGCCAACGACATCCGCGACTGCGACCTGACGCCCTGCCACCACCTGTTCGGCCCGATCGAGGTGCAGGGCGCGGAGCCCGGCGACATGCTGGTCGTCGACGTGCTCGACATCGGCCCGCACCGCGGCAACGAGTGGGGCTACACCGGCATCTTCACGACCCAGAACGGCGGCGGCTTCCTGACCGACATCTTCGAGGGGCCGCGCAAGGCGATCTGGGACTTCCACGGCATCTACGCGACCTCGCGCCACATCCCCGGCGTGCGCTTCGCCGGCGTCACCCATCCGGGGCTGATCGGCACGGCGCCGAGCCACGACCTGCTCGCCAAGTGGAACAAGCGCGAGCGGGCGCTGATCGCCACCGACCCGGACCGCGTGCCGCCGTTGGCACTTCCGCCGCTGGAGGAGAACTGCATCCTCGGATCGCTGCAAGGGGAGGCGCTCAAGGCGGCAGCGAAGGAAGCGGCCCGCACGATCCCGCCGCGCGAGCACGGCGGCAACTGCGACATCAAGAACATCAGCCGCGGCTCACGGATCTACTTCCCGGTCTATGTGAAGGGCGCCAAGCTCTCGATGGGCGACTACCATTTCAGCCAGGGCGACGGCGAGATCACCTTCTGCGGCGCGATCGAGATGGCGGGCTGGATGGACCTGCACGTTGACCTGATCAAGGGCGGCTGCACCAAGTACGGCGTCGAGCAGGCGATGTTCAAGGTCAGCCCGGTTGATCCGCACTACTCGGACTACCTGGTGTTCGAGGGCATCAGCGTGAGCGACGACGGCAACACGCAGCACTACAACGACGCCACGCTGGCGTATCGCCGCGCCTGCCTGAACGCGATCAACTACCTGGCCAAGTTCGGATACACGCGGGAGCAGGCGTACGTGATCCTGTCCTGCGCGCCGGTCGAGGGCCGGGTCGGCGGGGTCGTCGATATTCCGAACGCCTGCGTCTCGGTCGCCATTCCCTGCGAGATGTTCGACTTCGACATCAAGCCGAACGCGAAGGGGCCGCAGCAGCACGTGGATTCGAGCAAGGCCGACCTCGCGCGCGCGACCTGAGCGGGCGCCGGCCAGCCGACCAACCAGGCGGGGCGTCTCCGGGCGCCCCGCCGCCGTGACTGCTTGAGCCGTTTCAGAATCAACCGGCTCAAGGCCATCAAGCGCTCTGTGCATGGTCGCGCCGGCTTCGGCCTGCTCGAACGCCGCTGCCTGCTCGCCGCACGAGCACCAAAACCTGCCAAGAATCGCAAAATGACTGCGGCCGTATCATTTCCCCTTGCGCCCGAACCGAACGTGAGTCTCTACTGCGCTGCGCGAACGGAGCAGCCGGAGCACCGGACAAGGCTCCGCGCAGGAGGAAATGCGTGCACGGCCGGACACTTGCCCTCCTTGCGGCCTCGACGCTCGCGGCGCTCGTTCGACCCGGCGTCGCAGCGACGGCGGCGGCGTTCAGCTGCTCGGCCCCACTCTCGGGCGGAGCCGCGTTTTTGCCTTGAGAACCTGGATCACGATGCGAGCGACTCGGTAAGATGCCGGAACCGTAGGAGCGCAAAATGACCGAATGCAGCGGTTACGTCACAGACAGTATTCCTATTTATCCGTACACCCAGCCAAACTCCGTCTGCGCTCCGTACATCACGTCGCCGAGCGGCGTCTATGTCGCGTACCTGACGCCCACACGTGCAGTTCAACGTGCAACGCGGCTCGACCCCGAACCCCTCGGGAAACGACGTTGTTTGGGCAACACCGAACCTCAACATAGGGACCCCACAATACGCGGAGGCCACACGTCTTCCCGAATGGCGAGTTCAATCTTTACGGCCCTAGTAATACGGCCGCATACACCGTTTCTCCGAGCACCGGCGACAGGTCGGGTGCGACCTTGTCCCTCAACGACAACGGCACGCTCACCATCAACCAGGGCCGCTCCCCGGGTCCCCTGGGCGCGCAGTACTTCAGCAACAACATCAGCGACCCCGTGACCTCCATCGCGCTGTCCGACATCAACTACAACTTGGCGGGCGCCACGAACACGAAGATCACCCAGGTCGTAGGCGAAACCAACAAGCTGGTGAACAAGACCGGCCAGACCCAGCCGCTCGGGACCTCGCTCACCCTCTCCTACACCAAGACGTCGAGCTGGACCTTCGGCGTCTCCGAGGCGATCACGCTCGGGATAAAGTCCACCAGCAGCGTCGGCGTCCCGGGCGTTGGGCAGGAGTTGGCCGAGCTCAGCCTCACATCGACGACGACCATCAGCGGCGGCACAGGGCGGGTCGGACACCCTTGCCACGGGTCTTCACCACCGGCGTCACCGCCAACGTGCCCGCCCTTCAGCATCTACCAGGCCAAGCTGACCGGGACCAATGAGACCTTCGACATTCCCTACACCTGGGACGGGGTGGCGACCTACAGCACCGGCTACACCGCGGACATACACGGCACGGGCGTGTTCAGCGGCGGCGACACCGGCGACTTCACGACCGAGATCGACTGCGTCTCGACCCCTGGCGGCTGCCCGACAGGGCCAGTCGCCTTGATCCCCGCGGTCGGCGGTGACCTCGGGTCCGGGGTCCCGGTCGGCGTTCCTTCCCCAATCCCCGAGCCCGCCAGCCTGCCGCTGCTGCCCGCCGCCCTGCTGGCGACGGTGGTGATCCGCCGCCTGCGGACCCGCCCTGGGCGCCGCGCCGGGCCAACGGGGCATGGCGCTTCGCGGGGTGCAGGGACAGGCCGGCTTGGCTGTGTGACGCGCGCCGCCGGAGCGACCCGGGCCGGCCGCTGGCAGCTTGGGGCGTCGCGAGCTAGCCTTTCGCAATCGGGGCGAATTGGGCCGCAGGCGCGTGCGTTGCCGAACGCATAGACCGGCAGGCGCCGATCCGGGGTAAACGGACGCATGAACCGCAAGCTGCGCCGGGCGGAGAAGAAGCAGAGCCGGCCCGTGGTGACGCGAAACACGTCGCCGGATGCCCTAGAGTCGTTCGCTGACGCCGTCCGGCACCATCAGGCCGGGCGGCTGGACGAAGCGGTCGCCAGTTACGGCCGCGCCCTCACCTTCAAGCCGGACCTCCCGGAGGCGCACAACAACCTCGGCGTTGCGCTGAGAGGCCAGGGGCGCTTGAGCGAGGCGGTCACCCATTACGGCCGCGCCCTCGCCCTCAGGCCGGACTACGCGGAGGCGCACAACAACCTGGGCATCGCGCTTGCGCAGCAGGGGCGGCTGGACGAGGCGGTCGCCATTACGGCCGCGCTCTCGCCCTCAGGCCGGACTACGCGGAGGCGCACAACAACCTGGGCATCGCACTCGCGCAGCAGGAACGGCTGGGCGAGGCGGCCGCCCACTTCCGCCGCGCCCTCGCGCTCAGGCCGGACTACCCGGAGGCGCACAGCAACCTCGGCGGCGCGCTCGCGCAGCAGGGGCGGCTGGACGAGGCGGTCGCGCATTTCCGCCGCGCCGTCGCGCTCAGGCCCGACTACCCGGAGGCGCACGACGACCTCGGCAGCGCGCTCGCGCAGCAGGGGCGGCTGGACGAGGCGGTCGCCCATTGCCTCCGCGCCCTCGCCCTCAGGCCGGACTACCCGGAGGCGCACAGCAATCTCGGCAGCGCGCTTGCGGACCAAGGACGGCTGGACGAGGCGGTCGCGCACTTCCGCCGCGCCGTCGCGCTCAGGCCCGACTACCCCGAGGCGCACAGCAATCTCGGCAATGGTGCTGCTGGCGCAGGGAGACATGGACGCGGGATGGGAGGAGTTCGAGTGGCGCTGGAAGATGCCGCACGTGGTCAAGGCGGCGCGCAGCTTCGCGCAGCCGCAGTGGCGCGGCGAGGCGGCAGAGGGGCGGACGCTGCTGATCCACGCCGAGCAGGGCTTCGGCGACACGGTGCAGTTCTGCCGCTACGCCCCGCTGGCGGCCGACCGCGGGCTGCGGGTGATCCTGGAGGTGCAGGAGCCGCTGGTCCGGCTGCTCCGCTGCCTGCCGGGCGTGGATCGCGTGGTGGGGCAGGGCGAGGCGCTGCCGCCCTTCGACCTCCACTGCCCGATGCTCAGCCTGCCCTTGGCGCTGGCGACCGCCGCCGACGAGCATCCCGGGCGCCGCATCCTACCTGCACGCCGACCCGGCGCAGGTCGCGGCCTGGCGGACGCGCCTCGCCGCGATGGGGAGTGAGGGTTTGCGGATCGGTTTGGCGTGGGCGGGCAATCCCGACCTGCCGGCCGACCGTCGGCGCTCGCTGGCCCCGGATCGGCTGGCGCCCTTGTTCGACCTGCCCGGAGTGCACTTCTTCAGCCTGCAGAAGGGCGGACCCGCGGCGCCCGAAGCCTTCCCGCTGACCGACCTCATGGGCGACGTGCAAGACTTCGCCGACACCGCGGCGTTGGTCGCCAACCTCGACCTCGTCATCTCGGTGGATACCGCCGTCGCCCACCTGGCAGCGGCGCTCGGCAAGCCGGTCTGGCTGCTGAACCGCTTCGACTCGTGCTGGCGCTGGCAAGCGGTCCGGCGCGACAGCCCGTGGTACCCGACGCTGCGCCTCTACCGGCAGCCGCGCCCCGGCGACTGGGCCCCGTCTTGGCCGAGGTCGCCCGCGACCTGCGTGCCCTGACTGACGATCGGCAACGTCGGCGCGGCACTGCGTGCGTTGCGTTCGCGGAGCGATGCGCCGGGCCATGATGCGGCCGATCGCCGGTGTAAATGATGGCCTCGCTGGTCCCCGGGCCAGCGCCGGGCGCCTATCCGCCCAGCGCAAACCACTCAGCCCTTGACCCCGCGTGCGACAAACCCGTTTATCCTCCCCGATGTCCTCCAGCCCCGCCCTTCTCCGACCCAGCAGACCTGCGCCCGCCAGCGCGACGAGGACGCCCAGTACTACCGCCAGCATCCTCCACAAACTCATCGCCATGGGCACCGACATCGCCCGAGGCCGTCCACCGCCAGGCCACTCGCAGAGCCCGCCGACCGCCACCCCAGGAACAGCAGCCCGAGGACCACAGCCCGCAGCACCCACCCCCAGCCCGCGCCAAGCGACCAGCTTCGACCGCCTCGCCCGCACCATCCGCCGCACCATCGCCCTCGCCCGCAAGCTCTCCGAGCCGCCCGCGCGGCGCCCGGCCCAAAGCTCCTCACCTGCAACGAGTGCCCCAGCGCGCGCCGCGCCGGACTGCGCCGAGACCGACGCCCTCCATGCCGAGCCGTGCGAGCGCCCCGAGGGACCTGATTGCGACGCCGACGAGGACCTCGACGACGACTTCGACGACGACCTTGACGACCAGTCCTTCGCCGACCTCATCGCGAGCCTCGCGCCACGACAGCGGCTCTCGCCACCCTGACCGACGCCCAGCTCCGGCAGCACCGCACGCCCCCCAGTGACACAAGAGGCGCGCGAGCGAAGCGCGCAAGCGGGGCGTCCCAAGTGGGCATGTGCGGACCTCTGCAACCGCCCAGCCCCAGGGCGCCACCGGCACCGGCCCGCCAGACCCCTGATCCGCCTCCCCGGCCATCACGGTTGCGGACAAGCGGCTACCCCAACAGGTATCTCGCACCGCCTTGCTGACCGCGAGACAAATATGCGCGGCGGTGACGCTCCTTCATAACCTGCGGCTTGCTCCGCCCACCTCCTGCCAAGACCCCATGTTTTGGCGTGCATCGTCACCCCTCCGCGTGCTCACATGCGGACGGGACCTGCTCTAGGGAGAAGGCGATGCCCGTCTTACGAGTATGCCTGCGCGGAGTGCGGCAGGTTCGAGGCCTCGCGGCCGATCGCGGAAGCCGCAGCACCATACGCCTGCCCGGTGTGCGGGAACCTGGCGCCGCGGGCGCTCGCCAGCCCGCACGTCCGCACCGCGGGGGCTGCGATCCGCTACGTCGCGGAGTCCCGGAACGAGAAGAGCGCCAACGAGCCCGCGGTCGAGCACCGGCTCAAGGGCACGACCGGGCACCACCACGCGCACGCCCACGCCAACCACGGGCACAGCCACGCCCGGCGCAGCCAGCGGCCCTGGATGATCGGTCACTGACGCAGGAGGAGGGAACGGCCATGCCTGCCGACTACGAGATCTTCGACCTCGGCGACCTGAGGCTGCAAGGGGGCGCCACGATCCGCGGCTGCAAGCTGGCCTACAAGACGTTCGGCAAGCTCAGCCCGGCCAAGGATAACGCGATCGTCTATCCGACCTGGTATTCGGGCCAGCATTACGACAACGAGTGGCTGGTCGGGCCCGGCATGGCGCTCGACCCGGCGACCCGGTTCATCATCA
This sequence comes from uncultured Alphaproteobacteria bacterium, assembly GCA_963839135.1. GTDB lineage: Bacteria > Pseudomonadota > Alphaproteobacteria > Acetobacterales > Acetobacteraceae > CAWKEH01. The sequence continues at coordinate 40,009 of CAWIUA010000028.1, forward strand.
TCCCCAACATGCTCGGCAACGGCCTCTCGTCCTCGCCGAGCAACACGCCGGAGCCCTATAACGGCCCGCGCTTCCCCAGGGTGACGGCCTACGACAACGTTCGGGCGCAGCACCGCCTGGTGACGGAGAAGTTCGGCATCGAGCGGCTGCCGCTGGTGGTCGGCTGGTCCATGGGCGCGCTGCAGACCTTCCACTGGGGCGCGCTCTACCCGGACATGGTGGAGCGCATCGCCCCGTTCTGCGGCTCGGCGAAGTGCTCGCGCCACAACTTCGTGTTCCTGGAGGGCGTGAAGGCGGCGCTGACCGCGGACGCGGCCTTCAAGGACGGGTGGTATGAAACGAAGCCGGCGAAGGGCCTGCGCGCGATGGCGCGGGTCTATGCGGGCTGGGGCTTCTCCCAGGCGTTCTACCGGGAGGAGCTGGACCTCAAGGCGCTCGGCTACTCGTCGCTGGAGGACTTCCTGGTCGCGTTCTGGGAAGGGTTCTTCTTGCCGAAGGACGCCAATAACCTGCTCGCCATGCTGTGGACCTGGCAGAACGGCGATATCAGCGCGAACGAGCTATACGGCGGCGACTTCCGCAAGCGCGCTCGGCGCGATCAAGGCCCAGCGCCTACGTGATGCCGGGCCAGACCGACCTCTACTTCCCGCCCGAGGACAGCCAGTTCGAGGTGGCGAACATGCCCAACGCCGAGTATGTGCCGGTCCCCTCCATCTGGGGCCATTTCGCGGGCGGGCCGGGCACCAATCCGGAGGACGTCAAGTTCATCGACGGTAAGCTGAAGGAGCTGCTGGCGAAGTAGCCTACGCGGCCTCCGCCCTGGCCGAGGTGCGCCGGGCGAACTCCATGACGCCGTCATCAACCTTGCCGAGCCGAAGCGCCGCCATGTCCTTGGCGTAATTCTGGTAGAGCTTCCAGGGCTTCTTAGACCCCTGCTTCGGCAGCATGTGCAGCGCGCGCTGGACGTAGCCGGAGGAGAAGTCGAGGAACGGCTCCTCCTCGACCGAGGCATCGCGGTGTGGCGTGGCTGCCGCGTAGCCGTGCCGCCGCATGTGGTTGAGCAGGCGGCACACATACGCGGAGGTGAGGTCGGCCTTGAGCGTCCAGGACGCGTTCGTGTAGCCGAACACCGAGGCGAGGTTCGGCACGCCGCTGAACATCATGCCCTTGTAGGACATGGCCTTCGACAGATCGACACGGAGGCCATCGACGCCGAATACGACGTCGCCCAGCAGGTTGAGCTTCAACCCGGTGGCGCTGACGACGATGTCGGCCGGAAGCTCTTCGCCTGAGCGGAGGCGGATGCCAGTCTCGGTGAACGTCTCGATCTGGTCCGTGACGACCGAGGCGCGCCCGCCGCGGATCGCCTCGAACAGGTCGGAATCGGGCACGAGGCAGAGCCGCTGGTCCCAAGGGTTGTAGCGCGGCGTGAAATGCGTGCCGACGTCGTAGTCGGCACCCAGCGCGTGCCGCACCATCGCGAGGAGGCGCTGCTTGGTCTCGGCCGGCTTCCGCCGGGCGAGGCGGTAGAAATACATGGTGAGCGTCACGTTCTTGAGGCGCGTGAGCCGGTAGGCGAGCGTCGCCGGCAGGCGGCGGCGGAGCCAGTTGGCGATCGCGTCCTCGGCCGGTCGCGAGACGACGTAGGTAGGCGAGCGCTGGAGCATGGTGACGTGCGCCGCTTGCTTCGCCATCTCGGGCACGAGCGTGACCGCGGTCGCGCCGCTGCCGATCACCACGACGCGCTTGCCCGCGTAGTCGAGGTTCTCGGGCCAGAACTGGGGATGGACGATCAGGCCCTTGAACCGGCCGACGCCGGCGAAGACGGGCGCGTGGCCCTCGGCGTAGCTGTAGTAGCCGCTGCACATCAGCAGGAAGCCGCAGGTGAAGCGCGCGATCTCGCCCGTGCCGGTCCGCTCGGCCTCGACCGTCCAGCGCGCCTCAGCGGACGACCACGACGCGCGCCGGACGCGGTGGCCGAAGCGGATGTGCCGGTCAATGCCGTTCTCCGCCGCCGTCTCGCGGACGTAACCTAGGATAGACGGGCCGTCGGCGATCGCCTTCGCCTCGCGCCACGGCCGGAAGGCGTAGCCGAGGGTGAACATGTCCGAGTCCGAGCGGACACCGGGGTAGCGGAACAGGTCCCAAGTGCCGCCGATGGCGTCGCGCGCTTCCAATATTGCGTAGGTCAGCCCGGGGCACCGTGCCTGAAGGTGATAGCCCGCGCCGATGCCGGACAGCCCAGCGCCCACGATCAGGACGTCGAAGTGGGGCGCCGCCGCAGAAGGTGCATCCGGGGCCGCGTTCGTGAGCGCGTCGAGCATCAGGCATACTCCGTAGAAGCCGTGCGCGCGCCGGCGCCGGCACGGTGTAGGAACGTGGCCGCAGCCGCGAGCGAGCGCCGCGCCTCGGGAACGGTCGCGTGGGCGAACTGCCAGACATGCGGCACAACCGGCCACACGCGTAGATCCACGGATACGCCTGCCGCGCGGGCGCGCTCGGCCAGCCGCGTGGAATCGTCGCGCAGGATCTCGCGCTCGCCAACGTGGATGAGCAGCGGCGGCAACCCGGCAAAGTCGGCGTAAAGCGGGGAGGCGAGGGGGGTTCGCGGGTCGGCGCCGCCGAGGTAGGCAGCGGCGAGATGGCGCAGGCCGTCGCCGCGGAACATGGCGTCGCGCCGCGAGTTGATCCGTACCGAATTGCCGGTCCCAGCCAGGTCCGTGCCGGGCGAGAAGAGGGCGGCGCCGCCGGGCAGCGGCGCGCCTTCGTCGCGCAGGGCAAGCATCAGGGCGAGCGCGAGCGTGCCGCCCGCGGAGTCTCCTGCGACGACAGCCCGGCCCGGCACCGACGCCTGCAGCCCGCGCCAGGCCGCGACCACGTCCTCGACGGCGGCTGGGAACGGGTGCTCGGGTGCGAGCCGGTAGTCGGGGGCGAAGACGCGGAAGCCGCGGGTTGCGAACCATCCGGTGATCGGCCGGTGGGTGCGTGGCGAGCACGCGACGAAGCCGCCGCCATGGATGTAAAGGAGGGTCGTTAGCCCGGCGTTTCGCGCCGGGCTGTCGCTCTCGACCCACTCGCCCGGAATCCCGCCCAGGCTTTCAGGATGGTAGCGCACGCCACGGGGTGCTGGGAGCCTAGCCCCTTCGAACAGGGCCCGGACACGGCCGATATCCTCCATGCCGCCGAGGGAGCGCCGCATCTGCCGCCGTACCATGAACGCGGCCAGGTAGGCTTGCAGGCTAGCCATGGGCCGCACCACGCATCCGCCGGCCGCTGAGCCGTGCCAGGACGGTCCAGTAGCCGACAGGGAAAAGGCGCTGGATGAAGGCCGCCTGTTGCGCGTCCTGGCCGACGAGGACCCGCTTCTCGCGCCGCTCGATGCCGCGGGTGATGCGCTCCGCCGCGGCCTCGGCGGGTAGGCGTAGCAGCTTCTCCCAAATCTTCGCTTCCGCCTCGCTCTCGGCGTTGCTCAGCGCCGAGCGCCGCGCGCTGGTCGCGATCGCGGTCCGGACGCCGCCAGGGTGAACCACGGTGACGCCGATAGGCGAGTCCTCCAATTCGTGGCGCAGCGCCTCCGAGAAGCCGCGCACCGCGAACTTGCTCGCCGCATAGGCGACCTGGCCCGGCGGCGCGATGATGCCGAACAGGCTGGACAGGTTGACGATCTGAGCTGCGTGCTCGCGCCGGAGCAGCGGCAGGAACGCGCGCGTCATGCGCACGACGCCCCAGAAGTTGATCGAGAACAGCCACTCGAAATCGTCGGCGCTGACCTGCTCGAAGCGGCCGCCGAGAGCGACGCCGGCATTGTTCACCAGTACCCCGACCCGGCCGTGCTCGGCCAGCACGGTGTCCGGCAGCGCCGCAACCGCGTCCGCGTCCGAAACGTCCAGCCGATGCTCGCTCACCTGGACGCCGCGGCTGCGCGCCCGCGCCGCAACGTCGCGAAGGCTCGCCGCATTCACGTCGGCGAGCGCGAGATTGCAGCCGCGCCCAGCCAGGGTTCCAGCCATCGCCGCCCCGATGCCGCTCGCTGCCCCGGTAACGACCGCTACGCTGCCTCGCAACGGAAACATTGCACCACGCCCCCGCACCGATGCGTTCGCCTGCATGGTCCCTCCTCATCGGTCCGAAGGCAGCGGCTCGATTCCTGGATCCTCAAGGCGCGGTTCCGCTATTGCCTCGGTCTCGGACTCGATATAGGGTGAACACCCTAAACCATGCAAGAGGCGATGCAGCTTTCCTCCGCGGACCGGACCAGCACTCGGCAGAGGGTGCTGACGACCTCGCTCGCGCTGTTCAACGAGCGCGGCTCGGCCAAGGTGACGACCGCTGACATCGCCCAGGCCGCGGGGATCGCCGAGGGTAACCTGCACTATTACTTCCGGAGGAAGGCGGACCTGGTCCTCGCCCTCTATGACGCCTTCGAGGCTGGAGGTGGTCCGGGTCGCCACGCCCAGGTTCAGCGACGACGACCTGTTCGAGGAGTACCGCGACTATCTGCGCGAATGGTTCCGGCTGATGTGGGACCACCGGTGGTTCTACCGGGACACCGTCGCGCTGCTCGCGATCGCGCCGTCGCTCGAGCCGCGTATCCGAGCGGGGACCGTGCGTGCCCAGCAGATCGTCCGGACCGTGCTCGACCGGATGGTGGAGCGCGGCCTGCTGCGAGCCACGCCCGAGCAGCTGGAGCGGCTGCTGACGAACGTTTGGATCGTATCAACCTACTGGATCGATTATTTGCGCCTCGCCGCCGGATTAACCGAGTTGCGCGAGGCGGACCTCGATTGGGGCTACGCGCAGGTGCTCGCCCTCTACGATCCTTTCCTGACCTCCAAGTGGAGGACGCTCGCCCGCGCCGCCGCGCCCGGTTGACGCACGAACCCGCGCAGCTGACCCGGTTGCGGCTCAGCTCACCATGACGTCGTGGCAACTTTGCATCACACACCAGTCAGTCAACGGCTGCGTTGAATGCTCCCCTTGCGGGCGCCGTGTAACTTCGCCACGATCCTTCTGACGAAACTCGCGCGATGAAGTGTTAGGTGTGAGGAAAAGAACCGCGCTGTTAACTTCTATTCGAAGCATGACTCGCTATCGGTCGTGTATTGCCAAAAAAGCATCGCGGCGCGCGCGATGAGTTCGGACGGGAGAAACGAGATGCGAAAGACCGGACGTGGTGCGGCGAGATCGCTGGCTTCGCTCGCCATGGGCGGGATGATCTGCCTCGCCGCGTTGATTGCTGCTGTCGGCGGCGCGAGATCCCAGGAGATTGAGCCGTTCGAGTTCACGCCCTTGCCCGCAGGAACGAACCTGCTGCTCGGCTACTACGTCTATGGGCACCAGACAGAATACAGCATCTCAGGGGGGCCGACGATCAAGGATTCCGGTGTAGAGGTCAATGTAGGGGTCGCCCGCTACGTCCACTTCTTCGATCTTGGAGGCCATCCCGCCGTATTGCAGATTTATCAGCCCTTTGGTTCCTTGTCCGGCGCTCACATCGACGATGAGCGCCTCGGCAGCGCTTTCGGGGCACAGAACACGATCTTGAGCGGCGCCTTCTGGCCCTATTCCAGCCAAGTGAATAAGACCTACGTCGTCGTGGTCGGCTTTTTCCAGCCTCCTGACGGCACCTACGACCCGCACTCGCTGATCAACCTGGGCGATAACCGAATCAGCGGCAATGTCCAGATCGGCCTCTCGAAGGGCATCGGCGATCACTTCTCGTTCGATGCGGCCTTCGACGCTCAGTTCTATGGCACAAACAGCAACGCGGCCCCGTTCGGCGGCACGCTGAACCAGAACCCGACCTACCGCGGCCAGCTCTGGCTGAACTGGTCGTGGTCGAGGGCCTTCTCGACGTCCGTTGGCTGGGAAGGGCTCTTCGGCGGCCGGCAGCAGATCGACGGCATTTTCACCGGCGCGAAGACCGAGGAGCAGCGGTTGCGCGCGGCAGCTTCTCTCTTCCTCTCGCCCACGTTCCAGACGCTCATTGAGATCAATCACGATGTCCAGAACTCCGGCGGCTTCAAGCAGGATTTCGGCGTGACCGCGCGCGTCCTCTACATCTTCTGACCCTGGCCCAGGCCCGCTGAACGGAGAGGCACGCCATGACGATCATCAGGATTTCGACGGCAGCCGCGGTCTTGCTGGCGCTTGTCGCGTGCGAGTTGCCGACGGCGCGATCCACTGGCTCTGCAAGCCCGGCCGAGGTGGCGTTCATCACGAACGCCTACCAGATCATCAAATTCGACCAGGAGGAGGGAGCCTTGGCTAGGACCGAGGCGAAGGATCCTCGGGTGAAGGCGCTGGCCGAAAGGCTCGTTGACGAGGCGAACCAATTTGAGGCGCAGCTCGCGCCCCTTGCCGCCAGCGCCGGCATCACGCCGCCCAACATCCTGCGCAACGACCTTCGCGTTCGCCTCGGCCACATGCGGCTGCAGCACGGGCTGGACTTCGACCGCTCCTATCTCGACGACCAGATTGCTAGCCACGAGGAGGCGCTGCGCCAGGAGGAGGCGATGAGGACGCAGGAGAACGGCTCGCGCTTCGCGGACCTTTCCGACCATGGTGAAGTCCTCCTCAAGACAAACCTGCAAGCTCTGCGCGCGCTTCGCGACGACATGAGCAAGCCGGCGAGCTGAGGCCGGGTGCGCGCGGCGCATCGGATCACATGGCGGCGATTCCTCCCCTGGGTCGCCGCCATGTGATCGGCGTCACTGCCAGCCGAGGGTTGCGGTCTTAAGAGTGCCTCAATCAATCCCGTGTATCTCGGTCGGGGCATGGACGGAGGCAGCTATGAAGTTCGTGCGGGTCGGAATACTCATTCTGGTGTTGCTGGCCGGGTGGGCGGGCGTGCGTGCGGAGCCGATGCTGATCCTGATGCACGCCTTCCGTGGCGGCGTGGCAAGCGTGATGGGCTGAGCGGCACGCGACCGCTTTGCAGGCTAGTCACTGCCAGAGGGCGGCGCCACCGTGACGCGCAGGCTGCTGTAGTAAGCTGCGACGCCGGCGATTTTCGCATCATCGAGCATGGGAGTGACGGCAGGCATCAGTTCGTTCTGCCGCACGCCGCCGCGGTAGGCTTTGAGGGGGTGGACGATATACGACGCATCATCGCCGGCGATGTTCGGCATCTCGGGCATCTTGGCGAGACCGTCGAAGCCGTGACAGCTCTGGCAGGCGCCCGCCACAACCTTCCGCCCAGCGGCGTCGTCCTGCGCCAGCGCTGGGAGGGCGAGGAGGGCGCCCATGACGAGCGCTTCCCGCGCTTCATTCACGTCCCGGACCATCCGACCAGCGTGCAGCCTGCCGTCTCGAACGCCCGGCGCACGCTGGGATCGAGGAGGGCATCCAGCTCGGCCTCGGGCTCGTAACGGGGCATAAGGCGGGCGAACGCGGAATCGCGCCGGGCCGCAGGGTGGAAGTAGATCTCGGACAGACCGGGCGGCAGGGCGGCCGCCACGCGGGCGATCCGCTCGGCCCGCATGTGGCCGCTCCAAGCGAGTCCGAAGCACCACCGATTAGTGCGAACGCCGGCGCGGCGGCACTGCGAGCGCAGGAGCCTCGTCCAGTGGGCGAGCAGCCGGGCACCCGTGCCGGGCGCTTCGCCGAGACGGGCGAGGATCGCAGCAGGCTCCTGCGGCACGCGGACAGCGGGAAGCCGATGCTCGCGTCCTACCTGCAGCAACAGACGGCCCACGGTCGGGTGCAGGTGCATGTGCTTATGGGCGTTCGCGTGATCGAGCGGCAGGCCAGTCGCGGCGAAGGCGCGGAACTGGGCGGCGATCTCGGCCCGAAGCTGGCGCCGGATGCCAAGGCTCGAAGAAGTAGCGTGCCCCGACCAGCGGCTGATTGGCGGGGAACTGCCCGGCAACGTCCACCAGAGCCGGGATCGCCGCGGGGGGCAGCACGGCAGCACCCTCAACGAGGACGAGATGCAGGCCCACGCGCAAGCTCGGGAGCCGCCGGGCTCGGCGCACCGCGTCACTCACCGCGGGACCTGCGACCATCAAGCTGGCGGTGGAGAGGATTCCGTCGCGGTGCGCGCGTTCAACGGCCTCGTTGACGGCCTCGGAAAGGCCGAAATCGTCGGCGGAGATAATGGCGCGGCGGGTCACGCCGCCTTGTTGCGCTCCCGCAGGAAGTGGAAGAACTCCACGCCCTCGCGCAGCCGGCGCTTCATCATCTGCGGACTGCGGACCATCTCGCCCACGATCGCCGCGATCTTGGGGGCGCGGAAGTAGAACTGGCGGTAGAAGGTCTCGACCGAGTCGAAGATCTCGGTGTGGCTAAGGTGCGGATAGTGCAGGGGTGCGACCTGCACGCCGTGCTCGTCCACCAGCTCCGCGTTCGCCTCGTCGAGCCAGCCGTTCTCCACTGCCTGCTTGTGCAGGAACGTGCCGGGGTAGGGCGCGGCCAGCGACACCTGGAGCGTGTGCGGGTTGATTTCCTGGGCGAAGCGGATCGTCTCCCGGATCGTCTCCTGCGTCTCACCCGGCAGGCCGAGGATGAAGGTGCCGTGAATCCTGATACCCAGCTCGTGGCAGTCTTTCGTGAAGCGCTCCGCGACCTCAATCCTCATGCCCTTCTTGACATTGTGCAGGATCTGCTGGTTGCCGCTCTCGTAACCGACGAGCAGCAGGCGCAGGCCGTTGTCCTTCAGCACCTTGAGCGTCTCGCGCGGCACGTTGGCCTTGGCGTTGCAGGACCAGGCGATGCCCATCCTGCCCAGCTCGCGCGCGATGGCCTCGGCCCGCGGCAGGTCGTCGGTAAAGGTGTCGTCGTCGAAGAACCACTCGCGCACCTGCGGGAACAGGCGCTTGCCCTCCTGGATCTCCTCAGCAACGTGGCCGGGGCTGCGGGTGCGGTAGCGATGGCCGCCGACCGTCTGCGGCCAGAGGCAGAACGTGCAGCGCGACTTGCAGCCGCGTCCCGTGTAGAGCGAAACGTACGGGTGGAGCAGGTAACCGATGAAGTAATCCTCGACCCGCAGGTCGCGCTTATAGACCGGCGTGACGAAGGGCAAGCTGTCCATGTTCTCGATCATGGCGCGGTCCGGATTGTGCCGGATCGTGCCGTCCCGATCCCGCCAGGAGATGCCGTCCACGGCGGACAGCTCGCGCCCCTCGGCGACCTCTTTGATCGTGAAGTCGAACTCGTTGCGGGCAACGAAGTCTATGGGCGATCCCCGGCGCAGGCTCTCCTCCGGCTGGACGGCGACCTTCGCGCCGACGAAGCCGACGAGGAGCGACGGGTTCGCGTCCTTGAGCTGCCCTGCAACCTGCACGTCCGATCCGAAGCTCGGCGTCGAGGTATGGATGACGCACAGCTCGCGCTCGCGCGCCTCGCGCAGCACCGGCTCCAGGCCGATCCGGGCTGGCGGCGCGTCAATGAGCTTGCTGCCCGGCACGAGGGCAGCGGGCTGGGCGAGCCAGGTCGGGAACCAGAAGGAGCGTATCTCGCGCTTGGCTTGGTAGCGCGAGCCAGCCCCGCCATCGAAGCCGCCGAAGGACGGAGGCTGCAGGAACAGGGTCTTCATCATAGAACGGTCCATCCCTTCTCGTGCAGCAGCGCCGGCGCGTCAACGCGCAGGATATGGCCGCGCCATGCAACCCGGTCGCCCCCGTAGCTGGCCAGGAGCACGGCCATGGACAAGAGGTCGCGCACCGGCAACCACCAGGCCGCCAGCCCGGAGTCAAGGCCGAGCACGCGCTCGATGCCCCGCGTCGTGAGCCACCGCAGCCCCCAGGCGAGCAGCAGCATGGCCCAGATCCACTGCGAGTCCGGATCGACGGCGACGGCAAGTGTCGCCCAGGCAAGCGGGTGCTGCATGGCCGAGAGTGCGTAGCCGATCGGCTCCAGCTTCTGGGTCGTGCGTGCCCAGCGCAGCTCGTGGTTGAATAGCGCGCGCAGCGCGGACTCGGGCACGGTCGTGGCGGCGATGGTGCCGGCAAGCGCGACATTGGCGCCGAGCGCGCGCACGCGGCGGCCGAGCACGGCATCGTCCGCGAGGTGGGGAACGAGCGCCGCGAAGCCGCCTACCCGCTCCAGCGTCTCGCGCCGCAGCGCCATGGTAGCGCCGAGGCAGTCCTGGCGTCCTAGCCAACGCGCCATCAAGTTGCCGGGCAGGAAGCCGTTATTGATGCCGGCGGCGCCTAGCCGCGCGACGAGGCTCTCGTTCGAGCGCAGTCCGGTGTAGAGCGTCGTGACCAGGCCGACGCCGGGCGCCTCCAAGGCAGCGACGAGTTGATCGAGGTAGCCTGGCTCGGCGTGGATGTCGCTGTCCGCGATCACGATCAGATCGTGCTTGGCGGCTGGATACATGTTGATGAGATTGCTGACCTTGCGGTTGCGCCCATGCTGCGTGGCATTGACGACGACGGCGATGTCGAGCGCTGGATACCGGGCGCGAAGCCGCTCGACCGTTTGCAGGGCCGGGTCGGCCGGATCCTGCACGCCGAACACGACCTGCAGGCTGGGGTAGCCCTGGGCGCATAGCGAGGCGAGCGCGTCCTCGAGCAGGGGCTCGTCGCCGTGCAGCGGCTTGAGCACGGTAACGGGCAGGCGCACGCCCGGGACAGCAGCGGGGTCCCGTGCGAAGCGGCGGGCCAGGGCTAGGCTGAACGCGCCCTGCAAGAGACCTATGGCGGCGACGAGGTCAGCGGCGGCGGCGATGACGTCCATAGCGGCGGCGCCTATGGCGAACTCGCCGTGCCGGACAAGGAGGTCACCTTCTCGTTGAGGCTTGCGATGAGCGGCGCCGGGCTGCCGCCAGCGAGAAGGGAACGGAAGTCGGAACGCTGGACGGCAACGCGGCTGATAGAGCCGTCGGCTAGAACGTCGACCACCCGCCATCCCCGCTGAGTCCGGCGCATCACGTAGTCGAGCCGAGTGGGCTCGCGGCCGTTCGCGGGCACGATCTGCGTCGCCACGACGACGTCCGAGCCGACCTGGCGCTGGAACTGCGGCAGGATCTCGATGCGTTGCCCGTCGTAGCTGTCGAAGTTCGCCGCGTAGCTGGCGATGGTGTAACGCGTGAAAACGGCGAGGAGCTGTTGCTGCTGCTGGCGCGTGAGGCTGGCCCAGCCGAGGCCGACAGAGGCGGCGAGGACGCCGGCCAAGTCGAAGGCACCCTCCACGGCGGGAGCGATGGCCTGGTAGCGCTGCGCGAACGGCGTGCCCGTTCCCATCCGCATGGCCGTGAGCAGCGCCGCGTCGAGCCTGGCGATAGGCGCCGACGGATCACCTTGCGAGAGCGCCGGGACGGCAAGGACCAGGAGCGCAGCCGAGGGCGCAAAGAGGATGGAGCGGCGCGGAATCATCGGTACGGGCATAAGCTTGGGCATCTCGCACCCGAGCGCACCCATGACGGTGGTCACGATGTCGCGGGCCGACAGCCCGGCCTCCACGAGCTGCTGGGCCGGCGTATTGTGATCTTGGAAGCGATCGGGCAGCGTCATCGGGCGGAAGCGGAGGCCTCCATCGAAGAGGCCGCGCCGCGCGAGGTGCTGCATGACGAGCGCCGAGAAGCCGCCGCTGCTGCCTTCCTCGACGGTGACGAGGACCTCGTGGTGCCGGGCAAGCTGCTCGACTAGGGTCGTGTCGAGGGGTTTGGCGAAGCGCGCGTCGGCGACGGTCGCGGGCAGGCCGCGGGCGGCCAGCTCGTCGGCGGCCCGCAGCGCGTCTGCGAGCCGTGTGCCGAGGGAGAGGATGGCGACCTTGCCGCCCTCGCGCACGATGCGCCCCCGCCCGATGGGCAGCGCCTCGCCGCGCGCAGGGAGCTGGACGCCGGTGCCCTCGCCGCGCGGGTAGCGGACCGCGCTCGGTCCGTCGTCAATGGCGGTCGCAGTCGCGACCATGTGGACCAGCTCAGCCTCGTCGCTCGGCGCCATGAGTACGAAGCCGGGAAGGCAGCCGAGATAGGCAAGGTCGAAGGCGCCGGCGTGGGTCGCGCCGTCCGCGCCCACCAACCCGGCGCGGTCCATCCCAAAGCGGACGGGCAGCTTCTGGATGGCGACGTCGTGAACCACCTGGTCGTAGGCGCGCTGTAGGAAGGTGGAGTAGATCGCGCACCAGGGGCGCAGCCCCTCGGTCGCCATGCCCGCAGCGAAGGTGACAGCGTGCTGCTCCGCGATGCCCACATCGAAGCAGCGTTCCGGGAACCGGGCGCCGAAGCGGTCCAGCCCGGTGCCGGAGGGCATCGCGGCCGTGATGGCGACCACGCGGGAGTCACGCTCGGCCTCGGCGATCAGGGCATCGGCGAAGACGCGGGTGTAGGTGGGCGGCCCGGGCGGCGCCTTGACCTGCTCCCCGGTGATCACGTTGAACTTGGAGACGCCGTGATACTTGTCGGCCGACTGCTCTGCCGGGGCGTAGCCGCTGCCCTTCTTGGTAATGACATGGACCAGGATCGGTCCGCTCTCCTCGGCGTCGCGCACGTTGCGCAGGACAGGAAGCAGATGGTCGAGGTTGTGGCCGTCGATGGGACCTATGTAGTAGAAACCCATTTCCTCGAACAGCGTGCCACCGGTGAGGATGCCGCGGGCGTATTCCTCGGCGCGCTTCGCGGCAATCTCGATGCCGCGCGGGAAGCGCTTGGCCATGCGGGCGGCGAGGTCGCGCAGGCTGAGGAACTGGCGCGAGGAGATGAGGCGGGAAAGGTAAGCGCTCATGGCGCCGACCGGCCGCGCGATGCTCATATCGTTGTCGTTGAGGATTACGACGAGGGGCGAGCGTCGCGCGCCAGCGTTGTTCATCGCCTCGTAAGCCATGCCAGCGCTCATGGCGCCGTCGCCGATCACAGCGACGACCTGCCGCGCCGCGAGCTCCGGCTTGCCCTGCTTGGCCAGCAGCTCGTTAGCAACGGCCATGCCAAGGCCAGCGGAGATGGAGGTGGAGCTGTGCGCCGCCCCGAACGGGTCGTATTCGCTTTCTGCCCGGCGGGTGAAGCCCGACAGTCCGCCGCCCTGGCGCAGCGTACGGATGCGGTCACGGCGGCCGGTCAGGATCTTATGGGGATACGCCTGGTGACCAACGTCCCAGATCACCCGATCGCCCGGCGTGTCGAAGACGGCGTGGAGCGCCACGGTAAGTTCGATCACGCCGAGCGAGGCGCCGAGATGTCCGCCCGTGGTGCTGACAGCATCGATCGTCTCGGCACGCAGTTCGTCGGCGATTTGGCGGAGCTGCTCGGTAGAGAGATTGCGGAGGTCGCTGGGAAAACGCACCCGGTCGAGGGCTGGAGTGTCGGGGCGGGGCGGGCGAGGGGTGGCGTTCATCGGTCAACCAAGCTCCCCGCCTGGAAGAGCCAGGCGGCTAGAAGAAGTCGGACGAAGGCAGGTTGGCGCCCTCTGGTGTGGGAGCCCCGCCTCCGGGTAGGCCATCCTAGCCGAAGTGGCAAGGTCGTATGAGCCTAGCCAAGCCGTCCCGCCCGTGCCATACGCGCCCGGCACCCGGCTGGTTCCCTGTTGCCCATTTGGCACAGTGCTGCACTGCGAGAGCCACAAGCCCTGGTCCGCAGCCTGCTCGAGGGGCACTATCTTCGCGGTCCCGCGTTTCAGGCGCGGTTCAGGCGGAAGGAGTTTCATGCGCGTTGTCTTGGCCCAGCCGCGAGGGTTCTGCGCAGGTGTCGAGCGGGCGATTGAGATCGTCGAGCGGGCGCTCGCGAAGTTCGGTCCGCCCATCTACGTGCGTCACGAGATCGTGCACAATCGCCACGTCGTCGAGGATCTGCGGCGGCGCGGCGCCGTGTTCGTGGATGAGCTGGACGAGATTCCGCCGGGCGGGATGACCGTGTTCAGTGCGCACGGGGTCGCCAGGCGAGTCGAGCAGGTCGCGCGGGAGCGGAACCTGCCGGTCATCGATGCCACATGCCCCCTCGTCGCCAAGGTTCACGCGGAGGGACGCCGCTATGCGGCGGGCGGTCGCGAGATCGTGCTCGTGGGGCATGCCGGGCATGCCGAGGTCGAGGGCACCATCGGGCAGATTCCCGGGCGCGTCCATCTCGTGCAGACAGTGGAGGATGTGGCGGTGCTCGATGTCGGCACGCCGGATCAGCTTGCCTACGTGACGCAGACCACGCTCTCGGTGGATGACACCCGGGGCATCATCGCGGCGCTCAAGGCACGCTTCCCCGCTATCGTCGGCCCTGACGTGCGCGATATCTGCTACGCGACTCAGAACCGGCAGCAGGCGGTGCGGGATCTCGCGCAGCAAGTGGAGATGATCCTGGTCGTCGGCAGCCGGAACAGCTCGAACAGCAATCGGCTGCGCGAGATCGGCGCCGAGCTTGGTCTGCCGAGCTACTTGGTGGACGATGCGGCGGCCCTGCAACCGGAGTGGTTCGCAGGCGTCGCCACCGTGGGCCTTACGGCGGGCGCGTCGGCGCCCGAGATGCTGGTACAGGGCGTGATCGACGGCTTGCGGCAGTTCGGCCCTGTCGAAGTGGCGGCGCTCGCTGGAGTCGCCGAGGACGTGCGGTTCAAATTCCCAGCGGAAGTAGCCTAAGGAGAATTCAGGAATGGCGGTGCCCTTGCAGCAAATGGCGCGCGTTGGCGCCTACGTGGTCAAGCAGCATCTGCAGGGGCGCAAGCGCTACCCGCTGGTGTTGATGCTTGAGCCACTGTTCCGCTGCAACCTAGCGTGCGCCGGGTGCGGGAAGATCGACTATCCGGCGGAGATCCTGAACCAGCGTCTCTCGGTCGCGGACGCGGTGCAGGCGGTGGACGAGTGCGGCGCGCCCGTGGTGGCGATCGCCGGCGGCGAGCCGCTGCTCCACAAGGAGATGCCCCAAATGGTCCGCGCGGTCCTGGGGCGCGGCAAGTTCGTCTATCTCTGCACGAACGCGCTCCTGCTCGAGAAGAAGATGGACCAGTTCGAGCCGCACGCGCGCTTCTCGTGGGATGTCCACCTCGACGGCGACCGCGAGATGCACGACCGCGCCGTGAGCCAGGACGGCGTATTCGACCGTGCCGTGGCCGCGATCAAGCGCGCGAAGGAGCGCGGGTTCCGCATCAGCATCAACTGCACCCTGTTCGACGGAGCGGATCCGCACCGCGTGGCCCGCTTCTTCGACGAGGTAATGGCGATGGGCGTGGACGGCATCATGACGAGCCCGGGCTATGCCTACGAGCGCGCTCCGGACCAGGCGCATTTCCTCACGCGCCGCAAGACCAAGGAGCTGTTCCGCGACATCTTGCGCCGGGGAAAGGGCAAGGGCTGGCGTTTCACGCAGTCGCCGCTGTTCATGAACTTCCTAGCCGGCAACGAGAGCTACGTCTGCACTCCTTGGGGCAAGCCGACGCGCAACGTCTTCGGCTGGCAGCGGCCATGCTACCTGCTGGGGGAAGGCTACGCCAGCTCCTACAAGGAACTGATGGAGACGACCGACTGGGACAAGTATGGGACGGGCAATTACGAGAAGTGCGCGGATTGCATGGTCCACTCGGGCTATGAATCGACCGCGGTCGTGGACGCGGTGAAGCATCCGCTGAAGACGGCTATGGTCGCGCTGCGCGGCCCGCGCACAGACGGGCCGATGGCGCCGGAGATCGATCTCAGCAAGCAGCGCCCGGCGGAATACGTGTTCAGCCGGCACGTTCAGGAAAAGTTGGCCTCACTGAAGCACAAGCCGAAGGCCGAGATCGCGGACGCCGCGGACTGATACCAACGGCCCCGGACAGTGGAAGGTCACTGTCCGGGGCCGTTGGTACCGCGCGCAGGGTTGGTGTGGCGGCTGCGCGCCGAATAAAAACTCATACCGGTCGCCCCGGACAGGTCACTGTCCGGGGCGACCGGTATGAGCAGATAGGCCGCGAGGGTACCCGGCCCCTCGCGGCCGATCCTCGTATCACTGATTCTGGTTGCCCTGGCCTTGATTGCCCTGGCCTTGATTGCCTTGGCCTTGCGCACCCGGCGTCCCGCTATCAGACATGCCGCCGAGCTTGTCGATGAGCATGGAGGCACCGTCCACGCAGGCCTTCGTCGGCTCCTCGTCCGCGCACTTGATGAGGACACGCTGGTCGCCGTCGCGGAACATGAACACCGCGCCCTTGGGCGGGTGCATACGCATCATCATGTTCTCTTCCATCTCGCGCCCGGCCGCGGGGCCGCCCATCATCATGGGGTTCATCATCCCGTGCGGCATCCCATGGCGCGGGCCGGGGGCCATCTCCATCGTTCCGTTCACCATCGGGAGACCTGGCGGCCCACCGGTTTGACCCCCCGGCGGTGCGGCGGGCGGATTCCCCGTGCCTGGGGGACTGCCGGGCGGGGATCCCGGCGTCTGCTGGGCGAGGGCAGTGCCGCCCAGCGTGGCGGCCAGCAGCCCGGCCATGATCAGAGACTTGCGCATGAGGGTTTCCTCTCGTTGCGGACGGAGTTCATCCCGTCCGCTGCATTTTACGCGCGAGCATCGCGAACGCCCACGAGGCTTGCCGTCACGGCCGCGTTAGGCTACACGCGCCCCGCACGCCGGCATCCCTGGAGGCCGGCGCATCTTCTGTTCGTCTCACGCGGCGACGCGCCTCGGCCAGGTCTGCTGCCGCAGTCCGTCCGATGCGAAGCCGCCCGGTGTTGGAGCAAGGCCATGGCCAATTACACCCAGATCGAGGCCGCGGCGCGCGAGCGGGCCGGCACGGGAGCGGCGCGCGCGACCCGGCGGGCGGGCCTCGTCCCCGGCATCATCTACGGCGCCAAGCAGGATCCCGCCCTTATCGCGCTCGATCCCCGCATCGTCACGCGCGAGCTGACCCGTGGCGGCTGGCGCTCGCGCCTATACGAGGTCAGCGTCGCGGGTAGGAGCGAGCGCGCGCTGATCCGCGAGGTGCAATTCCACCCGGTGACAGACCGGCCGCAGCACATCGATTTCCAGCGCTTGGCACCCGGCGAGCGCGTCCGCGTCGCCGTTGCCGTTCACTTCGAGGGCGAGGGCGCCAGCCCCGGCATCAAGCGCGGCGGCGTGCTCAATGTCGTGCGTCACACGGTCGAGGTGATGGCCGACCCGGATACGGTGCCGGAGAGCTTACTCGCAGACCTCTCGGGTCTCGACATCAACGACAACGTGCGTTTCAGCAATCTGCGCGGCACCGAGAACGTGCAGCCGGTCATCACCGACCGCGATTTCGTGATCGCCACGGTGGCGCCGCCCACGAAGGGTGCCGAGACAGCGGCCACTGAGGCGGCAGCGGACTCGGCCAAGGGTGCGGCTCCCGCCGGCAAGGGCGGCGCCAAGGCAGCGCCGGCCGCGAAGCCCGCCGCGAAGAAGTAGCCTGTGCTGCTTTGGGCCGGGCTCGGCAACCCCGAGCCTGGCATGGCCCGGCAGCGCCATAACGTCGGCTTCATGGCTGTTGATCGCATCGCGGCCCGCCACGGGTTCGGACCATGGCGGCAGCGGTTCAAGGGCATCGTCGCCGAGGGAAGCGTGGGCGGCGAGCGCGTGCTCCTGCTCAAGCCGCTCACCTATATGAACGGCTCCGGCGAGAGCGTGCAGCCGGCGGCGGCGTTCTACAAGCTCGGGCCGGAGAGCATTACGGCGTTCCACGACGAGCTGGACCTGGCGCCGGGAAAGGTTCGGGCGAAGCGCGGCGGAGGCGCAGCCGGGCACAATGGGCTGCGCAGCATGGACCGCGTGCTGGGGACGCCGGATTACTGGCGCGTCCGGCTCGGCATCGGGCATCCCGGAGTCAAGGAGCGGGTGCACGGCCACGTCCTCGGCGATTTCGCGAAGGCGGACCAGGGCTGGCTCGCGGCACTCCTCGACGCGGTGGCGGACGCCGCGCCGCTGCTCGCGCAGGGACGGCCCGAGGAGTTCATGACCCGCGTGGCACTGCTCACACAGGACGCTTAGATGGGCTTCAATTGCGGCATCGTCGGCCTGCCCAACGTGGGCAAGAGCACGCTCTTCAACGCGTTGACCGCGACCGCCGCGGCGCAGGCGGCCAATTACCCGTTCTGCACCGTCGAGCCGAACGTGGGCAGGGTCGCCGTGCCGGACGCGCGGCTCGACCGGCTGGCGGCGATCGGCAAGTCGGCGCGGATCGTGCCGACGAACCTCGAATTCGTGGACATCGCCGGGCTGGTGCGCGGCGCGTCGAAGGGGGAGGGGCTGGGCAATCAGTTCCTCGCCAACATCCGCGAGGTGGACGCCATCGTCCACGTGCTGCGCTGCTTCGAGGACCCGGACGTGGTTCACGTCGAGGGCGGGGTGGACCCGACCCGCGACGCCGAGACGGTCGAGACCGAGCTGATGCTCGCCGACCTGGAGAGCCTGGAGCGGCGCCTGCCGGCCCTGCAGAAGCGCGCACGGGGGAACGACCGCGAGGCGCAGGCCCAGGTCGCCTTGATCAGCCCTATCCTCGAGGCCCTGCAGGCTGGGCGCCCGGCGCGCACCGCCACGCCGCCTGCCGACTCCGACGCGGCGCGCCGGCTGCAGCTGCTGACGAGCAAGCCCGTGCTCTACGCATGCAACGTGGACGAGGACGCGGCGGCGACGGGGAACGCGCTGAGCGCGCGCGTCGCCGAGCTGGCGAAAGCGGAGGGCGCCGGATGCGTGGTCGTGTCCGCCGCCATCGAGGCGGAGGTCGCGCAGCTTCCTGAAGGCGACCGGACCGAGTTCCTGGAAGGCCTGGGCCTCCAGGACAGCGGACTCGCCCGGCTGATCCGCGCCGGCTACGCGCTGCTCGGCCTCGTCACCTACTTCACGGTCGGGCCGAAGGAGGCGCGGGCCTGGACGATCACCGAGGGCACTCGTGCGGCGCAGGCGGCCGGCGTGATTCACCAGGATTTTGAGCGCGGTTTCATCGCGGCGGAGACGATCTCGTATGAAGATTACGTGGCGCTCGGGGGCGAGCAGGGCGCGCGCGAGGCCGGGCGGCTGCGGATCGAGGGGCGGGATTACACCGTGCGGGACGGCGACGTGATGCTGTTCCGGTTCAACGTCTAGGGCAGTGCCGGCCGCTGCGCGGCGCAATCTCGGGCGAGTGTATTAAAAAAACGTGATGCTCGCGCATCGCTATGCTGGTTGCAGTATCCTCAACCCAAGGCTGGCAGCGCTGGCGCAGCGTTAGCAGAGGATAGGTGGGCGAGGTGCCCGCTTAGGGTGGGAGCGTAAGCAGTGAGCATCATCGGCTGGCTCGTTCTTGGATTGATCGCGGGCTTCATCGCGAGCAAGGTTGTAAATAATTCGGGTGAGGGCATTATTCTGGACATCGTGCTGGGCATCATCGGCGCGGTGGTGGGGGGCTGGATCTTCGCCCAGTTCGGCTACGGCGGCGTGAACGGGTTCAACATCTGGAGCATGTTCGTTGCCGTCGTCGGTGCGATCGTCGTGTTGTGGATTTACCACCTGATCTTTGGCCAGAGGAGGACACTCTGATGTCGTTGCTCGATTCAGTGCTGGGTGGGTTGATGGGCGGACAGGCTCAGCAATCGCCTGTGAGTGGTATTCTCTCATCGCTGCTGGGCGGCGGGGCAGCGGGCGCTCAGTCGGGCGCTCAGTCGGGCGGGCAGGCAGCCGGCGGGGTAGGCGGCCTGATGAGCCTCGTGAGCCGCTTTCAGCAGGCTGGTCTCGGCAACGTTGCCCAGAGCTGGATATCGAACGGGCAGAACCACCCGGTCACGCCGCAGCAGCTGCAGAGCGTGTTCGGCGAGCAGCAGGTCAATCAATGGGCCCAGCAAACCAACATGCAGCCGCACGACCTGCTGAGCCAGCTCGCGCAGTTCCTGCCGCACGCAGTGGACGGCGTGACGCCTCAAGGGCAGGTGCCGCAGGGTGGCATCCAGGATGGGATGCAGGGTCAGGACCCGTTCTCAGCGCCGGGCGTTGAGGTGCGTCGCTAGGGCTGTTCGGCCGACATCTCAGAGATACCCTGTCCCCATCTCGCGCGAAGCGGCCTGGGTCGCCTTCCCACGTGATCCGGCCCTGGTCCAGGATGCACGTGCGCCAGGATGCACAAGCGATCGGCGCGAGGCAGCTCGAACGTTACGTTCTGCTCGCCGAGTCCGTGCTACGGTACGGGACAAGGGACAGGAGGAACGCTGATGCTGCTCAGCCGCCGGAGCGCGCTCGCCGGGACCGCGGCTATAACGGCCGTCCGCGCTGCCCGAGCCCAGGCCGCCGTCTCTGAGCACGTCCGCGTCGGCGTGCTGACCGATTTGTCCGGACAGTACCGCGACAACTCCGGCCCGACCTCCGTGCTCGCAGCGAAGCAAGCGGTCGAGGAGTTCCGGCCCGAGGCGCACGGGTTCACCGTCGAGATCCTGGCCGCCGACCACCAGCAAAAGCCCGATGTAGGCGCCGCGGCGGCGCGCCAGTGGTTCGACCGCGACGGCGTCGATGCCATCGCCGACATGAACAACACCGCCATCGCGCTCGCGGTCAGGACGGTCGTCGAGCAGAAGGACAAGGTCTCGCTGATCACCGGCGCGGCCTCGGCGGAGCTGACCGGGAAGTATTGCAGCCCGAACGCGGTCCACTGGGCGCCGGACACCTACGCTGACGCCCACTCCACCGGCGGCTCCATCCTGCGCGACGGCGGCACGTCCTGGTTCCTGATCGTGCCGGACTACACCTTCGGCCACGCTCTCGAGCGCGAGGCCGCCGCGCTGATCAAGCAGGACGGTGGCACGCTCGTGGGCATCGTCGCCTATCCCTTCCCCGGCACGACCGACTTCTCGTCCTACCTGGTGCAGGCGCAGGCGAGCGGCGCCAAGGTGGTGGGGTTCTGCAACACCGGCGGCGACATGGAGAACTGCGTCAAGCAGGCGCACGAGTTCGGCTTGACGCAGGGCGGCGCCCGAATCGCCGCGCTGTTCGGGTTCATCACCGAGGTCCATTCAATGGGGTTGCAGGTTGGCCAAGGGCTGCTGCTCTCGGAGACGTTCTATTGGGACCTCGATGACCGCACCCGCGCCTTCACCCAGCGTTTCCTGCCCAAGACGGCGGGCAACTACCCGAGCAGCCTGCACGCGAGTTGCTACGCGGGCGTGCTGCACTACCTCAAGGCCGTCGCCGCACTCGGCCCGGCGCAGGCGAAGGCGTCGGGGCGCGGCGCTGTCGCCAAGATGAAGGCGACTCCGACCGACGACGACTGCTTCGGCCGCAACAGCATCCGTGCCGACGGGCGGTTCCTCTGCCCGGTTCGCCTGTTCCAGGTGAAGACGCCCGCCGAGAGCCGGACGCCGTGGGACCTCTACAACCTGGTAGCGACGACACCTGCGGACCGGGCCTGGCGACCAATGTCCGAGGATTCATGCCCGATGGTCCACGCCTAGCCATGGATACGCACCGCCCCGCAGCACCCCCCGTCGGCGCAGAGGCCGTGCCGGACAGCCGCGGCCTCAACCTCTGGCGGGCGGACCCCGACCTGCGCCGGCTCGCGTCGCTCTATCTGCCACCCGATCTCCTGGCGCATCTCGACCCCCATCTCGACCGCCTCGGCACGCTCGCGGGCGGGCGGCTCGACGAGTTGGCGGGCGTCGCGGACCGCAACACGCCCGTGCTGCACCACCGCACCCGCGCCGGCGCGGACGAGCAGCGCATCGAGAAGCATCCCGCCTATGCCGAGATGGAGCGGCTCGCCTTCGGGGAGTATGGCCTCGCCGCCCTGTCGCACCGGGGCGGCGTGCTCGGCTGGCCCGAGCCGATGCCGCCCGCGGCCAAGTACCTCCTTACCATGCTCTTCGTGCAGGCCGAGTTCGGGCTGATGTGCCCGGTCAGCATGACGGACAGCCTGACCCGGACGCTGCGCAAGTTCGGCGACCCGGCGCTCGTCGCGCGCCATCTCCCGGCGCTGCTCAGCCAGGATATGGACGCGCTCCACCAGGGCGCGATGTTCATGACCGAGCAGGGCGCCGGCTCCGACGTGGGCGCGACCGCGGTCGTCGCGGAGCCGCGCCCGGACGGCACCTGGCTGCTGACAGGCGACAAGTGGTTCTGCTCGAACGCGGACGCCGACCTCGCGATGGTGCTGGCGCGGCCGGTTGGCGCGCCGGGCGGGATCAAGGGCGTCAGCCTGTTCCTGCTGCCGCGTCGCCTGCCGGACGGGACGTGCGAACCGCTACCGGATCGTGCGCCTCAAGGACAAACTGGGCACCCGCTCGATGGCCAGCGGCGAGATCAGGCTGGAAGGTGCTGTGGCGTGGCTCGTCGGCGAGCTGGACGCTGGGTTCCGGCAGATGGCGGACATGGTGAACAACTCGCGCCTGTCGAACGGCGTGCGGGCTGCCGGGCTGATGCGCCGAGCGGTGACGGAGGCGCTGTTCGTGGCCGAGCGCCGCGTGGCGTTCGGGCAGCGGCTGATCGAGATGCCCTTGATGCGGCGGCAGCTCGCCAAGATGCTCGTCGTGGTCGGAGCAGGCGCGGACGATGGCGTTCCAGGCCGCGGACGCGCTGCGCCGGGCGGATGCCGGCGAGCCCGGCGCCTACGCGCTGCTGCGCGTGCTCACGCCGCTGCTCAAGGCCCGCGCGTGCCGCGACGCGCGCAAGGTGGCGGGGGACGCGATGGAGGTGCGCGGCGGCTGCGGCTACATCGAGGAGTGGCCGGACGCGCGCGTGCTGCGGGACGCGCATCTCGGGTCCATTTGGGAGGGGACGACCAACGTCGTGGCGCTGGACGTGCTGCGCGCGGACCGGCGGGAGGGCGCGCTCGACGCGCTGCGCGCGCACGTGCACGGGTTGGCGGACGAGGCGCCCGGCCCTCCCGAGGTGCTCGACGCGCTTGACCGCGCCATCGCGCTCGCGCGTGCGGCGCAGGACGCCCCGGAGCTGGCGCGGCAAGCCGCCTCGGCGCTCTACAACGTGACCGCCGCCGCTGCGATGGCGTGGGAGGCCGCCCGGCTCGGCGACGCGCGCCGGCTGGCGCTCGCGCGCATGGTGATGCAGCACCGCGTCCTGCCGCGCGACCCGCTCGCGGCGGAGGTGGGTGCTGATCAGGTGGACGAGGTGCTGGGGCCGCGGTGACGGGGCGAGGCGCAGCGCCTTACAGATACCCCGTCCCCATCTCCTGCGCGAAGCGGCCCGGGTCGCCTTCCCAGGTGATCCGGCCGTGATCCAGCACATACACCCGGTCGGCGTGCGGCAGCGCGAAGGTCACGTTC
Source organism: uncultured Alphaproteobacteria bacterium (assembly GCA_963839135.1). Classification (GTDB taxonomy): domain Bacteria; phylum Pseudomonadota; class Alphaproteobacteria; order Acetobacterales; family Acetobacteraceae; genus CAWKEH01. Next base: position 63,100 of record CAWIUA010000028.1, read on the forward strand.
TGCTCGCCGAGCAGCACCGTGATCGGCGTCGTCTGGCGCAGCCGTTCCAGCGCCTTCGAGAGCGCTTCCAGGATCACCGGGGCGAGGCCGAGCGTCGGCTCGTCGAGGATCAGCAGGCGCGGCCGCATCATCAGCGCGCGGGCGATGGCGAGCATCTGCTGCTCGCCGCCCGAGAGGGTGCGCGCCGCCTGCCCCGCGCGGGACTTGAGGATCGGGAAGAGGTCGAGCAGTCCGTCGAGCTGCCGCGCCGCTTCCGCCTTGGGTAGGTGCTGGCCGCCGAGATCGAGGTTCTCGCGCACGCTCAAATCGCCGAACAGCTCGCGTGTCTCCGGGCACTGCACGATCCCGCCCTTTGGCCCGCCCCGCGCGATGGCCGCCGCACTCCGCCCGGCGAGGCTGCCGCCGTCCCAGCGTATCGCGCCCGCGTAGGGCACGAGGCCCGAGACGGCGTTGAACAGCGTCGTCTTGCCCGCGCCGTTGAGGCCCACGACGGAGACGAACTCTCCCTCGTGGACCGTGATGCCCACGCGGTCGAGGGCCTGCGCCTTGCCGTAATGCACCGTCAGGTCATCCACGGCCAGCAGCGGCGTCTCGCCGCGCCGGGCCAGTTCGGGGCGGGCGGCCGTCGTGATCGCGCCGCCGAGATAGACCCGGCGCACCGTCTCGTCCGCCATCACCGCGTCAGCACTCCCTTCCGCGATGCGCTCGCCGAGGTAGAGGGCGAGCACGCGGTCCACGAGAGCGGCCACGCTCTTCACGTTGTGGTCCACGAGCAGCACCGCGCATCCCTCGTCGCGGAAGCTGCGGATCAGGTCCGAGAACAGCGCGACCTCGGCCGCCGTCAGCCCGGCGAACGGCTCGTCCACCAGCACCACCTTGGGATCGCGCGCGACAGCCTTGGCCATCTCCATGCGCCGGAGGTCGGCGAAGGGCAGCGTTCCGGGATGGCGGCCGAGCACGGCGCCGAGGCCGACCCGCTCCGCGATGGCGCGCGCCCGCGCCTCCACCGCCGGATCGGCGAAGAGGCGCAGCAGGCTGTCGGGCAGGAGCGCCAGCTTGATGTGCTCGAGCACGGTCTGGCGGTGCAGCGGCCGGGAGTGCTGGAAGACGATGCCGATCCCGGACCGGGCGATGCGGTGGGCGGGGAGTCCTGCGACCTCGCGCCCGAGCAGGCGCACGGAGCCCTTATCCGGCCGCTCCAGCCCCATGACGAGCTTCATCGCTGTGGACTTCCCCGAGCCGTTCGGCCCGATCAGCCCGAGGATCTCGCCGCCGCGGATCTCGAAATCCAGCTCCCTGACCGCCACCAGGCCGCCGAAGCGCTTGGTGAGGCCGCGGACTGTGAGCAGCTTCTCGCTCAATCGCGCTCCCCCCGGTGCAGCGCTGCCCCCAGGAAGCCTTCGGGGAAGAACAGGATCACGGCCAGCGCGATGGCCGCGACGACGAAGGTGTTGAGCTGGCCGAGTGGGCGGAGCACCTCGCCCGCGCCGATCAGGAAGACGGAGCCGAGCACGGCCCCCAGGATGGTCCGCCGCCCGCCGAGCACGGCCGCGATGATGATCTGCACGCCGAGCGCGATATCGACGACCGTGCCGACCGAGGCCGTGCCCTGGTAGAACACGAGCAGCGCGCCGGCGAGGCCGGAGAAGAAGGCGCTGATGCAGAACGCGGCGAGCTTGTGCTTGGCGACGTTGAAGCCGAGCGCGCCCGCGGCGGTGGCATCCTGCCCGCTCGCCTGCAGGATGAGGCCGAGCGGCGAGCGCGACAGGCCGAACAGGATCGCCCCGCTCACCGCCAGGAAGCCGAGGGCGAACCAGTAGTTGGTTCCGGCATCGACCGAGATGATGTCGGGGATGGTCAGCCCGATCTCGCCGCCCGTGAGCCCGGCGAAGATCACGATGCACTGCTGCAGGATCAGCACCGCGACGAGGGTGACGAGGCCGAAATAGGGGCCGCGCAGCCGCAGCGCCGGCAGTGCCAACAGCACGCCGCCCACCACCGCGGCGAGCGTACCCGCCGCGGCGCAGATTGCGATGGGCCAGCCGTAGAGGTTGTCGAGGATGCCGGCCGTATAGGCGCCGAGGCCGATCAGGAAGGTTGGTCCGAAATTGACCTCGCCCGCGAAGCCGAACAGGAGGTCCCACGACATCGCGAAGACGCCGAAGTAGTAGGCGGTCGTGAGCAGCCCGAGCACGTAGGCCGAAACCCAGAGCGGCAGCGTCGCCGCTGCGGCGAGGGCAAGCAGGCTGATCGCGACGGTGCGCCGCATCGCCCTACCGCCGCCCGAGCAGCCCTTGCGGGCGCACATAGACCACGAGCACCAGCAGGATCAGGGCCGGGATGGTGCGGATCGCGGGCGAGATCAGGTAGGCCGTCACCGTCTCCAGGTAGCCGACCACGTAGGCCGCGATCAGCGATCCCGAGACGCTGCCGAGGCCGCCCAGGACCACGATGGAGAACGCGCTCGCCGTGAGCGGCCCGGCGCTATCGGTGCTCACCCCGAGGAACATCGCGAGCAGCACGCCCGCGACCGAGGCGAGGATGCCGTAGATCGTCCAGACGAGCACGTAGATGCTGGACAGCTCGAAGCCGAGCAGTGTCACGCCGCGCGCATTGATGGAGGCGGCGAGCAGGACCTTGCCCGACCGCGTGCGGTTCACGAACAGCCAGAGCAGCCCGATCACTGCCCAGCAGATTGCCGCGGTCAAGATCTCGTTCACGGGCGTCCGCTGGCCGAGTACATCGACTACGCCGGGCCAAAGGGGACGCACGGTGCGCGGGTTGCTCGTGTATAGGTAGGCGACCAGGTCCTGGATCATGATGCCCCAGAGCAGGGTCGCGGTGAGCACGAAGATCTCCTTCTCCTCGCTCGCGATGCGGCGCGAGCGCTGGATGGGGCGGACCACGGCGAAGTAGGTGAGCAGCGCCGCAGCGAGACCGACGGCGATGCCGCCGAGCGCGCCGCCGTAGGTGCCCCAGCCGAGCTGCTCGGCGAGCGCCCACGCGGCGATGGCGGCGACCACCATCAGCGCGCCGTGCGAGAGGTTGAGCACGCCGGAGACGCCGAAGATGAGCGTGAAGCCGGTCGCCCCCAGCGCGTAGAGCGCGCTGATGGCGAAGCCGTCTATGAGGATCTGCGCGGCGAGCATCGCTCGCGCGGCGGTGCTACTGCGCCTGCGCCGTCTTGATGAAGGACGGGAAAGCGAGCTTGCCGATCGCCACGTTCTTCGGCCAGATCGCGACCTGCTTGCCCTGCTCCCACTCGACGATGATTCCGGTCACGAAGCCCGGCCCATATTTCAGCGCGTGCGGGAACTGATCGTCGCGGCCGTAGAACGCGGTGCGGCCGATCGTGCCTTCCCAGTTGGTGCTCTCAAGTGCGGTGACGAGCTTGTCGGCGTCGGTCGAGCCGGCGCGCTTGATCGCGTCCGCGATGTAATAGACCTCGTCATAGGCGGTATAGCCGCAGTAGGACGGCACGGCGCCGAACCGCTTCTGATAAGCCTCCGTGAACGGGTTCGTCTTCGGCGTCACGGCGACGCCGGGCGCTGCGACGGTCTGGAACACGACGCCCTGCGTAGCACCATTTGTGTCCTTCCAGAACGTGCTCGACGTGGCCTGGGACGAGATGCCGAACATGGGGATCGGCACTTGCTGGCTCGTCCACTGCACCGTGGGCTGCACGCCGACGTGGCTGATGCCGGTGACGATGACGTCCGGCTTCTCGCCCTCAATGCGGTTGAAGATCGGGGTGAAATCATTGGTGTCGGGCGAGAAGCGGATGTGGTCGAGGACCTTGAGGCCGGCCTTCGGCAGGCACGCCTCGTAGCCCACGTCGAGCGGCCCGGTCCAGGCGGCGTCCTCGCTCATGATGACGGCGGACTTCATGTGATAGCCGTCCACGAGCATGTCCTTGGCCCCGTCGCAGACGGATTGCGCGAGGAAGGCCGAGGTCAGGTAGCCGTGGAAGACGTATTTGTAGCGGTCGTAGTCCTTCTTGATGACCTGGCTGATCTCGTTGCTGGCGGCGCCCGGCGTCACCATGGGCATCTTGAGCCGCGCCGACCACGGCTCGAGCGCCAGCACGACCTCGCTGATGTAGCTCGCGATCACGGCGTTGACGTGGTCCTGCGTGGCCGCGCGCTGGAAGGCGCGCACGGCGTCGGAGGAGGAGGAGTGGTCGTCGTAGGCGACGATCTCGATCTTGCGGCCGTTGACGCCGCCGGCCGCGTTGATCTCGTCGGCGGCGAGCTGCGCCGCCTTGGGGATCGACCCGCCCGCGATGGAGGACGCCTCGGCGATGACGCCGATGCGGATCGGGGCGTCCTCGGCGCGTGCGGCGCCCCCAGGTGCGCCCAAGCTCGCGAGCAGGGCGGCGCCCCCAAGTAGGGTGGTCTTGAGCAGCGTTGCCTTGAGCGTCATCGCGTCCTCCCCTTCTGGCGTCCCAAGGGCAGGGTAGCACGGGGACGGACGAGAGCAACGCGCGGCGGAGCCCGGGTAGTGTTCTACTTCGAAATCGCAGTCGCTTAATCGTTCCCTCATCGTCATGGCCGGGCTTGACCCGGCCATCCACGGCGTGCTCACAGGCACAGCCCTGGCACTCTGAGCCGCGGTGGCGCCCACACGGGCTGTGCCGGAGCGCGCGGGCGACCCGTGGATGGCCGGGTCAAGCCCGGCCATGACGATAACGGAATGGAGTGCTGAGCGGTATTTCAAAGTACGACACTACCGAAGCCCGGCTTGCCTTCGTCCCTACGGTCTGCAACTTTCCCATGAACGGGCGAGCGGCACGGGGAGGCATGATGGTCCGCAACGGCGGCGGGTTCGAGCAGACCTTCAAGGCCATCGACGACATGCTCTGGAAGGAGGCGGGCTGCACGACCGAGCTCGACTACACCGAGCAGAGCGACCTCTACGACGTGCTGGCCTACGTCGCCTTCGCCCTCAGCCCGATCAGCCGCGCCGAGCGCGTCGAGACCCGCAAGACAGGCATTCTCTCCCGCTACGACGACCGGCGCTTGCAGGACTTCCTCGACTTCGTTCTCGGCCAATACGTCAGCCAAGGAATCGAGGAGCTTGACCAGGAGAAGCTGCCGCACCTCCTGGAACTCAAGTATCATACCGTGAGCGATGCCATGGCAGCGCTGGGAGGCGCCGGGCCGATCCGCGCCGCCTTTCTCGGCTTCCAGCCGCATCTGTTCGGGACTGCGTAGCACGCTCGCTTAGGACGGATGCCGCCCTGGCCTTGCTCCGCTTGCGGACCGGCGCCAAGCTGCCACCTGCACGAGATAAGCAAGGGGAGCGTCCATGACCGCACGGCTTCGCTTCGGCATCTTCCTGGCGCCCTTCCACAAGCCCGGGATCAACCCGACCCTCGCGCTGCAGAACGACCTCGAGCTCATCCAATGGCTCGACCGCTGCGGCTACGACGAGGCCTGGCTCGGCGAGCACCACTCGGCCGGCACCGAGATCAGCGCGTCGCCGGAGATCATGATCGCGGTCGCGGCCGAGCGCACGAGGCACATCAAGCTCGGCACCGGCGTGGTCAGCCTCTCGTATCACAACCCGCTCTGGGTGGCGGAGCGCATCGTCCTGCTCGACCATCTCACGCGGGGCCGGGTAATGTTCGGCGCCGGGCCGGGATCGCTGCCGACGGACGGCACGATGATCGGCCTCTCCCAGTCGCAGACGCGCGGCCTGCTGGAAGAGAGCCTCGCGGTCATCATGCAGCTGCTCACGACCGAGGAGCCGGTCACGTTCCACAACGACCGCTGGGACCTGCACGACGCGCGGCTGCATCTGCGGCCCTACTCGAACCCCCTGTTCGACATCGCGGTCGCTGCCGTGGCCTCGCCCACGGGACCGAAGCTCGCCGGGCGGCACGGCATCGGGATGCTCTCCGTGGGGGCTACGACGGCTGCCGGGTTCGACGCACTCGCGCTGCACTGGGACGTGCTGGAGGAGCAGGCCAAGCGCTACGGCAAGGCAGTTGACCGGTCGAAGTGGCGGCTGGTCGGCATGGTCCACTGCGCGGAGACCAAGGAGCAGGCCTGCAAGGACGTGGAATACGGGATCGAGCACTGGTTCCGCTACATGCAATCCGTCGCCGCCTTCCCGCAGATGGCCGTGGGCGGCTCGAACGTCGCGGAGATGATCGCCTTCGTGAACGAGTCCGGGCTGGGCGCGATCGGCACGCCGGACATGTGCGCGGCGCAGATTGACCGCCTGATGAAGCAGTCGAACGGCGGGTTCGGCGCCTACCTGATGCTCGCCCACAACTGGGCCGACCCGGCGGCAACGCTGCGCAGCTACGAGCTGATCGCCCGGCACGTCATGCCGCAGTTCCAGGGCCATGCGCATCCGACGCTGGACGCGGCGCAGCGCGCCGCCGCGGTGCGGCCGGAACTGGCGGCGATCCATGCGAAGGCCGTTGAGACAGCGCGGGAGCGCTATGCGGCGGAGCGGGCCGCGTAGGCCAGGGGCGTTGCCCCTGGACCCCACCAAGGGCGCAGCCCTTGGAACCGATTACGAATCGGGGTCTGGGGCCCGCGGCCCCAGTGGGGTTTGGGGCAAAGCCCCAAGCAGATCGCGCCTGACCGTTTCCGGCCAGGCGCGTCGGAGGCGTCCTTAGATTTCCCCCGCCGACATCTGCTTCGAGATGTGGTCCGCCTGGCGGATCGCGAGCGTCACGATGGTCAGCGTCGGGTTGCACCCGGCGCCCGAGGTGAACTGGCTGCCGTCGGAGACGAAGAGGTTCTTCACATCGTGCGTCTGGCCATGCTTGTTCACCACGCCGTCCCGCGGATTATCGCTCATGCGGTTGGTGCCCATGTTGTGGGTGCTGGGATAGGGCGGCGTGCGGACAACGCGCGTGGCGCCCACCGCGTCATACACTGCGGTGCCCTGCTGGAAGGCGTGCTCGCGCATGGCGAAGTCGTTGGGATGGTCGTCGAAGTGAACGCTCGCGACCGGCATCCCGTTGGCGTCCTTCACCTTCGGGTCGAGCGTGATGCGGTTGGTCTCCTGCGGCATGTCCTCGCCGACGATCCACATGCCGGCCATGTTCGCGTAGTCGTCGAGTGCCGAGGTGAAGGTGCGGCCCCAGGCGCCGGGGTTGAGGAAGGCGGCCATGAACGGCAGGCCGAGCGAGAGCGTCTCCAGCTCGTAGCCGCCGAAGAAGCCGCGGGAGGGATCGTTCTTGGCCTCGTCGCGGATGATGCCGGCCATGGTGGTGCCGCGATAGATGTGCACCGGCTGATCGAAGATCGCATACACGCTCGCCGTGGTGTGGCGCATGTAGTTGCGCCCGACCTGGCCGGAGCTGTTCGCGAGGCCGTCGGGGAACATGTTGGACGCGCTGTTGAGCAGCAGGCGCGGGCTCTCCAGCGAGTTGCCGGCGACGGCAACGATGCGCGCGCGCTGCCGCTTGATGGCGCCCTTGTCGTTGCCGTCGGCATAGACCACGCCCGTGACCTTGCCGTTGGCGTCGTGCTCGATCTTGAGCACTTGCGAGTTCGGCCGGACCTCGAGGTTGCCGGTCGCCTCGCCCTTGGGAATCTCGGTGTAGAGCGTGCTCCACTTGGCGCCCGACTTGCAGCCCTGGAAGCAGAAGCCGATCTGCTGACAGCTTCCCCGCCCGTCGCGCGGCTGGCTGTTGATGGACATGTTGCCGGTGTGGACTTCCTTGTAGCCCAGCTTGGCGGCGCCCGCGGCCATCACCTTGAAGTTGTTGTTGCCGGGCAGGCGCGGGATGCCGTTCGTTCCCGTGGTGCCCATCTTATACTCGGCCTTGGCGTACCACGGCTCCATCTCCTCGAGCGTGACCGGCCAATCGAGCAGGTTGGCGCCGGCGAGGCCGCCGTAGGTGCTGCGGATCTTGAACTCGTATTCGTTGAAGCGCAGCGAGGCGCCCGCCCAGTGAACGGTGCTGCCGCCGACCGACTTCACGATCCAGGCCGGCAGGTTCGGGAAGTCGTGCGCGACGCGCCAGGAGCCGGACGTGGTGCGCATGTCCTTCCAGGCGAGCTGCTTGAAGCTGTCCCACTCGTCGTTGACGAAATCCTGGATCTCGTTGCGGTCGCCCGCCTCCAGGATCACCACCTTGATGCCTTTCTGGGCCAGCTCGTTGCCGAGCGTGCCGCCGCCCGCGCCGGAGCCGACGATGACGACGAGACCGTCGTCGTTCAGGTCGAAGTTAGCCATGGCTGTTGTCTCCCCCCTGGACGCCTGCGGTCTTCAGCCAGGTGATGTCGTCGAAGCCGCGGTGCAGGTAGCCGCCATACTGGAATGACGACCCCTCGTAACCGAAGCGGTGCCAGATATCCGGCTGGTTGTAGAGCGAGACCACGAGGCCGGAGCGCATCGTGTTGAAGAACGGCGTCAACTCGATGCCGCGCAGCAAAATCACGCGGTCGTCCTCCATCGGGACGTCCAGGTAGTTCCGCTTGAAGCGGTCCTGCGCGTCGGCGTCGAGCCGGGCGCAGCCTTGCTCGAGCAGGTCCTTCGTCGCCGGATCGGTGCCGGCCTTGGCGTCCATCGGCTGCACGGCCTTGACGTAATACACGTCGGGAATGTGGTCGTGCGGATAGATGTCCCGGCTCATGCGGACGAGCGTCGCCATGGTGCCGGGCTTCAGGGCCGTCGCGGCCTGGGCCCAGGCGGCTTCAGCGGTGATGCCGACGCCGGCGGACGCCAGTGCGGCCGCCGGCGCCGCGGTCGCGGCACCTCGCAGGAAGCCGCGGCGGCCGACCCGTGTGCGCCTCTCGATCTCTCTCATTGAGTTGTCCCCCCGTTGATTCAGCGTTGGCTTGGCATCAGCTCAGGACCACGCGGTCCGACGAAGCGCCCTCTTAAACAAAACGACCGCCGCGCTGCAGGACCTCGATCTTGTATCCATCGGGGTCCGATATGAAGAAGAAGCGGCCCACAACCTTGCCATCGAGCGCCAGCTCGCGCACCGGCCCCGGCTGCAGGCCCGCCTCGTCCATGCGCGCCCGCTCGGAGTCGAGGTTCGCGACCGAGACAGCGAGGTGGCCGTAGCCGTCGCCGAGCTGATAGGGCTCGGTCCGGTCCTTGTTGACCGTCAGCTCCACCTCGAAGGGCGTTTCCGGGTTGCGCATGTAGATCAAGGTGAAGCTCGGAAAGTCGATGCGGTCCGCGACCTGCAGCCCGAAGGCGCTACGGTAGAAAGCCACGGAGCGGTCCTCGTCCAGGACACGGACCATGGAGTGGATCGCCTTGGCCGTCACTTCGGCTGCTCCTTCAAGTAAGCGATGATGGCGTGCCGGACCGGCGCCTTGGACTGGCGGTAGGGCATGATGGCCCCCGGGATCACGGCCTGCGGATTGGTCAGGTAAGCGTCGAGGTGCGGCTCGTCCCAGACGAAGTCCGCGTTCGCGAAGCCGGGCGAGTAGTGGTAGCCGGGGACGGTGCCGGGCTTGCGCCCGAAGACTCCGCGCAGCAGCGGCCCCTGATGGGGCGGAGCGGACGGGTCCACGGTGTGGCAGGCGCTGCACTGCCGTTGGAACAGCGCAGCACCATCCGGGGCGTCCGCAGGATTGGTTTGCGCCAATGCGGACGCGCAGAGGCTGAAACCAACCCAGCACGCCGCAACGACGGCAGCCAACACCTTCGACGTCATCGTCCCTCCCAAGCTGACCCACCCGGCCGATCATTCGGTGCCGGATAGGTTGCCTCCTCACACGCGATCTTGCAGCGCTTTTTCCAGAGACTAGGGGTGGTTCCTGGGATAGTCTAGTGCTCGCACGGGCACAGAGACATGGGGACCGACATCAGCGTCGGTGCTCCGCGGGAGGAGAAACGATGATGAAGATGGTCCTCGCCCTGGCCCTCGCATCCGGCCTTATGGCCGTAGCCTACGCACAGCAGGACGCGGCGCCATCGAACGGCACCACGAAGTACGCGGTTAGCCCATCGAGCGGCAAGGCGAAGTCCACGCCGAAGATGACGCAGATTCCCGGCTCCAGCACGACCGGCAACGCGTCCGGGCCAGGCGGCACCAAGACGGCAGCCGAGCCGACCTATCCGAATGGCGGGAAAGATCGTGCGGAGGGAAGCCACGGCGCCGCAGCCGGCGCCGGCGTGGTGCCGAGCCCGGCGCAGTAGGCGCAGGCCGCCACGCCGCTTTGCTCCTGACGCCGCTGGTCCTGGTTCGCCATCGTCAGCCGCTGGTTGACGCGTCCGCTCGCTCGACGGGTTCTGGACACTCCCGCTGGTGCGCCGGATCGACTATCAGTCCTTTGCGGAAACTGTTGCTCTGTCCGCTTGACCGTCACCTTCCGAGCTGCGAGGGCGGCAAGTCGGGACCGCGTGGTCGCGAGCGTACAATTCTGTTCGTCAGCCCCCGGCACAAGAAATAAGTCGGAAAAGCTAAAATCGAAGCGACGATCAGTAATTGACCTGGATAGATCGAACGAAATACGATGAACTGATAGACTACATCCATCAGGATGGCGACAAAGAAGAGCGTTTTGACGTCCGTCCATTGTTCGCGAAGCAGATAGCTGCGGAGCTTAGTATCGGTGATCACGGCCCACGCGAAAGGTGGTCGTCCCGCACGAGCGTCCCTGCGACCCGCTCGGACGCCGAGCCCGGCCGCCACGACCGGCTGGATAATAAACCGGAACCAGAGCGGACCGCTCAGGCGACCGACATGCATGTCCCAGACTTGCGCGAGATAATCGTGCATGGCCTTGCTTCGTGAGGTCAGGTAATGCTCACCATGATCTTTCCGTCCAAGATCGTCGCCGCACACGAAGCGACGCTGTATCCCGGAACGTTGACAGTGCTGCCCGTCGTCACGTCGAAGCGCCAGTCACGCGCCCGGCAGATGGCCATTTGGATCGACATACCGGGAATCCCCATCTCGCCCAGCACAAAATGGATCATTCCGGCAAGGGCTCACAATCGAAATCGCATGTTCCGCGGCAACGATCGCCGTTCAGCGGGGCGGCTGCAGCCAAGCGGTCGATGACCCACCGTGTCGCCTCAGAACACGCTGACCTCGGTGCTCGCCGCCGGTTGGTCCAAGTGGCGGGTGCCTGTCCGCCGATGCGCCTTGCGTTATCGCGCCTGCAGTGCCGTTGCCCCGGACTGCAACGTGATCGGCGTGTCAGCTACGGCAGGACCGAACCAGGCTTGCGGCTCAGAGGGCATGAATCCTCCTTCCGTCTCCGCAGAGGCTACGCAGCGTCGTATGCTGCCGTAAGCCTGCCGCCACCTGCCGCTTGCGTCCATGGCACTGAGCAGGCAGCGGTCATAGACCGTGTAGGCACGGCCCGCGCCGCAGCCGAAGGAAGCGCGGTCGGGGCGCGCTGCGGTGAGCACGATGCGGTTCGCGCGCGTCATCGGTGGCCGGTCGAAGATGCCCGAGAAGCAGGACGAGACAACCACCACGGTCGGCGCGTCACCGCAGCCGCGCGCGAGCGCCCGGTCGAGCGCCGCCGGGGTGAGCGCCTCGCGGCCGTCGGCGGTGAGCACGAGGCCGTAGCCCCGCGCTCCGTGCGAGGTGGCGAACACGAAGCAGCCCTGCCCGGCGGCCGGCCTCATGCTCGCGACCGCGTCGAGCACGTTGTCGAGCGACGCCGGGCGCGCGCCGCCGCGTGCGACGATCGCAGGCGCGGCGCTCAAGCGCTGGATGTCCTCTGGCGCCACGCCATCGCGCTCCTGCAGCCGCGCGGCCACGCCAGCGACCGCATCGTCGAACACCGGGAGACTGTCGTCGCCGGCCACGAGCACCGCTTTCCAGCCCGGCAACGAGGGCGTCTCCGCGACGGACATTTGACGGTGCGGCGGGTCGGGTGGACGAGCGTAGGACGCGGCCGTGGACAGCAGGACAATCCAGGCGAAAATCGCGGCAACTCGACGCATCGTGCTCTCCTGTCGCGTGGCAAGCTCGAATTGAATTTATAGGCGTCGGAAGCGCGCCGCAAAGAAGCCGTCCATCCCGCCCCGTTCGGCCCATAGGCTCGGGTTGGTGCGCAGCCAACCCTCGGGCGTGACCGCCTGCGGTAGCCCCGGCAGCTCCTCGGGTCGGATCGGGTCGGGTCGCAGCGGCAGGCCGTCGAGGCCCGCGAGCTGCCCCGGACCTTCCTCGGCTTGCAGCGAGCAGACGGCATAGATGAGCCGCCCGCCGGGGCGGAGCAGGCGCGAAGCGGCCGCGAGAAGGCGGCTCTGCGCCTCGGCGAGCGTCGCCACGTCGCGCGGGCGGCGCAGGCGCATCACGTCGGGGTGGCGGCGGATGGTGCCCGTGGCGGTGCAGGGCGCATCGAGCAGCACGGCGTCGAACGCTGCCGGCTCGCCCCACGCAAGCGCGTCGGCCTCGACCGCGGCGGCGTCGAGGCGCAGGCGCGCGAGGTTGCGGCGCAGAAGCTCGACGCGCTTCGGGTCGCGCTCGACGGCCGTGACCTGCGCCCCGGTGAGGGCGAGCTGGGCGGTCTTGCCGCCGGGCGCTGCGCAGAGATCGGCGACCCGCTCGCCCGGCCGTGCATCCAGCAGCCGGGCGGGAAGCGCCGCCGCGGCGTCCTGGACCCAGAACGCGCCCTCGGCGTAGCCCGGCAGGTCTGGCACGCGTGTGCCGGGCGGAAGACGGGCGCTGCCGGTGGGAAGCGCCTCGCTACCCGGCGGAGGTACGGCGCCGGGCTTGAGCGTGAGGTCGAGCGGCGCCTCGCGCTGGTGCGCCTCAGCGATGCGCCGGGCGTCCGCGCCCCAGCTCGACCAGAGCCACGGGGGCGTGTCGAGCCGGGGGCCGTCGAGCGCGTCCAGCGCGGCCGATCCCTGTTCGGCAACGCGGCGGAGCACGGCGTTGACGAGGCCCGCGAAGGGCGCGAGGCCGCGCGCGCGGGCGAGCGCGACGCTAGTGGCGACTGCGGCGTGGGCCGGGGTGGCGAGCAGGAGCAGCCCGGCGGCGCCGAGGCGGAGCACATGACGGACGGGCAGGGGAGGCTCGCGCCTGAGATAGGGTTCCAGGGCCGCATCGAGGGTGCCGAGGCGCCGAAGCGTCGCGGCGGCGAGGCGGTGGGCCGCGGCGCGGTCGCGCGCGGGCGCTTGCGGGGCGGCATCGAGCGCGTCCTCGATGGTCCGATGCCTGTCGAGGACGGCGGCGACGATGTCGAAAGCGATGTCGCGGGAGGGATCGGGCATGGCGCTGTTCATGGTCCCGCCAAGCGCCCTGTGCCAGGGCTGCGCAGCATCCAGAGGGAAACTTCGGCCTACGGCACGGCGCTAGCCTTCCCGGAAGACAAGGAGGGACACGGTGGGCAAGACGACGCGCAGCATCCTAGCTGGCACGCTCGGCGGATTGGCTGCGGGAGCGGCGATGACGGCGCTGATGGTCGCCAGCCAGGCGGTTGGCTTGGATCAGGCCGACGATGCCGTGAGGATCGCGCGCCGGACAGGCAGCCAGCTCGGCCTCGGGCGGCGGCGCCTGGACGAGAGGCCGAGCGTGCAGGAGGAGGCGGTGGCTCAGGGCGGGCATCTGGCGCTCTCTGCGGCGCTGGGAGCCGCCTATGGCGCGGTCCACCGCCGGATCGGGCTGCCGGCGATTCCGTCGGGCTTGCTGCTCGGGCTGGGATTCTACCCGGTTGCCTTCGGCGTGGCCGGGCCGCTGCTCGGGATAACGGAGAAGCCCTGGGAGGCGCAGCCGCGCCTGCTCGGGCAGCGCGCGGCATTCCATGCCATGTTCGGCATTGTCACGGCGCTCGTGACGAAGCAGCTTGCCCGCGTGCTTTGATGAGCGAGGGATGGCGATGACACCTACTCCGTTCGAGGTTGCCTGGGACGCGGCCGAAATTGGCCGTCTCCTGGACCGCGTCCGCGCCTACGAGTTCCCTCGGGAACCTGAGGGAAGCGGCTGGGAGTTCGGCTGCGACGAACGTTTCCTGCGCGGACCTCTGCACATACTGGGTGGATGGCTACGACTGGCAGGCGGCGATGCACGCCCTGAACCATTATCCGCAGTTCACCGTGCCGGTGGACGGGTTCACCCTGCACTTCGTGCACGTGGTGGGTGAGGCGCAGGGGCGGCGCCCGCTCATCCTCTCCCACGGCTGGCCAAGCTCGCACTTCGAGTTCTGGGACGTGATCGAGCCTCTCGCCTTCCCGTCGCGCCACGGCGGGCGGCCCGAGGATGCCTTCGACCTGGTGATCCCGTCGCTGCCGGGCTTCGGCTTCTCGGAGAAGCCGCGGCGCCTCGTGGACCAGCGCGAGACGGCGCGGCTGTATGACCGGCTGATGTCGGAGGTGCTGGGCTACGGGCGGTATCTCGCCCATGGCGGCGACTGGGGCGCGCTCGTCACCGCCATGCTCGGCCTGGAGCACGCGGACCACGCGCGGGCGATCCAGATGACGATGCTGCTGCCGCGGCCCGCAGCGCCGCCCGAGACGGAGGAGGAGAAGCGCTGGCAGGAGGCCATGCAAGCCAATCAGCGGAAGCTCGGCGCCTACAGCGAGCTGCAGGGAAGCAAGCCGCAGAGCCTGGCGTTGGCGATGTCCGGCAACCCGGTGGGCCAGGCAGCATGGATCATCGAGCGGTTCCACGACTGGGCGGATTTGCGGGAGCGGCCATTCGACGCTGTGTTCACGCGCGACCAGCTCCTGACCAACGCCATGATCTACCTCATGGGCGACGCCTTCACGACCAGCATCTGGTATTACGCGGCAGCGCTCGCGGGCAAGACGCGGAGCTTGCCGCCGGGCCGGTCCGTCGGCGTGCCGACCGCCTTCACCTTCTACCCCGACCCACGGCACGTCTGGCCGCCGCGCAGCTTTGCGGGCAAAGGATTCGCCGTGAGCCGCTGGCGGGAGATGCCGCGCGGCGGGCACTTCCCGGCGATGGAAGTGCCCGATCTGTGGGTCGAGGATGTGCGCGCTTGGGCGAGGGAGGCTGGATAGGCGAGCCGCGGATTCAACCCACCTCGGTTTCGCTGACCTCCTCGAAGCCCGCAACTGCCTCGATGATGGTAGAAGGCTCCTCGCCGTCATCCCCGAGCAGGGTCGGCGGCAGGGCCTTGCCTGTCTTGGCCCCCATCTTCTTGAGTTCCTCGACGCGGCGGACGAGGTTTCCGCGTCCAGTCGAGAGCTTGCCCATCGCCCCCTGGTATGCGTCCTGCGCCTGCGTGAGCCGGTCCCCGAGCGCCTTCATGTCCTCAACGAAGCCAACGAACTTGCCATAGAGCCTGCCGGCATGACCGGCGATCTCCTCGGCATTCCGGTTGCGGCGCTCCGACTGCCAGACGCTCTCAACGGTCCGCAGCGCAATCATGAGAGTGGTCGGCGTCAGGATCGCGACGTTGCATTGATCGGCGAAGCTCGTGATCTCCGGGTCGAACTGCAGGGCTGCGGCGACGGCGCCCTCGATGGGCACGAACATCACGACGTAGTTGAGCCCGGTGCCGGTGCTGGACTGATACTCCTTGCTGCCCAGCGTCCTGATATGCGTGCGCACGGACTCAACATGGCGTCCCAGGCACGCCTCGCGCTCGTGGTCGGTTTCGGCGTTGACGTGGCCCTCGAATGCCACGAGCGAGACCTTGGCATCGATGACTACCCGACGTTCCCCCGGAAGATGCACGATCACGTCGGGACGGAGGCGCCGGCCATCCTCGGCCGTGTGACTCGCCTGGCTGTCGTACTCCGCGCCCTCGCGGAGGCCGGAGCGCTGCAAGATGGTGCCAAGAATCATCTCGCCCCAGGCGCCCTGGGTCTGCGCCTTGCCCTTCAGGGCACGCGTGAGATTCGTCGTCTCGGTCGTCATCTTCGCGTTGGCCTCGCTTAGGCTGCGTATCTGCTCGCCGAGGGTCGCGCGCTCCGTCGCGCTCTGGGTGTGGGCGGTCTGCAATCCCTGCTGGAACTCGGTTAGCTTCTCGCGGAGCGGCAGGAGGAGGCCGTCCATCTGCTCCTTATTCTGCTTGCTGAAACTTTCGCCGTGCCGGGCCATGACATCGTCGGCAAGGAGCCGGAACTCCTTAGTCATGGTCTCCTTGGCGTCCTGCAACAATCGTAGGTTCTCGGCCGCATGCAGACGCTCCTTGTTGAGACGTTCCTGCATCGTTGCAAGATCAGTCTTGAGATCTTCGCGCTCTGTCCGCACCGTGGCGAGCCTGTCCTCTGCCTCGGTCAGTCTTGCCTGTGCATCGCGCAGCGCGGCCTCGACGCGGGAGAGCGCCTCGGTTGCGGTCGCGCACATTCTGTCAGCATCGGCCTTCGCCGCTCGCAGCCCTTCATAGAGCTTCGCCTGTTGGAGAAGGGTTTGTTCGAGTTCGAGAAGACGGGAGGTTCGCAGCCGCTCGACCGCGAGCTGCCCGTCGAGGCTCGCCTTGGCCTCTCGCACAGCCGCGAGTTCGGCGCTGACCTCTCGTGCAGCGACGATCTCAGCGTCCAAGCGCCGCCGCATTAGGAAGGAAACGAGAACCGCGACGGCGACCGCGGCTAGGAGCACCGAGCCGAGGAGAAGGGGAAACGTCGCAGGCTGCATCGCGCTCAACTCCGCGCCGTAGGATGAAAAGGCGCATCTACATTGGGGCGAGGCATTTCCAAATCGTCAAGGGCCGACCTCGCGTCCTCATCCCGACCACGCCGCGAGCCTCACCGCAATCCGGCAGACATGGCTGCCAGGCCAGTAGAGCCGCTCGCACGCGGGACACGTCCGCAACGGGCCATTCACGGCCCGCGCACTCTCCGGCATCCGCGCCGCCTTCTCCGCGGTGACGGGGCGCAAGGGCGCGTCGTCCACGAGGCAGCGCGTAAACGGGGCGAGTTGCCAGTCGAGGCCGCGCAGCATCTCGTCGCAGAGCAGGCGCACTACTCCGCCGCGAGCGGCAGTCCCTCAGCAGCGGCCTCGGCTCGCACCCACACGGCCGTGTCGTGGAACACGGCGCCGCCCGCGGGGGCGGCGGGCTGGTCGCTCGTGAGCGCGTTGATGCCGACGCCGCCCTCATGGTCCGAATGCGGCCAAATGCTCTCGGCGACGACGACGCCGGGCTGCATGCCCTCCGCTACGCGGACGTGCAGCACGCATTGGCCCCGCGCGTTACCGAGGCGCACCAGGTCGCCGTCCGCGGCGCCCAGCGCCGCGGCGTCTGCCGGGTGCAGCAGCGCCGTGGGGCGGCCCTCGCGGCGGCGGGAGCCCGGCGTCTCGGTGAAGCTCGTGTTGAGGAACTGGCGCGCGGGCGCCGCGACGAGGCGGTAGGGATGCTCGCCCGTGCGCTCGTCCGTCGCCGCCCAGTGATCCGGAAGTTCGGGCATCCCGGTGCCATAGGGACCGAGCGCCGCCCAGTCCGGCGCGAAACGGAATCGCCCGTCCGGGTAGCCGAAGCCGTTGAGGAAGTGGCTGCTCTCGAAATCCCCTTGCGCATCGACCCACCGCGCGGCAAGCACCGCCTCGGCGCCGGGCCAGCCGGAGGCGCGCAGCGTCGCGTCCACCAGTTCCATTGCGGTCATGCCGAAGCCCGGATGCTCGGCGCCGAGGCGCGCGGCGAGAGCTTGGATCACGTCGTGGTTCGAGCGGCACTCGCCCGGCGGCTCGACCAGCTTGGCCCCGACCTGGATATAGCTGTGCCCGCCCCCGAGATAGAGGTCGTCGTGCTCCAGGAACATCGTCGCGGGCAGCACCACGTCGGCGAACCGCGCGGTCTCGGTCATGAACTGCTCGTGGACGCACGCGAACAAGTCGTCGCGCAGGAAGCCGCGGCGCACCTTGTTGCTGTCCGGGGCGACGGTGATCGGGTTGGTGTTCTGGATCAGCATCGCGTGGACCGGGGGACCGTCGCCCAGCTCCGCGCGGTCTCCGGTGAGCACCGCGCCGATGCGGCTCATATCCATGATGCGCGTTGCTGGATCGAGCCGGTCGAGGCCCTCGATGAAGGTCGTGTCCATGCGATAGATGCCGTTGCCGCGGTTGCTCCAGAATGCGCCGCCGCCGAGGTGGCGCCACTTGCCCGTGACCGTGGGCAGGCAGGTGACGGCATGCATGTTGACGGGACCGTTGCGGCTGCGCGTGAAGCCGTAGCCGAGGCGGATGAAGGCGCGGGGCGTGGCGCCGTAGAGGCGCGCGAACGCCTCGATCTCGGCCACGGACAGGCCGGTGATCGCACTCGCCCAGGCCGGGCCGCGCGCGGCGACGTGGGCTTCGAGCTGCTCCGGGCAGTCCGTATAGCGCGCCATGTAGTCGCGATCCGCCCAGCCGTCGCGGAAGGCGACGTGCATCATGGCGCAGGCGAGCGCGCCGTCCGTGCCGGGCCGGAGCGGCACGTGCAGGTCGGCGACGGCGGCGGTCGGCGTGCGGTAGGGATCGACGACGGCGAGCTTCGCCCCGCGCTCCTTGCGGGCGCGGGTTATGTGCGCCATCGCGTTGACTTGCGTCGAGACCGGGTTGCCGCCCCACATCACGATCAGGTCCGACTGCGCCATCTCGCGCGGGTCCGGCCCGGCGTGGCGGCCGACGCCCGCGAACCAGCCCCGCTCGGCGGTCGTGGAGCAGATCGTCTTGAGCTGGCGCGAGTAGCCCAGGACGTGGCGCAGGCGATTGATGCCGTCGCGCTGCACGAGGCCCATCGTGCCCGCGTAGTAGTAGGGCCAGACGGATTCCGCGCCGTGCCGGGCGGTGACTCCGCGAAGGCGTCCGCGACCCGGTCCAGCGCCTCGTCCCAGCCGATCTCGCGGAACTGCCCTGATCCTTTCGGCCCGGTGCGCAGGAGCGGACGCGTGAGACGGTCCGGGTGATGGATGCGCTCGCGGTAGCGCGCGACCTTGGCGCAGATCACGCCGGCCGTGTAGCTATTCGCCTCCGCCCCGCGCACTGCGCCGATGCGTCCGGCGCGTCCCGGCCCGCCTGCGTCCAGCACCTCGACCTCCAAGGCGCAGGTCGAGGGGCAGTCATGAGGGCAGGCGGACGCGCCGGTCGTGCTCATGGGCGCGATCTTGCCACAGATCGCCTGTGCGGGGCTACTGCGGCGCGGCGAGTAGGTGCAGGGAGAACAGCCGCGCCGGGTCCGTCCAGACGCGGGCGGGGCGCCAGCCGGCCGAGGCGGCGAGCGCCTGGAACCCGGCCTCCGTATGTTTGTAGCTGTTCTCGGTGTGGATCGTCTCCCCGGCCGCAAAGGTGATCCGGTGGCCGGCGACCCGCACCGTCTGGGGCCGTAGGCTGACCAGGTGCATCTCGATCCGCCCCTCGGCCGGGTTCCAGGTGGCGCGGTGGGCGAAGGCGTCGAGGTCGAAATCGGCGCCCGCCTCGCGGTTGAGGCGGCGAAGCAGGTTCAGGTTGAACGCCGCGGTCACGCCCTGGGCGTCGTCGTAAGCGGGTACGAGGATGGCGGGGTCCTTGCGCAAATCAACGCCGACCAGGAATCGCGCTCCGGCGCCGAGCGCCTGCCGTGCCGTCGCGAGGAAACGGCGCGCCTCGGCGGGTTCGAGGTTGCCGATGGTCGAGCCGGGGAAGAAGCCGGTGTGCGGCATGGCAGCGACGGGGCGCGGCAGCGTGAACGGTGCCAAGAAGTCCGCCACGACCGGATGCACGGCGAGCCTTGGGCGCGAGCGGCGCAGCCGAGCGGCGAGGGCGGCGAGGGCGCCCGCGGCCACGTCTATCGGCACGTAGGCCGTGAAGCTTGGCGTAGCGTCGAGGAGCAAAATTGCCTTGCCCTCGTCGCTGGCACCGTATTCCACGAGCGCGCTGCCGGGCGCGACGCCCGCGACTGCCTCGGGAGCAACGTCGCGCAGCAATGCAAGCTCGGTGCGGGTCGGGTAGTATTCGGGCAGCCGCGTGATCTCCCCGAAAAGGCGGCAGCCCTCGTCGTCGTAGAACAGCTTCGCAGGCAGCGTCTTGCGCGCCGCGAGCAGGCCGGGCAGCGCGGCGTCGGCGACCTGCTGGTCGAAGGCCAGCGCACCGGGCGCCGATTCGACGAGCACAGCTACACCGCGTCCTGGGCGAGCCGGACTCCGGTGAACTGCCAGCGCTTGTCGGGCTGGAAGAAGTTGCGATAGGTCGGGCGCGCGTGGCCCGGCGGCGTCGCGAGACTCCCGCCGCGCAGCACCATTTGATTAATCATGAACTTGCCGTTGTACTCGCCGATCGCGCCTTCGGCCGGGCGGAAGCCAGGGTAGGGGAGGTAAGCGCTCGCAGTCCACTGCCAGGCGTAAGTGTCCAGCTCGCGCACGCCGGGACATCGGGCTGCCGCTTCCATTTCGAACTCCGTGGGCAGGCGCGCATCGGCCCAGCGCGCGTAAGCGTCGGCCTCATACCAGCTCACGTGTCGGACCGGCGCGTCGAGGTCGATGCACGCGAGGCCACCTGGACCGACCTGGTGCCATCCGCCGTCTGTCTCGCGCCAGTAGAGCGGCGCGTTCCAGCCGTTCGCCTGGACAGTGGCCCAGCCGTCCGACATCCAGAGCGCGGGCGTCCGGTAGCCGCCGTCCTCCATGAAGGCGAGCCACTCCCGGTTGCGTACCAGCCGGTCCGCCAGGCGGTACGGCCCGAGCAATGCCTCATGCTGAGGCATCTCATTGTCGAAGGCGAAGCCGCGCCCGTCGTGGCCGACCTCAGTGATGCCGCCCGGAAGCTCCATGAACTGCGCTGGTCCCGGCGCGCCCTCCGGCTCGCGCCAGCCAGGAAGAACCGGCGGCACGAGCGGGCTCTGCGCGAAGGCGTGCATCACGTCGGTGAGCAGCAGTTCCTGGTGCTGCTGCTCGTGGTGCAGCCCGAGCTCGACGAGCTCGGCGACGTCTTTTTCGCGGTCCGCGAGTAGGCGCGCCATCGCCTCGTCAACGTGCAGGCGGTAGGCGCCGACCTCCTGGGCGCCGGGCCGGGTGATTAGGCCGCGCGCCGGGCGCGGCTGCCGCGCCCCGACGGATTCGTAGTAGCTGTTGAACAGGAAGCCGAACGTTGGGTCGAACAAGGCGTATTCTGGCAGGTGCGGACCGAGCACGAACTGCTCGAAGAACCAAGTGGTATGGGCGCGATGCCATTTCGCGGGCGAGGCGTCCGGCATGGACTGGACGCACTGGTCCTCGTCGGTCAGCGCCGCGGCGAGCCGCTCCATGTGGGCGCGCACCGCACGGTAACGCTCCGCCAGCCCGGAAACCGTTCCGTAATAGGTCATCTGCTCGTCCCCCTGCCGATGAAAGCATCGGGGCGGCGGAAGGTTGCGAGCGTAGGGACAGGGAAACGCCGGGCGGCGCTATTTCGTGCCGTAGAGGCGGTCGCCTGCGTCGCCGAGGCCGGGACGGATGTAGGCGTGGCCGTCCAGCTCACGGTCCACGGCGGCGGTGAACACGGGTACGTCCGGATGCTCGTCCGCGAGGACCTGCAAGCCCTCCGGTGCGGCCAGCAGGCAGGCGAAGCTGACCTGCTCGGCGCCCGCCTGGCGCACGCGGCTGATCGCGGCGGCGGCCGAGTGCCCGGTCGCCAGCATCGGGTCCACGACGATGGCGAGGCGCTCGCGCACGTCGTCGGGGAGCTTGAGGTAGTATTCGACGGGAGTATGGGTTTGCGGGTCGCGGTAAAGGCCGACATGGCCGACGCGGGCGGAGGGGACCAGGTCGAGCATCCCGTCCAGCATCCCGTCGCCGGCGCGCAGGATGGAGACGAAGCAGAGCTTCTTGCCCGCGAGCAGCGGCGCCTCCATGCGCTCCATCGGCGTCTCGATCTGCACGGTCTCCAGCGGCAGGTCGCGCGTCAGCTCGTAGGCCATGAGCAGGCTGATCTCGCGCGCGAGGCGGCGGAACTCGCCCGTCGTCGTGCTCTTATCGCGCAAAATGGTCAGCTTGTGCTGCACGAGCGGGTGGCTCACCACGGTGAGGCGGGGGTGCAGGTTGCTGCCCATCAGAACACGGTCCCGTCGCTGAGAATGCGCAGCGGCGGCGCACCGCCCCGCTTCTCTTGCGCGAGAAGCCGCCCGGCGGCCCAGGTTCCGCCTTCCAGCACGCGCGCGAGTGGCAGCTCCTCGGCTGTCAGGTCGAGCCGCCACCGAAGCTGCAGGGCCACCCGGTCGAGCAAGGCCACCGTCAGCGCGCGCCACTCCACGATGACCGGGTGCCCTGGCTCCAGCGTCTCCTCCGCAAGCGCTGGGCGGCGCAAGCGCAGCACGCCCGTGTCCAGGAACAGGCCGCCGTTGCGATACTCCGGCAGTCCCGTGAGCACGTCGCTTCCCGTGACCGTCACGCCTGCGTCCTCGAACACCTCGATCAGCGAGTAGGTCAGCCATTGGGAGAGCTTGTGGAACGGTACGAGGCCGGGCGCCGGCTCGCCCTGCGCCACGAGCGGATGGTGCCAAACGTCGCCCAGGTTCACGCTGTCCAAGGTCAGGCGCCCCGGCCAGATCGGGCCGAGACCGTCCAGGACCAGGGCGAGGATAGCGCGCGCGGGCAGGCCCTTCTCCTCGATCTCGCAGTGCAGTCTGTCGAAGAGGCGACCCGGTCGGGACGGAATCGCGCCGAACAGATCCGAGCGCGCGCGCAGCACCGCACCCAGGTTGCGCAGCAGCTCGGCGCGGCCCTCTAGCCCCTCGAGGTGATTGTTTACGTCCACTTGGAAGGCGCGGGCGAGGGTGGCCGCGTCAAGCCGGGCCAGACCTTCCGCATCCGCCTGCAAGGGACACGCCGGGTCCGACGAGAATAGCCCGGCGCGGAACGCGTCCAGACTGGCGACGGCCAAGCCCTCCGAGCGAGTGAGCACCTGTCCCGTCCAGGGTTCGCGATAGCGCCATGCCGCCCCGGCGCCCGCGTCGAGCAGCACGCTCACGACGCACAGATCAATGCGCATGCGGGCGATCTCGTCGGCGGGCAAATCCACGAGCATCGCCGCAAGGTTCCCCCAGCGGTCCACACCTCCGGCGGCGAAGTGCCGCCAGCGCGCGTGATACGGGATCGCGAGGTCGGGGTAGCGCGCCTGAATTGCCTGGACCACAGCCTCGACTGCCACGTCCAGCCGCTCCCGATACACGGAAAATCCCCCGAGCCGCCCGGCCTCGCCGAGCAGGAGCATCGTGTGGCAGCGCTGGCGGATCGTCGCGGGATCGCGCAGCAGGGCGACGGCGTCGTCCACTACTCGTCGAGGCCGCGGCCCTTGGCCCGGTGCAGCTCGGCAGCACCTGGCACGTGAGCCGTGAAGTAGCCAGCCGCCTTCTTCGCGTCCATCTCCACCTGCGCGTCGGGCGGGATCAGCTCGTCGGGGATCGGCACGCGCTCGACCACCTCGATGCCGCTGTCCACGATGGGGCCAAACTTGAGGTTGCTCATGGAGACGAGCTGGTCGATGCGCGCGATGCCGAGCCAGTGCAGCACGTCCGGCATCAGCTCCTGGAAGCGCATGTCCTGCACGCCCGCGATGCACTCCGTCCGCGCGAAATAAGCGTCCGCCCGGTCCCCGCCCTCCTGGCGCTTGCGGGCGTTATAGACGAGGAACTTCGTGACCTCCCCGAGCGCTCGCCCCTCCTTGCGGTTATAGACGACCACGCCGACCCCGCTCGATGTTGGCGTCGAGGATTGGGCCATGCGGATCGCCACCTCGATGCCGTGGGCGAGGTAGGGGCGGCAGGTGCAGATGTCCGAGCCGAACACGTCCGAGCCGTTGCATTCGTCGTGTATGCGGCAGGCGATGCGGGTTGCCGGGTCGCCGAGCTTCGCAGGATCGCCGAACAGGTAGACAGTGGCTCCGCCGATCGGTGGCAGGAACACCTTGAGATCAGGGCGGGTGACGAGGTCGGGGAACATGCCGCCGGTCTGCTCGAACAGGGAGCGGCGCAGCACGGTCTCGCCAATGCCGAAGCGCGCGGCCACCCCCGGCAGCCACCAGACCGGCTCGATGGCGATCTTGGTGACGCGCGCGTCGCCCCCCGGCGTGAGCACCTCGCCGTCGGGATGGAGCCGCCCCTGCACCATGGCGGCCACCAACTCGGGCATATTGATGTGCGCGCGCGTGACGGCGATGCTGGGCCTGACGTCCAAGCCCATCGCGATCTCGGCGGCGAACGCCTCGGCAACGACGTGGCCCCACGGGTCGAGCGCGACGATGCGGCCAAGGACGTTATCTGCGTCGCCCCATTGCGGGAACGGGCCGATGGGAACGGCTGGCCTTGTGTTGCTCAGGTCCGGGCGGTGCCCTGGGCTGAGGCGTCCTGCGGCGACGGCCAGCGCCCGATACAACGAGTAGGCGCCCGAGTGGGTGCCAACGGCATTGCGTCCCTCGGCACCGGGCGAGGCGATCACGGGGCCGCGCATCCGCGGGTCGGCGCTGCCCCAGTGAAGAGGCGCCGGGTGATCCCCGCCGGCGCCGGGGTGAGAGCTGAGGACGATGTGCCGCGCGGCGCGTCCCTCGGTTGGGCGGAATGGCCCTGTTGACATCGGTGTCCCTACGCGGGGTTGTGTTTTCTTGGTGGAACGCTACGGCGAGTTGGGAGAAACGGTCAACGGCCGCCCTGGGGCAGGAGCCCGCCCGCCCGCTCGACGAAAGCTGCAACCTCGTCCACGCCCTCGCCGTGGCGGATGCTCGCGAACACGAAGGGGCGCTCGCCGCGCATCTGCCGGGCGTCGCGGTCCATGACCTGGAGGTCGGCGCCGACGTGCGGCGCGAGGTCGGTCTTGTTGATGACGAGCAGGTCGCTGCGCGTGATGCCGGGGCCGCCCTTGCGCGGGATCTTGTCGCCGGCTGAGACATCAATGACGTAGATGGTCAGGTCCGCCAGCTCCGGGCTGAACGTCGCGGCGAGGTTGTCGCCGCCGCTCTCGATCAGGATGGCGTCGAGCGCGGGGAAGCGGCGGCGCATCTCGGCGATGCCGGCGAGGTTGATGCTCGCGTCCTCGCGGATGGCGGTGTGCGGGCAGCCGCCGGTCTCGATGCCCATGATTCGCTCGGGCGGCAGCGACCCGGCCCGCGTCAGGAACTCCGCATCCTCGCGCGTATAGATATCGTTGGTGATGGCCGCGATGTCGTAGCGCCCGCGCAGCCGCTTGCAGAGCGCGTCCATCAGCGCGGTCTTGCCGCTGCCGACGGGGCCGCCGATGCCGACGCGGAGCGGGCCGTGAGGCGATGTGCTCATGTGCGGAACAGCCTCGTGTATTGCGTCTCGTGGCGCATGGTGGCGATGTCGGAGCGGAAGCACGCGCCGCCAAGCTCGTCCAGCCCCGCGCCGCGCGTCGAGTCCGCGACCCCGAGCAGGACAGGTTCGAGCGAAGCCAGAACGCGCAGCCCGGCGCTCTGCCCGAGGGGCACGAGGCGCACGGCCGCGGACACCAGGTTGGCGGCGAAGGCGTGCAGGAACCCGGCGCAGGCCGCGTCCTCGGGAACGCCGTGCATCGCCGCGACAGCCCCGACCGCGACCGCGTAGGCCACCCGCCCAGCGATCTGCGGGGTGCCCCAGGCTGCTGCGGCGCGGAGGAAGGCGTCCCCTTGGTCCAGCGTCTCCTGCCGCCGCTCGCGCGACGGGGACATGGAAGCGGCTAGTTCGGCGACCTCGGCGAGCGCCGCAGCGTCCGGGGCGCGCCAGGCGTGGCGCAGGAGGATCGCGTCCGACCAGCCGGCGCCATGTTCCAGTACGTCGTGAAGCCACTCGCGCAGGGCGCCCTCGTCGCGCACGTCCCCCGCCCTCAACCGCCCATTCGAGGCCGTGACTGTAGGCGAAGGCGCCGGTCGGGAAGGCGGGCGACAGCCAGGTGAGCAGGCGGAGGAGCGCCGTTCCCGAGAGGGGGCCTTCCATCTGCGCCGCAACTAGCGCCCTCTACCCACCCTCCACGAGCAAGGACTTCGAGCACCGCTCGCCAGGGCGGCGGTAGTGGCGCCGGGCGTCTCGTTGCGAAACCGACGCAGACGTGGACGAAGTGGCCTTCCGCCGATGCCGCCTCCTCATTCTCCCGGAAGATGCCGATCTCGTAGCGCACGGAGCTTGTCCCGAGCCGCGTCACCCGCAGCCCGGCGGTCACCCGGTCCGGGAAGGCAAGCTCGCTGTGGTAGCGGCAGCCGCTCTCGGCGACGACCATGATGTGCTCCGGGTCGTCCCACCGGAAAATCCCGGCCGCGACGAGCGTGCTGCACACGGCGGTATCGAAGAAGCTGTAGTAGGTGACGTTGTTCACGTGCCCGAAGATGTCGTTATCCATCAGGCGAGTCGTTATGGCGACGTGGCGGCGGTAGCTCGCGCGCCAAGCGGGCACGTGCTTGCGGAGGGGAGGGTTCATGCCCCGATCATGGACAGGGCGGCGCCCCCGCGCTAGAGGCGCCGGCCATGTCGTATCGCCTCGCGCTCGCCGTCCTCCTCCTGTTCGCGCCCAGCCTCGCGCGGGCGCACGCCATCCTCATGGCGAGCGAGCCGCCCGCCGGCGGCACCGTTGCGCCGGGCGCGACCACCTTGCGGCTGCAGTACAACAGCCGCATTGACCAGCCCCGCTCGAAGGTCACCCTGTCGCATCAAAGCAGCCCGGACGAGCGCCTCACCTTCCTGCCGTCGCAGCAGCCCGACATTCTGCAGGCTAACGCGACGCTGGCGCCGGGCGATTACACGCTGCACTGGTTCGTGCTCGCGACCGACGGTCACATCACCCGTGGCGACGTGCCGTTCACGGTGAAGGCGGGCAAGTAGGACTCTCGCCCGTGTCGCTGCTCGTTGACCTGTTCGGCTGGCTGAGCGTCGTCGTCCACGGCTTGGTGATCGTGGCGCAGAGCATGGCGGTCGGCGGCGCCTTGTTCCTGGTCCTGCTCGCCCGTCCCTTCGCTGCCCGGCTGACCGTGCCCGTCGCGGCCCTCGGCGCAGTGCAAGTGCTGGACGGGGAAGGGATCGCGCGCCGGGCGGCGCGGATCGCGGGATGGAGCGCGCTGGCGCTCGCAGTCTGCGAGGCGGCGACCGTAGCCATGCAGGGCGCCGTGGTGGCCGACCAGGTCGGGCTGAGCGCCGCCGAGGTGCTCGGCGCCAACTTCGCCATCGCCGGCCTCGCCAAGATGGCGGCCGCCTTACTGCTCGCGCTCGTCCTCCTCGCCCCATCCGCCCCGGCCCGGCAGCCGCCCGGCGCCGCCGCCGTGCTCGGCCTCTGCGCCGCCATCCTCGCCGCCGCCGTCATGACGACGCACGCCACCGCCCGCCTCGACCACCAGGGCCTGCTGATGGCTGCGACGACGCTGCACCTACTCGGTGCCGCGCTCTGGATCGGCGGCATTCCCTGCTTCGTCATGGCGCTCGCGCACGCCCGGAACGACGGCACCGCGCTGCGCCTCGTGGGCGCGCGCTTCTCGCGCATGAGCATGACCGGCGTGGCTTGCATCGTCGCCTCCGCCGCAGTGTTCTTCGTCTATTACATCGGCTCCTGGCAGGGCGTTTACGGGACCGCCTACGGCGTCATGGCCTCGGCCAAGGCCGCGATGCTCGGCGCCCTGCTCCTGCTGGGCCTGGGCAACTTCCTCACCGTGGAGCGGCTGCGGCGCGATCCGCGGACATCCGCGCTGCGCTTGCGCCGCTTCGCCGAGGTCGAGATTGGCGTCGGCATCGCCGTGTTCTTCGCCGCAGCGTCGCTCACCAGCGTGCCGCCCGCCGTGGACCTCACTCAGGACCGGGTCACGCTGGGCGAGATCGCCACGCGCAACGCGCCCTACTGGCCTAGGCTGACCAGCCCGGACCACGACGCCCTTGCGATTCCCGCGCTGCAGCATGAACTGGACGCGGAGGCGGTGCACGAGCATACGGCGCCGGCGCCTGCCTTCGTGCCGGGCTCGAGTGTGCTGCCGCCGCGCAACGCCGCCGACATCGCCTGGTCGGAATACAACCACCACTGGGCCGGCATCTTCATGCTGCTGATTGGCGCGCTGGCGCTGCTGAATAGCGCCCATGTGCGCTGGGCGCGGCACTGGCCGCTCGCCTTCCTGGGCTTGGCCGTCTTCCTGTTCCTCCGGTCGGACCCGGAGGTCTGGCCGCTCGGAACCGAGGGCTTCTTCGCATCCTTGCGCGACGTGGAGGTAGTGCAGCACCGGATCTTCGTGCTGCTCACGGTCGCCTTCGCCTTGTTCGAGTGGGGCGTGCGCACTGGGCGCATCCGGAGCCAAAGGGCGGCGCTGGTATTCCCCCTGCTGACGGCGACGGGCGGAACGCTGCTGCTCACCCATAGTCATGCCATCGCCAACGTGAAGGAGCAGCTCCTTATCGAGCTGACCCACACGCCGTTGGCACTCGCCGGCATCGCGGCTGGCTGGGCGCGGTGGCTGGAACTCCGGGCCGACGGCCGGGTGGCGCGCGTGGCCGGCTGGGTATGGCCCGTCTGTCTCGTGCTGATCGGCTTCATCCTGCTCTGGTATCGCGAGGCGTAGCTCCCACAGACGTGACCCCGACCTGGGCGCACATCGAGAGCAGGGCGCAGGGCGGACAGCGCGGACGCACACCCCGGCACACCGCCTTCCCGAACGGCACGAGCCGCTCGTTGATGCGGATCCAATACTCGCGCGGCAGCTTGGCCGCGAGCGCCGCCTGCGTCTGCTCGGGAGTCGCCGTCGCGACGTAGCCCCAGCGGTTGGCGACGCGGTGAACGTGGACATCGACGGCGATGGCGGGGATGCCGAAGCCCACCGCGAGCGTCAGCGCCGCGATCTTGGGACCGACGCCGCGGAAGCGGACCAGGCCCTCCACCGTCTCCGGCACCTTCCCGCCCTCCGCCGCGATAGTGCGGGAAAGGGCGACGATGTCGCGCGCCTTCGGCTCGGGGAAGGTCGCGGGCACGAGCAGCCGGGTCAGCTCGCCCTCGTCGAGCGCGGCTATCGCCTCAGGCGTGCGCGCCACGGCGAACAGGCGCTGGCAGACCGGCACCGTCGTCTCGTCCAGCGTTCGCGCCGAGATCAGGCTCGCGACAAGCTGCTCGAAGGGCGAGCCGAACCCTTGATCCCGCAGCTCGAACATCGCCGCCTTCGGCAGCCCGGCGCACACCTGGTCGAGGCGGCGGAACGCCTCATGGATGTCGAAGGGTTCCTTGTTGGGCACGGCCGCCTCCGTCGTTCGCCGTCTGAACGCACGAACTGCCGAGGCGGCGGAGGGCAAACGGGTGCCATGCGTGGGAGGAGTTCCTGACCCGATAGGCGTGCACCCGGTTCGCTCCCGAAATCCCGTTCTGGCTCTCGGGACCGGTGCTACATTCCCGATATGTCCAGTGATCGTCAAAGCACTGAAGAGCGTCAGCAATGTCCGATCTCAGCAGCCCGCCGATGGTCCCGCTCCTGATCGCCGCCGCCATCGTGGCGATCGCCGTCCTGCTCAGCTCCATCAGGATGGCCCAGGAGTATCAGCGAGCAGTCATATTCCGCTTCGGCCGCGTGGCCGGCATCCGCGGCCCTGGGCTGTTCCTCAAGATCCCGTTGGCAGAACGCCCGGTCATCGTTGACCTGCGTACGATCACCCAGGAGCTGGAGACCCAGGAGACCGTGACCCGCGACGGCGTCGCCGTGAAGGTCAACGCCGTGCTCTGGTATCAGGCCGCCGACCCGATCAAGGCCGTCGTTGGCGTGGCGGATTGGAAGGAGGCCGTGAAGCAGGCCGCTGAGACGGCGATGCGGGACACGATCGGCCAGAACGAGCTGGACCATCTCCTGCAGGACCGGCTCAACGCCAATCTCGACCTCAAGAGGCTGCTGACGGCGGCGGTCCAGAAGTGGGGTGTCGAGATCTCCGCCGTCGAGCTGAAGGACCTCGACATCCCGGAGACCATGCAGCGCGCGATCGCCAGGGAAGCCGAGGCGATCCGCGAGAAGCGGGCCCGCATCATCAAGGCGGAGGGTGAGATGGAGGCTGCCAGCAAGCTGAACGAGGCGGCGGAGATCGTCTCGCGAAACCCGGCCGCGCTGGAGCTGCGCCGGCTGCAGGCGCTGACGGAGATTGGCGCCGAGCACAACAGCGTCATCATCGTTGCCATGCCGACCGAGAGCAGCACGCCCGCCGCCGCGGCCATCGCGAAAGCGATCGCCGTCGAGGCCAACGGCACCCGTGTACCGAACGCCTGATACCAACGGCCCCGGACAGTGACCTTCCACTGTCCGGGGCCGTTGGTATCGCGCGCAGGGTTGGTGTGGCGGCTGCGCGCCGAACAAAGACTCATACCAGTCGCCCCGGGCAGGTCACTGTCCGGGGCGACTGGTATGATCCCTTCACGCTGTCCCGGCCGGGCCGGCGGCATTGGGCCGGCTCCCGCGCCCGCTTGCACGCGACCGTCCGGTCCGGCATGGAGGGCCGCGAAGGAAACCGCCTCACCGCCATGATGTATTTCAGCCGCCTCAAGACCGCCCTGGTCGTCGCCGTCTGCCTGCTCGGCGTGATCGTCTGCCTGCCCAACCTGTTCCCGCAGCCGGCGCCCTGGATGCCCTGGCGGCAGGTGCGGCTCGGGCTCGACCTGCGCGGCGGCAGTTATCTCCTCATGCAGGTCGACATGCAGGCCGTCGAGCACGAGCAGCTCGAGAGCCTCGCCGACGGGGTCCGGTCCACGCTGCGCGGCAAGATCCGCTTCCAGCCCCCCGTCGTGCAGGCCGCGCAGCACCGGATCCTCGTCCGCCTGCCCGAACCCGCGCAGCAGGGCGAGGCGTTGACCCTCCTGCGCGGCCTCGCCTCGGCCGACGGGGGTGCTACCTTCACCGTGGACGCGCCGGACCCGGACACGGTGGCGCTCACCGTGCTGCCTCCGGCCGTGCGCCAGCGCGCGCTCGGCGCCGTCACGCAGAGCATCGAGATCGTCCGCCGCCGCATCGACGAGAGCGGCGTCATCGACCCCCAGATCACGCGCCAGGGCGAGGACCGCATCGTCGTCCAGCTCCCCGGCATCTCCGACCCCAACCGCATCAAGGCGCTGCTCGGCCAGACCGCCAAGATGACCTTCCACCTGCTCGACGCCACCGCGAACCCGAACGCGGGCACGCCGCCGCCGCCCGGCGTGGACTACCTGCCGCTCGAAGGCTCCCCGGGCCAGAAGCTCGCCGTCCTGCGCCGGGTCGAGGTGGACGGCGCCGACCTCACCGACGCCCGCCCGGCGCAGGACCAGCAGACCGGACGCTGGGTCGTGGACTTCACCTTCAACTCCGTCGGCGCGAGGCGCTTCGGGGAAGTGACGCAGGCCAACGTCGGCCGGCCCTTCGCCATCGTTCTCGACAACAAAATCATCAGCGCCCCCGTCATCCAGCAGCCGATCCTCGGCGGGCGCGGCCAGATCAGCGGCAATTTCGACGCGACCTCGGCCAACGACCTCGCCGTGCTTCTGCGCGCGGGCGCGCTTCCCGCGCCGCTCACCGTCGTCGAGCAGCGCAGCGTCGGCCCCGAGCTAGGCGCGGACAGCATCCGCGCGGGCGCGCTCTCGCTCCTCGTCGGCTTCGTGCTGGTCATCGCCTA
Source organism: uncultured Alphaproteobacteria bacterium (assembly GCA_963839135.1). Taxonomy (GTDB): domain Bacteria; phylum Pseudomonadota; class Alphaproteobacteria; order Acetobacterales; family Acetobacteraceae; genus CAWKEH01. Next base: position 94,443 of record CAWIUA010000028.1, read on the forward strand.
CATGGCGCTGTTCTACGGCCGCTTCGGCTGGTATGCGAACGCCGCACTCGTCGTGAACTTGATTCTTCAGGTCGCGATCCTGTCGCTCATCGGCGCCACGCTCACGCTCCCCGGCATGGCCGGCATCCTGCTCACCCTGGGCATGGCGGTTGACGCGAACATCCTCGTCAACGAGCGCATCCGCGAAGAGGTGCGCAACGGCCGCACGCCGCTGAACGCCATGGAAACCGGGTTCCGCCGCGCCTACGGCACCATCGTGGACAGCAACGCCACGGCACTTCTCGCCCACGTCATGCTGTTCGTGTTCGGCACCGGGCCGGTACGCGGCTTCGCCGTGACCATCACGGTCGGCATCGTGACGACCCTGTTCACCGCGATCGTGGTCGCGCGCCTGCTCATGGTGCGCTGGTATGCGGCGCGGCGCCCCTCCTTGCTTCCGGTGTAACGCCCCCAATGCTCAGAATGCTCGGACGCCCACTCTTCCGCCTCGTCCCTGACGGCACGCGCATCCAATTCATGCGCGGCCGATACATTGGGCTCCTCACCTCAGCGGTGCTGTCCACCTTCTCCTTGATCCTGTTCTTCTATCCGGGGCCGCGGCTTGGGATAGACTTCCGCGGCGGGGTGACGATGGAGCTGCGCACGCCGGGTCCCGCCGATTTCGGCGCGCTGCGCGGCGCGATCACGAGCGCGCACGCGAGCGCTGCCGGCTTGCAGCGCTTCGGCGGCCCGGACAGCGTGCTGGTCCGGCTCGATCCGCAGCCGAACGCCGCCGCGACCCAGGCCGAGCTGGGCCGCGTCCAAGCCGCCATCGAGAAGGCAGCACCCGGCACCCGCATCGTGCGCACCGACGCGGTCGGCGCCTCGGTCTCGGCCGAGCTGTTCCGCAACGGCTTGCTCGCCCTCGGGATCAGCCTCTTGATGATCCTTGTCTATATTTGGTTCCGCTTCGAGTGGCAGTTCGCCGTCGGCGCCGTGATCACGCTGATCCTCGACGTGACCAAGGCAGTGGGATTCCTGGTGATCACGCGGCTGGAGTTCGACCTGGTGATGGTCGCCGCGATCCTGACCATCATCGGCTACTCAACGAACGACAAGGTCGTGGTCTATGACCGGATGCGGGAGAACCTGCGCAAGTACAAGGCGATGCCCTTGCGCGAGCTGATAGACCTCTCAATCAACGAGACGCTGAACCGCACGCTCGGCACGAGCATGACCCTGTTCCTCGCCGCCCTCCCGCTCGCACTCTTCGGCGGCTCGACGCTTTCGGGCTTCGCCCTGATGATGCTCTTCGGCATCGTGGTCGGCACGAGCAGCTCGATCTTCATCGCGGCACCCATCCTTCTCCTGCTCGGCGAGAACCGGCTACGGCGGGACGCCTCGGCGGTTGCGCGGCCGGGCGGTGCCAAGGGCGCGGCGAAGCGGGCGTAGGAAGACGCAGGGCATGGCGGTCGCGTTGAAGCTGGAGCGGCGGTGGACCGCGGACGAGTTCATGGTGGCCGACCAGCGCGCGTTCGGCGACGCCTGGCGTTACGAGCTCGTGGATGGGACGGTCATCGCCCATGCGGCCCCGGCGCCTGACCACGGCGCCATAGCCTCGGGAATCACCAGGGCGCTCGGCAACCGGTTAGCCGGGATGCCGGGCGGCTGCCGGCCCGAGGTCGGGAACCGGCGCGGTGCCGCGGTCCGAGCAGCGCAACACCGCCCGCATTCCCGACGTGATGGTGCGCTGCGGCGAGCACCCAGGGTCGCGTTCGAGGTAGTCTCGCCTTCCGAGATCCGGGATTGGCGCGGGCGCGACCTCAAGCGCCAGAACATTCAGGCCGTGGAGGGAATGCAGGAGATCGTCGAGGTTTACCAGGACGACTATGCCGTCCACGTCTATCGCCTGCTGCCTAGCGGCGCTTGGGCCTTTGAGGCGCTCGGCGGCGAGGACGCGGCGCTTCGCCTCGACAGCCTCGGCTTCGAAATCCCGCTGGCGGAGATTTACGCCTTCGTCAGCCTGCCTCGGCCAGCGGAGGCCGAGCCGGCGCCTTGAACGGAGCGGGAGACGACGACGGCGTGGCCCGGAGGCGTCAAGCGAGTGGGTGGCCCTCCCAAGCGGGCGAAGGGAGCGGCCAAGAGGGTTTAGCCGGGATCAGCGGATCGCGAAAATGCTGGCGATCAGCGGGGTGTCCACCACCATGTGGGGCGCGATGGCGTGGTAGCCGATGGCGTGGACCCAGGCGTTGCCGGTGCGCAGCGTCACGAACGTCTTGAACAGGCCGGGCCCAGTATAGCTCAGGAACACGAAAAGCAGCGACAGCGCGACGTCGCGAGGGCCGTGATACACGGTCCAGCCTTCCACGAGGTGCATGGCCGCATAGGTTAGCCCGCCCAGCAGCACGGTGGTGGTGAACGAGCCGGTCAGCCGCATGTAGCGCGGCACCAGGATCGCGTAGATCAGGATCATCGTCGGCAGCACCGTGCCGACGAAGAAGACGAAGAACGCCAGCGGCGCGGCCCGAAGCAGGGCGCCCGGCGTCATCTTGAACACGCCGGGGAAGGCCGCGAGTTCGGTCGCGCCCTCCAGCACCGCGATCACGACGATGACCAGAACGTCGTTCCGCCAGTCGCTGGAGCGCAGGTTGAGCCGCTCGGCCGAGTATCCCGCCCGGAACCAGAGATAAGGGACAGCCGCGAAGATGACGAAGTTGTAGCTCGCCCAAATCCATACCTCGCCGGCGGCCGGCGGCGTGGTGCAGCCCACGAGCGTGCCGGCGAGATGGAAGCTGAACGGCCGATAGCCCAGCGCCGGCCCGACGATCCACCCGCCGGCTTGGCCCAGCATGGCGTAGGCAAGCAGGCAGGTGGTCTCGATCGCGGCCTGGCGCCTGGCGGGCGCGCGGGCCGCGATATCGGGGACCGCCCGCTTGCGCGTCAGGACATGGACCACGGCCATCAGAATACCTACTTGGACCAGCCCGGCGGTCGGAAGCGCCACCTGCTGGGCGAAGGGCATGCCCGCGAGCGCCGGGCGGTCGAAGGGCAGGACTCCTTCCGCCAGCAGGATCACCGCAACGGTCGCCGCGATCCAGAGCACGGCGGCGGTCTGCGCGGCCGGGTGCAGCACCGTCCCCCGCGCCAGCCGGAAGGCGAACGACGGCACGGGCGGTGATGCGGCGGTCATGGCGGCGATCCCTGGGTCAGCGGCGCGGGCAGGTCCTGCAAGCCTATCGCCTACTCGCGCTCACGCCCCACCATGGCATGGATTGACCGGCAATGCGCGACGAGATTCGGGTGCGCCGCAACGAACTGGCGCAGCGGGGTATCGATCTCGAAGAAATGGATGTTCGCGACGAAGCCGTAGAGTGCCGCATCGAGGCTGCACGGCGCCGCGCCGAACACGAAGCCGTCTGCCGGCACCAGATCTGCCAGTACGTCGAGGTCCGCGAGGCCGCGGGCATAGGCGGCCTCGGGGTCATAGCGGCCGATGCCCTGGTAGTGGTAGCGCTTGAAGTTGTAGTCGCGCGCCGCGTCCAGTGCCGCCGTGGTGGCGCTCGGATCGGTCGCGAGGAACGCATCGCGGAACAGCGGCCAGAAGCGGTCGTCCTTCCAGCGCGAATACGACATCACCCAGTAGAGGTCATCGAGCGCCCGCCGGACCAGGAGATGCGTGTCGCGCTGCGACGCCGTCAGACCATCGTCGATCGGCAGGCCATCGCGCCGAATCAGGTGCGCGATGATCACGTCGCTGTCGCCGATCTTCTCGTCGCCGTCGAGCAGGTAGGGCAGTTGGTCGCGCGGCGCCTCGGTCGCGTCGATGACGTGTTCGTGCCGGAACGCGATGCCGCACAGCTTGAGGAAGGCGAACACCTTCAACCCGTATGGGTTGTTGTCGGCGACGCCGAACAACCCCGGGTAGGAGAACAGCGTCAGCACATGAAGTTCCCCTATTCCCGTGCAGGGGTTCAGAAGGCGTGGCTCAGATCGGAGTGGCTGGCCGGATCAGCAGCGGCAGGTGCAACAGCGCGCGTATGCTGTTGCACCTGCGCCGTTGCGGCTCTCCCGCCAGCTCGATCGCTGCGACGCGGCGCATCAGCGTGCCCAGGATGGTCTCGGCCTCCATTCGCCCAAGCAAGCGCTGGAGTGGGCAAACGAGTGCTCGGAGCGGGGAACGCCATAAACGCGGGGTATTCGGGGTGGGCGCTCAACGCCGCTCAGGCACCCACCCAAGCCCCTCGCGCGCCGGTCAGATCACCCGGCGGCGCCGACGCAAGCCCGGCGCCGACCAGCCCGGCGCCCAGCACGGCGAACGACGCCGGCTCCGGCACCGTGCCCGTCGTCGGGGTCCCCAGCAGCCCGTCCGTGTTGCCGGCGCCGTCCACGTAGAACCCGACGATCTGGCCGAGGTCGTTCACGCCGTTGATCGTCGTGGTCCCGATGCCGATCGGGTCGTTCAGCGTCGGTGAAGGTGCCGGTGCCGATGTTGTAGAGCAGCCCGTCCATGGCGCCGTTCACGACGTCGAACCCGACCGCGAGGCCGTTGTTGTTGACGCCCAGGAACGAGGTCGATCGTGGCGCCGGGCGCGTTCACGTCGGTGAAAGTGCCGCCGTTGTCCACGAAGCCGTGCGTGACGCCGTTGGCGTCCGTGTCGAAGCCGACGAGCAGGCCCGCGTTGTTGATGGCCGCGGTCGTGGTGCTCACGCCGATCGTGTTCGGGTCGTTGATGTCGGCGGAGAAGGTCTTCGAGCCGATGTTGTAGGTGTAGCCGTGGTTGTTGCCGTTCGCGTCCGTGTAGAACCCGACGGCCGTGTTGCTGTCGTTCACGCCGAGAAGCTGGTTGAACGTCAGGGTCCCCACCGGCGTGTTCGGGTTGTTCACGTTGGTGAACGTGCCGCCCACGTCCGTGAAGCCGAAATTGGCGTCGTTCGGCGGGCCGTTGTTGCTGTTCGACCAGAACCCGACCGTGGTGCCGGTGTTGTTCAGCCCCGTGACCTGCGTCTGCACGGAGGCGGGGAAGTTCTCGTTGGAATAGTTGCCCTGGCCGTAGGGCGGAACGAGCGTGTAGCCCTTGTTCGGGTGCCCCGCCGCGCCGCTGCCGAAGTAGCCGGCGATCGTCCCGGTATTGTTGATACCGAGCAACTGGTTGAAGGTCGGGTCGGCGTTGTTGTTGAGCGTCTGGAAGGTGTAGCTCGGCGCTGCCTGAGCCGTGCCGCCGAACGCACCGGCCGCCATCACCGCGGTCGCGGCACCGACCAGGATTTTCCTCATGACTCTTCCTCCCATTGCTCTCGCAGGGCTTGCTCGTTCCCGCACCGTGTCATGTCTCGCCGTGCCGTTCAACCCCAATTATCACCCGTCCCGTAAATAGCTCATTCGTCCGCACATTTGGGGCACGGCTCGGAACCGGCTCACGCCTTCCAGGTTCGACTCGCTCAACTCAAGCGGTTGGTTGAGGACGGAGCCTACATAGGTTTCCGAGACGGAACATGCGATTTGGCTTGTGTTGTCGATTCGAATCGAAGCACTTTAGCGAAACGACCCCGGGTATTCGGAGGGCGTCTCCAGCGATCTCTCGCCTTTGTCACTCCGGGGTGCAGGGAGGGGACCATGATGCGACTCCAGCCGCTCCTGACTGCTGCGGCTTTACTTGCAATCAGCGGGTTCGCCGCCTGGGGCCAAGGAGCTCAGGGAACGACGGCTGACGTCCTCACCTACCACAACGACATCTATCGAAGCGGCGTGTATGCGGGCGAGACCATCCTGCGCCCGACCACCGTCAACGCCAGGAGCTTCGGCAAGATCTTCGCCCGCCGGGTCTTGGGCCAGATCTGGGGACAGCCGCTTTACGTCCGAGGCGTTCCGGTGAACGGTCAATTCCGCAACGTCGTGTATGTCGCGACGTCCGAGAACATGGTCTATGGCTTCGACGCCGACGACCGGACCGCTGACGAGCAGACGAAGCCGCTCATGCAGGTGAGCCTTGGGAGCTCCCGTCCCGATCTCACCAGGCTTTCCCACCATGAAGCCGTCGAACGGCATCTCCAGCACCCCGGTCATCGATCTCGGCACCCCGCCGGACCCGAGCAAGGGCACGCTCTACGTCGTCGCGAAGCTGAACCAGGACGAGAAATTCCACATATTCGCGCTGGCCCTGAGCACGCTCGCCATCCGGCCCAATGCGCAGGGACAATCCACGGGTGTCGTCGTGAGCGGAGCGGCTGCTGGCCAGAACAAGCGTGGCAGGACGACCATCGAATTCGACTCGGACCACGATCACTACAACCGCCCGGCGTTGCTGCTCTCCGGGAATCGCTTGGTCGTTGCGTTCGGCAGCGGGCCGAACAACGATGGCGACGGCGCGAGGTTTCATGGCTGGGTGATGTCTTACTCGCTTCCTGACTTAGTCCAGACCGGAGCCTTCGTGACGACACCGACCACGGACACCGGGATGGGCGGGATCTGGCAGTCGGGAAACGGCCCCGCGGCCGATGACCAAGGCAATGTTTACGTCATGACGGGAAACGGGCACTTCCAATCCGCGCACGGACTGCCCGACCTCGCGGACTCGTTCATCAAGCTCGAGAACAAGGATGGCACGCTGCAGCTCGCAGATTGGTATGCGCCGCCTTCCCGCGACGTGATGGAGGCCTGCGACCTGGATCTCGGGGCATCAGGACCCGCCGTGATCCAAGACTCGGGCAAGGTGATCGGCGCGGGCAAGAGCGGCATCCTCTACGTGCTCGACAAGGACGGCATGGGCAGGACCGATACCCCCTTCGATTTGGCGGCTGCGGGCGCCTGGCGCGGCACGCCCGACTGCACCGTTGGCCAATGCTTCCGGGTCGCGGAAAACCAGCACGGCCAGCAAAGTCTCAAGCAGGCCTGCAACATGGCCGGGTTCCCCTTCCCCGGCAATGGCTGGAACACTTCTAACTGGAACGATGTCCTGAACAGCTATCCACACGTGCACGGCTCGCCGGTGGTCTGGAAGCTGGGACGCGGCAATTACAATCTGTATGTTTGGCCGGAGGAAGACTACCTCAAGGCCTACCATTTCGATGGCCAGAAATTCTCGCCCACTCCTATCGGGTCATCGGCGCCTTTGAGCGCGGCGATGATGAGCATGCCGGGCGGCATACTCTCCCTCTCCTGGGACGGGACCAAGGCGGACACGGGCGTGATCTGGGCGTCGCGACCCGACCCCCGTGCTCCGCGAGGCATCGTCGGTGGTCCGGTCGTCTCCGTCTTCCACGATCAGCAGCATTTCGTGTTTCGAGACGAAGATGGGGCCATCTGGGATTCCTTCTACGTTCGAACGGACAACAGCTGGCACTTCCAGGAGATCAATATTGAGGACGACCAAGGGGGAGTCCACCCGGCCGCCGGCGATATCGCTGTCTCCGTCTTCGACGCTGCCGACCAGCAGCATTTCGCCTATCCGGACAGCGGCGGGACCATCTGGGACTCGTTCTACGAGCGAGGCAATAACACCTGGCACTTCCAGCAGATCGCGACGCACGGCCATCCGGCTGCGGGCGCCATCGCCGTCTCGGCCTTCCACGACCAGCAGCATTTCGCCTACCGTGACAAAGCCGGGCTGATCTGGGATTCCTTCTTCGTGCAGTCGGACGGCAAGTGGCACTTCCAGGAAATCAACACGGGCGGTCACCCTGCCACCGCAGGGAACCTCTCCGTCTCCGCCTTCGACGCTGCCGATCAGCAGCATTTCGCTTACCCAGACGGCGCCGGCAAAATCTGGGATTCCTTTTTCGAGCGGGGCAACAACACCTGGCATTTCCAGCAGATCGCTACCCACAATCACCCAGCGTTCGGCAACATCGCTGTGTCAGCCTTCCACGACCAGCAGCATTTCGCCTATCGCGACCGGGCCGGCCTCATCTGGGACTCGTTCTTCGTGCAATCGGACGGCAAGTGGCACTTCCAGGAGATCAATACCAACGGCCATCCGGCAACCGCGGGAGACCTGTTCGTCTCCGTCTTCGACGCTGCCGACCAGCAGCATTTCGCTTACCCAGACGGTGCTGGGGCCATCTGGAACTCGTTCTACGAGCGGGGCAACAACACCTGGCACTTCCAGCAGATCGATACCCATGGGCATCCGGCGGTTGGCGACATCTTCGTCTCGGCCTTCTTCGACCAGCAGCATTTTGCCTATCGCGATACGCCCGGCCGCGTGTTCGACGCCTTCTACGCGCAGACAGGGAACCGCTGGCGCTTCCAGGAGATCAACGCGTATGACTGCATGGGCTCGTCCTCGGACCAGCTCGATCTGACCCCGAACGGTGCGCCCTGCAATGCGATCAACAAGATCGTCCACGGATACTTGCAGGCGTTCAGTGCGACACCCGGACCGAACGGACGGCTTAAGGAACTTTGGAACAGCGAGAAGAACCCGAACGATCGCGTCGAGTGGTTCTCCAAGGAGAGCCCTCCGACAGTGGCCGACGGCAAGGTCTTCGTGGCCGAGTTCCCCGCGAGGCCGCCAGGTCCGAACAGCGATTGGAATTCCCGCGGTGCGTTCGGCCGCCTGATCGTGTATGCACGGCATTGACCGACTCCTGTGAGTCGTCGGCTGAGCTGGCGCTCGCCCTCCTCACCGACGAGGCCGCCTTCGCCGCCATCGCCCCCGAGTGGGACGCACTTTGGCATCGCGTGCCAGGTGCCGCGCCCTTCGCCTCGCCGCACTGGCTGCTGCCCTGGTGGCGGCAGTGGGGAACGGACCGGCCGCGCGTCGCGACGTTGCGCCGCGCCGGGAGGCTCGCCGCCCTGCTGCCGCTCTACGTGCTCGACGAGCCGGGCGGGCCGAAGCTCCTCCCCATGGGCGCCGGCACGGGGGACTACCTCGACGTCCTCGCCGAGCCGGGCGTGGACGTCGGCGCACTCCTCGCTGCCGTGCTCGCGGCCTCGCCGGACGCAGCCGTGTGCGACCTCATCGAGGTCCCGGCGGGCGGCCGGCTGCTCGTCGCCGAGGCGCCGCCGGGATGGCGTGCCGAGTGGCGCCAAGACTTTGCCTGCCCGGTGCTCCTGCCGGGTGACGGCCTTGCCAACGTCCCTGCCCGTACCCGGCGCAAGCTGCGCATGGCCCGGCACCGGGCCGAGCGCGCGGGCGGCTACGCCGTGGAGACGGCGACGGCGGCGACGCGGTCCGACCTGTTCGACGCGCTCGTCGCCTTGCACCGGGCGCGCTGGGAGGCCGCCGGAGAGCCCGGCGTGCTGGCCGACCCGCGCGTCCTCGCCTTCCATCGGGACGCGCAGCCCGGGCTGCTCGACGCCGGGCTGATACGGCTGCTCGCGCTGCGCCTTGCCGGCGGCCGGATCGCGGCCGCGTTCCTGCAGTTGCTGCAGCCGGGGCGGACGCTGTTCTATCTCGCCGGCCACGACGCGGCGCTCGCTTATTACAGCCCTGGCACTCTGCTGCTCGGCTGGGCGCTAGAGCAGGCGGCATCGGAGGGGAGGGAGGCGCACTTCCTGCGCGGGGCGGAGGGCTACAAATTCGCTTGGGGCGCCGAGAATCGGCCGAATCAGGCATGTTGCCTGGTCCGCGCACCTGCGCCGCGTTCCAGCTGAGTGGCCGCGGCCGAAGAAGGCGTAGGGACTTGCGGCTAGTACGCTGCGCCCTTGCCGGACGGCACGCCGGTCGTGATTGCTCCCTGCGAGCCGCCCACGCTCACGCTCGGCAGGTCGCCTAGCGTGCGCTGGCCGCCGCCGTTCGTGGCGTTTACACCGCTGTCCAGCTGCGGACTAATAGCGGATCCGGACCTGACCGGCGACTCGTCCTGGCACGCGGCAAGCAGGACGAGAGCCGTCGCGAGGACGGCGAGGCGCGTGTAAAGCATCGTTGAGTCCTTCCTTGAAGGGCGCATGATAAGTGCGGGATTGCGGATTCCGAGGCTTCGTTCGCCGCAGCGAAGGGCCTCGGCGGTAGATGCAACGCCGCCTGCGGCGTTCCGTTGCAGGCGCTGCGGGTCTGCGCGGGCCAATTCCGCTCACAGTCTTGCAACCGGCTCGCCTCTGGCCCAAGGGAGAAGCCATGCAGCCCGCCTTCCCACTCACCCGCCCCCGCCGCCTGCGCCGCACGGCCTCTCTGCGCGCCCTCGTCCGCGAGACGCGCCCCGAGGCGGCGAGCCTGATCCTGCCCATCTTCGTCGAGGAGGACGCCGACGAGGCGCAGCCCATCGCCTCCATGCCCGGCGTCTCCCGCATCCCCGAGCGTGCCTTGCCCCGTGAGCTGGAGGCCATTGCGCGCGACGGCGTGGGCGCCGTCATCCTCTTCGGCATCAGCCACGCCAAGGACGAGACCGGCAGCGACGCCACGCGCGCGACCGGCCTCGTCGCTCGCATGATGCGCGCGGCCCGCGACGCGGTGCCGGAGCTGATCACCTTCCCCGACCTCTGCTTCTGCGAATACACAAGTCATGGCCACTGCGGCGTGCTTCGCGCCGGGCCTTGGGGCGTTGACGTGGATAACGACGCGACACTGCGCGGCCTCGCCGACCAGGCCATCGTCGCCGCCGACGCAGGGGCGCCCATCGTGGCGCCAAGTGCCATGATGGACGGTCAGGTAGCCGCGATCCGCGCCGCCCTCGACGGCGCCGGGCACCAGGGCGTCGGCATCATTTCCTACAGCACCAAGTTCGCCTCCGCGCTCTACGGTCCGTTCCGCGCCGCCGCCGGATGCGAGCTGCAAGGCGACCGGCTCGCCTATCAGATGGACCCCATGAACGGCCGCGAAGCGCTGCGCGAGAGCCTCCTTGACGAGGCGGAGGGCGCCGACGTCCTCATGGTGAAGCCGGCGCTCCCTTACCTCGACGTGCTGGCCCGGATCCGCGAGAGCACGCTCCTGCCGCTGGCCGCTTACCAGGTGAGCGGCGAGTACGCGATGATCCGCTTCGCCGCCCAAGCCGGCGCGCTCGACGAGGCGCGCGCGATCCGCGAGACGCTCGGCGCGATCCGCCGGGCAGGCGCGGACATGATCCTCACCTACTTCGCCCGGGAGATCGCGCGGGACGGCTGGTAGCCACAGCCGCGCCGCCGACGATGAGCGCGGCCGCCGCGACCAGGGTGGCGCTCGCGGACGCCCGGCCCGCGGCGATCAGCAGCCCCGTGGACAGCAGCGGTGCCAGATAGGACAGGGCACCGAGCAGGGGCAGGTTCCCGTGCTTGGTCGCGAAGTCCCACGCGAAGAAAGCCAGCCCGACCGGGCCGAGCCCGAGCAGCACGATCGCCGCCCATTGTTCAGCCCCGGGCCTGATAGTCGGCTCCAGCGCGAGATGGCACGCCAGCCCGGCGAGCGCCACCGCGCCGCAGACGCCGCCGATCATCTCGCTCGGCACGCCCGCGAACCGGCGGTTCAGCACCGAGTAGCCGGACCAGACGAGCGCGCAACCGAGCGCCGCAGCATAGCCAAGCAAGGGCCAGCCGCCCGGCCCGCCATCCCCGCCGCCTCGCAGCAGCAACGCGGTTCCCGCCAGCCCGAGCACCGCACCGCCCAAGTGCCGCGCCCGCAGCGTTCCGCCCGGCAGCAGCGCGGAGAGCAGCACGATCAGCAGCGGCCAGAGGTAAGCGACGAGGCTCGCCGAGGCGGGCGGCGCCACCTTGAGCGCCATGAAATAGAGTGCGTGATAGAGGAACAGCCCGAGGAAGGCGAGCAGCCACGGCGCTGCCGGCTGCCGCAGCCGGGCGAGCGCCCGCGGTCCCCGCGCGGCGAGCAGCGCGACGCTCGCCGCGAAGGCGACGGCGAAGCTCAGGGCGAGCAGCTCGAACGGCGGCACGCCCGCCGTCGCGGTGGTCAGCAGCGCGAGGACGGACCAGAGCAGGATCGCGACCAAGCCGACTAGGGTTGCCTGCATCCGGAAGAACTCCGCGCAACGGATATGGGTCAGACCTGGCCGGCCTGACGCACCGTGTTACAGCCGAGTGCAACGACGAGCTCCAGCCCTTCGGGAGTCACCCAGCCTCGCGTGTCAGCGGGGCCGAGGCAGCCGCCATCATGTTGTATCTACGTTATGATCGCGAGCATCCACCCTTGCACTGAGCTGAAATACGGTTGAATAGTTGTCGAGTGGCATCGGGATATCATCGGCGCTTGCGTGATGCGTTCGAGGATCCTGCCTCGATGGCCATTCGGGCTGTCCGAGGAAGCTCCAGGGGAGAGCGGGATGCGCTGCCCTAGCTGCAACGCCCAAGTCTCGGACTCTGCGAGCTTCTGCAGCACGTGCGGGACGTCGATGCTGGTGCCTTGTCCGAGCTGCCAGCACCGGAATCCGGCCGCCGCGAGCTTCTGTGAGGAATGCGGCACGTGGATCGGGAACCGTGCCCTGCGGTCCAGGCCCTCAGCTTCCACGCAATGGTCGAATGCTGAGCGGCGCCAGTTGACGATCATGTTCTGCGACCTCGTCGAATCCGTGGCGCGATCGATCCGCCTCGATCCCGAGGATCTGCAGCGCATCATGCGCGATTACTATCGTCTGTGCGAGGACGTAATCGTTCGCAGCGGCGGCTACGTCGCGAAATACCTCGGCGACGGCGTCCTTGCCTATTTCGGCTACCCGCACGCGAGCGAGGCCGATGCCGAGCAGGCGGTGCGCACGGGTCTCACCCTCATCGAGGGCATCGGTCAGATCGAGACCGGCGACGTGCATCTGCAGGCGCGGGTGGGTATCGCGACCGGTCTGGTGGTGATCGGCGATCTCTTCACCTCCGGCGCGGTGCAGGAGCAGGCCGCCATCGGCCAGACGCCCAACCTAGCCGCCCGCCTGCAGCAGCTCGCCGAGCCGAACTCCGTCGTGATCGGCGAGACCACGAAGCGGCTCACCGGCGGCCTCTTTACCTACCGCGCCCTGGAGCCGATGTCCCTGAAGGGGTTCGACGGCACCGTCGCGGCTTGGAAAGTGCTCGGGCCGAGCGGCAGCGTCAGCCGGTTCGAGGCACGGGCCGAGGGTGGCCTCACACCCTTCATCAACCGCGACCAGGACCTGGCGTTCCTGAGCAGCGCGTGGCAGCAGGTCGTGGCCGGCGATGGGCAGGTCGTGCTGCTCAGCGGCGAGCCCGGGATCGGCAAGTCGCGCATCGTTCAAACCCTTCGGCAGCACCTGGGCGAGCGGTCGCACACCGCGCTGTTCGTCGCCTGTTCGCCGCAGCAGCAGGACAGCGCGCTCTATACTGTCATCAGCCGGCTCGAGAGCATCTCCGGATTTGCCCGGAGCGATACCGAGGCCGAGAAGCTCGGCAAGCTGGAGACCCTTCTCGCGCGGTCGGGCAGCGCGACGGCGGAGGACGTAGCGCTCCTGGCCGATCTGCTCTCCCTCCCGGTCACCGACCGCACGCTCCTGTCGAGCATAGGCCCGCAGCGGCGCAAGCAGAGGACGCTCGACGCGCTGATCTCGCAGCTGATCGGCTTGTCCAGGCAGCGCCCAGTGGTGCTGGTGTGGGAGGACGTGCACTGGAGCGATCCGACGTCCCTTGAGCTGCTCACCCTGATCATCGAGTGCGTCCCCCGCCTGCCGGTGCTCCTCATCGTGACGTTCCGCCCGGAGTTCTCGCCGCCTTGGGCGGGTGACCCGAACGTCACGTGGCGCACGCTGCCCCGCCTGGGCGGCGATCACGGCGCCGCGCTGAGCGAGGGCGTGACGGGGAAGGTCCTTCCAGCCGAGGTGCAGCGCCAGATCGTCGAGAAGAGCGACGGCAATCCGCTGTTCATCGAGGAGCTGACCAAGACGGTCGTTGAGTCCGGGCTGCTGCAGGATCAGGGCAGCCGCTACGTTCTCACCGGCGCGCTGACGTCCTTGACCGTGCCAGGAACCTTGCACGATTCGCTCGTCGCACGCCTCGATCGTCTCGGGCCGCTCCGGGAATTGCTGCACATCGGTGCAGCGATCGGGCGCGAGTTCCCGCACGAGCTGCTGGCCGCGGTCTCACCGCTGAGCGATGCCGAGCTCGATGAGGCAGTGGACGGGCTTCTCCGCTCCGAGCTCGTCTTCCTGTCAGAGCAGAAACCGGACAGGATCTACACGTTCAAGCACGCCCTGATCCGTGACGCGGCTTACGAGCTGATGCTCAGGAGCAAGCGCCAGGAGCTACACGGCCACATCGCCCAAGTCCTGAAGCAGCGGTTTTCCGACTGGGCCGATACTCGGCCGGAAGCGCTCGCCCATCACTTCACGGAGGCGGGCGAGTTGCTGACCGCCATCCCCCATTGGCAGCAGGCCGGCCTGCGTGCGCAGTCGCGGGCCGCCTACGTCGAGGCGGCCGGCCATTTCCGCACGGCGCTCGACCTGGTGGGACGCTTGGGCGAGGCAGGCTCGCTGCCCGGCGTCGAGCTTGGGCTGCGCACGCAGCTCGCGATGAGCCTCTCGGCGACCCGGGGATACGCGGCGCCGGAAGTCCAGGACGCCTATGACCAGGCGCTGAGGCTGTGCGACATCCTCGGCGACACCTCCGACGTCTTCCCGGTGCTGCGCGGGATCTGCACCTTCTCCATCGTGCGCGCCGACCTTCCGAGAGCGCGGGACATCGCCGTGCGGTGCACGCAGATCGGCGAGCAGGCCCAGCGCATGGACTACCTCATCGAAGGTTACAACGCATGGGGCTACACCCTGATATACATGGGCGAGCTCGCCGAGGGACGCCGGCTGCTCGAGAAGGCTGTCGAGCTCTACCGCTCGCACGGCGGCTACCGCCTGAGCTATCCCACGCCGCAAGATCCCGCCGTCGCCTGCCTCAGCCTGCTCGCGACGGCCTGCTGGGAAATGGGCGATCTGGCGACCGGGATACGCTGCTCCGAGGAAGCGGTTGCTGCGGCACGGCGCCTGAACCGGCCCTTCGACCTCGCCTACGCGCATTGCTTCGCCGCCTCCTTCGAGCTGTTGAGGCGTCGCCCTCTGGCGGCGCACCATCATGCCGAGACCGCGGTCGAGATCTCGCGCGAGCACGGCTACGGCGTCTGGCTGACCGCCGGGACCATGCACCTGGCGATGGCAATGGGTGCGACAGGCCGCATCGAGGAGGCGACCGCGATGCTGACCGCGACGCTGGAGGCGTGGCGGTCAGGCGGCGCGGAGCTCAACCGCTCCTACTATATCGTGGGCCTGGCCAACCTCCATCGAGTGGCCGGCCGCCCCGAGGAGGCGTTGCGCGCTATCGAGGAAGGGATCGAGCACGCCGAGCGCCACCGCAACCGCTCGACCCTTGCGTCGCTCTACCTCGCGCGCGGGGAGGCACTGATGCAGCAAGGGGGCACGGCGCTCGGCGCGGCGGAAGCGGTCCTGATGCGGGCACTCGATACCGCCCGGCAGCAAGGGGCGAGGCTCTACGAGTTGCGCGCCGTGCTGCGCCTGCGCGAACTCGCATCCCAGACCAGCAGCCGGCTCGACCAGTTCGACGCCGAGCTGGATCGGCTGCGCGAGCGCCTGTCGCAGGATAACCCGGAATTGGGCCATCCCGGCCCGGACTGGATATTGGACTTGTAATTGGACTTGTAGGTGAGTCGTCACGCGCTGCTGGCATACTCGGTCGTGACATCGCTGTAACCCATGTCGCACGTCATCGTGTACTCCCACTTCGGCTTGTAGAACGTTGATCCTGCTGCGGGCAGAAGCCCAAGGTTAGACGCGATCTGCAAGCTGTCGTAACGTGGGATATCGATCTCCGACGGTGCGGGGACGGACTGCAGCTGAACGTTGCTCACCGTGAACGCACCTCGCAGGAGCGCCTGGTAGCAGGCATACGCATCGTTCCCGCCATCGCGGAACTGCTTGATCTGAACGGTCGAGAACCCGCCTGCGAGTGCCAGGGGCGCTTGCTGGAGAAGGGTCTGGTGGGTTGGATCGAGTAGACCCACGTCGAGAAATCCCCACGGCCACTCGTATGTAGGCCGGGCTTGCGGCGCGGCGGCCGCGGCGGGGGCAGGATGGACGGTCACGGCCGGCTTCACGGCGAGCTTCGTCGCGGGGTTATAAGGGTTAAGAACCTCCGTGGAAACAACGATATCGCCCTGCGGATCCGGGATCGCGAACTCGGCGAGGACTTTCGGCAGCCCCAGCACCTCACGCCCGGATATCATCGACCAAGGCTCATCGACGAACATGTACGGGAAGAAGCCCGAGACATCCACTGGGAGCAGGAAACCTGAGAAGAGCACGTATTTGACGACGAATATCCTGAAGTAGCATTCGTGCTGCTCGCTGTAACCGCGACCGCGGAAGTCGAGATTATCGTCCTCCATGCGCGGGTACGTTAGGATGTCCAAGCTGACGTAGGGGAACCCTGGGAGCGGCCGATAAAGGAAGCCGCGGTCCGCGAAGTCGCCGATATTCAGCGCAGCGTCGCACACGGCATTCATTTTGTCCCAATCAGCCTCGATCTGGAAACTCCGCACCGTAACGCCCGGAAACGTGAAGGGTGGTGGCGACTGAGGATCGCTGTCGCGCTGAATGAATGGGATCATCGTCCTGCTCCTGCTCCGGGGGCGGTGCCGCTCCTGCTCGCGGGGACGGCGGCCGGCCGCCACGGCTCATCGATATCCTCACGGCAGGTTCCTTCGCAGGCCAGGATCAAGTCCGGCCCGTACAGCCCGGCCGGCGTCTGGAACCCGGCGCGGACATCCCCTGCCAAGACCCGTTGCACGAGCGCCGTCGCGACCATGGCTGTGCAGCTATATCCGTTCGGCGTCGTCAGCCGCGCCCGTGTGCGCCGGCGCCAGGAATCCTCCGCCTCGGCCACGATGACGTGCTGGCTGCGCGCGCGCTGTTCGTCCGACGGACCTTCCGGCATCAGGGCTGCCAGGGGCTGCAACAGGCCCCTGGGCGTGACCTCGGCAAACGGGGCCGCGAGCCAGGAGGCCGCCTGAAACGCGGCTCTGGAGAGCGGATCCAGCTGAGCATAGACTTCGATGTTGGGGATGCCGGTCGTCTCAAAGGCCGTGACAACGTCGGGCCAGCTCACCGCCATGCTCCGCCGCTCTCCGTCGCCGAAGTCGAATCCGTGCGTCAGGCGCCCAACCGGAAGGGACGCGAGCTCGCCATTGCGGCGGATGCTTACGACGCCGTGTTCGAGGCCCAGCAGGGTGCGCACGCTCCCGCGCGAGGCAACGTCCGGCTGTGAGAACCCCAAGCGCAGGTACCGTGCTCCCGGCGCCCGCGCGGCGACGTGCGCGGCCAGGCAGTCGGACGCGGCGACCGTGAATCCGGCGCCGGGCATGACCATGACACCGCGGGCACGCGCTTCCGAATCGTAGGACCGGATCTCTTGGAAGACGGCCGGCTCTCCCGCAATGTCAAGGTAATGGGTGCCCATACGCAGGCAGGCCTGGAGCATCGGGAAGAAGGTTGCGGCGAAGGGTCCCGCGGTGTGCAGCACGACGCCGATGTCCGCGAGGGCTGAGTTCAGTTCCGCCGGGTTTTCGAGGCTGACCGCCCGCCAGGGCAGGCCGAGTGAGGCGGCTAGCGGTCGCAGGCGGTCCGCGCTGCGACCGGCGAGCACGGCATCGCAGCCGAGCGCGCTGGCTCGGCTGGCGATCAGCCTGCCGCTGTAGCCGCTGGCGCCGTAGATCAGGACGCGGCGGCGCATAGGTTCGGTTGCACGAGATCGAGGATCCCATCCCGGTCAGCTCCGCTCGAACACCCACGTCACCAGGCCGCGGACGAACGCCTTATCGCGCGACTCCGGCAGGCCGTCGTAGAGCCGGCTGTACTCGTGCAGGGCCGCGCCTGCGAGGCCATGTGCCACTTTGCTCGCATATCGCAACGATCCTTGAGCGGTCATGAGATCGCGCATCCAGGCCACCTGCCCGGGCCTGCGCTCCTCGCGCTTCAGGCCGAGCAGCCTCTCCAGCGTCTGCCGCTCGGCCGCATCGGCATGCCGGTGGGCGTGCAGGACCATCAATGTGCGCTTGGCTTCGAGGAGGTCGCCGCAGGCCTCCTTCCCGTAGGCGAGGTCGGCCTCGAGGTTCAGCAGATCGTCCTGGATCTGGAATGCGGCACCGAGGAAGAAGCCGAAGCGAACGAATCGGTCCGGCGCTATCGCGCCCCTCGCGCCGATCGTCGCGCCGACCCTGCACGGGTAGATCACCGCCAGCCAGCACGTCTTCTTCAGCACCATGGTGAGGTAGTCGGCATCGTCGAGGTCGAGGCGATTGTCGCGCCTCCAGCCGAGATCCAGCGCCTGGCCCTCCGCCGATTCCCAGGCCATCCGCTCCGTCTCCCGCAGGATGGCAAGCGCGGGCTGCGCGCCGATGGTCCCGACGTTGTCGAGCAGCGGTCGCAGGCTGAGGAGCAGCAGCGTGTCGCCCGCGTTGATGGCCAGCGGCGTCCCGTGCAGCACGTGCAGCGCCGGCCTGTTGCGCCGCATGTCGCTGCCGTCCTGGATGTCGTCGTGGATAAGCATCGCGTTGTGCAGCAGCTCGATCGCCGCCGCCGAGCATGCTGCGTCCTCCAGCGAGGCCCCGAGGAGGCGCGCGTTGGCGATGCACAGGCTGGACCGCATCATCTTGCCGCCGCGCCTTGGGTAGTCGGCGAGCAGGTCATGAACGTAGGGCTGCGGCTCGCTGGTCCGCAGATAGTCTTCCATCGCAGACCGCGCCGCGGCGCCGTATTCCTGCAGCACTTCGGAGACCAGCCGCGGCGTCTGCCCCGCGGCTTCCTGCGCCGCAGCCTGGGCCGCCGCTACGTCAGGAAAGTCGTACAACCAGCGTGCCTCCAACTTGGTTCGTGGCGGCGTCCACGATTGTCCCGGAATAAGTGCCGGACGGTTGCTGGTCCGGGACCGGGATGTGCAGCACCGCGCGCCGCTTGTCCGGACTCAGCGTGAAATGCACGTCGGTGAGCGGCGGAACGTTGGGGTCTGCGGCGTGGAGGGGATGCACGCGAGGCACGAAATGGCTTGAAGTCGGGTTGAAATGAACATCCACCATGTTTTCGCGTGGACAGTTCACCTCGTGCTCGGTGACGGGCGCCACGGGCGGCCACCGTGTGCCGGCGCGCTGGGCCGCGGGCCGGACTTGCTGCACGGCACCGCCAAACGCCGACAGCAGCTCGAGCCAGGTGGCGGCCAGCTCCATGGATAGGCTCGCCGCACGCTCGATCGTCGCCGAGACGTCCGAGGAAGGGGCTTCTGTGGCGAGGATGCCGGTGCGCAGGCGCTCCGCGGCGGCGCGTCCCTGGCGGATCTGCTCGTCAATCACCCGGTAGCCGAGGCCCACCGCGTCGCTGATGATGGCATCGAGGTGAGGGGGATTGCCGGCCGGCGCCCCGCCGTCAGCCTGCTGCGACGCTTGCGCCGGCCTTCCGTTGCCCAAGCGCAGGTGGTGCGACGTCGCCCGATTCGGCCGATCACGCTGGGGGTTCTGGCGCTGAAAGCGATCCTTGTTCATCCCGAGCCTCCCGATGCGTCATGCGCCGCGATGGATGATCATTACGGATGATCATAGCCCGTAATGTCTTCCAGCGTGGGAAAATTCGCAATGGCGTGCGCGGCGAGCCGGCCAGACATGATCGCGGCCTCCACGCAGCCCATATTGAAGCCGCAATCGGTCCAGTCCCCGGCGATGGTGAGGTTGTCGTAGGTGTTGTCCAGCGGCGAGATGCGGTAGCGCGTGCTGCCGGGCAAGGTGAGCGCGTAACGGTCCGAAGGATTCACATTGGCCGTCCAGAACTGAGAGTCGAAGCGGGCTTCCCCTTCGGTCGTGCCGGCGCCCGGCCTGGCGCGGGCCGCCGCATCGACGAGCAGCTCCCACCGGAATATGCCCGGCCGCGCCGAGGCTCCCGGCCAGAGGGCGCGGATCTCCGCCTTGAGGAAGCCGATCGCATTGCGCCGCACCTCTGCCCGGCGCTGCGCCGGGTAGCCGCTGTCCGAGCGGTCCGGCTCGGCCGCCGGATCCGCCAGGACGCCGCAGAAATACGCGACCGAGCGCGGCGGCTCCGGCCAGCTCTCCGCCGGCACGACCTGCCCCATATCCGCCCAGGTATCGAACGGCGTGGTGAAGCCGGCCAGCGTCACCGGCGGTGCGTTCCAGCCGAGCTGGTGCATGTCCTCGTTCATCCAGATCTGGAACGCCTGCGTGGCCACGGTCTTCACGTTCGCGACCATGTCGCGCCAGCGCGCGTCCCTCGCCACGATCTCCTGGCACACGTGCGGAATCGCGCCGACGCCCACGCCGAGGACGACAGCGTCGAAGTCGCGCACTACCTCGAGGGTCTTTGTGCCGGCCTTGCGCCGATCCCAGTGTGACTCGAACTCCCACGCCTCGGCTTCCAGCGCCGCCGCGTTCATCAGTTGCCGGTAGTCCGGCCGCGAGGGCCAGCAGCGGACGCCATTCACCTCGATGAGAGGATCATACTCGCCGCCGCCCTCGATCTCGGCCTGGATGTCGAACTCCAGCGCGGTGACGTAGGGCCGCTCGCCCGGCGCGAGCTCTCCGGGGCCGGCGAGCCGCACGTTCTCGAGGCGATGGAAGAACTGGAAGCTCACGCCGCGCCGCTTCAGGACCTCGTAGAACGGGGCGAACACGACGTCGCCCATGCCGGCGCGCATCTTCCAGGCCAGCGCCCCGCGGTAGCTGAGGAACATGCGCAGCGAGCCGCGCAAGCCCTGTCCCGCGGCGAGGCCGGGACGCCTGTGGTCGCCTCCCTCGTAGGCGAGCGCCAGATCGAAAAGGCCGCGTATGAAGGCCGAATCGAGCGAGCGTTCCGCGGCGCCGTTCATCCGCAGCCAGTCCCGGCAGTCATACTCGTCGATCGCTTCCAGGCCGCGCGGGTCGGTGAGCAGGCCGAAGCGCACGCTCCCGACCAGGATGGCGAGCACCAGGTCTATGACTTCCCACTTGTAGCGCGACTGCTCGTCGCGTGCGAGGAACGCTTCCAAGCCGCCGCGGACGCCCGACGCGAGCGTCTCGACGAACGGCAGGATGACCGTCTCGGGCACGTCCGCGAGCGATCTCAGCGCCACCTCGAGCAGTGCCAGGGCCTCGATCAGTGCCGCCGTCGTCGCCATCGCGCCGTATCGCAGCATCGCGGCCATGCCGCCCACGATCCCGTCGAGGCCCGTTCCCCGCTCCAGGCGCAGCGCGCCGAGCCAGGGATCGAGCGCCTCCTGCGCGGGCCAGGTCTCGACCCCGAGCAGGAGCATCCGCACCATGGAAGTCGCTTTTGCCAGGTATTGCCGCAGGCTGAATGGGTTGTCCGCGGCGAGCGGGTCGCCCGGCAGGCCGTCGCCCGGCGGGAAATAGGCCGTCCAGCTCAGCCAGCCGTCCTTGCACCGCTCGGCGATGCCCAGGTGGGAATCGGGCATGAACGCGTCGCTCCAGTCGGCGAACCGGCAGGTCCGCGCGTCCCGGCCGAGCTCGCTGTAGCACTCGCGCAGGAGCCGGAACGCGTTCTCGTAGTAGCCGAACCACACATGCAGCCCGTGCTCCTCGATACGATCGTGGACTCCCCGGCCCGACGCGCCCTTGCCGCCCAGGCGCCACCCGACCTGATAGACCGTGACCTGATACTTGCCGTCATGCTCAGGGCGCGTCAGCTCGAAGGCCGCGGCGATGGAAGCGCAGCCGCCCCCGATCACAGCGACCTTCACCGGTCCGTCAGCGTTCATCATCATCGCCTCGATATCATTGTCTCGACATGGGGCTTCGTTGAGATCCCGATAGTGCCACGGTCCGTGACAGCCTTGACAGGCTGCTGGGCCGGGAAGACCATCCGCACACGAACGGTCGTGCCGTGCCGCACGGCGCGCCTCGGGAGGGCCGCCGCCCGAAGCCGATGATAATTCGCAAGCTGATCACGGTCGTCGAGGACACGCTCCGCGAGGGCGGGCGGGACATCGAGCCGCCCACCCGCAAGGCCGCTGCCGTCGCAGTGATCGCGAACCCAGCCGCCGGGCGCTACGAGCCGACGCTGGAAGAGTTGACCGGCATAGGCGAGGCGCTGGGCGGGATGCTCGGGGAGCGGGCGGTGCAAGCGCTCGGGATCGCGCCGGCCGCAGGTGCAGAGCTACGGCAAGGCCGCCATCGTCGGTGAGGACGGCGAGCTGGAGCACGCCGCCGCCATCCTTCACCCGAAGCTCGGCGCGCCGCTGCGCCGGGCGGTGGAGCACGGCGCCGCCCTCGTGCCGAGCGCCAAGAAGCGCGGCGGCCCCGGCACGCCGATCGACGTGCCGCTCGGTCACAAGGATGCCGCCTACGTGCGCAGCCACTTCGACGCGATGGAGATCCGCGTGACGGATGCGCCGCGGCGGGACGAGATCGTGGTCGCCGTCGTCGTGACCGATTCAGGCCGGCCGCTCGCGCGCATCGGCGGCCTGCGCGCGGATCAGATCGAGGGCAAGGACGGCTTGCGCTGAACTCCAGCGCGCACGAGGGGGACTGACGATGCCCGTGTCGCGACGCGCGTTCCTCGGAGCAACGGCCGCGCTGGCCGCGCCCGCCATCGTTCGGGCCCAAGGGTCGGCCCCGATCCGCATCGGCGAGGTCAGCAGCTACACCTCCGCACCAGGCTTCACCTTGCCTTACCGCAACGGCTGGACCCTGGCCGTCGAGCAGGTCAACGCCGCTGGCGGCGTGCTCGGCCGCAAGCTCGACGTAGTCAGCCGCGACGATGGCGGCCAGCCGCAGACGGCGATCCGCGTTGCCGGCGAGCTGGTGGGCAACGAGAAGGTGGACCTGCTCGCGGGCGGCTACCTCTCGAACATCGGCCTGGCCCTCAGCGCCTTCGCTGCCGAGAACAACAAGCTCTACGTCGCCGGCGAGCCGCTGAGCGACGCCCTCGTCTGGGAGAAGGGCACCAAGACCTGCTTCCGCCTTCGCCCCGACACCTACATGCAGGTGGCGATGCTGCTGGAGGACGCCGCGAAGCTGCCCGCGAAGCGCTGGGCGACGGTCGCGCCCAACTACGAATACGGCCAGTCGGCGGTGAAGTGGTTCAAGAAGCTGATGGCCCAGAAGCGACCCGATGTGCAGTTCGTCGGCGAGCAGTGGCCCGCCCTCGGGCACATGGACGCCGGGCCGACGGTGGAGGCGCTGCTGGAGCTGAAGCCGGACGGGATCTTCAACGTGACCTTCGGCCCGGACCTGACCAACTTCGTCCGCCAGGGCAACACCCGCGGCCTGTTCGAGGGCCGCGGTGTCGTCTCCGTGCTGACCGGCGAGCCGGAATACCTCGACCCGCTCGGCGACGAGGCGCCCGAGGGCTGGATCGTCACCGGCTACCCGCGCGACCAGCTCACTGACCCGGCGAACACGGCGTTCCGCGACGCCTACCGCGCCCGGTTCAAGGAGGAGCCGCGCATGGGTTCCGTGGTCGGCTACGCCCTGATCAAGTCCATCGCCGCCGGCCTCGCCAAGAGCGGCGGCACCGGCACCGACCAGCTGATCGCGGGCTTCAGCGGCGTCTCGTTCGAGACGCCCTTCGGCCCGGCCAAGTATCGCGCGATCGACCACCAGGGCACGCTCGGCGCCTACGTCGGCAAGCTCGGCACCTTCAAGGACAAGCCGGCCATGGTGGACTGGCACTACGTGGACGGCGCCAGCGTCATGCCCTCGGACGCGGAGGTGCGCAAGCTGCGCCCGGCCGCTGCGGGCTGAGAGGCCCGGTGGGCTTCGTCGTCGTCCAGTTCCTGACGGGCCTGTCCGGCGCGTCCTCCCTGTTCCTCGTGGCGGCCGGGCTTACGGTCATCTTCGGCGTCACCCGCGTCGTGAACTTCGCCCACGGCAGCCTCTACATGCTCGGCGCCTATGTCGGCTGGACGATCCTCTCGCGCCTGCCGCACACGCAGCCTTGGTTCGCGCTCGGCGTGGTGGCGACCGCGCTCGCGCTGGCCGCACTCGGCGCGCTGCTGGAGATGGGGCTGCTGCGCCGCATCTATCGCGCGCCGGAGCTGTTCCAGCTCCTCGCCACCTTCGGCGTCGTCCTGATCGTGCAGGACGCAACCCTGCATATCTGGGGACCGGACGACCTGACCCTGCCGCGGCCACGCTGGCTGCGCAGCTTCACCCTGGTCGCCGGCCAGCGCTTCCCGGTCTACGACCTGGTGCTGATCGCGGTCGGCCCGGCGGTGCTGGCCCTGCTCTGGCTGCTCTTCGCGCGGACGCGGTGGGGGCGGCTGGTGCGGGCCGCGACGCAGGACCGCGAGATGGTGGCAGCGCTCGGCGTTGATCAGCGCGTGCTGTTCACCTCGGTGTTCGCCCTCGGCGCCGGGCTGGCCGGACTCGGCGGCGTGCTCTCGCTTCCGGACGGATCGGCGAATCTCGGGATGGACCTCTCCGCCATCACCGACGCGTTCGTGGTCGTGGTCGTCGGCGGCATGGGCAGCATCGGCGGCGCCTATCTCGCGTCGCTGCTGATCGCCCTGCTGCAAGCCTTCGGCATCGTGCTGATCCCGAAAATCACGCTGGTCCTGGTGTTCCTGGTGATGGCGGTCGTGCTGGTGCTGCGGCCGAACGGGCTGCTGGGCCGGGCGCCCGCTCCCACGCGCAACGCGGCGGGCAGCAGCACCCTGCTGCGCCCGGCACCGACCCGCGGTCCGGCTCGCGGGCGCGGCGCTGCTGCTGCTGGCGGCCGCGGCGCCGCTGTTCCTCGGGAACTACCTGCTCACGGTCCTCACCGAGGCGGCGGTCGCGGTGCTGTTCGCGGCGAGCCTGCACTTCATGATGGGGCCGGGCGGGATGCCGAGCTTCGGCCACGCCGCTTGGTTCGGCCTTGGCGCCTACGGGGCGGCGCTGGCGGCGCAGGCACTCGCGGCACCCATGGGCGCCGGGCTGGCCATCGCGCCCCTCGCGGCCGGGATCGCGGCGCTGATCTTCGGCCTGTTCGTGGTGCGGCTCTCGGGCGTCTACCTCGCCATGCTGACCCTGGCCTTCGCCCAGATCGTCTGGGCGGGCGCGTTCCAGTGGGTCGGCGTCACCGGCGGCGACAACGGCATCCTCGGAGTCTGGCCGGCGCATTGGGCAGCAGGACCGGCGGCCTATTACTGGCTCGCGCTCGCGCTGTGCGCCACGGGCGTGCTGCTGCTGCGCCGGGTGATCTTCGCGCCGCTGGGCTACGCGGTGCGGGCGAGCCGGGACTCCACCTTGCGGGCGGAGGCGATCGGGCTGGACACAGTGCGGCTTCGCCTCGCTGCCTTCACCATGGCGGGCGCCGCCGCCGGCCTTTCCGGCGGCCTGTTCGCCTACGCCAAGGGCAGCGTGTTCCCGACCTACATCAGCATCCCGCGGTCGGTGGACGCGCTCGTAATGGTGCTGCTAGGCGGGGTGCAGACGCTCTCCGGCCCGATCGTCGGCGCGCTGGCCTATACCGGGCTGTCCGACGCACTCCTGCAGGCGACCGATCTGTGGCGGCTGGTGCTGGGGATCATCATCGTCCTGCTCGTGCTGCTGTTCCCCGAGGGCATCGTCGGCGTGGCACAGCGCCTCGCACCCGGCGCGCGGCGCTAGCCCGTGCTGGAGGTGGAGCGGATCAGCAAGGCGTTCGGGCGCGTGGCGGCGGTGTCGTCCGTCTCCTTCGCCGTGGACGCGGGCGAGATGCTGGCCTTGATCGGGCCGAACGGCGCCGGCAAATCGACCTGCTTCAACATGGTGGGCGGGCAGATCACGCCGGATTCCGGGCGCATCCGTTTCGCCGGGCGCGACCTGCGCGGCCTCGGCCCGCGCGGCATCTGGCGCCTCGGCGTTGGGCGGACGTTCCAGGTCACCGCCACCTTCGCCTCCATGACGGTGCGGGAGAACGTGCAGATGGCGCTGATCTCCCACCACCGCCGCGTCTGGCGCGCCTGGACGCCTGCGGCGGCCCTGTATGCGGCCGAGGCGGACGCCCTGCTCGCCCATGTCGAGCTGGAAGGGGAGGCGGACCGTGCGGCGGGCGTGCTGGCCTACGGCGACCTGAAGCGTCTGGAGCTTGCCGTAGCACTCGCGAACGCGCCGCGCCTGCTGCTGATGGACGAGCCGACCGCCGGCATGGCGCCGGCCGAGCGCGTAGCGCTGATGCGCCTCGTGCGCGCCATCGCGACGAACCAAGGCGTCGCGGTGCTGTTCACGGAGCACGACATGGACGTGGTGTTCGGCGTTGCCGACCGCGTCCTGGTGCTGAACCGCGGCGAGCTGATCGCCGAGGGCACCAGCGACGCGATCCGGGCGAACCCGCGGGTGCGGGAGGTCTATCTCGGCACGGGCGCCACCAGCGGGGGCCATTGATGCTGCGGGTCGAGGCCCTGAACAGCTATTACGGCCGCGCGCACATCCTGCAGGACCTCACCTTCGAGGCCGCCGCCGGGCAGGTCCTCGTCCTGCTGGGCCGCAACGGCGCGGGCAAGAGCACGACGATGAAGTCGCTCATCGGCCTGGTGCGCCCGGCGTCGGGGCGCATCGTGTTCGCGGGCGCCGAGATCGCGGGCGAGGAACCCTACCGCATCGCCCGGCGCGGCCTAGGCTACGTGCCCGAGGAGCGGCGCATCTTCGGCGAGCTGACGGTCATGGAGAACCTGGACGTGGGCCGCCAGCCGCCGCGCGACGGCCTCGCCCCCTGGACGCCGGAGCGGCTGTTCGCCCTGTTCCCCAATCTCGGGGCGATGCGCGACCGGCTGGGCGCCCGCATGAGCGGCGGCGAGCAGCAGATGCTGACGATCGCGCGCACGCTGATGGGCAACCCGCGCCTGATCCTGCTGGACGAGCCGAGCGAGGGACTGGCGCCGCTGATCGTCGAGCAGATGGCGGATGCGATCCTGGCGCTGAAGCGGGACGGCGTGACGGTGCTGCTGGCGGAGCAGAACCTGCACTTCGCCACGCGCGTCGCCGACAGGGCGGCCGTGATCGAGAAGGGGCGGATCGTGTGGGCGGGCAGCATGGCGGAGCTGCGGGCGGACGAGGCCGCGCACGCGCGGTATTTGGCGGTGTGATGCCGCGGCCCTTCTTTCACCGTTGTGGCCGGGGAGCCGGATCAGGGTCAACCTGGGTCAGGGTGCTGGGGGGCCGGTGCTGGGCCGGGTGCGGGGCGGCGGCGCAGGGATCGGGCGCGGGTTGCCAGTTGTGGGGTGGATGGTCCTGGGCGGGACGGTCGTCCTCGCGCCTGGGGACCGCGCTGCGCGGGCGGAGAGCTCGCGCACGTCCTGGGGGGTGCGGCGCTTCCAGGGGTGGGTGCCGGGGAGATTGGCAATGCCGAGGTCGCGGCGGATCAAGGCGATGATGTCGGCGATGGGCTGGTTGTCGAGGTCGTCGTCGAGGTCAATCGTGTCCAGGCGCTCGTAGAACTCGGCGTGGAGGGCCTCGGCGTCGGCGCCGCTGGTCTCGCGCTGGATGGTGTCCTCGACCGCGCGGATGATCTGCTTGCGCGCGATGCGGCGGCGCTCGGCGGCCTGCGTGGCTGGGCTGAGCGGGGCAGGCTCGGCGAGCTTGCGGGCGAGGGCGATGGTGCGGCGGAGGGTGCGGGCGATGCGGTCGAAGGCGATGCTGGAGTCGGGGGCGGGCTGGCTCGCTTGCTCAGGTGCTGGGGCAGGTGCGGCGGTGGCTTGGCGGTGGACGGCGCGGGCGATGTCGGTGGCCATCTCGACCAGCTCGTGGAGGATGTCGCGGTAATACTGGGCGTCCTCGTCGCGCTGGGTAGCGCGGTCGGTTGGCTCGGGACGGGAGGGCGCGGGGGACATCGGGGAGGATAAGCTAGTTTGTCGCCGGCAGGGTCAAGCGCTGCGTGGGTTGCGTGCGCGAGATTAGAGTAGGGCACTACCGATGACCCGGAGCTCTGGCATGCGGTGAACGAGGCTGCTATTGAGCCGGCTTGAGTGCTCTTGAACGATCGGTCCTGCGAGATCGCGCCAGATTGCGTGAAGTTTGCCGGAAGCCTTTCAAGATGACCGCAGCCGGCACAATAATCGCCGCATGCGATGCGGCGAAGAGCCTTCATCTATGACCGGCCGGATTGGCCGAACTTCCGTTGGGACAGCGAGGTCCTCGCTGCACAGCTTGCCGCCGTTCAGTATCGCCAGGGACGGTCGCTGGGCCAGATGAAGTCGGTCGGGTTCCGCCTCCGTGCGGAAACCACGTTGCTGACCCTGACGCAGGACGCGCTCAAGACCAGCGAGATCGAGGGCGAGCTGCTTGACCGCGAACAGGTCAGATCCTCGCTGGCGCGGCGCTTGGGTTTGGAAAGGGCCGGCTTCCCCCTCGACAGGAAAGCCGACGCGATCGCCGAGGTCGTCCTCGACGCGATGCAGAACTTCCGTCAAGACCTAACGGCCGAGCGCCTCTTCAGGTGGCATAGAGCGCTCTTTCCGGCCGGCGGCACGGGCCGGCTGGACGAGCCAGGCAAGACGATGCAGCGCACGCGCGATACTCAGCGCTGCCATGCGATCGGGCCTGTTGCATGACCGCTTTCGACTGGAAATCGCCGGCTGAACGGCCCACAATAGCTTTTATGGATCAGGATCACACCAAGACCCCACCTGCCTGGGTTGAGGCTCTGGCTCGCAGCGATGCCGAGCTGGCGCGGGGCGAGCTGGTACCCGCTCAAGCGGTGCATGGCGATCTGCGCCAGGCGCTCGCCGACATGGAGTCCGAGTTGGCCGAGGACAGCTAGGTACCAAAACTTGCACATACCTCGCCGTTGATCGCCTACACGCCGGAAGCCCGCCGACAGGTTCGCGAGCTGATCGGACACTACCGCAAGAAGCAGCGCCCGGAAGCGATCCGCAACCTCGATGCAGCCCTTGCACGAGCTGAAGCTGCACTTGAGAGCGGCCCGACCCGGCCCCGTATGTTCCCAGCCACTTACCGCGACCTCGCTCGCCCGGACCGGGCTTGGCTCAAGGAGGGGATCTACTGGATTGCCTACCAGCAGACCGTCCCGCCGGTAATTCTCGCCGTCTTCTGGGAACAGGCCGAAATCGATCGGCGCTACCCGGAAATGCCATAGTCCGGGGCAGAGAACCCTCGAGGAGAATAGGCTATGGTGAGCATGGGTGACCCGCAGCTAAAGCATTTTGCGAGCTGACTGGGACACCTCTCCCCATGTATCAGGGCGGAGGTATCGATGGCTGGAGCATATTCGAGGGACCTGCGCAGTCGCGTGCTGGTGGCGGTTGAGGCAGGCGAGAGCGTCGAGGCGGCTGCGCGTCGGTTCGCGGTGGGGCGTTCGAGTGCGTATCGCTGGGTAGCGACCGCACGTGATGAGGGACGGCGTGCGGCCAAGCCGATGCACGGTGGTCCGACCCCCGTCATCCGCGGCGCGGCCGAGGCGAGCATGTTGGATCTGGCGGGCAGTCCGCATCACCTGAGCTTGGCCGAGATCGCGGCGCGCCTCGCCGAGACGCATGGCGTGCGGGTGCACCTGACCACGGTGCATCGGGCGCTGCGGCGGGCTGGATGGACGTGAAAGAGGTTGAGCCTGCGGGCGGCCGAGCAGGACCGCGAAGATGTGGCCCAGGCACGTGAGCGTTGGTGGACCGACCCGGACGGTGTGGGCGGCATCAGCCCGGAGCGGCTGGTGTTCCTTGACGAGTGCGGGGCGCTGACCACCCTGTCGCGCCTGCATGGCCGCAGCTCACGCGGCAGCTGTGCGTGTGCGTCAGCACCATTCGGGCACTGGACACGGGTCACCGTGCTGGGCGCGCTCGGGGCCGAGGGCATCGTGGGCGCGATGAGCGTGGAGGCTGCGACCAGTGCGGCGGTGTTCCACGCCTACCTGGACGAGGTGCTGCTACCCGAACTGCACCGCACGAACCCCAACGCCGTGCTCGTGATGGACAACCTGCCCGCCCACAAGGCCCAGCGCGTCAGGGCGCTGCTCGACCGCTCAGGCTTCGCTTACCGCTACTTGCCCGCCTACTCGCCGGATCTCAACCCGATCGAGCCTGGTTGGGCCAAGGTGAAGACCGAACTGCGCCGCGTCGCCGCCCGCACCGTGGCGGCGCTGCACGAAGCGTGCGGCCCGGCGCTGGCTGCCATCACCCCGCAGGACGCCGCAGGGTTCTTCCGCCACTGCGGCTACCGTCGTCTCAGCTAGCCTGCAAAATGCTCTAGATTTGTTTGGCGGCCTCCTGTGGTACCTCGAAACACGGAACTGGGCGTTTGATAAAATCAAAGCCTGCCCGCGCGGCTCGCATCCGTTCGACATACGGATGCATCATGCCCAATATTTCGTGAGCCTCTTCAGCGCTATCGACCACACTTGTGATCATCTGCGGAGCGATGAACTGGCGCATCGCGCGTTCGTCGATCAAATTGAGGGTGGCTTCGGTGACACCCAGAATTACAGGTATGTGCGCGAGTTGCGCAACGCCGTTGTTCATCGTGGATTCGACCCTACAGCAGCCGGCCATACCGACGAAACCAGAGTATATGTTCTGTGCCCGGCGGCTATGCAGGATCGCAAGAGCAAGACGAGCTACATTTGCACGTTCAAATACATGGTCGATCTCGCGGATCACTGCAATACTGTCATTAACGCCGCGATCTCCGGCACGCTCGACCGCCTCAATCTGTTCGACCCCACCCAGCACATAGCTGGCGAAGAGGACGTATATGCGACGATTGACGCCTCAATAGCGATGCCCGATTGGGCAAAGGCAATGGCCAGAATGGCTCTTGGAAAGATCGACTATTCCGTACTGGCTACAGAGTTGGCGGTCACAAGGGTCAAGCAGATGCGGAGCCTGCTCGGCCTACCGGAGATTACAAGCTAATCGTTGCGCAATCGTCGTAACTCGGGCTTGCCGATACCGCAACGTGGTGATACTTTCTCTATCGGTCAGGCCACAACCTCCGGCACCCGCTCCGCCGGCGGCGTATTCCGGCTTCGGCCGCACCGAACGATCCCATCCACGATCACCATGCCCACGCCCGGCAGGTCGCCCTTCTGCACGGAGTCCAGTAGGTCCGCTCCAGCCGAGTGCTGCGCGCGGTCCATCAGCACGAAATCCGCCGCCCGCCCCACCTCCACGATCCCGCAATCCAGGTCCCTCATCCGCGCAGTATTGCCCGTCGCACAGCAGAACACCTGCTCGGCCGGCGTGTCGCCAACGCTCGCGAGCAGCGCGATCATGCGCAGGATGCCGAGCGGCTGCACCCCCGATCCCGCCGGGCTGTCCGTCCCGAGGATCACGCGCCCGAGCTGGCCCAGCTCCTTGGCAAAGCGCAGCGCCGTCAGGCCGGCCAGCTCGTTGCCGTTGTGCACGATCTCGATCCCGCGCAGGCAGCCCTCGCACAGGCAGCGGATCTGGCTCAGCGGCAGCGCGGTGTGGCCGCCGTTGATGTGGCCGATGATGTCGGCGTCCGCCTCCAGCACCGTGTCCGCGTCGATGTAGCCGGAGCCCGGCACCGAGGGGCCGCCGGTGTGGATCGTGCTCTGGATGCCGTATTTGCGCGCCCAGGCCACCATCTCCTTGGCCTCGTAGCCCGCCTTCACCGTGCCCAGCCCGACCTCGCCCAGCAGCTTGACGCCAGCCGCCGCCAGTTCGGCGAAGTCGCTCTCCACCATCCCCTTCTCGATCACCGGCGCCCCGGCCAGCACCTTGGCGCCGGACGGGCGGAAGTTCTCGAACGCCCGCTGCGCCGTGATCGCCAGCGCCTTCACGCCTACCACGTCGCGCGGCCGACCCGGCAGATGCACCTCCCCGGCCGAGATCATCGTGGTGACGCCGCCGTTCAGCGTACTCTCGATCCAGCCAAGCTGTCCCTGGCGCGGCGTCCAGTCGCCGAACACGGGATGCACGTGGCTGTCGATGAGGCCGGGCGACAGGGCGCAGCCACGCGCGTCCACGATCACCCGCGCCCCATCCGTGTCGCACGTCGCCTCGCGCCCAACTGCCGTGATGCGCCCGCCCTCCGCCACGATCGTGTCGGCGTCGAGGATCGGCTCCTCCAGCCGCCCCGACAGCATCAGGCCGATGTTGCGGATGACGAGCTTGCCGACCTGCTTCTCCGGTCCCGCCGCGATAGCCATAGTTCCCCTCCTGCTCCGCTCAGGCGCGCCCCCTCTTAAGCGCTCATGATCTCGGCCGCCGCGCGCACCGCCTTCAGGATATTCTGGTAGCCGGTGCAGCGGCAGAGATTGGCCGAGAGAACGTCCCGCAGCGCATCGTCGCCGATATCGGGCTCGCGCTCCAGTACGGCCGCGGCGAGCATGAGAAAGCCCGGCGTGCAGAACCCGCATTGCAGGCCGTGGCACTCCATGAACGCGCGCTGCACCGGGTGCGGCCCGTCCGGCCCGGCCAAGCCCTCCACGGTGCGGATCGCGCACCGTTCCGCCTGTACCGCGAACATCAGGCAGGCGCGCACCGGCTCATCGTCCACGATCACGGTGCAGGCGCCGCAGACGCCGTGCTCGCAGCCGAGATGCGTGCCGGTCAGCCCGCAATCCTTGCGCAGCGCGTCGGCGAGCGTCCGACGCGGCTCGACGCGGATGTCATGGGCTTCACCGTTCACCAGCAGCCGGACGGGCACCCTCGTCACCGCGCCTCGCCCCGCGCCTGCCGCAGCGCCGCGTGAATGCGGAGCGGCGTCGCCGGCATCTCGTTGATCTCCACGCCGAGCGGGCGCAGCGCGTCGTTGATCGCGTTCAGAACCGCGGCCGGCGCGCCGATGGTTCCGCCCTCGCCCAGCCCCTTCGCGCCCGTCACGGACGCCTCGGTCAGCGTCTCCAGGTGATGCACCTCGATGGGCGGGATCTCCTGCATGGTCGGCGGCAGGAAATCGGCAAGCGACGTGGTCAGGATGTTCCCCGTCTCGTCATAGACGATCTCCTCCAGCAGCGCGTTGGCGATCCCCTGGGCGACGCCTCCGTGGATCTGGCCCTCCGCGATCACTGGGTTGATCAATCGCCCGGCGTCCTCGGCGACGATGAACCGCTCCACGCGCACGGCGCAGGTCTCCACATCCACCTCCACGACCGCGACGTGCGCCGCATTCGAGAAGGTCCCCGCGGGATCGTAGGTGGCACTGTCGGCGAGGCCCGCCTCCACCCCGAAGCGGTGCGCCTGATGGTGCGCCAGGCGGGCCAGCTCGGGGACGGATACGGCGCGGTCCGTGCCCGCCACCTGCGCCATCCCGTCCCGCAGCACGATGTCGCTCTCCGCCGCCTCCAGCACCTCGCCCGCGATGTGCAGCAGCCGCGCCCGCACCTTGCGCGCGGCCAGGAGCGATGCGCCGCCCGAGATCACCAGCGACCGGCTCGCGAAGGTGCCCCAGCCATACGGGGTCCGGTCGGTGTCGCCGTGGACCACCCGGACCCGCTCGGGCACGACGCCCAGCGCGTCGGCGATGATTTGCGCCAGCGTCGTGCGCAATCCCTGGCCGTGGGGCGACGCGCCGATCCGCGCCTCCACGAAGCCGGACGGGTCCACGACCACGTGGACCGTTTCCCAGCCCGGCGTCACCTCCATCCCGCGCGCCTCGAACGCTGGCGAGCCGTAGCCGGTGCGCTCGCAGAAGGTGGACAGCCCGATCCCGAGATAGCGCCCCTCCGCCCGCGCCGCCGCCTGCCGGGCGCGGAACTGGGGAAGGTCCGCAGCGCTCAGCGCCAGCTCCATGCACTCCCGGTAGGTGCCCTCGTCGAGGACCAGGTTGGTCGGCGTCACGTGCGGAAAGGCGGCGACCAGGTTGCGGCGACGCATCTCGGCCGGCTCAATTCCGAACTCATGCGCGGCCTTGTCCATCAGCCGCTCCATCGCGAGCGTCAGCACTGGGCGGGCGACGCCGCGATAGGGCGCGCTCGGGCAGGTATTGGTCGTGGCGCCGCGCGCCCGGCACGCATACTCGCGCACTGCATACGGCCCCGGCAGCTCGGCGAACGACATCAGCGGCTCGACGGCCGCCGTGTTCGGATAGGGCGCGTAGGCGCCGACATTCGCCAGCACGTCGCCGGTGAGCGCCACGAGCCGCGCTTCCGCGTCGAAAGCGCCGTCCACGCGCAGCACGATGTCGCGTCCGTGAAAGCTCGCCATCAGGTTCTCGCGCCGGTCCTCGGCCCAAGCGACGGAGGTGCGCAGCCGCCGTGCGAGCCAGACGAGCACGACGAACTCCGGCGCGAGCGACATCTTCTGCCCAAACCCGCCGCCCACATCGGGCGCGACCACCCGCAGCGCAGCCTCCGGCATCCCGATCAGATCGGCGATGGCGGTGCGCATCAGGTGCGGCATCTGCGTCGTGCAGGTCAGTGTCACCCGGTCTTCGGCCAGGTCGTATGCGGCGTGCGCGGCGCGCGTCTCTAAGGGCAGCGCGCTCTGCCGCCGCGAGCGGATCATGCAGGAGACGATGCGGTGCGCGGCGGCGCAGGCAGCGGCGTGGCCCGGGGTGGCGTGGAACACGTCCACGACCAAGTTGCGGGGCGGGTCGGGATGCACGGCGGGCGCCCCGTCCTCGACCGCACGCTCGGCCTCCACCACCGGCTCCGTCGGCGCGATGTCGAGCTGCACGAGGTCGGCGAGATCCTCCGCCTCCTCCTCGCTGCTAGCGACAACCGCCGCGACCAGCTCCCCCGTGTAGCGGACAACGCCGCTCGCGAGGACCGGCTGCACGATCGGGACGTAGCCGAACTTGTGCAGCATCGGCCGGATCGGCTTCACCTCGGCGAGGTCGGCGGCGGTGAACACCGCGGCACCCGGCGGCGGCACGATGGCCCCGATGCGCCCGGCGGCCACCGGGCTGCGCACGAACCGCACCCAGCGCGCGGCCGGAAGGTCGGCGGTGAAGCGGCCACGCCCCGCGACTAGCGCCGGGTCCTCCAGCCTGCGTATCGGGCGGCCGACCGCAGGAATGCGCCTCGGCATCGCCGTTATCCATCAGAACGGTGGCTCATCAGGGCGAAGCCAGGTTGGTCCGTGCATAGAAGCTGCCTAAAGGGAAACTGAAGCCGATCGGCTCGATGTGCACGATGTCTTCTGCCGAGAGCGCCTCGGCCTCCTCCGGCCGGGTCCCATCGGGCACCCGCCGGAACATCTCGCCGCGCACCGCAGTGGACGCGAGCAGGAGGATCTGTTGCACGCTCGGGATCGTCATATAGGCCCAGACGTTGCTGCGGGTGTCCTGCTCGTTCCACGGAGACAGGATTTCCAGGATGAACACCGGCTCCTTCACGTCCCCTCCGTCCTCGGCAGGAGACGAGCAGGTGATGGCCAGATCGGCCGCGCGCGCGTTGTGCCGCCTGGACGACGCCGGCACGACCGCCGCCTCGGTGACGGCGCCGCAGGGATTGCGCGTGTCCTGGATGTGGCGCTCGAACAGGAAAGCCGCCCTGGCCTGGATCAGCCCAGGGGTGGTGCTCGCGGGAGCCATGGCGCGCGGCAGCCCGTCGACCAGCTCCCACTTGCCCGGCTGCCGATTGGCCCAGTTGCGGAACTCCTCGACCGTCATCGGCGTCTCGGTGCGTCTGGCCTGGCTCATGCGCCGATCCTCGATGCTTCCGGGCAATAGTCAATCGCTCGAGCAGGACTGGGCGGGCAAGCGAGGCAGCGGGCGAGCGTGCGCCGGGTCGTGGCGCGCACCAAGTCGCGTCGCAAGGCGGCGTCGGCCTGAAGATCCTCCATCGGCCGCACGCAGTCGGCAGCCGCGTCGGCGGCGCGGGCGAACGCCGGCTCCGTGGGTGGCTGTCCGGCCAGCGCCGCCTCGGCCTCCGGGATGCGCCGCGGCAGCGGCTCGGCGCCGCCCACGCCTACGCGCGGTTCGGTAATGACGCCGTCCACGAGGCGCCAGGTGGCGAGCGTCATCGCGAGCGCGAAATCGTGGGCGCGGCGGGTGACCTCGTGGAAGCCCCACCGTGTATCGCCCGGCAACAACGGCAGGTTGACCTCGGTCAGCAGTTCGTCCTCGTGCAGCGCCGTCGTCATGATCCCGGTGAAGAATGCCTCCGCGGCGATACGGCGCGTGCCGGTGCGGCTCCGCGCGACGACCTCGCCGCCCAGCGTGGCGAGCGCGAGGCACCATTCGGACGCCGGGTCGGCGTGGGCGAGGCTGCCGCCGAAGGTGCCGCGCGTGCGGATCGGCGCGTGCGCGATGTGGCGGCACAGCTCGGCGAGAAGGCGGCCAAGAGGGCCGTCGGTGACGGGTCGCTGAAATGCCGCGTGGCGCGTCCCGGCGCCGATCCGCAAGGTCGCGCCGTCCGCCGTGCAACCTCGCAGCGCCTCGGCGCGATTGATGTCGATCAGGTGCTCCGGCGCGGCGAGGCGGAACGCCATGATCGGGACGAGGCTCTGCCCGCCGGCCAGGATCCGGCCGCCCTGCGGCGCAAGCTCCTCCAGGAGTGCCACCGCCTCCTCGACCGAACCCGCGACGTGGTAGGCGAAAGGAGCTGCCTTCATGGCCGACACCCGCCCTCTTCGCGCCCCGGCCGACTGGCCGTTCATTCGTAGGCTAATGGCCGCCTCGGAACGGTGTCAACGACGGCGCGGCGTTGCGACCGGCGTCGCTCCGTAGGCCTAGCGGCCGGCTGCTGCGGCACGATTCTTGGTGGAGCGTGGGCGCAGCATACCACTACTGAAACGGCCAGTTGTGTGCTATCCGTGCTGGCCCAGGATGATTCACCAATGTCTGACGGTTCCATGAACTCCCTTTATTTATCCTCGCCGGCCCGTTATGCTGCGGTGCGGCGAATATTGGGGGCGGCGGATATGACGGTGCTGCGCAATGCGGAGGGTCGGACAGCACCGGCCAGGGTCTTCCCGGCGTCCGAGGGCGCGCAGGACTGGATTGTCGAGGCGCCTGTGTCGAGGACGCCGGGGTCAGACGAGCGCAGAACATTCACCGGGCCCGTCGCGCTGCTCAGGGCCTTGGAATACGCCCACGCAACCTACGGCAGCGCGGTCTATCTCTCCCGCTGAGCGGGGTCCGTGTCCGGCTGCCGACGCAGGGACGGCAGCCGAACCGGCCCGGTGCTGCTGGATGTCCTGACCGTTCGCGTACCAATGGCATCGCCGCTTATGCGTCCCAGACCACCAGCATAACCTGGCGCGCGATGCAGTCGTGATGCAAATCGAGCATCGCCTGACACACGACGCGCTCGCCGCCCGGATAGGTGCAGGTTTCCGTGAAAGCGATCCGGTTGCCTTCCCTGATGCCGGTCTCGACACGGTGGCTCATCGCACGGCCGCACACATCGTCGAAGTACGCAGCAATAGCCTCGCGCCCGCGCAGCTCGCGCGGACGGCTCGGCGGGTTGTCCACGTCCACGATCTGCAGCACCGCGTCGGCACTGTAGAACTCGGTCAGCCTCCGCGCGTCACGCCCCTCGATCGCTGCGCGCAGTCCTGAAACGGTCACGGGATTGCTTTGCATGGTCGTTGTCTCCGGAAAAAGAGTTTCACAGAATTAGATGATCGGCGGACGGTGCCAGGGGCGTCGTCCCTGGCTGCAGCTCATTGCGTTCTGGCCGTCGTCTTCGCCTTCTCCGACGCCAGGCGTAGCGCCTTGTCGGTCTCCTGCTTGAAGGTCGAGAGATCGACCTGCATCCCGTTCAGCACCGTGCTCCAATGGCGGCTGATGGCGGCCATGGCTACGGCCTCGCGCACTTCCTCGTCAGTCGCGCCATTCGCGCGGGCCATGGCCGTGTGGAAATACACGCAGTAGGAACAGGGTATCTGCGACGCGACCCCCAGCCCGATCAGCTCCTTGACCTTTGGCGGAAGTGCCGTGGCGGAGCTGAGCTGCACGCCCTTGAACTCGGCCCAGGCGCCGGCGATGCCGTCCTGCGGAAACGCCTTGAAGAAGCCCGGGACGAAGCCCAGCGTCGCTTCGATGTCGCGATAGGCCGCCTGAGCGCTCGCGTCGGTCTGCTGCGCCGGCGCGGCGGTGCTCAGCGTACCTGCCATTCCGACCGCGGCCAGGGCGACGATGGCATGACGGATGTTCGGACGCATGATGCTCTCCTCTGCGTTGCTGGGCCTGAGCGGCCCGTTGCGCTGGCGCCACCCATCGGAGCGGAGCCGCGGCGGTCAGCGGACTCGAACCGGATCGACCGCAGGTGTAAGCTGTCTGTCCAGCGTTGGAGCGAGCGTTGGAGCCGGCGTGGAATCTGCGCGATCCGTGGCGGCCTTGGCTCCGGACAGCACCGATGTCCGGATCCACCTGATCGGCGATCTGCGGGTCGCGCGAGCGGGAGAACGCGTGGTGCTTCCCGCTTCCAAGCGCACCCGGGCCTTGCTCGGCTACCTCGCTGCCATGGGCACGCCGCAGCTGCGGCAAAGCCTGTGCGACCTCCTCTGGGACGGGCCAGACGATCCGCGCGGCTCGCTGCGCTGGAGCCTGAGCAAGCTGAGGGCCGTGATCGATGACGGCTCGACCGCTCGCCTGAGTGCCGACCGTGAGCGGGTCGTGTTCCTGCCGCGGGGTGCCTTCATTGATCTCCTGCGGCTCCAGGAGCTGCTCGCCTCGGGTGTTGAGCAAGCAGAGCTGACCACACTGGAGGAAGCGGCTCAGCTGCTCCAGGGCGAGTTCCTCGACGGCCTCGACCTGCCCTCCTGCTATCGGTTCCATCACTGGTGCATGGCTGAGCGCGAGCGTCTCGGCGCGATCCGGCGCAGCGGTGCTGAGCCAGCTCGTCGAACGAACGCGTGCTGATCCGGTTCGGTCGCTCCCGCATGCGCACGCGCTGGTCGCGGCCGATCCGTTATCGGAATCGTCCCATGCGACGCTGATACGGCTCCTCACCTTGGCTGGCCGGCGGAACGATGCCGAGAGGCACTGCCAGCGCGCGAGCGAGATGCTGCGCCGCGAAGTGGGCACCGCGGCGGCGGACACGCTAGGGATAGCCTTTCGGACCGCGCGCAGGCTCGACCGTTCCGTCGCCGTCCCCAAGGCTCAGGATGCGACGCCAGCGGAGACGCCGCGCCCGGCGCCCACCGACCCGGTGCTCCGCCCTTCGTTGGTCGGCCGCGGCGACGAGCGTCGCTGCATCGCGGAGGCAGTCGCGGCCCTTCCGATCGGAGGCGGGCGCGGTCTCCTGCTCTTCGTCGGCGAGCCCGGCATCGGCAAGTCTCGCTTGCTCGGAGAGCTCGCGGCGCAAGCGGCCGCGCGCGGCTTCCGCGTCGCCTCCTCGCGCTGCTTCGAGGCGGAGATGATCCGGCCGTACGGCTGCATCACGGATGCGCTTCGCGGACTGGCCGATTCCTCCATCGCCGTGGGTGCCGGGGACCGGGAGGAGTTGTTGGCGAGCATCATGGCGCTCGTGCGCGGCGCGACCGAGGTGCAGCCGTTCGTCCTCGTCCTCGACGACCTGCAATGGGTCGACGAGGCCTCTGCGGCGTTGCTGCACGTCCTGGCGCGCGCGGCGATCCCGCGATTCCTCCTGGCCGGAGCGGCGCGGTCCGGCGAGATCGAGGATAATGTCTGGGCGAAGCGGCTGACGCAGTCGCTCGCGCACGATTCGCTGCTGCAGCACATGCCCCTCGGCGCGCTCGACTGCGAGCAGACTGCCACGCTGACCGGGATCGAACCGTCAAGCGAGGACGCGGCCGAGACGTTCCGGCATAGCGGTGGCAACCCGCTCCTCGCGCTGGAGCTTGTTCGCGCCCAGAAGCACGGGACCGAGATCAGGGGGCAGAGCATCGAACGCCTCGTTGCCGACCGGCTCGCTCGGCTCGCTGAGGAAGAGCGCGAGACGATCGTGTGGGCCGCGGCGATCGGCCGGGAGTTCCCGCTAGAGTTGCTGGCCTCAAGCATCGGCGTTCCGGATGCCGGGCTGTTTGGGCGCATTGAGCGGTTGGAGCG